>CAZSEL010000009.1:0-114850 GCA_964605905.1 uncultured Chloracidobacterium sp. | reverse complement strand
TACACACCAGGCTTTTTATTTTTTAGCCAATTGGTCAGAGCCGATTTACCAATCGGATGGTTTCGTCAGCTACGGGTAAGCGTAAAAAAAGACTTTGGAGAATCACACTCCCAAATTTTTAGGAAAAAGATCACGATCGACCTGGGAATGCCCGCTTCAGGTAGCATGTACCTTGACAAGATTCTTAGTCTTGTGACTAGCAGAAAAAAAGAGACCGTCTTTTCAGACAGCCTCTTTTACTTAATAAAATTGATGATCCCAGAAGGCTCGGGAAAACGTTGAAATACTTCTTTTAATTCAGTCTTTTGCAAAAAAGACGAACCACCGATCTTAGTTATTGAAAACAGATGCGATAGGATTATCGCCTGCCGTTCCCCAGCTAAAATACGAAACAGATCCGCCCGAGTTTTGAATATAAAATATTCCATTTCGCCAGATAGCGGCGTCGGTTTTTCCGTCGCCATCGTAATCGCCGGGAACAGGCACATCACCTGTTAGGCCCCAATTTATATATCTGACTTGGCCATCAGTACTTCCAAGGACGTACCAGACGCCATCGCGAAATACGGCGAGATCGGTCTTTGCGTCTCCGTCAAAATCGCCTGACACACGGGTATCGCCCGACAGTCCAAAAGGGGTATAGGAAACGGTCTGGGTTGAACTCGAAAGAACATACCAAATACTGTCAGTCGAACGATAGACCGCCGCGTCCTGTTTTGCATCGCCGTCAAAATCGCCTCTGACGACTTTGTCGCCGCCGATTCCCCACGGTACGAACGTAATCGCTCCGCCAGGATTTCCCTGACTGCCGCGGTAAAAAAACGTGCTCTGCTGTCCCGGTCCGCCATCGCGATAAACCGCAGGGTCAGCCTTGCCATCGCCATCCCAATCGCCCGCTATCGCCGGATCGTCGCCAGTCACACCAAACTGCTCGACACGCACCGTGCTGTCGGAGCTTTGCAGAATATAAAATGCGCCAGGCCGCCAAACTGCGATGTCGTCATTACCATCGCCGTCGAAATCTTCAGGAACCGGCACATCGCCCGTTACACCCCATTCGACAACCCGCTGTTCGCCGCTGCCGTTAATCGAGGACCACCAAAATACGCTGTTGGACGTGAGCCGCGCGATGCTGTAGTCGGTCCGGCCGTCACCATTGAAATCGACGACTGCCTTTTGCGGCGTTACCATTGTCGGCACATTGGCTCCACCAGGTGTAAGTGCTCCGCCGACGGGAAAATTCGCACTCCGCGGAATGCCGCTGTATACCGTTGTGTTATCGGGTGTCGATGCGAGCTCGCCAAAATACCAGGCAGCAGTCGAAAGCGGAGTGTTGTTATTCGAAAAGCGCGTTGCCGCGTCAGGTAGCTCGATCGATCCACCACCCTTCGTCACGGCATCGTAGATATTGGGTGCGTAGGTCGCCTGAAAATCGACATTGATCGTGACGCCAAAGCCGTCGATCACCGTAATTTGGGCGGATGGATCGATTACACGGTCATTATTGGCGTCTATGTCATCGCCTTCGGAAAAGGTGTTTGGCGACGAGATCAACATATACGTTTCTGCACCGAGGCCAAGCCCCGAGAAACTAGTTGTAAATACCTGAGTCGTCCCCGCCGGGAACGTACGACCGTCACAAAGCTCAACGTCGTTTATGATCGTTATGGTGCCGTTTGCGCCGACAACGCGGCCGCCGAGACTGGTCGGCTGTAAGATATCTCCGAAACTACCCGAATCACCGTTGACAGAAATAAATTGCACTCCTGCCGGAACCGTCGCCCCGGGCGTTCCGCGTACTTCGACATATTGACACGATTCGTTAGCATCGTTCGGAGCGTCAAATTCGACCTCGTTCAATAAAAGTCCCTGGCCGTGAGTCGATCCCACGATCAAAAAAATAAAGACTGCAGATAGTCCAGTAAAAATTCTAAATCTCTTCATAATTAAATCCCCTATTATTTTCAGCAAGAGCAGCCGGAGACTGCCCTTGATTAAATGGTCACTTAGTTTTCTGTTGCTGTTTTCGAGCTTCTTTTTCCTCGGCCTCGATCTGATCGATCATGTTCTCGATACGCATACCGCTGTTTTTCAATTCTTCCGTCATTTCAAACGGAAAATCGTCGGGCAGTTGAACCTGCTCAGTTGCCACGATCCCATCTACAAATTGCTGCCGTTTTGAAATTCGAACTGCCGCTTCGGCAATTTCCTGAGGAGTCAGAAATGGCGGCGGAACATCCGGGTTTTTGTTTCCCGGCTCTTCGAACCGCCTTTGAAACAGAATGTGACGAATGCTCAATTTCAGGGTGTCATTACCGTCCTCGTCCTTTGCCGCTTTTTTATCGACAAGCTGGACAATGTGAAAACCGTCCTTTGTTTCGACAAGGTTATGAGCGATCTGTCCTTTCTCCAACGCCATCGCTGCCTTTTCAACCTCGGGCCATAGCAGGCCTTTGTCCATATCCTGGTAAAGACCGGCGCTGCTCTTTGTCGAACGATCCTCGCTAAACTCTTTGGCGAGTGCGGCAATATCCTCGCCAGCGAGAACACGGCCCAGCACCGCACGGCTACGCTCGCGTTTTGCGGCAACATCGTACTCGGGATGAGTACCGAGAAACTCAGCGATCTCGCGATCTGTCACGCGAATTTTTTCCGCCCAATGTTTGTTAAGGTAGCTGGCCGAAAGAGTTCCGGCCTCAGCCACTTTCAGACGGAGCTGAACGGCCCGTTGATTGATAAACGCCTCGTCCGCTCTCGCTATCGCGGCGACGATCTTCATCTTTGCCCAATTTTCGCGATTCTTTTCCTTTGCTTCGCCTTCGAGCACCGGAGATGCAAATGGATTGCCCGTGCTTTCGGCAACCTTTATTTGGATCGCTTTGATCGCGCCCATCTCAAGATCGAACCGGCTTTGATTTGCCGCGTCAGCCCAAAACGCTTCGAACTGCTCCTTGGATATTTGATAAAAAGATCCCTGATCGTTGTCCAGTTTGTTGAGATATAGGCTCGAGAGCAGGCCGTCCTCTTTGTACTCAAGAGTGGCTTTAACATTGGCATCCTCGGTCACGCCTTCACGGCGGGCACGAGCGGCGAGCGACAAATATTCACGCAGACCTTTTAGAAATGCCTGCCGAGATTCAGCAGTCGCTACGACTGAGGCGGTCTTGCTCGGATCAACCAATTGCTGATTCTCAAGAAGCAGGATCACATCCTCCTGCGACAGTCCGTGAAGGATCTCCGACTCGATTTTTGCCGCCTTGGTCCTTTGCTCAATGACCCTCGTCAACGCATAAACGCCGCCGCCAAGAACCGCCAGAATTGCAACTATAAAAACGACCTTTCTCGACATGACTTTAAAACCTCAACTTCGCCCCAAACTGCATCACCCGCGGAGCACCAACCGTCCGTGTGATCTGTCCAAAATCGGTTTCGTCTGTCAGATCTCCGTTCGGATTGGCAAAATTCACTAAATTGAATACGTTAAAGATGTCCCACTTCAACTCGAGTGAAATACGCTCGGAGAGCTTGGTCGATTTTTGCAAACTGATGTCAAAACGTTTTTGTGAAGGCCCGGTAAGTACATTCCGTCCCAAGTTTCCAAATCCACCATCGCCAGGTGCAAACAGGGCTGCATTCGGATCGGGTGGAACAACTATCGAGACTCCATTTCGGAGAATAGTGTACGGCACTGATCTTTGACTCGTATTGAAGTAACACCGCGTAATATCAGAACAGTTTCGCTGTCGAAGCAATTCGAGACTTATCACGCTTGGCCGTCCGAAAGCGGCGTCATACAGGACACCGCTCGCTCGTCCAACGTTGAATACAATTCTTCTGGTTGGGATATTAAATCCGGGTCTGTTCGGATCTCTGAACAAGGCTTGGATATTGTAGATACCGTCAAAAGAACCATCCAAACCTGATCCGTCACTAAAAACAATAGGCTCTACGTCCGTGGCAAATATGGAGAAAGGCGACCCCGACTGCCACTGAGCAAACCCGGAAAGCTGCCAGCCGTTGAGAAACTTGTTGTTCGATTTGTTGTATGGCAGTTCCCAGATAAAACTTCCTGCGAAACGGTGACGGCGATCAAAGTCGGAACGTGAGCGGTTGGTATTAATATTCCGCTGATCACCCTGAACAACTAATCCGAGATTGGCGGTGTCAGGCCGGCCGGATGCCGAAGTGCTGCCGGGATCGGTCGAGCCTATATCGATAGAGTTTGAATAGGTGTAGGACAGATTTAAGGCATAACTCTTTGTTAGACGGCGGCTGACGTTCAATTGTCCCGCATGGTATTGTGAGTATCCGCGTGACTGAAGCATTACGGAATCTGTCGGATCGAGGCCGAGATATGGAACGCGTAGTTCTGCAGCCAAAATTTCGTTCGGTGCGCCGAGAAAAGAGCCTACCACGTCAATGTTATAATTTAGGGCGACGCCTACGAGTCCGGTACATTGCGGACCGGTTCCTCCGGGAGGGGACCCGGATCCGCCCGAAGCTGAATTACCGAAGGCGATTCCGCAACCGCGTTGACGTTCGCTGGCTGCGCCTGTTCTTAATTGACCTTGAGTGCTGCCCCCTCGAACATACGCTTCGTTGAGCCGTCTAAATATGTAGTCCGGTGTGTTTGGATCGTTGAGATCGTACGGCTGGTTCAAACCTACCGCCAAGAGCAATTGCTGTCCTTTCGTGCCGACGTAGCGCGCCTCGACAGCCCAATCCGCGCCGAACTGGTGTTGAATCCCCAAATTCCACTGCTGCACGAGTGGCGTCTTCAAATTGCGGTCAACCGCCCTCAACTCGAGCGGCTCGGCGAAATCAAAACCGGTGGGCTGGGTGTTGTCAAATAGAAAGTATGGTGAACCATTGCCGCCTGCCTGAACCATATCTACTCGGAAAGGAAGATAATCGCTTATCGGGCGGTTTGCCGATTGATTGCGAAACAATAGATTGAAAGGCGATGCGTAAGGAATACCTTCATTTCGCTCCTCAATCTCGCGAAGGTATGGATAGTTACTGTAAACGGTATTTATAAATGAGGCGGATGGACGGTCGTAGAAAATACCGTATCCGCCACTGACAACCGTTCTGCCATTCTTGAAAGGAGCAAAAGAGAAACCGACACGTGGAGCAAAATTGTTTAGATCCTGGCCATTCAATGTGTGCTTATTGCCTGAACTGCTGATCGTCGGGAGGGCAGCGTCGATAGCGTTGAAACCGGTGTTACCGGCGTTCGAGGGAAGTAAGAATCCAGGTCGCGGGTCGTCAGGGTTAGTCAATAATGAGGGGTCGAAATTGCTAAACTGTCCGTTCTTCTCCGTAGGCCGGCCGAACCAATCCCAGCGCACCCCAAGGCTCAGCTTCAACCGACTTGTAACTTTCCAATCATCGGTAACGTAAAATGACAGGTCGTTAAAACGAAACTGCTTGTCCGTAATGCCAAAGGCCGTATCCGCTTCGCTGACATAACCGACAAGCTGCTCACCAAAGTTATCATTATTTTCAAATTCGACGCCCTGCTCTTCCGGTAGATTAGTATCGAAGGCATTACGTTTGTATTCAACGCCGAACCTAAACGTGTGCGGATCACTGGTGTATGTAACGTTATTTGCAAAGGTCAGGGTTATCTGTTTACGACGGTTAAATATGTCGTTCGGCGCACATACCGAGAAATCCTGCAAATTGCCACGCCCGGCTTGTCGAGCACACCGTTCGCTAGGCGCTCCGGGCGCAAAAACAGAAGCTGGATTCGGAATACCGAGGCCGGTGTTTGTTAACTCAGGAATCAACATCCTAGCATCGAGTTCCCGTGAGTTGTCCAGCGAATAATAGCCGAACCGAGCCTCGTTGATCAGCTTGTCATTGAAGATATGCGTATCAGTCAGTGAAAGGGTACGGTTGCGATCATTCTTGACAAGAGGAAACGGCGAAACCATCGTGCTGTCTGAAAATGGTTCTGTAGCTGGGAAGTTGGCGAAAAAGAATGTTGCCCCTAAAGTGTTGATGTTATTCCCTTGGTCGTCGCCCTTAAGCACATTGAGGTCAAAGCGCGTAATGAATTGATCTTGTTCGAATGCTGCTGGCGAGGCATTTCGCTGCCGTACAAGCGGGTTGTTTCCGCCAAACTGACTTTCTCTTCCGGTATCCGTAATGGGAAAGCCGTTCGGATACCCATTGGCAATCGGATCGTCGAAATAAAGATTGTTGACCGGATCGGCGTATAACGGTTGGTATCCTGGACGAAGCGTCGGTATGACAAAATCTCCCGTTATCGGATTCCGCGTAACCAGCAAACGATAGAAGGGGCTCAAAGTATTTATACAAATGTTAAGAGTTGGGGGCGAGGGAACAGGTATCTGTGGCACATAAACCTGAGAACGTACACAGCCTGGAGCAAAATAGCCTTGTCCAGGGGTATTTGGATTAGGGATGCCGCCAGGGTTATCTCCGCGTGCGATACCGAAGCCATTTCTAATACCAAGAGCGGTACGGTCGGTGATAAATGCAAGGGCCTCGGGCAATACCGAGTAACTTTGTGCCGTCGCGACATATGCCGTCTTCGCATCGGTTCTTTGGTAGCCGCCGAAGAAGAACAGCCGTTCTTTTATGAGCTGCCCGCCGAGCGAAAAACCACCCTCGAATCTCCGCGCCTGCTGACGGTCGATACCATCCCGATTAAAGAAAAAATCGTTTGCATTGAAGACTTCGTTCTGGACGTAGGCAAATGCGGTTCCAGACAGCTTTTGTCCTCCCCGCCTTGTTACAAGCTGAACATTGCCGCCACCGGTTCTGCCAAGCGACGAGTCATAATTGCCGACGAGAAGTTTAACTTCTTGCACAAACTCCGGCGCTGGCGAAATGTTTTCGGTTAACGAACCGGTACCAACAAGATTAGTCGCGTCAATGCCGTCAACAGCCAGTGCGACGCTCGTTGGCCTCTGCCCCAAGACAGAAACTTCCGGATTCCCACCGCTGTTGCCGGACGGATCTCCAATGTCCCCTGAAACAGAACTGTTCAACTGTATTGATGTAATTGCATTACGGTTGGTAACCGGAAGTTGTTCAATTCTTCTTCCGGAAATATTCGATCCAATCTCCCCGGGTGATCCCGTGCTTACACCACTCGTCGAATCATCAACCACGATCGTAACTGATTCGCTCTGCACACCAGCTACGCCGAGAACAATATCCACTGGCGTTTGAACACTTACCGAGACGGACGCGATTTCTTTCTTGACCTCGAAACCGGTCGCGGTCACCGTAATTTCGTAGCTCCCAGCGGCCAAAGCGTTGGCGTTCCAACGTCCCTCTTTATTTGTCGTCGCCTGACGTTTCGAGCCCGTATTGACACTAACGATCTCGACAGATGCGCCCACTACAACCTGACCGTTCTGATCCGAAACTGTACCAGTCAGAGAACCGTTGTCCGACTGCTGTGCGTTCAGGCTGATCGAAAAAATTAAAGCAAATATGATTGCGGCAAAATATGAGTGCTTCGATTGGTTAATTGGAGTAAACATTTGATTCCTCACGTTCGATTTCGCGCGATAAATACAACCAAAAAGGACTGCGGACGCGCGAAGAAATTTCGGTAATGGATCAGTTTGAAAAATTTTGACCTTAGATTTATATATTTGGTCTTAATTTTCATAAATTTGGACCGTTTTTCATATGAATTTGGTCCGTTTTCATATAGATTTGGTCTGTTTTCATATTAAATTGGCTTCGTTTCATATTAAATTGGCTTCGTTTTATATTAAATTGGCTTGTTTTATATGAAACTGGCTCAGTTTTATATAAAAATGACTCCTTTTCATATAGATCTACGCATGTTTTATATAAAAATGGCCCAGTTTGTCTGAATAATTGCGAGACAGAGCGAAACGCGTTACCGATTGTCTATTGAAACTGACCCATTTACCGAAATTTCAAGTATGAAAGTTGAGATGCTACACCTCTAGTCCTTTATTTTCAATGAGTTAACAATAATTTAAGATCAGCTGAGATAGTGTCTTTTCTCGTTTGTTTAGTAGCACTTATGAGATCGCGATTTTGGCTTGATTTTCGATGAAACATCGATTTAACGCGCCCGACCGAACTATTTCATTTCGGAAAAAGCACCAGAGCAGAAATTCTGCCCTGGTGCATCAATTCGGGAGTAGATCCCAACAAGTTAGTTAAAGGCCGGAACAGGAATGTCAAAGCCTTCGAAATCGCGACATCCGCCAACGCTCGGGCCTGCTGGTTCGAATTCCGGGGTTGTCGTAACCGCACCGCGACATCCAGCGATACGCAGGCCGGCAGCACCGCCGCCCGCACCGCTCGTTGCACCAGTCGTTCTCATTGCGGTTCCACCTGAAACAGCGGTTCCGGGAGCCGTTGTTGTCTGGTAGATGATTCCACGCTCGTTAAGAATGAACAGCGAGTTCGAGCCGCGGCTGGCAAGACCCGTGTCGATGTTCAAGTCTGTCGGGAAAAGATATTTGACCAGCGATGCATTCCCGTTCGTCAGATTGATCTGGTACAGACCACCTGCATCCCGGTTGTCCGGGTCGGCAGCGTTAGGGTCGATGCTGAATCGTGCTTCGGTTGCGTAAGCGACGCCTGACGGGAAAACCGTAAATCCATCGAGATACGGAAACTCGTCGCCGGTTGGCTGACCAGCCACGAATCCCGGGTTGGTGATGTTGGCTATGAAAGTAGCCAAGCCAGTGCTCGGGCTGATGCGATAGAGACGCGAGCGTGTTCCCGTCGCGGGGAACAGATCGTCGCTCGAGATCGAGTAGAAGAAACCGTCAAGCGCATTGTATCCCATACCGGCTTCGGTTCCGCCATCAGTCAGGTTAATGCAAGTTTCGCCGATCTGCGGGCCGAGCACCGTGTTCAGGCCGTTCGGTCCGCTTACCTGTGCCGGCGTCGGATTGCCTGCATCGGGAATGGTTTGCACCGGGCCGACACGAAGAACGCGAAGGTCGCTTGAAAGACCGGTTACCGGGTCGTCGCCAAGGTTGCAGTCAACGCCGCCGCCAGTCGCGCCCGCAAATTCCGCAACACCGTAAACGGTGCTGCCGATCGATGCGATGCCTTCGTATTCGCGAATGATACGCTGGCCGCTGCTGCTGACCATGTCGCCAAGATACGTCGTTTCGCCGTTGCTGACGTTGATGCGGTACATCTGCTGACGTCTGCTGGAAGCATCCTGGTTATTGTCTGTGATCGAGTAAGCAAAGTTTTGTCCAAAGATCGCCGTACCCAAGCTGAGCATCGCGATCATGCACGTTAAGACTCTGAAAGTGTTTTTCATTTTTCCTCTTTTTTCTGTTTTTAATTTCTAAAGTTCCAAAACCGCAAAAAGGGCTTTGTTTCTAAGTACATTCAAGGATTTGGGTGTGTGCCCCGATCGGAACACACACCCAAGTTAAGAAAAATCCTACGGAAGATTCGGAGCGCCCGGTGTAAGGGCTCCGCCTACCGGGAAGTTTGAGCTTTGCGGTGCGCCGGAGTAAACGGTGGAATCGTCAGATGATGATGCCAACTCTCCGAAATACCACGCAGCCACGCTGAGCGGCGTCGTATTTGAACTAAACCGCGTCGCTGCATCGGGAAGCTCGATCGATCCGCCGCCCTGTGTTGCCGCGTTATAAAGAAGCGGCGCGTAACTGTGTTGGAAATCAACGTTGATGGTGAATCCGATACCGTCGATGATCGTGATATTGTGCACTGCATCGATGACGCGGTCGTCACCCAGGTCAATGTCATCGCCCTCTGAGAACGAGTTCGGTGAGCTGATAAGAACGTGTGAGGCGGCACCGGTTCGCAGAATCGCTCCGCCAAAGGCCGTAGTGGCCACCAGCGTAGTTCCTGCTGGGAAGGTTCGTGTTCCACACGTTTCTCCGATGTCGTTGAAGACTGTGATCGTTCCGTTTGGGCCAACAACCACGCCGCTCAGATCGACCGGGAAGGTTATATCGCCAAAGCTGGCCGATTCTCCGTTAAGAGAAAAGAACCATGTGCCCGCCGGGACCACATAGCCCGGTTCACCGCGAAATTCGACGTACTGACAGGCTTCGGATGCTGCGTTAGGTGCGTCGAACTCGATCTCGTTGAGAACGAGTGCAACCGACGGTCCTTCAGGAATGTCGTTCACGGTCACCGTCACAGTTCCGATCGCGGTTGCACCGCCGTCGGAAACCGTGTAGGTGAAATTGTCCGTTCCGAAAAAGTTCGGAGCGGGCGTATAGCTGACATTTCCAGCCGTAAATGCAACGCTGCCGTTGGCGCCCTGCGTTACCGCAGTTACCGTTAGCGGACCACCATCGCCGCCATCCGTATCGTTGGCGAGAACATTGATCAAGTTGTTCGTCGTATCTTCATCAACGGTCGCTACGTCGGGGTTAGCGACCGGGGGATCGTTTACCGCATTCACGGTGACATTAACGGTTGCGGTATCGGTGCCGCCGTTCCCGTCACTTATCGTGTAGGTGAATGAATCGGTGCCGTTAAAGTTAGCGGCTGGCGTATAGCCAACATTGTTTCCATTGTTGGCAACAGATCCGCTTGCACCTTGTGTAACTGCTGTTACCGTCAGCGTGTCGCCGTTTGCATCGGTGTCGTTGGCAAGTACGTTGATCACGTTCGCAACGCTGTCCTCGTCAACTGTCGCTGCGTCGTCAACAGCATCAGGAGCAACATTGGCCGGTGTCAGAGTGTTCTGATCGCCGGGCGTCAAGCGGCCACCAGCCGGGAAGTTCGTACTTTGCGGTGCTCCGGAGTAAACAGTGTTGTCGTCAGGTGATGATGCCAACTCTCCGAAATACCACGCTGCCGCACTTAACGGAGTCGAATCAGCCACGAATCGCGTCACCGCATCCGGAAGCTCGATCGATCCGCCGCCCTGTGTTGCCGCGTTATAAAGAAGCGGCGCGTAACTGTGCTGGAAATCAACATTGATGGTGTATCCGACACCGTCGATGATCGTGATGTTCCTCGATGCGTCGATGACGCGGTCGTCACCGATGTCGATATCGTCACCTTCGGAGAACGAGTTCGGCGAACTTATCAACAGATGTGATGAAGCACCCGTTCGGACGATCGCTCCGCCAAAGGAATTGACCGCAATTATCGTTGTTCCCGCCGGGAATGATCGTGTTCCGCAAGTTTCTCCGATATCGTTAACGATCGTGATCGTTCCGTTCGAGCCGACCACTTGTCCGCTAAGATCGACCGGGAAAACGATGTCGCCAAAGCTGGCTGATTCACCGTTGACCGAGAAGAACCATGTGCCAGCCGGAACGACGTCGCCCGGTTCACCGCTAAGCTCAACGTACTGACAAGCCTCAGACGCCGGATTCGGCGCATCGGCCTCTACCTCATTGAGCAGCAGAGCGACATCCGGCGAATCCGTGACCGTAACATTGACTGTTGCGGTATCGGTTCCTCCGTTGCCGTCCGAGATCGTGTAGATAAAGCTGTCAGAACCAAAGAAGTTCGCGTTCGGTGCGTAGCTCACGCCCGTTGCGGTAAATGTCACGCTGCCATTGGCTCCCTGCGTCACCGCAGTTACCGTCAGCGTGTCGCCATCACCGTCCGTATCGTTTGCCAGAACATTGATCGCGTTCGGGCCGCTGTCTTCAGTCACTGTCGCTGAGTCGTCCACTGCATCAGGTGCGTCGTTAACTGCGGTCACCGTGACGTTAACTGTTGCGGTATCACTGCCGCCGTTGCCGTCGCTTATCGTGTACGTAAACGAATCGCTGCCGTTAAAGTTAGCCGCTGGCGAATAACTCACACCTGTTGCCGTGAAGGTCACAGAACCGTTGGCACCTTGTGTGACCGCCGTTACGTTGAGCGTATCGCCGTCAACATCGGTGTCGTTTGCTAGAACATCGATCGCGTTAGCGCCGCTGTCCTCCGCAACTGTTGCAGTATCGTCCACCGCGTCCGGTGCTGTGTTCGGAGTCGGAGTAGGCGTCGGAGTTGGTGTAGGTGTCGGTGTCGGTTCCGGAACATCCGTTACCGTGACTGTCACCGTAGCCGTATCCGATCCGCCCTGTCCATCAGAAATGGTGTAGGTGAATGTATCCGTTCCGAAGAAGTCGGGATTCGGAGTGTAAGCGACATTTGTACCGTTGTTTACGACAACTCCATTAGATCCGCTGGTTGCAGCAGTGATCGTCAGCGTTCCGCCGTCCGGATCGGTATCGTTGGCGAGAACATCAATCAGGTTATTGCTGCTGTCTTCAAGGACTGTCGCAGAATCATCGACTGCATCCGGTGCAGCGTTCGGCGTCGGTGTCGGTGTCGGTGTCGGTGTCGGCGCAACAAACAGGGTGTTCTGGTCGCCGGGTGTCAGGCGTCCGCCGACCGGGAAGTTGGCACTCTGCGGTTCTCCCTGATAGACGGTCGTTTCGTCCGGTGAGTCGGCAAGTTCGCCGAAGTACCATGCGGCCGCACTCATCGGCGTCGTGTCTCCGAGGAAGCGGGTTGCTGCATCCGGCAGTTCGATATCGCCGGTTGCCGTTGCCGAGTTGTATAGGATCGGTGCATATGCGGCCTGCAAGTCGCTGTTGACCGTGAATGCGAAACCGTCAACCACCGTGAGGTTAAAATTCGGATCGATAACGCGATCGTTATTCGCATCGATGTCCGTTCCCTCGACAAGCAGGCTGGCGGTGCTGATCACTGCGAACGTTCTCGCCTGATTTTCTCCCAGACCGGAGAAGTTCGTCACAAAGACCTGAGTTGTACCCGCCGGGAATGTACGGTTTTGGCAAAGCTCGACATCGTTGATGACGGTGATCGTTCCGTTCGGCCCGACCGTTACGCCGCCAAGGTTGGCGATCAGGAATATATCGCCGAAGCTTCCTGCTTCGCCGTTGATCGCGACAAACTTGGCTTCCGCCGGTGCCGTATAGCCCGGTGCTCCGCGAAGTTCCGCATACTGACACGCCGGCGTTACTGGATTCGGCGGATCGATCTCGACCTCATTAACAAGCAGGTCCACCGCAACATCCGGCACATCCGTTACAGTCACGGTGACTGTCGCCGTATCACTTCCACCCTGGCCATCAGAGATGGTGTAGGTGAAGGTGTCGGTTCCGCTGAAATTCAATCCGGGTGCGTAGCTAACATTAGTGCCGTTATTCACGACCGTTCCGTTTGCACCGTTGGTTGCTGCCGTGATCGTCAGCGTTCCGCCGTCAGGATCTGTATCGTTAGCCAGCACGTCAATAATGTTGTTCAGGCTGTCTTCGACAACCGTTGCCGAATCATCGACTGCATCCGGCACAACGTTTGGCGTCGGTGTTGGTGTCGGAGTTGGGGTTGGAGTTGGAGTTGGAGTTGGGGTTGGAGTTGGGGTCGGCGTTGCTGTTGGCGTCGGCGTAGGGGTCGGGGTCGGAGTTGGTGTCGGACCGCCTGCGCATGTAATACCCAATTTATTGATCAAAAATTCATCATTCCTATGGTCGGCACGAGCCGAAACGATAAGGCTGTTTACAACAACATTGCCTGAGTTAATATCGGCCCAACGTGTTGAGCTGCCGCCCTCGTTGTTTTCGGCGAAGCCCGTCCGATCTCCGACACCGACGACTGAAATATCGCTGTCGCTTTTTATATCGTTGAGGTAAGCCCGGTCAACAATAACGTCCGAGTTGAACTGAAATACGATTAGGTTCAAGCGATCGCCGACATTGTCTTCGCGGTAACGGCCGCTCGAACCATTGCCCTCGCTCCTGTCGGTTACGCCCAGTCCTTTTGAATAAAGTCCCAAGTACGCACTTTCCAAAAATGGCCAGCCGTTTGTTCGAATACTGAAAGCTCGAGCTTCAACCCTTACACCGTTTACAGTAAACGTGCGGACGTTTCCATCCGGGCCGTCTTGTGACGAGTTGCCGCTGAAAGTGAACGTGCCGGCTTGGCACGGCGTATTGTTGGAATGCTCACTGCGTCGTCTTCCGTTAGACGAACTGATCCCATCCGATTCTTGAGTGTCCTCTTCGTTAGCCTTCTTGGCTTCCTCCGAGGCTTGCTTCATAAGCTCGATGTATTTAGGGTCTAGATCGATGCTTTTCTTGTCGTCGCGCTCGCTTGCTTCGGCTAAACGCTCTTGTAGAGCATTTTGCCCTTGGGCTACGCTTGGCGTCAGAACGCCGACTGCGATGACGTTCGTCAACACAATGGCGTATAGACAAATTACCGATAGTATTTTTCTCATTGTCCTTTTTTACTCCTGAACTTTTGTACAGTTATTGTTCGGGCCACTTTGGTAAAACAAATGGCGTTAGACTTCCGTGCCGGTTCGCAACCGACAGCCAAAAAATAGTTAGAGAGAATTCAGTTGGTCTGGCCAATTCGAGAAACGCTTCTCAAAAATTGGCTTGGTATTTCTATTCAGTTATGTCTGCAATGCGTCTGCTTGAAATACAAAAATCTGGCTGGGACGGCTACAAGTTTCAATCTCGAAACTATCTTTTGATCTAAACCGCCCGGCTCGGATGTCCAACTATTTCAAAGAAAATTTCGACGCCTCTCATCAGCGGCTGTTTCCGATCCTCAAGCGAAAAAATGTCTATTCACAATGCTTGACGCTCGAGAGGTCGATCAACTGATTACTTGCGCAAAGTTTTCACAAATAGTTAAGAGCGATGTAACCAACTGGCCCGCAATCGCAAGCGCGACAAAACCTTTTCCGATCTCCATTGAATCAACCGTATTCTGTGGTCCCATGGCGTCAAAGGGATGCCTGTCTAGCAGGCCGGGCATTCGAAGCATTTTGCTTATGCTGTCGAGACATTTTTCGCAGCTGATCATGTGACTGATCTCGTCACGGTCTGGCCCCGGGGCATCTTTGCGGTACAAACGCTTTAAATGCTCGGGCCGGATGCACTCTCCCGCGACGCTCTCAAATATTTTTCGTTGAAGTTCTGCGATTAAGTCGTGGTTTATCCGTGCAGGGGCAGAGACCGAGAGAAATACTGAGCCTGTTTCTAGTCCTTCTTTTGTCTCGCCGGACAAATGCTCCAAAGCCTCTCGTCTGATCCGAAGAAGTCGCGTTTCGACGGCATTTCTCGATCTGTTCAGCAGCCGCGAAATTTCGCCAGGATAGTAGCCGTGAAAAAAACGAAGGATCAATATGCTCGCTGCGATGGATTTCGCCTTCCTCTTGCAGGCAAATTCGCAGATCGCTCTCAGGTCTTCCTTCGTTCGTATGTAGATCGATGGGTCGTCTGAGAGCAATTGAGGAGCCGATATCTCGAGATCGTAGATCGAAAGATGGAGAGAACAGCGACGACTATGTTTTCTAATATGCGACCGGTAAGAATTTCTGAGCGCCGTGTAGATATACCCGTCTATATTTCGAACGTCATCGGTCCCGATCCCCGGGCCTTTGTGAAAACGTAGAAACGCATCATGCAATATGTCCTCCGCCAAACCACGATCGAACGCCGTGATCTGAAGAGCCCAACGCTGCAGCGTCTCATAGTTCTCTTGAAAGAAGCGATTTACGAGCGCACTTCTACTATTTGCGTTTTCCAACACAGATATGCTTACAGTCTCAATATCAAATCTGGAATTGAACGAAAGGTGAGAATAGAACTCACACGTTACGCACACGTTAGCTAGAGATGAATTTATTGGTACAAATCTGTCGCGGAACTCGAAGAAATTTATAGTGATAACTGGTGAAAAGTGTATTTGCGGACTTTGCAGACCTCTGCCTTACCCCTTGGCTACGCCGCCTAACGTCTTTACGTACAATAGCGTTGCTGTCATCCGACATGAGCTAATTGAATTCTGTGGTTTCAACCTCCTGACACAGATCGTTGGAGATCTCGGATGCGGTTTCCTGCACATTTTTTACAAGCATCTGAAATGTTTCGTGATGTATCTGCTGTTTATAGCCGGCAACACTTACAGCTGCGACAACCCGTCCGCCTTGATCTCTGATCGGTGCTCCGATACAGCGGGAACCTATCGTTTCCTCTTCATCGTCCACCGAAAATCCCTGTTTCCGTACCTGGTCGAGTTCTTTTTTAAGTTTCTTAGGTGAGATTATCGTGTTGTCGTTATATCGGGGCAGGCCATGCCGAATCAAGCGGTCGAGCAATTCTTCGGGCCAATCACTAAGAAGGGCCTTTCCAGCGGCGGTACAATGTATGCCCATTCGCTTGCCTACCCACGTTTCCACCTTTGGCGTGTAGGGCGAATCGGCCTTTTCAATTATCACGGCCTCGTTTTGTTCCTGTATGCTGAGGTGGACCGTCAGTTTTGTCTTATTCATCAATGCCCGGATATGAGGGGTCGAGAGCTTGCGTAGATTCAGCCCGTTCATTGCCATATTCGCAAGCGATAATATTTTCATCCCAAACATATAGCGTCCCGTGCTGCCATTTCTGTGGAGGTAGCCGAGCCGCTCCAATGTCAGCAGCAAACCGTAGGTTGAACTCTTTGCCATGCCCAGTTCGCGAGTCAGTTCGGCTAGGCCCAAACCATTTTGCGATGTAGCGAGTTTTTCCAGGATCAGCATTCCTTTTTCGATTGCGGGAACCGATTTTGTGCGTGGGTTGGACGTTGGAAATCTTTGCATTTTAGCTGCCTCCGGCATACATTTGTTAGCTTTGTGACGCATCACCCGGTTCAGCCGGCTGAACTATAATCGAACTTTACCTGAAAACCATATATACATCAACCGACGTGCATTCTATAATTCGTGAAGTCACGATTTCCATTAATCGCATTCCAAACTAACAACGAGGGTAAAATCCGGAGAGCAAAATTCGGAAATATTCCGAGTAACTCATCATGTGGAATGACTCTTAATCAGGTGTTAGGCAGGTGATTAAAACTCGGAATAGTCTTACTAGAGATTTTCTAAGTCCCGGAATGGCCTGTCGAATAGCTTCAAAAAAAGCAATGGCATTCTCGCGTCCATGTATGAAAGTTGTTTTCAAAAAAACCAATATGGCTCATAACACACTCCTTTTACGCATACGAGTTTCTTTATGGATTGGTACTCTTTTTATTTTTGCGGGTATTGTCACCGGACAGAACGTTGCCTTCGAGAGTGACCGTTGGGAACGGTCGAGTGAGGCAATAATAATCTCGGATATGGCAAAGGTGACGCCGGGGAGCGCTTTAACCAAAGAGATCCGGACGCAGCGTCAATGGAAAGTTCTGGAATATGAAACGATGGACGGCCTTAAAGGTAACGGAATCGCATGTACGCCGGATACAGGTGCGCCTGCTGTCACCCTGCCTTTGAATGTAAAGGGATGGTATGCCGTTTATGCGGGACTCGGCGGTGTTGGCAGATTTGCGTTCGGACAGGGAAATGAGGTTAGGCTGAAACTTTCAAATGACGTTACCTATCAGCATCGCGGCTACGCGGCGGCTCGGGATGATATTGAAGAGGTTTTCTTTAAAGCGGCAGACCTGACGGGGCAGAATCTGGAGATCGCTCAAATGCGCATGAAGGCCATGATGGATCTGCGTCCGCATAACAATCCCCGTCATACGGTAGTGATGTACATAAAACTGGTCCCGCTAACCGAAAAAGAGGTCGCGTGGATACAGCAGGACCGAAAGCAAAAAGAAACAAAGAAACTGATCGCAACGCTAGACGCTTTTAGCTGGGTAAACCAGAATTTCCCAACCACCAAAGAAGAATTCCTGGAAGATTTTGAACATCTTCGCGATTCCGATTTCGGGACCATCTACTGGCAGATCATCGGCGGCGATCTGGTCAATTACAAATCAAAGATTGGTACGATCCCGGGTGAATTGACGAACAATCCGTCCCGTACGGGCGATGGCTATGTTACCCAGTCGATCCAGAAATTTATCGAAAACGGTGAAGATCATACAAAGTTGGCGATCGAGGCGGCCCGGTCGATGGACAAGAAGATACTGATCGGGTTTCGCGCTCAAGCATGGCAAGCTCCGCCCGCGTTCGAAGATTATTTTAGTTCGCGGTTTTATCGTGACCACCCGGAATGGAGAGCTTACGACCGCGACGGAACCCCCGTAATGCGGATAAGTTATGCCGTGCCTGAGGTGCGGCAGCACATTTACGGCATTCTTCGCGAGGTGTTGGCATACCAGCCGGATGGAATAGAAATCATCTATTTTCGTGGTTTGCCGCTGATACTTTGGGAAGATGCATTCAGTAATCGGTTCCGCGAAAAATATGGCGAGGACGCAAAGAAAGTACCCGAAAACGATCCGCGACTTTATGAGCTTCGCGGAGAGATAATGACAGGCTTTATGCGTGATGTCCGCAAGCTGCTCGATGATGTGCAAAAGGAACAGGGCCGAAAGGAAAGATACCAACTCACGACCTCGGTCGTACACAACGAAGCAGACAATGTTAAGTACGGTCTTGACGTTGAACGATGGGTGAAAGAGGGCTTGATAAATAAGATCGGCATTTTCCCCGCTGCCTTCCATACCGATACCCGTAAACCGATGGAAATGGAATGGTTCTATCGCATAACCAAAGGAACGGATGTAGGCGTTTATCCGATGATGCTCGGGTGGAAACTTCCTTCACCCAAACAGGCTTTGGTGCAGGCACAGAAATATTACAAAGGCGGCTCTGCCGGGATGATCTTTTGGGATCCGAGCTCAACGGATTTTTACAACCCTGGCCCGAGTCAGGGGACGGCCCGTAAGACATACACGAGTGCCGGCCGAACATATTTTCCGCTTGCTTCGCGGCTCGGCCATGTTGATGATCTCGCTGATATGGAACTAAACGACCGACCGAAACCAAAATTCGTTCCTTTGAAACGGTTTGGCAATTATTGGTTTGGCCGCTGGATACCTGACGTCGGATTCTAGAAGTTTCGTATGATAAACATAGATATTAATGTTTCGGTACTCCTTAAGGAATATCCGTTTCTCGACCGATTTGATCAGGCGAAGCGGCTCGGATTTACGTCGGTAGAGTTTTATTGGAATCGTGATGAAACGCCGGGAGACATTGCCGGGCGAATTCGCGACGCGGAGGTTGAGGTTGCCGCATTCAATTTTGACGCCGGAGATATGGCTGCAGGTGATCGCGGACTCTTGAGCGATCCGGGCAGACAGGCTGAAATGCGTGCTAATGTTCCCGTTGCTCTCGAACTGGCTTATAAGGTCGGTTGCTCGAAGCTTACGGCCTTGGCTGGTAACCTGAAACCTAACATTGAACGTAATGGTCAGATGGATACAATTCGTGAAAATCTTCGGTGGGTTTGCGAGCAGGCCGCCGACGCCGGAATAACGGTTTTGGTAGAAGCAATAAACGGTTGGGACAATAAACTATATCCGTTTACTAATACGCACGACACGCTAGCCTTTCTCGATTCGGTCGGAGCACCTAATTTGAAGTATCTATATGACATCTACCACATGCAGCGTATGGAAGGTAATCTCTCCGAGATTATTCGGGAGAACATTGCAAGCATCGGGCATATTCAAATAGCCGATTCTCCGGCCCGCCGACAGCCTGGCACCGGCGAGATAAATTATCTCCATGTTTTTGAGGCAATCGAAAACTCAGGCTATGACGGGTATGTCGGACTTGAATATAATCCTGCTGCGTCAACCGAGGAAAGCCTTGACTGGCTGCCCGTGGAATGCCGCAGCAGCCTCGAGATCGAGAAACTGAATTTATGACCTTTAGGGGAATGAATACCTCGATTTTACACTCAGCCAGGGACCGATGATACTCGGGCATTCGCATCCGCATGTGCTTAAAACGGTAGCAGAAGAAACGGCACTTGGGCAGCTCTTTGCCGGGCAGCACGAATTGGAACTTGATCTCGCCGAAAAACTTCAGAGCTTGATCCCTTGTGCCGAGTTGATCCGGTTTAGTAACAGTGGCTCAGAGTCGGTTCAGGCCGCTTTACGATTGGCACGAGGCTTCACAGGGCGGAAGAAATATATCAAATTTGAAGGGCAGTACCATGGATGGTTCGACAATGTACTGATAAGCCAACATCCATCGATCGACGATGCAGGTGAATTTACATCGCCGGAAAAAGTCCTTGAAACCCGGGGGCAATCGCACCTGGTTCTGGACGAGATCGTTATCATGCCATGGAACGATCTTGCCGCCCTCGAAAATGCTTTTGAAACACATGGCAGTGATATCGCGGCAGTGCTGACGGAGCCGGTGATGTGCAACAACGGTTGTATCGAACCGCTTCCAGGTTTCCTCCTGGGCCTTCGAGATCTTTGCGACAAACATGGTGCGTTGCTTATCTTCGATGAAATAATCACCGGATTTCGAATTGGCCTCGGCGGTGCTCAGGAGTACTACGGGGTGGTGCCCGACCTTGCCACTTTCGGGAAGGCGATGGCTTCCGGTTTCCCGATCAGCTTCCTCGCCGGCAAACAAAGATTTATGGATTTCGTCGCTAATGGCACCGTGATGCATGCTGGAACTTACAACAGCAATAATCCTTCGATCGCCGCTGCCGCAGCAACAGTACATGTGCTCGAGTCGACTCCCGGGCTATATGTGCGCCTACAAGATCTTGGCAAACGACTAAAAGAAGGATTGATGTTTGCCGCCGCCGAATCGGGCCACGCAATTCTGGTCAGCGGCCCTGGGCCGATGATCCACGCATCGTTTACCGACCTTGAGAGATTGACCAATTATCGTGATTGTTTGAAATGCGATGCCGCTAAATACGCGGAGTTCGTGAAAGGAATGCTGGATCGCGGCGTTCGGTTGATCGGCCGTGGAATCTGGTACATCTCGGCGGCCCACACGCAAGAGGATATCGATTACGCGATAGGTGTCGCAAGAGAAGTCCTGCTCGCGATGAATCAGGATGAAAACACGATTGTTGGGGCAACTGCCCCATAGTCTTATAGGACGACCTTCTTACTGATCCAAGATTGCTGCCTTCGTTCAGAGCGGAAACCAACTAGTTGGAATAAAATACCAAGCAGTTTGATTCGATAAAAAGGAAATCCCGCCATTACCCGACTACTATTTGCCGAAGCCGAGCTACGTCGCGTTGCGGCCATGCTCTATATCTTATTAACCGTGCAAAAGTGCGCCATTATACCTAACCAATTACGCACATGGGCCGATCGGTGCGTGAGAATAACTTCAAATTCAGCCCCAAATTTTTTCCAATATCATCAAAATTAGTTTGCGTTAACATTTTGTACGTGATATTAAGTTAACGTTATCTTATCTCTTCATAAATTTAAGGGTGTCGAGAAAAAAACAAACTACATTGACGGATATAGCCGTGACGATCGGTGTCGCGCCGATGACCGTTTCGCGTGTTGTAAACGGAACGGGCTACGTTAGCGAAGACACGCGTCAGCGAGTGATGGCGGCGATCAAGGAAATGAACTATCGCCCTAACGGACTTGCCAGAAATCTAAAACGGCAACGAACCGAAACCGTCGGGCTGATCATCGGCGATATCTCCAACCCGTACTCGACCGAGCTTGCAAATGCGGTTAGATCTACTCTTTCATCTCAAGGATTCAGCCTTTTTATCTGCATTAGTGAGCACAGCGCGAAAGAAGATATTACCGCTCTCGACTCCCTCGTCGATCACAACGTCGATGGGATCATCGTCGCAACTCGCTCGAATGTCGGCGGTGACGATAGGTTAAAAGATATCGCAGACAGCAGTCTGCCACTTGTTGTTGTCGGACGCGACTTTAAGCACAAATCAGTTGATTCGGTAGCGGCAGATAATTTCACCGGCGGCTTCGAGGCGACCCAGCATCTTATCGATCTCGGGCACAAACGGATCGGATTTATCGGAGCCGGATTTGAAAATCGCGGGAGCCTGAAAAGACTGCAAGGATATCTAAGCGCATTGATCAAACATGAATTACCGGTTGATGAGAGATTGATCACCGGACGAAAGGAATCGCTGTCCGATGTTCCCGGCTACTCGACCGAAAAGATCGGGTACGAGGGAATGAAGCGTTTGCTTTCCCTGCCGAAACGCCCTACGGCTGTTTTTGCAAGAAACGATTTTACCGCTATGGGCGCAATTACTGCGATCAAAGAGGCCGGTCTGACGATTCCGCAAGATGTTGCAATTGTTGGGTTTGATGACACGCCATTAGCGGTGCACACGTTGCCGCGGCTTACGACTGTGCGTCAGCCGATGCGCCTACAGGGTCAGCTCGCGGCCGAGATGCTGCTGAAAAGAATCACTGGTGAAGACAACTCGAGAACCGAAAACCGAGTCTTGGACTGTGAACTAATAATTCGGGAATCTACGGTAGCTCAGAATTAACCAAATTGGATCCAATTTTTTATGCCCTTTTCTGGTAACGTTAACATAAATTCTCACACTCTTGGCAGTCGTGTCATCGCCTCCTGTGTGCTCATTTGCGTTGCCATCTCATCTACCGTTCTGGCACAGCCCAGGACCACAACCCAATCAGTCGTTCCTTTTGAAAATTTACTTGTCCGTTCGGTATCGACTAAGTCTGACCTTAAAGGCGCTCACCCGCGATTGTTCTTCGTATCTGACGATATTCCGAAACTCCGTGCAAAGGCGAAAGGAGCCGGGAAGGATCTATGGATAACGACGCTCAAAGACATTCAAACACTGAGACGGGCAGTTCCTAACCCTAAGGACGAAGACCTATACAAAAGCGGCCTCGATAAACGGAAGCCAGGCAGTATTTCGCAATATTCATTCGCATTCCAGATCACGCAAACTTCGCTCGCTTACGTCATAGAAGAAGACGAGCGTTATTTAAAAGCCGCAAAAGCTTGGACGTTGGCAGCCTGCGACATGCCAATGTGGGGCTACACGTATAACAAACCAAACGTCGATCTGCCACCCGCTCATCTTCTATATGCGGTGGCGTTTGCTTACGATGTTCTACACGACAAACTCACTGCGTCAGAAAAAACGATCATTCGGGACAAGCTCGTCAAACAGGGCCGTTTGATGTTTGAGTATTTCAAATACAAGCCCGGCAAGCGTTACACCTACACACAAAATCACACCTGGATACCGATGGCAGGCCTCGCCATCGCAGCCTACGCGATCATGGACGAGGTCGAAGAGGCAAGGGAGTGGGCGAAGCTGTCGAGAGCTGTTTTCGACCGGACGGTGATGGCCTTCGGAACCGATGGTTATTTTTACGAAAGCTTTCATTACTTCGGCTTTGCGTTTCGTTGGATGATCCGATACTTCGACGCACATTTGGCCGCCACCGGCGAAGATCTCTATGCCGTGATGAAGCCGAAGTTTGAGGGTATGAAGTATTTTGCAATGCATTCGGTGCTTCCCGATGGCGAGAATGTTTTCGATTTCGCAGATATTGGCGACGGTGCTCTGAACCGGAATGGAACGAGCAAACGCGAGTCGATCTATTCGGAATACGACATTCTTTATCGTTTTGCCGCAGTTTATAAAGACAATCAGGCACAAGCTGTCGGAGACTTTCTTCGCACCTCAACAAAGCTCGAAACGCGAGAGCCGATGTGGGCTTTTCTGTCTCGAGATCCCGAATTAAAGCCGTCCGCCCTTTCTGAAATTCCCCTTCAACATCATTTCAAAGACAACGATACGGTATTTTGGCGATCGGGCTGGACAAAAGACGCAACTGCATTTGCGTTCCGCTGCTCCCCGCCCGAAGGGCATCACGCCGCCCGGCTTCACTCGCAGATCAAGGACTGGCGGCAAAACACCGGACATGCACATCCGGACGCCAATTCTTTCATCATTTGGGCAAATGGGAAATATTTAACGGGCGATACCGGTTACCTCGGAATAAAGCAGACCGACGATCACAATACGATTCTCGTAAACGGACGCGGCCAGGAAAAGGACGGCGTTTACGAGATGTTCAAGGAAGTCCCAAACGAAAAGCTCGACCGCATTCGCCTTGCCGAGGTCGATGTAACAGCCGACTATTTGTACGCTCGCGGCGAAGCGGCAGCCGGCTATTATCCCGACCTCGGCATTCAAAAATTTGACCGGCATTTTCTCTTCCTCGCACCAGACTTTTTTCTGATCTGGGATGAACTTTTAACCGAGAGGCCGTCAGGTTTCAAGTTCCTGATTAATGCTGACCGTGAGGTCCGAATAGATCAGGGGTTTTCGGACCTCCTCAACGGTGACGCCGGGCTGCGTGTCTTCAATGTATGGCCGACGCGTACCGCGATGAAGGTCGTCGATCAGATAGTGCAGGCTCGCGGTCTGCCGGGAAGCGTTGCTAAAGGCGATACAGAAACACGCGGTCGGCAGTTGCAGGTCTCTTCGATCGACGATGCAAGCAAGTTTGAGTTTCTACATATTTTGAGGCCATTCAGAAAAGGTGAAGAAAAGAGAATTCCTTTGATTGACAGAGCATATGACGGCCGCTGGTTGAGTGTAAAGTTCAACGATGGCCGAACGGCGACAGTATGTCTTGGTGGAGAATGTGAAGGGCTTTCCGCGTCGGCAGGTAGAGTCGCAGTTCGAATACTGCAAGGCGAGTCGGTTCGAGAGTACGGATTCCAGAAGATGCGAACCGATGAGCGGGTGAAATAGCAAATTTTTTTAGAAAGGTAAATTGGTCACACCAATTGCGATTCTAATGATTGAACCTGAAATTAAAACTGAGAGACCGGAGGAAGAATCCGGGTTTAAGATCCGCGGACTTCGCTGGGTCATCATTTCCCTGATCTTTTTTGCAACTCTGATCAATTACATCGACCGGTTGACTATCTCGGTACTCGCCCCGCTGATCACAAGCGAGCTGAATCTATCCAACACGGAGTACGGCGGTATCGCGACGTGGTTTCTGTTCGCCTACACGATCAGTCAATCGCTGTCCGGGAAGCTTTACGATCGTATCGGGATAAAGAAAGGCTTTACGGTTTCGATCATTGTCTGGTCATTAGCGGCTATGGCCCATGCTTTTGCATCCGGGATACGCAGTCTAAGTGCGTTTCGATTCACCCTTGGATTGGGCGAGGCTGGCAACTGGCCCGGTGCCGCCAAGACCGTTTCCGAATGGTTCCCCGCAAAACAACGGGCGCTGGGGATGGCGATCTTTAACAGCGGAGCATCCATCGGTTCGATCGTCGCGCCGCCGATCATCGTCGGTATCACGGCATATTTCGGGCATTGGCAAGAGACGTTTGTTGTTACCGGAGCCCTTGGATTTATCTGGCTCGCGGCCTGGTTGCTGATCTATGACAAGCCGGAAACGCATAAGTGGATCACTAAAGAGGAGCTTGCGTTGATCCGCGAAGATGATTCGACCAATGAGCCTGTTCCGGCACCTGAAGCTACTATCGGAGTGGAATTGCAGCAAGCCGTCCCGGACGAGAACGCAATAGGCTGGGTCCATTTACTTACTTATCGGCAGACCTGGGCAATCGTGCTTTCGCGGTTTCTCGTTGATCCGATCTGGTGGCTTTACATCACCTGGCTTCCGCTTTTCCTGAATCAGGTACACGGCTTTGATCTTAAACAGATCGGCCTGTTTGCATGGGTTCCGTTTGTTGCCGCAGACGCTGGAAGTTTGTTCGGCGGATGGCTTTCGGGATATCTGATTGGCCGCGGTTGGACCGTTAACGCCGCACGAAAAGTAGTCATCGCCTTTGCCGCCCTTCTGATGCCAGCCGGGATCTTCGCGGCATACACACCGGATGCCATGACGGCTCTCGCGTTGATCGGCGTCGTGCTGTTCGGCTTTCAGGTTTGGATAAACAACGTGCAGACCTTGCCGAGCGATTTCTATCCGTCGAAAGCTGTAGGTTCGGTCGCGGGCCTCGGTGGAACCGGTGCGGGTATCGGCTCGATGATCTTTGTGTTTACGACTGGCTGGGTGGTCGATAATTTTTCTTATACACCGATCTTGGTAGCTGCGGGTTTGCTAGCCCCGATCGGTACTATTGTACTTTTTGCACTTTCCGGAACAATCCGAAAAGTTTCGATTCAAAACCAATAATTCTTAGGAGACCTTATGAAGAACTTTTTCGATTTTACAGGCAAGGTCGTGCTTGTCACCGGTGCCTCAAGCGGTATCGGGCGAGCGACGGCCGAATACTTTGGACGGTGTGGCGCGTCGGTAGCCATCAACTATCACAGTAACAAGACCGGTGCGGAAGAAGCTGTCGCTGCGATCTCGGCGGGCGGCGGCGATTCATCAGCGGGCCAATCGGGAACCGCGGTCGGAACGGCAACGGTTTCAGCAATGGCCGTCCAAGCGGACGTCACACAGAACGCAGAGATCGAGCGGATGATCCGAGAAATACAAGATGGTCTCGGTCCGGTCGATATATTGGTAAACAACGCCGGTTCGCTAGTTGAACGGCTAAAGACTCTGGAAATGACCGTGGAACGCTGGGATGAAGTGATGGACCTCAACGCACGAAGCGCGTTCTTTGCGGCCAAGGCGGTGGTTCCGAAAATGCTTGAGAAAGGATCCGGCGTGATCGTCAATGTTACGTCGATCGCCGGTCGCAACGGCGGTGCGCCGGGTTCGATACATTATTCGTCAGCCAAGGCTGCGATGCTGACAATGACAAAAGGATTGGCAAAAGAATTTGCGGCTCAGGGCATCCGTGTAAATGCCGTTTCCCCGGGGGTTATCGACACTCCATACCACGAAATCTTCACCGCTCGCGAGGTTTGGAACAATATGAGCAATGTTATTCCAATGGGCCGCGTCGGCCGTTCGGAAGAAGTCGCCAGCGTGATCGCCTTCCTGGCGTCCGATGCCGCCAGCTACCTCTGCGGCGAAACGATAGAGATCAATGGGGGACTGCTAATGGACTAATGTCCAGGAGACTAAAACTATGAAAAAGATCATCCAATTGTCCGCGCTTAGTTTCATCATTATCGCTTCCTTGATCGCGACCGTTTCGGCGCAAAGCTTTAAGGCCACAGTCGTCGGAAATGTCAGCGATCCGGGCGGAGCCGCCCTTCCCGGCGCAAATGTTACCGTGACTCAAAACGATACGAATATCGCGCGGACGGTAACGACAAACGACAGCGGCGAATATGTTGTCGCGGAGCTGCAACCCGGAAGCTATACCGTAAAGATCGACGCCCCAGGGTTTAAGGTCGCCATCAATACAAACGTGGTCCTTGAAACGGATGAAAGGCGCAGATTCGACGTAAAACTCGACGTTGGAAGCGTGAATGAAACCGTGACCGTCGAAGCCGAACCGCCGACGATCAATACGGAAACGCCTGAAAAAGGTGAGGTGATAACGCAAAAACAGGTTCAGGAACTGCCGCTGAACGTTCGCGACTTTACCGATCTCGCAAAGCTCGTTCCGGGAATCTACCAGCGTCCGACCGACGACGATCAGGGCCAGGGACTTGGTTCGGCAGGTACGCGAACCGACTCGACCAACTTTATCCTCGACGGCGTAGCAAACCGCAACGACCGCAACGGAGGCGTCGGCGTGAACACGTCGGTCGATTCGATCCAGGAATTTAAGGTCTCCACCTCTACATATAGTGCAGAGTACGGACGCCTTGCCGGTGCTCAGATCAGCGTTGTGTCGAAATCCGGCACGAACCGGTTTTCGGGTTCGCTATTCGAATTTATACGTAACGACGTTTTCGACGCCAAGAATGTGCTGTCGCTGCCCGAAGACGACAAGGTCCTACGCCGCCACCAATTCGGCGGTACATTCGGCGGCCCGATGCCATTTTTTAACTTTGGCGAAGGCGGTGCGATGTTCGAAAGCGGTAAGGACAAGATGTTCTTCTTTGCAAGCTTTGAACAACTGAGAGAAGTTCGATCTGCTTTTACGGATAGCGAAGCGCCGAACGAAGCGTGGTACCGCGGAGATTTCAGCGGAATACGCGGCAGCGGTGTGAATACAGGAGTTTGTGTTCCCGGAAGCCCAGTAAATACTACTGCCTCCAATCCGTGCAACGACGACACCCAACGTGTGACATGTCTCTCGCGCAATCCGTCCAATGGAGTTATCACAAAGGTCGAATGCCCTGTGTTGAACGTGATCCCGCTGACGGTTAATCCTGCCTTCCCGAATATTATTCCGGCAAACAGCGCTATCGCCCAACGGATTATGCAGTATCTGCCGCGTGCCAATGGTCCTGCCGGGCCTGAAGATTACGTGTTCTCGGTGCTCACAAATATTTTGCCGAGAGATCTGTTTTCGGCAAAGATCGATCGCAAAGTCTCTGACAACAACAATTTCTACTTTCGCTTTTCGATGGACAACCGCAAGGCCTATCAGCCGCAGGCTGGCCGCGTCAATTATCCCGGCTTTCTTAGAAACTGGGATTACAAACAGAAATCTTACGCTTTCGGCGATACCCATTCGTTCGCGCCGACGCTAATTAACGATTTCCGTATAGGTTTTCTCGACGTCGATAACAAGATCATGAACGAGAACGGCGATCAGAATTACGTAAGCCTGCTCGGCCTCACGGGTCTGCCGACCGCCTCACAACCGGGTCTTCTGGGATTTCCCGCAATCCGTATCGACGGTTTTCCCGATACGGGCGACAGCGCAAACATTCCGCTCAACTATCTCTACAAAAACATTTCTATCAGCGACGCTGTAACTTGGGTCGTGGAAAATCACAACTTCAAATTTGGCGTGGACTTGGTTCGCCCGAATTATGTCGAGAGCGATATCAGAAACGTTCGCGGCGATTTCCGCTTTCGCGGACGCTATTCGAATCCGCTCAACACCACCGTCTCTGGAGCAAATTCATTTGCCGATCTGCTCTACGGATTGCCGGATTCAACACAGAGACAGATCGGATCCGAACCCGCCGATCTGATCGCATGGCAATCGGCATTCTATATTCAGGATAACTGGAGAATAACTCCGTGGCTGACGCTTAATCTTGGCCTTCGATACGACTACACGCCGTATCTCTATGAAAAGACAAACCGGATCTCTAACTTCATACCGGAACTTGGGGTCACAGCTTGTGCGGGCGGCGAATTTCGCGAACCCAGCGGAACCGTTATTTGCGTAGATGGCGCCGGTCTCGGCCTGCCTCGCTCACTAGTCGAAACTGACAAGAACAATCTTGCTCCACGTGTCGGGTTTGCCCTCAAGCCGTTTAACGACGACAAGACGGTAATTCGCGGCGGTGCCGGTATTTTTTACAGCACCGAAACGATCAATCCGGCTCGTCAGCAATTGGCGAACAATTATCCGTATTTGAATCGACAGTCGTTCAACAGGGTAAATACGTCGGCGGCAAATTACTTTACACTCACTCTCGACAACCCATTTCCGAATGATCGAGTCAACCTGCAAGGCGTGACCACGCCGCAAGGAATTCCGACCGACGCTCAGACGCCGGAGCTATATCAGTTCAATCTTACGCTCGAGCGCGAACTTGCGAAAGATCTCGGCCTCGAGGTGGGGTATGTAGGCAGTTTAGGCCGTCACCTGGGTATGCGTTACAACCTCAATTTTGCATATCCCACAGGTGCTATCGGGGCAGATGGCCGTCCGCTAACCGCTCGTCTGTTCCCGGCTCTTGGCGACATCACTTATCAATCGCAAGAAGTGAACTCGAGCTATCATGCGATGCAGGTAGCGGTGCGTCGGCGTTCGAAGAATGGGCTGACCCTCCTTGCCTCCTACACATTCGGTAAGGCGATGGATCAAAACTCGAACACGAATAACTCGACCACCGCTTCGCAACGTGGACCGCAGGATATTAAGGACTTTCGAAATGAATGGGCACTTGCCGACTTTCACAGAACACATCAGTTCTCGACAAGTTTCAACTACGATCTGCCGTTCGGAAGAGGCAAAAAGTTTTTCGGAGGCTCGAACGGAATCGCCGAAGTGCTGCTTGGCGGCTGGCAGCTAAACGGCATCGCGACGGCACTATCAGGACGGCCGTTTACTCCGGCCTTCAACGCACCTGATACGTCGGGTGGCCGGCCTGACCTTGTCGGCGATCCGATGGCTAATGTTCCCGCCGGTCTATACTTTAATCCGGCTGCTTTCAGACGCCCGGTAGCAACGCTGGACGATCCGACCCTATTTGGAAATGCGGGACGCAATATTGTGATCGGCCCTGGCTTTCAAAGTGTCGATCTGTCTCTTTTCAAGAATATTCGTCTGGCTGAACGGGCCAAATTGCAGCTGCGTTGGGAAGTATTCAATGTGTTTAACCGGCCCAATTTCCAGGTGCCGCAGCACATTCTTGACGCTTCCGATAGAGGCGAATTTCGTCTAACCGCGAACGAGGCCCGCGAGATGCAGTTCGCCGTGCGGATAACTTTCTGATCGACCGGCAAAAGGTTGATCGATGAAGATTGATCGGGACAATGTGGGAGATGTTTCGGTCAAGAGGGCCGGTGCTTAGTGGGAGAGGTATCGGCCCAACCGGAGGGTGATTTGCTGCTTTTCCCGAAAATTAATCGCACTTTAGAATATGCAGAATGGCGGGCGTCTCCCAACCTCGCCATAATTGCCTTACGATGACCAACAAAATTTTAGTCTTATTAATTGCCTCGGCACTTGCGACCGGCGTGTATGCGCAAGATTCGATCGGGACATATCAAGTCCGTGTTTCGCTCGATAAGGAAAGCTGGACGTACGAATTGAACCAGCCGGCGAAATTTACTTTTGCGGTTACGCTCAATAATTCGCAAATCGCTGGTTTGCCGTTGAAATATTCGTGCGGACCGGAGGCGATGCCGTCGATAATAGAAAAGACGGTGACGACCTCGGCAGAGCCGACCGTTATTGACACACCCGGAATGAAAGAGCCGGGATTTTACCGCTGCATTGCTTCGTTTGAAAAGGAGGGACGAACCTATCGCGGACTCGCGACGGCCGCCTATCGGCCTGACCAAATAAAGCCTGTTGTTAGCGAGCCATCCGATTTCGATCAATTTTGGAACAGCGGAAAGGCCCAGCTTGGACAGATCCCGATCGAGCCGAAAATGGAACTGGTGCCGAGTCTTGGAACATCAAAGGTCGATGTGTACCACATCAGTTTTCAGACAGTGGGAACGGGCGGCTATAGCAAGATCAGCCGGATCTATGGGATTCTGGCCGTCCCAAAAGCGACCGTCCCGAATCAAAAATTTCCTGCATTGCTCCGTGTGCCGGGAGCGGGAGTCCGGCCCTACACGGGTCAGGTCGGCCTTGCGGAACGCGGAATTATCACACTCGAAATCGGCATTCACGGCATGCCGGTTAATCTACCTCAGCAGGTTTACGACGATCTTCGAAACGGGTCGCTTAACCGATATATGCTCTATAACCTGGATAACCGCGATACCTATTATTATCGCCGAGTTTATCTTTCGGTTGTCAGGGCAAACGACTTCCTGACCAGTCTGCCGCAATATGACGGTAAAAATCTCGGGGTAATCGGTGGCAGCCAAGGCGGCGGGCTTTCGATCGTAACGGCGGCACTCGACCCACGGGTGAAAGCACTTTCAGTTTCATATCCCGCGATCTCTGATATGGCTGGCTACACGGCGGGCAGGGCCGGCGGTTGGCCGCATGCTTTCAAGGATCCGGCAATGCGGACCAAGGAAAAGCTCGAGACGGCCGCGTATTACGACGCAGTCAATTTTGCTCGACGCATTAAAGTGCCCGGAATCTACACTTGGGGTTTTAACGACGAAGTGGTGCCGCCGACCTCGATGTACGCTTCGTACAACCAGATCACAGCCCCAAAAACGCTCGTCCTAGCCCTCGAGACCGGACACGCTACGACTCCGGAACAGGCCGAGCGGCTTAGCAATTGGATCGAGAAACTCTTAAAAGAAGGAAAAGCAGAATAATGCTGTTAAAGATTACAACACTTTTGTTGATGGCCCTTTTTGCGGTCACATGCTTTGGACAGGATGAGGATGCGAAATCAGCAACGGCTAAGCCCACTGCCGATATTGCAAACGGAAAGTATGGCCCGCTTGAGCGGAACGTTTTCGACCTATGGAAGCCAAAGTCGAAAAAGCCGACGCCGCTGGTCGTTTACATTCACGGCGGTGGATTTGTGAATGGCGACAAAGAAAAGCTTTCGGCAAATGTCCTGAAACGACTGCTCGATAGCGGCATCGCCGTCATGGCGATAAACTACAGCCTGCTGCCGCAATATATCTATCCACAGGCCTACAAGGACGCTGCCCGGGCGATCCAGTTCGCACGTTTCAACGCAAAAGATTGGAACCTCGACAAAACCAAGATCGCTGCGACGGGCAGTTCTGCGGGCGGGCTGACCTCACTTTGGATCGGGTTCCACGATGACCTCGCCGACCCGAAAGCTTCTGATCCGGGTCCTTCGAGAATCCACTCGGCTAACTTCGATGGCAGTGTTTTCGGCACAGACGACTCTCGTTCCGGAGATCGTCGGTCCGCGAGTTGGTGCGGCAACCCTTAAACATAGTTTCTATACCGGAAAATTCTTTGGCCTGAAGCCGGCCGACATGGCAACCGAGAAAGTGCAGCAAATGGTAAAAGAGGCTTCGCCACTGTCTCATCTCACCAAGGACGACCCGCCTGTTTGGGCCATCTACAGCGTTGCGTCAAAGCCGCAGACTGCCGAGACCACTGTCAGCGATGCGATCCATCATCCATTTTTTGGTGTGGTGATGAAAGAAGAAATGGACAAGTTGAAGATCGAGTGCAAACTCCGCCACAAAGATGATGGAGAGACGGTCAATGACGATCTGATCGCATTCTTCGTCAAACATTTCAAAGGGAAGTAATTAAAAAATGAGTTCATTCTTAAAGATTTTTCACGACACCAGAGAATCATCAATGAAACAAAGTTTAGTTATTCTAGTCTTATTCTTATTCACGCTTTCGGCTCAGGGACTTGCACAGGACAAACAGGAGCTCGAAGCGGAGCGGGTTGCGAACGCAAAGTTAAAGGGCGAACACCCGCTCTTTGAACTGGCACGGACAAAGCCTTCATCATTGAGAAAGGAACTAGTCGGCGTTCATCCGCGTGTTTATCTAACGCAATCCGACATCGATGCATTGAAAGAAAAGGCGAAGACGAATAAAGAGCTATGGCAGACCACGCTCTCGCGTGTTCGTGCTTTAACGGTCGAACCACCGCCGGCACCGGCACAGGAACGACGTGTTCAAAACGAGGTCGGTATCGGTATCGCCGAAGCTGCATTCGTTTATAAAATGACGGGCGACAAAAAATATCTTGATGCCGCAAAGAAGTACATCGATGCGGGAATCAGCTACGACATTTGGGGCTATGCCTACAACAAACCAAACATCGACCTTGCCGCCGGCCATCTGCTTTACGGAATGGGTTGGGGCTATGATCTCCTTTACAACGATCTAACTCCCGCCGAACGAACCCGCATTCGCGAAAAACTGGTTAAGCAGGCAAAGCTTTTACACGACTTTTTTAAGGTGAAGAATGGCAGAACCTATTCGTACAGCCAGAACCATACCTTTATTCCAATATCAGGGTTGGCTGTTACGGCTTATGCCTTGATGGACGAAGTTCCCGAAGCAAAAGAGTGGGCTGCTACCTCACGAGCGATATTCGACCGGGTTCTCGCAACATACAGCGAAGACGGCTACTTCTATGAAAGTATGGAGTACTGGATCTTCTCAACACCGTGGCTTGTTCATTATATGGACGTTCACGCAAAATCGACTGGTGAAGACCTCTATCAAACCACACCGGGAATGAAACTGGCCCACAAGTATGTCGCTCATATAACTCTGCCCGGAGCAGAATTCAATTTCGACTACGGCGACATCTACGCAGGACCAACGACCCGAGCACGGAAGGGAAATGACTATGAACGCGAACGCTTAAACGGAAAATTCCGAACGAACTATAACATCCTCTACAATCTCGCATCTCGCTATTCGAGCGGCGAATCACAGGGCGTTGCCGATTGGCTGAAATCGAAAGGTCAGGTCAATGCGGAGGAGTTCTGGACTTTCATTTGGTACAACCCAAGCATCAAGGCCGTGGCGATCGACGAACAACCCAAGCATCATTATTTCGAAGATCACGGCGTGGTATTTTGGCGCAATTCTTGGAATGATGACGCTACAGCATTCTCATTCAAGGCCGGACCGCCTGAAGGGCATTCCGCGACGGCAAAGGTCAAGGCTTTCCCTGATTGGCGTTTGTCCAGCGGCCACGCTCACCCGGATGCGGGCAGCTTTATCATTTGGGCGAACGGCAAATACTTGACCGGCGATTCGGGATACGCCGGCGTTCCGCTGACCGAACACCACAACACGCTCGTCTTCGACGGCATGGGGCAGGCGAAAGAAGGAAAAGGCCATGATGTTTTTGCCGGAGTGTCATACGACCATCTCAACCAAATTCGATTGTCCAATGTAGAACTCGGAGCGAAAAAAATTTCGATCACCGCCGATCTAACTGCTGCGTATGAACCGGAGGTCGGCGTTCGCAAATTCATTCGTATGTTTGAGTTTACTGATCCGGACGGCTTTTCGATCAAGGACTCGGTCGAGATGGAACGCCCGCGGACGATAACGGCCTTTCTGCACTCCGATAATTTGATCACGAGAACTTCCGATACCATTTTCACTTTCGAACCGGGAGCCACAAATCTTTCTGCCGAGATCGATTCTTCACAAAGTGTTACCACAAAGATCGAGAAGAACATCCTAACCGCTCCCGGCAAACCGGGTTCTGTGGACAAGGGGGAACGCGAAGAACGCGGCGTTCGCCTGGCAATTTCGACCCGCGAAAAAGTGAGTGCTCTGGAACTGAAAGTAACTCTTCGAATCAAGCAAAATAATTAGCCATTATTCTTCGTATATACATGCGGAAAATAATCTACCTATATCCGCACGGCTGTAGGTAGCACATCATAATGGTTTCGTCCGGCTAATATTAAAATCATAACGTCCACGCACGTCCTTCGGCGCTGCACGAGCAGCTAGCGAACCCTAGGGCTGTGTCCGAGAAGAAACTGCATTAACTTCCCGCCATTTTGATGACGGGCTTTCTTATGGATTTAATTGGCTCCGCATGTAACACTCGAACTTACAACCTCTGTAAAACGACTTGATAAGGCGGAGGAAAGTGACGTGCAAGAAAGTACGGCGATTCATTAGACTTACCGTAATCTTCAAACGGAATTCCTTCAAATTCACAGTTTGTCATCCGCTCACAGTGTCGATGGCCACGATCTCGTAACTCGTACTGCGACCTCCGGCCGGACCGCGAACAAGAATGCCCTTGCCCACAAGATCGTCTATATCTCGGGAGGCGGTATCCTGAGAGCATTTGGCGAGCTTCGCCCATTTAGTTGAAGTCAACTTGCCCTCGAAGCCGTCGAGCAACCGGTTGAGAACGTGTCTCTGACGTTCGTTCATCGGCGTTTCGTTGATTGTTTCCCAGAACCGTGCCTTGGCGAGAACGGCGCTCAAGGTTTTCTCGGCTTGATCGAATGAGCGATCGAGACAGGTAAGGAACCACTGCAGCCATTCGGTGATGTCTAGGCTCCCCCTCTGGGTCGCCTCCAGCGCATCGTAATAACGGTTGCGTTCTGCCCTGATCCGCGAGGACAGGCTGTAGAAGCGTTGCGAGCTATTTTCCGAACGGGCCAAGGTAAGATCGGTAATAGCGCGAGCAATACGGCCATTCCCGTCATCGAAAGGGTGAATTGTTACGAACCATAAATGTGCTATACCTGCGGCCAGGACGGGATCCGTAGATTTCTCACTTTCAAACCATGTGAGGAAAGAGTGCATTTCATCGGCAACCCGCAGCGCATCGGGAGCCTGATAATGGACACGCTCGCGACCGATGGGGCCGGAGACAACTTGCATCGGGCCGGATGCGTCATCGCGCCAGTTTCCGGCCGTGATTTTTATCATGCCGCTGCGTCCGGTGGGGAAGAGAGCGGCATGCCAGCCAAACAGCCTTTCGTCCGTTAGCAGTTGGGCATAATTCTGAGTGGCGTCGAGCATCATTTCAACGACACCCTCGACGTTTCGGTCGGCGGGAACCATGCCAGCAACGTCCATCCCAAGTCTGCGTGCGATGGATGAGCGAACCTGATCTCGATCTAGTTGCTCGCCCTCGATTTCACTTGATTTGACGACTTCTTCCGTGAGAGTGCGGAGGACGGACTCTTCGCGCAGTCTAAAGCCAAGCGACTCCATGCGGCCAATCAGGCGGCCCTGTCTATGCCGTACCTGGGCAAGGTCAGCGGCAAGGATATCATCCTGCCAATGAAACTTCGGCCAGTCCTCCCGCTCGTGTATATAGGTCATAATCTCCGCACCTCTTGCGGAGATTATACCTCTTATTCTCCGCATTTACAAGCATTCTCCGCACGTATGCGGAGAATAATACCTCAAATATCCACAAGTTTTTGTAAATAGCGTCAAAATACCTCCTCCACCAGCTATTTGCGCCTCCGTAGATTTTCGTATTCGAAGTCGGACAGACAGATAGTAAGGCGGGTTCGACGGATCAGACATGCCAAATTGCATGCACTGGTAGCCTCAAATACAATCAGTCTTATTTCTTGTTTGGGTATCAAGCAAGGTTTCTCCGGTGAGAAGCGACATCGATCGCCAAGGAGTGTCAAAAAGCACCGTTAAATCCTGAACTTAGCGGACTCGTCTTTTCGACGATCGACGAAGACGGTAAGGAACAAGATGGATTTCTGCGTGTCGGCGATATCTTTAATCTGAAACTGCCGGCGGAGATGGTTGTTCTGAGTGGTTGCCGGACGGGCCTCGGAAAAGAGATAAAAGGCGAGGGCCTGGTCGGAATGACGCGAGCCTTTATGTACGCTTGGGCAAAACGCGTAACCGTCAGTCTATGGGACATAAACGACGAGGCCACATCGGAACTAATGTCGTACTTTTACCGCGAAATGTTCGGCGCAAAAAAGCGTTCGCCTGCCTCGGCATTGCGACAGGCGCAAAATGCGATGATCAAGGACAAGCGCTGGAACAACCCATATTTCTGGGCGACCTTTGTTTTGCAAGGCGAGTCAAAATAGGCTTTCGTCAGGTTCACGCTAACGGTTCAATATGCAAACTAAAGTGGGGTCGGGCTTTGGGCGTTCGGCCCACTTTTGCTCAAATCTGTATTCCGGTAAATGCTTAGTCTGTGACAGCTCCGCGACTGCTTGATGAAACGAGTTTTGCGTACTTCGCTATCACTCCGGTCGTATATCGAGGCTTGGGTTCCTGCCAGTTCCGGCGGCGTTCTTCAAGTTCGTTATCGGAAAGTTGAACATGCAAAAGTTTTTCATCAGCATCAATGGTTATCTGATCTCCATCTTTTAAGAGAGCAATGTTTCCGCCGACAGCAGCCTCTGGCGAGACGTGGCCGACGACCATTCCGTAAGTTCCGCCCGAAAAACGTCCGTCGGTTATCAATCCAACGGAATCACCGAGCCCAAGCCCGATGATCGCGGAGGTCGGCGCGAGCATTTCGCGCATTCCGGGTCCGCCTTTTGGCCCTTCGTAACGAATTACGACAACGTCACCGCTCTCGATCCTTCGCTGCAAGATCGCCTGCATCGCTTCTTCTTCCGAATCAAAGACTTTCGCTCCGCCCGTAATTTTTCGGGTTTTTATACCGGTGATCTTTGCGACAGCGCATTCTTCCGCGAGGTTTCCGCGCAGAATCGCAAGATGTCCCTCGGCATAGAGAGGGTTTTCCCAAGGCCGCACAACGTCCTGGTCGCCGGACGGCTGCGACGGAATATCCGCCAGATTTTCCGCGACTGTTTTTCCCGTAATCGTGAGACAACCGCCGTGCAAAATTCCTTTCTCAAGCAAGATCTTCATCACCAGCGGTATGCCGCCGGCCTTGTGCAGATCCGTGGCGACATATTTTCCCGAAGGTTTCAAATCACACAACACTGGAACCTTTTGTCGGATCGCTTCAAAATCGTCGATCTTCAGTTCGACCTTCGCCGAATGTGCAATTGCAAGCAGATGTAGAACGGCATTGGTAGAACCGCCGGTTGCCATCACGACCGCGATCGCGTTTTCAAATGCCTTGCGGGTCATGATCTGGCTTGGCAGCAAATTATTTTGGACAGCTTTAGCCAATACTTTCGCCGATTCGGCCGCACTTTCCCTTTTTTCATCATCCTCAGCCGCCATCGTCGAAGAAAAGGGAAGGCTCATGCCCAACGCCTCGATCGCCGACGACATGGTGTTTGCCGTGTACATGCCGCCGCACGATCCGGCACCCGGACAAGCCCGGCGTTCGACCTCGCTCAACTCGGTTTCGCCGATTTTTCCCGCAATGTACTCGCCAACGGCTTCAAAAGCACTGACGATCGTCAGGTCCTTTCCTTTATAATGTCCGGCCTTGATCGTTCCGCCATAAACAAAGATCGAGGGTATATCGAGCCGGGCGATGGCTATCATTGCGCCGGGCATATTTTTGTCGCAGCCGCCGATCGCCAGCAATCCGTCCATTTGCTGTGCCTGGCAGACGGTCTCGATCGAATCGGCAATTACCTCGCGAGAGATCAGCGAATACTTCATTCCCTCGGTTCCCATCGAGATTCCGTCGCTGACAGTTATCGTGCCGAAGACCTGCGGCATTAGACCTTCATTCTTGGCAACTCCGATAGCAGTATCGGCCAATTTTCCGAGACCCAGATTGCACGGCGTGATCGTACTGTAGCCATTAGCAACACCGATAATAGGCTTGTCGAAATCGCCGTCGCCAAAGCCGACCGCACGAAGCATTGCGCGGTTCGGTGCACGTTCAACGCCGCCGGTTATCGTTTTGCTTTTGTAGTTGTTACCCATTTTGTCTGGTAAGACTTGTTTTGTTTCACCTCACATGAAACATGTTTCACCTTGCGCATTTCTGAGATTGAATAGGTCAGTTAGACCAATGTTGCCGCCGCACAGGATCAGCACGACATAGCTTTCAGGCCCAAAATTGTCGCGAAGCCTTTCCGCCGCGGCCAAAGTGCATGATGTCGCCGGTTCTGTCAGGACCTTTGCATAGTCAAGCAGGAAGAACATCTCCCTTACCGCTTCGTCGTCATCGACGACCGTAACGCCGGAAAGATATTTTTGAGCCAGCGGAAAGGTCAGCGTCCCGACAGATTGTGCTCCGAGCGTTTTTGCGATCGAGGTTATTTTGGCAAGCTCGACGATGTAGCCTGCGTCCAATGCCGCGGCCATGCTGTCCGCCCCTTTTGTTTCCACGCCCCAGATATTTACATCCGGCTTCAAAGCCTTGATCGCCATTGCAACTCCGCAAGACAAGCCGCCCCCGCCGATGCTGACGATCACGTCCGTGACCTGAGGCACGTCTTCTAATATTTCCAAACCGACCGTTCCTTGCCCGGCAATAACTAACGGATCGTCGAACGGATGAATAAGAATTCGCCCGTCGCTTACATATTCTTTGGCGCTCTCAAAGGCATCTGCGAGTGTCGGAAAAAGCTCGATTTCCGCACCGTCGTTTCGAGTTTCCTGCAGATAGTTTTGCGGAGTGAATTCCGGCATCAGGATCAAGGCTTTTATTCCAAGCGTTTTTGCAGCATGTGCGACTGCTTTTGCGTGATTTCCGCCGCTCACGGCCACAATACCGCGCCGCTTTTCTTCTTTGGTAAGCGTGAGCATTTTGTTAAATGCCCCGCGGACCTTGAATGCTCCGGTGTCTTGAAAAAGCTCAAGTTTCAAATAAAAATTCGCGTTGAAACGACGGCTCAAAATGCTGTTATCGACAGTTGGCGTGCGGCGAATATACGGCTTAATTCTCTCGGCGGCGTTATGAATATCGATAAAGCTAATAGCATCAGCTTTATTCGAATCCATTCGTGTAGCCGCATCTGCATAAGGTGTTTGCAGATCAAGTCCGTAGTCTGTGCCGGTTATTTGTGTTGCCAATGTCATTGTTTTATTTACTTTTGTTACGCCGGCACGAGGTTCTCGACGTAATGCAGCCATTTGGAAAAGCGTTTATCGCGGCCCGCAACCGCATCAAAGAATGTCCGCTGAATATCTTCGGTGACCGGGCCGCGTTTGCCGGTTCCGATGATTTGGCTGTCAACTTCGCGGATCGGTGTGATCTCGGCCGCTGTGCCGGTAAAAAATGCCTCGTCGGCGTCAAGCAGGTCGGAAAGCTCAAGCGATTTTGTCTCGACCGAGTAACCTAATTCGAGAGCTATCTCGATCGCCGCATCGCGCGTGATGCCCATCAGGATCGAATCCTCCGCGTTGTTCGTAATGATCCTGCCGTTGCGAATAACAAACAGATTCTCGCCCGAACCTTCCGCCAATCGCCCGTCAATATCCAGCAAGATCGCTTCGTCAAAGCCTCGTCCGAACGCATCGCTCACCGCCAGCATTGAATTCAAATATTGGCCGCACGCCTTCGCGGTCGTCGGCATCATGCTCGAATGAAATTTACGCCACGGCGACACGGTTACGCGGACGCCATTTTCCAGCCCTTCGGCACCGAGATACGCCGACCAATTCCATGCCATTATCGAAACCTCGACCGGACACTTTCCCGGAAACACGCCAAGACTCGAGCTTCCCAGAAAACAGATCGGCCGAATGTAACAGCTTTTGAATTCATTAACCGCAATAAGTTCTCGAACGGCATCGGAAAGCTCTTCGGCCGAGTAGGGAATTTTGAAGTTATAAACGTCCGCCGAATTATGAAAACGCTCGAGATGCTCCATAAGACGAAAAACAGCCGGGCCGTGCTCGGTCTCGTAACAGCGAATTCCTTCAAAAACTCCGCTGCCATAATGCAGCCCGTGAGCTGAAACATGGACGGTCGCATCTGCCCATGGAATGATCTCGCCGTTTTTCCATATCCATTTTATGTTTTCGAATGACATGATTTTTTTGTACAAAAGTTTTTCCTGATCTTCTTTGTTTCTTATTTCGTGTGATTCGTGGACAAATCCTTTCTATCCACGAATCACACGAAATAGACCAAAAAACGCAGAAAACTAAAATTAGAATGGTGTAGAACCTAGACTGCCCAGAGAAACTGCTCAGGATTGTTGTGTAAAATTTTGTCCTGGCCGGAGAGCCAATCGGGACGGGTTTTTGAGCAGATATCCAAAGCGATGGTGTCTTCGAGAACTTCCGAGGAATGTTCGGTGTCCGCCGGAATGCAAAGCATCTGGTTGTCCGTCAAAACAACGTCGCCATCAGGGAGATGAAAAAGCCAACGGCCTTTTAGCACATAGACCACTTCCTCGTTGTCGTGCGAATGTCGTTGGGTTATCTCGCCTTCTTTAACCTCGATTCTAGCGATGGTCAAAGATTTGCCGCGAACAACCTTTCGGACATACCCGGAATTGACTTCATCGTTCTCAACCTCATTTAGATCGTAATGATTCATCGTTTTTATCCTCGACTAATTTTGGGGGACTAATTTTTGGCCGTATTTACCAAACGGTTTTGTGATAACCACGGCATCATTGCCCGCAGACGTAAACCGACCTCCTCGATCTGGTGTTTTTCGCCTTCTTTTTCGAGCCGCTTAAAGTTTTCCTTGCCCGAATCGCACTCGCTGATCCATTCGTCGGCAAATTCGCCGCTTTGAATTTCGCTCAATATCTTTTTCATTTCGGCCTTGGTCGCGTCGGTAACGATCCGCGAGCCGCGCGTCAGGTCGCCGTATTCCGCGGTGTTTGAAACGGAATAACGCATATTTCCGATACCGCCTTCGTAAAGCAGATCGACGATCAATTTCATTTCGTGCAGGCATTCGAAATATGCCATTTCGGGCGAATAACCTGCCTCGGTAAGTGTCTCGAAACCGGCCTGGATCAGCGATGTGAGCCCACCGCACAAAACAGCCTGCTCGCCAAAAAGGTCGGTTTCGGTTTCCTCTTTAAAGGTCGTTTCGATAATTCCGGCTCGTCCGCCGCCGATTGCCGATGCATAAGCCAAACCGATTTCTTTTGTGTCACCCGAAACATCCTGATTAACCGCTAACAAGCAGGGAACTCCGCGTCCCGACGTGTATTCATGACGCACCAGATGCCCCGGCCCTTTTGGCGCGACCATAAAAACATTGACGTCGTCCGGCGGTGTTATCTTATTAAAATGAATTGAAAATCCGTGAGCAAAGGCCAGATATTTTCCGCTTTTCAAGACAGGTTCGATCTCGTTTTTATAAACCGTCCGGCCGATCTCGTCCGGGACCAACACCATAATTAAGTCCGCCCAATCCGCCGCGTCACGCGTGTACATTGATTCAAGACCGGCTTCCTTTGCTTTGGCGTGTGATGGGCTGTCTTCGCTCAAACCGACCACGACGTCAAAACCGGAATCCTTCAAATTATTAGCGTGGGCGTGTCCCTGCGAGCCGTATCCGATGACCGCAATTCGCTTGTCCTTCAACAAATTCAAATCCGCATCCTTGTCGTAAAAAACTTTCATCTATGTCTCCTCGATATTTTTAATTCACAAACTCTTAGTCAAAAACTTTTCATCGCTGTCTTCCAGCTTTTCAAAAGGCGATAGACGGTTGACCGCCACGCATCCGGTCCGGGTAACGTCATTTACACCAAAAGGCTTTAGCAATTCGATAAACGTATCGACCTTATCGCTGTTGCCCGATGCCTCCAGAACGATCTTGTCGTGCGACATATCGACGACCTTTGCACGGAAAATGCCGACCAGGTTTAGAACCTCCTGACGCTGGGCCCCGCTTTCTGCATTGACGTTGATCAGCGCCATCTCGCGTTCGATATGCGGCGCGGCGACAACCAAAACTTCCTCTACACGTGTAAGCTGAGAGCATTGTTTGACGATCTGTTCAACGGTCCGCTCGTCGCCGATGGTCACGATCGTTGCCCGCGACAGCTTCGGATCGAGAGTTTTTCCGACCGAAATGGTGTCGATGTTGTAACCTCTGCCGCTGAACAGTCCGACTATTCTCGAAAGCTCGCCAGCCTGATTGGCAACTAAAATGGAAACCGTGTGACGCATAAAATTGCTATTTGAGGATCATGTTCCTAGTATCCGCTCCCGCTGGTATTATCGGGAAAACATTTTCTTCCTTGGTGACAACAATATCCATAATCACGACATCGTCGTTATTCAGGCCTTCTTCTAAAACAGCCGCCAGTTCCGAGGGTTTCTGCGCACGTAAACCTTTAGCCCCGTAGGCTTCGGCGAGCTTTACAAAATCAGGAGAAATCGAGAGATCGACCTCCGAATAAGCCCGGTCATAGAACATCTCCTGCCACTGCCGAACCATTCCGAGACAGCCGTTGTTCATAATTAGAACCTTCAGCGGAATCTTGTATTGAATGGCCGTTATAATTTCCTGATTCGTCATCTGAAAACCGCCGTCGCCGACGACCGCTACGACCTTTTCATTCGGGCACGCCATCTGGGCCCCGATCGCAGCCGGCAGACCGAAACCCATAGTTCCTAACCCGCCGCTGGTCAGCCATTGCCGCGAACGTTTGAACGGATAGAATTGAGCGGCCCACATCTGATGCTGACCGACATCGGTAACAATGATCGCTTCGCCATTAGTCACACGGTAAAGCTCCTCGATAACCATTTGCGGTTTGATCTCGGTTTCAGAGTATTGGCCGAGCGGAGTTTCTTGCTGCCATTCTTTTATTTGTTTCCACCATCCTGTCTTAAGATCCTTGCTTGCGTCGATCTCTCTGTTGTCACGCCCGGACAAATTTTCGGCAATTGCGGACAGTGCAGCTTTTGCGTCGGCAACAAGAGAAAAATGCGGTTTTTTGTTTTTCCCGATATTCGAAGGGTCAATATCTATATGGATAATTTCGGCTTGGGGAGCAAAGGTCGCCAGCTTTCCGGTAACTCGGTCATCGAAACGCACGCCGACCGCAACCAATAGATCGCTCTCGGAAATAGACATATTTGCGGCGTATGTCCCGTGCATTCCCAGCATTCCGAGACTTAGCGGATGAGTGGTCGGAAATCCGCCGATGCCCATAAGCGTTGGCGTTACCGGAACGTGAAGCCGTTCAACAACTTCCAAAAGCTCATTTGAAGCATTCGCCGAAACGATTCCGCCGCCAACATAAAAGACCGGACGTTTGGCCCCGAGAATTTTATCCACCGCTTGATCGACCGCTGCCGGATCAATCGGCTTTGCGGATCCTCGAAAGCTGTTAGGCATCTGGTCAAATTCGTTGTAAGAACATGTTTGCGCCGTGACATCTTTCGGAATGTCTATAACGACCGGCCCAGGTTTTCCAGATTTAGCAATATAAAAGGCTTCGTTTACAACCTCGGCCAGATCCCGCACATCTTTGACAAGATAGTTGTGTTTTACGATCGGCATTGTAATTCCGAAAGTATTTACCTCCTGAAATGCATCGGTACCGATCACGCCGGTAGGAACCTGGCCCGTTATCACAACCAGCGGAACCGAATCCATATACGCCGTCGCAATTCCCGTAACCGCATTTGTCGCTCCGGGGCCAGACGTAACAAGAGCAACCCCGACCTTCCCACTCGCGCGTGCATATCCTTCGGCAGCGTGGACCGCGCCTTGTTCGTGACGGACCAGGTAATGATTGATCCGGTCACGGTAACGCCAGATCTCGTCATAAATATGCAGAACCGCACCGCCCGGCAATCCAAAAACAGTGTCAACGCCGTTCCCGATCAGAGAACGGATCAAGATCTCAGCGCCGCGTAACGCCGGCTGTTCTATCGAATCGAAAGCCGGCTTAGTAACCGCCCGCACGGCAAGGCCTTCTGAGACTGCAAGATTACTCATGATATTTAGTGATCCAAAACTGAAGCCCTTTAACACGAAAAGCCGTCATCTTGTTGGACGACGGCTTTTTAAGGTAAGTTAAAGACTTCTCAAAATCGTCATCCGAGCATTTTCTTATCGAGAATAATGCTAACAATGGAGACGATAATTACATTAGAAATAAAGCCTTGCGTACAAAGCGTCAGTCGGGCAACTAAATCAAAATTTTGTGAATGATTGGTCATCATTATTTCTAATGTCATTTCGGAATATATAACAAAAGGGAATAGCATGCAAGTAAAATCTTACAAAAATATAATAGAATCGTTTTTGTCCCAAGTTTTGCGCTGGAAAGCTGTATGTTTGGTATTATTTGCCATTATTGGTTAACCGCTTCACCCAATTGTCGCAACCGGTCTTTTCGTATTAATTGAATGCAGGAAAGAGGAAAATTAGATGAGCAAATTTAAGCAATTGTTCGCGTTGATGCTGGCCGCATTTATCACGTTCGGGGCCAACGCCGCCAAAGCTCAGTCGGAATACTTTGGCAAATGGCCGGCAGGTACTTCACCTGCGGAGGTCGGGAAACGGTTGGCGGAGAACTGGGAGAAACGCGATTTTGAGTTTCAGAGCGGAAAGCGTCAATTCCTGATCTACCCTGAGATATGCACATGGTACGGGGCTTTGAACGTGGCGAGATCGACCAGGGACCGCGATCTCGGGTCAAGACTCAAGTCTAAGTTCGATCGCTTCTTCACGCAGGATGGCAGCAAGAATATTTCGCCCGCGGCGCATGTCGATTATCGCGTGATCGGTGTTGTGCCGCTTGAGATCTATTTACAGACCAGGGAAAGCCGCTATCTTGATTTTGGCAGGGACTTGGCCGACAAGCAGTGGGACAAGACCACTTCGGACGGCATTACGGCGGAGGCGCGTTATTGGATCGACGATATGTATATGATCACAGCGGTCCAAATGCAGGCATATCGGGCCACGGGCGACACGAAATATCTCGAGCGTTCGGCAAAGACGATGGTTGCCTATCTGGATAAGCTGCAGCAGCCGAACGGCCTGTTTTTCCACGCTCCGGATGCAAAGTTTTACTGGGGACGAGGAAACGGCTGGCAGGCTGCCGGAATGTCTGAACTGTTATTATCGCTTCCGAAAAAACATCCGCTGCGGCCCAGGATCGTTAAAGGCTATAACCTGATGATGGAATCGCTGCTGAAATATCAGGCGGAAGATGGCTTGTGGCGGCAGCTTGTGGATAATCCGGAATCGTGGGTTGAAACGTCTGCAACGGGAATGTTCACGTTTGCGTTCGTAACCGGCGTCAAGCAAGGCTGGCTGGACAAGAAAAAGTACGGCCCGGCGGCTCGCAAAGCGTGGCTCGGCCTTGTGAAACACATTAATGCCGACGGCAACGTGACCGATGTCTGCATTGGAACGAATAAGGGATTTACGGTCCAGTATTATTTGGATCGGGCACGGGCGACAGGCGATCTGCACGGGCAGGCCGCGGCGTTGTGGAGCGTGATGGCATTGCTTCGTTAAAGCCCAAATCCGATCTGTGCAAACCTGGCCAATAATGGCTTACTCTCTGATTCCGCGTCGTCTTCGTACGAAAAACTCTTTAAATCGCACAAAAAGCCAAAAGATAAACCGATGCTATGTCCCTTTTTTCGGCTGCCAGTTATACTCCATGTATTTTGCGGTTTGTATCGCCGCAGGTGTACCGAGTAATCTTTCGACAACGTGCAACGCACCGTCGATGCCCGCTGAAACTCCCGCGGTTGTAATAATCTTTCCATTGTCTACAAAGCGCACATTCTCAAGTACCGTCGCTGACGGGACCTGCCGTCTCAGTTCGAGAATTGAACCGCGATGGGTCGTAATGCTTTTGTTTTCGAGTAATTTCGACTGAGCCAGAACGAACGCCCCGTTACATACCGACATCGCTATTTCGGCTTCGACAGATACAGTTTTTGCCCACGTCATAGAGCGAATGTCGCCGAGAAAATTATCGACATCGCCACCCGGAAAGACCACGATATCCGGCTTCGGAGCGTCCGCAAATGAGCATTGCGGCTTAATGGTAAGAAAGCCCTGACTAACGAGATTATCGGTCGATGCCGCAACCGTATAAACATTGAAAGCACGTTGTCCATCAGTCGTCCGGGCCGAAGCAAAAACCTCGCCCGGTCCCGCAAAGTCGAGCAGTTCTATTCCTTGATAAAGTACAATGGCGACATTTCTGACCTTTATTCGTTCCGCCTTTTCCGGATGAAGAATGGTTTCAGGCGAGGCACGAAACCTGTCGCGACACATCGGCGAACCGAAAAGGTAGATCTTCCCCTGATAAACTTGCCAGAGGTCAGGGTCACCCGGCACTCCAGGCATCAGCGGGCACTGACCGTTGTTTTGAACCTCGTAAAGTCCGGGATTTGCCTCAAATGCTTTTTTGCTTTTCTCACTCGAAAAGAGGTATTTGAGTCTTCCTCGTACGACGTATGTACTGACATTTCCTTTGACTTCGCTGCCTTGTACAAGCAAGACCGGATCCAGGCCTTCCAGCGAAACGACGCCGTTCTCGCTCTGGGCAACGATGTTTGTTGAGAAGCAGCAGAACAAAAGAAGAAGACACATTAGTATTAGTTCGATATTCATTTTAGTTTCGTTCATTTATTTCCCCATTTGTTGAAATTAATCCGGCATCAGAAATCACTATATCCGGCCATTTTTAACGATTTTCTAAAGTCGTCAATTGTAATGATCCGCGGATGGTGAGCCTCGACCATTTGTTCAAAACCACCTAATCCCAACGATTTTAGTTTATTGGCAAATTCAATTCCGATCGGCATTGCTTTGTTTATTCCACCGCCCGTCATGGGGTTAACAACCAGATCGGCTTGCCAGAGGATCTTTTGTTTTGGCAGGTGTGCAATAGTCAGTTCCTCGGAGTGAGCGTTGGGGCCAACATCATAAAGTTCCAGGGTCTGCGTTCCATCGGAAATCACATGCTTGGCGACAAATGTCTCGATCAACGGCTCTTTCGGATTCAGGGTCTGCGGATCAGGACGGATGGTCTGTTTGATGCCGGCGAGTTGCTTGTAAAACTCGACATTTCCAGGCGTTGTCAGGATGGTCGCACCAAGTTGATAATAGGCTCGCGCTCCGCCTCCGTGATCGCCATGCGTATGGCTGGGTACGACATATTTGATTGATTTGCCCGGGATCACTTTCTTAACCGCGTCGATCGTTGACTGTGACATCCAATAATCGCCCGGACAATCGACGACGACAAGGAAATCCTTGAATTCGACGATCATGATACCGCCCATCTCGGTGTCGAGATAAACGCCGTCCGCGATCTTCTTAATTCTCTCTGAGTTCGTCGACTCCGAGGCTTTCGTTATTCCGTCAGGCAGCTTAAACAGTGTCTCATCGAGAGTCGTGTTGACGGTGAATTTGTAAGGCAGTTCGCGGGCCGTTTCGCCGTTAAAGTAGTCCGTCCGTCTGTTGGGAAACATAACTCCCGCAATCTACTTATACTCAGAGAATCTGGTAAATTCTGCTACATCGCCGTAAACGGGATCGTCTCTAATTCCTTCGAAGCCCTCAAGCAAACTGGTATTCGCGTCGATCAATATCGTTAGGGCCGCCCGATCTCGTTGAATAAATGTAAGCGCTTCAAACTGCCGACCGTTTTTGGAGACCAGGCCATTCGATCTGACATTCGTGTTGTTTTCCCATGCTCGCAAAAGCATAAATGGCGGCATCCACCGTGGTATGAAAGCCCACGGACCGTCGGTTTCTGGGCCGGACAGTTTCGCTATGATCTCGGTTCCGTGATGATTTTGTGGAGCGGCCTCCCAGTGATTACCCTCGGTCCCGGTAATTGCCCAGGCACCTCCGAACCGGCCGATCCCCGGGTATGAAGAGTAGCTTTCTGCGAACATCCGATTGTTCTTCTGGTCGAAGATCATTCGGCCCGTCGACGGCTCCTTGTCCCATGGGCCTAGGGGTTTGCGGCTCTGATTGATCATATTTCGCGGGCCGTCGTATTCAAGCGTCACGTTCTCAAGCGCCCGGATCTTTTCCAGACCGCCGTGCGCTTTGATCGCTTTTTCGAGAACGGTTCGAGCCTTCTGGTATGAACCAAAGGTCGTGCTGTGAGCTTTTTCAACCTGGCACACGACAGTTTGACCATTTCCCAAACAAGAAACGAGCAGAATTGCTATTAGTTTTAGTATTCTCATATCCTGAATTTTCTAACATAGGAACAACTTCGTCTTGTATAAGATTGAGGTGGATAGGATTTTAAAAAGGTAAATTTAAAAAAAGATCTCGGAATCTCGTTTTGGAATCAATAGATTTGCTACGATTACTTCAGAATCTGAACGGCTTAATAGACAATACAATGTAGCTATGTCCAACAACCTTCGAGCAGGCGAGTATTACGGAAACGTCTCGAACAACCAAAAGATATCGTCATCTGTTCTTTCGGAAGTTTCTCATAAACGAGGCGCTGATATTCCGACGCATTCTCATGAACTGGCGTTCTTCTCGTTTCTACTCGACGGAAGTTACTCGGAAACGTACGGCGGGAAAAGTTTCTCGTACCGCCCGCTGACGATCTGGTGGCATCGACCGGGAGTCTTGCACAAGGACGAGGTTGGAAATGGGGGCGCACATTTTTTTACCATAGAAATACAACCTCAGTATTTACAAAAATTGCAGCAGGTCATGAAACTTCCTGAGGATTTTTATGTTCAAAGCAATCCTTTGATCTGGTCGGCTTGTCGGCTTTATAATGAATTTAAGAATTGGCAGGTTGGTTCGGAATTGATTGCTGAAGGAATTACGCTGGAAATGTTGGGATATTCGTCCCAGCGGCAACTCTTGACCAGTACACGCCCGCCCGCCTGGCTTCGCCGTGTAATTGAGATACTAGATGATGAACTTGCGGAAAACTTGACGATTGAATATCTGGCAAACGAAGCAGGCGTGCATCCGGTTCATTTAGCCGTCGCGTTCCGCAAATTTCAACACCAAACCATCGGCGAGTATGTGCGTCAGCGTCGTCTTGCGCGGGCAACTCAGATGCTTTTCGATCGGGAAATTCCGCTCGCCGACATCGCCGCGTCAACAGGTTTTTTCGACCAAAGCCATTTCACGCGAGTCTTCAAACGCTATCTCGGTCTTACTCCTGCAATTTTTCGCAAGAATCTGATTGACAAAGCGCCGGTGTAATTTCGGGTTAGGCCAATTTTCGTTTGTCAGGTAAATGTTTGGGGAACGAGTTGAGCTCTTTAGTTACTTTACGCAACCACATGTTCAGCGACTCGTTGACGTTGGTCTTATTGGTCACCGGCGAATCTCCGGTGGATGAGCGAAAAACGGGCTATTTTAAGCACGGGGAGCTTGAGAATTCTGGTAACTGTTCGAATCTCTGCTCATAGTCTTTTGCATAGGTTTCGATGTTGCGTTTGATCTTGTTAAAGACGAAGCAATAAAACTCTTCGTTGCCGATCCTTTCGTTCAGGAACAGCATCGCGTTAACCTCGCTCCAATACTCACGGCTTTCCCAGATTTCGACCGGCGTTCCGCCCATCCGGGTTGCCAGATCGAGCAGCTTTTCGTCTTTTGTGTTCAGGCCGTTATTTAAAAAGATCGAGATATACTGCGGCATAAGTTTGTTCTGCGTCTGCAAAACACTCATATTGGCTTTTGCCGCCTGATTGACGTGTCCAAGCTCGTGCGAGATCTTGGTCGCGGCCAGGATCTTGCCGCTTATCGTGTAGGTAGTCGCATCTGAAGACAGCGAGTTGAGAACCGGATAATAGATCGGGTCGGGGAACCCTTTGTCGAGATCGTTACCGAAGGTCATGGTTGCGCCAACGAAATTGCCGTCTTCATCCCATAGGAAATCATCCGTTCCGGCTCCCTTGCCGCGGTCGCCCGCAACAACGATCGTAAGGATAAAGTTTTTGTTATTTGCGTACCTGTCCCATTGCTCCCTGCCAAATTCGGTGGACTGTAGCTCTGTCTTCCATTTGGCGAAGCGGTCTTTGTATTTGTTCGGAATTACCTCTTTGATTCCACCGTCAGTCGGTCGTTTTACGATCGAGATACGCTTGACGCCGTCAGTGCTTTCAAAGGCGTTCATACGTATATGCTCGGAAAAGACGTGAAAAAGCCGAGACGCACGGAAATCGCCGGCAAAGGTTGTGATCGACAGAGCGGTGCAGAAAACAAATACAAAGAGAAATCGGGAAACGAGACTTCGCAGTTTCATCAAAAAAGCCCTCCACGGTAAAAGTAAGAATTTGCAGGTTCGAAATTATTTGAGAATTCGGTGCCACTAATTTATACCAAGGGTGCATTTGATGTCAATATTTTCCTTCGTCTGATTAGTGTCCTATTTCAGTAGTGTTTACAAAATTCAGCCACGAATGCACGAATAGAAACCGTGTCCGCATCGTGCGAAACATTCGTGCATTCGTGGCAAATTCTGAGCACTACAAGATTAGGGCATTCCCTTTGTCTGTCGATCTTCGCTTAGTCCGACCAGGGAGCCGGCTTACGTACCCACCGATGTTCGCGTAGTTTGGCGAGCAATTCTGCATCCAAAGGGCCGGAATCGCTGGCGGCCATATTCGAATCGACATTTTTGAGCTTTCGCATTCCGGGAATGATCGAGCTGACGGCCGAATGGCTGAGGATAAATCGAAGGGCTAGTTCAGCCATCGACGAACCCGACGGGATCAGCGGCCTCAGAGCCTCAGCACGATCGACACTCGGAATGAGGTTTTCTGGGGTGAAATAGCCGCTGCGCCAATCGTCGGCCGGGAATGTCGTTTTTTTGGTAAGCGTTCCGGTCAGTGTGCCTTCGTCAAACGGCACTCGGGCGATGACGGCTACGTCCATCTCTTCGCACGCGGAAAACAATTGGTCTTCGGGATTCTGATCGAAGATGTTGTAGATGACCTGAACCGAATCGATCTTTCCGCTGCGGACGACCTTGACGCCGTTCCACGGTTCCCAGCGGTTGATCGAAATGCCGCAGCCGCCGATTAAACCTTGTCGCCTAAGCGAATCGAGCATATCCGACCAGCCGTTTTCGTCGGTCCAATCGTCGTTCCAGGTGTGCAATTGGAGCAGATCGAAACTCTCCAAACCGGCATTCTTCAGACTTTTATGAAGAAATTCCTCGATATGGTCAGGCGGATAGCAGTCTTCCAACGCATACTCAGGGAGCGTCGGGTACTGCATATTTTTTGGCGGGATCTTGGTCGCCGTGTAAAGTTTTTTGTCCGGATTTGCGCGAACAAGAAGCCCAAGCAAATTCTCGCTGCGGCCATTGCCGTAAACAAATGCCGTGTCAAAAAAATTGCAGCCAAGATCAACCGCTCGCTGCAGAGCCGCCAACGATTCCTCGTCGTCCGAACCCGTCCAGCCGCCCATTCCCCACATTCCGTAACCGACATCGCTAACCTGCCAACCTGTTCTGCCGAATTTTCTGTATTGCATAATTTTTCTAAATTTTTAACGCAAAGTCGCTAAGATGCAAAGCCGCAAAGAAATCAGGCCATGGGGAAAAACTTGGATAAAAACTAAAAGTTTGCGTCCTTGTTCCTTTGCGTTGAATCTAACGATCAATATCACGGGCGCATCGAAAGCCGAGATTATTAAGTCCTGAGTCCGGCGGCGAATAACTCCGACCTGCGACTCGGTAATTTGAACAAAAATTCTCGGCACAGAGAAACGATCCGCCGCGAATGACGCGTTCGTCACCGGTTTCAGGGCCTTTCGGGTCACGCCGCGGCGAGCTTTGATAGTAATCGTCGCCAAACCGGTCGCTGCACCATTCCCAGACGTTTCCGGTCATATCGTATAAACCATAACCGTTTGCGGCGAAACTCTTGACTGGGGCACGGCTCAAAAATCCGTCTTCGTTCGTGTTTTTTTCAGGAAATGTACCTTGCCACCAATTTGCGGCAGGTTTGCCGTTTGGCCTTAATTCATCACCCCAGGCATATTCTTTCCCGATCAGGCCGCCGCGGGCAGCGAATTCAAATTCGGCCTCGGTCGGCAGGCGTTTGCCGGCCCATTTTGCATATTCGTTCGCGTCGTTCCACGAGATATGGCAGACGGGTTCGTTGGGATCCGCGATGGAATTTCCGCCTTCTGGATGACGCCAGTCTGCGCCGTCCACGCGTTTCCATTCGCTCGACTCAAAATCGAAAACGCCCGACCAGCCGAACGTTTCGGCTTCCGTCTTATAGCCGGTCGCTGTTACAAATTCTGTGAATTGAGCAACCGTGACTTCGTGCTCGTCGATTAAGAAGGGATTTAGTTCCACCGTGTGAACCGGCCCTTCGAATGGCATTCCGTCATCGGTTCCCATCTGAAAACTCCCGCCTTTGATCAGAATCATGCCCTTTGGCGTTTCAGTGTGAGCGTCGCTCCGTGCCTCGGGCCGACACGCTTGAGACGACAAAAATACCGCAACACACAACGAAAGGTTCAAAAGATGGCGAAACACTATTCTCATTTTTTGACGAAACAGATATTATTATACTACCGAAAGTTAAGCGATTTTCCGACTACGCGCAGCGAGGGTCGAAACTCTATGAAGAATTTACCGCAAAAGTTATTTGCCGTGACCGCTATTCTGGCGATTTTCCCGATATTTGCGCCTGACGCAGCCGCGCAAACCGTTAAGAAAAAACCGAAATACAACGTTTTGTTTATCTCTTCGGACGATCTGCGGCCCGAGCTTGGGGCGTATGGCGTCAAGGAGATAAAGACTCCGAATGTGGATAAGATCGCGGCCCGCGGTATGCGTTTTGATCGCGCTTATGCTCAATATCCGGTCTGCAATCCGTCGCGTGCTTCGCTGTTGACGGGCCGTTATCCTACCGAAACGCGAGTTTTGAACAACAACGATTACTTTCGTCGGATCGACCCCTCGACGGTGACTTTGCCACAGTATTTTAAGAACAATGGTTATGTCTCGCTCCGAAGCGGGAAGATATTTCACGGCGGCATCGACGACCAGGTTTCGTGGACAGAGGGCGGCGAGCCGACCAACCCGAACATCACCGAACGTGGAAACCCAAATTTCAGGCCGACGCGACCTGCAAACTCCGACCCGGCCCAGGCCGTAAGGTCGCAAACCGCTGGTGTGAATATTGCCGATTCAAACTCGGATCGGATCATTATCCTCGATGGCGACGGCGAGGATCATGGCGATTACAGAACGGCTACTCGAGCGATTAACTTCATTGAAAAATACAAGGATCAGCCGTTTTTCCTTGCGGTCGGGTTTGTAAAACCGCACTCACCGCCGACGGCGCCGAAGAAGTTTTTCGATCTGTACGACGTCAACAAGATCCCGCTGCCGGTCGATTTCGGGACTACGCCAAAGGCTCTCGCAGGAGCGCCGGAAATATCCATCTCGCCGCAAAATTCCGATCTTTTCATCGGCCGCGAATCGCCGCCGGAGCTTTCGCGTGAGATGAAACGCGCCTATTGGGCATCAACGAGTTTTATGGACGCACAGGTTGGCCGAGTGATCGACGCGTTGGAAAAGAACGGTTTGAAGGACAACACGATCATCGTCTTCTGGGGCGATCACGGCTATCATCTTGGCGAAAAGGGTAAGTGGTCAAAGGCGTATTCGCTGTACGAATTGGGCTTGCGCGTGCCGCTCTTGATCGCAATGCCGAATGCAAAGGGACGCTCGACAGGGCGCGTTGTCGAGCTCGTCGATCTATATCCGACGCTTGCCGAGCTTTGCGGTTTGCCAAAGCCCAAAAATATTTCAGGCGACAGCATCGTGCCGCTGCTCAAAAACCCCAATGCGAAATGGGACCGGCCGGCATACAGCGTGACGCAATATCGCCAGTCGCTCGGCAGATCGGTACGAACCGCCCGCTGGCATTACGTCGAATGGGACGAAGGGAAATCCGGCTCGATGCTCTACGCCACCGAGGAAGACCCGCACGAGCTGAAAAATCTTTCAAATGATCCGAAATACGCGAAAACTATCGCCGAGATGAAACAGCTTTTGGCAAAAATGCCTTAGAAAAAGTTATGAGCAATCTTCGAACTAAGACTATTGTTCTTTGAAAAACCCCACGCGAATTTTCTAACCTCGTATTCATCTTGTTCTTTCTTATTCATCTTTTTCTGTGGTTTGGTTTTTTACCACAGAGGATGAACGAAGAAAGAACAAAACAGCCGAACCATCAGTTGATAGTTCTCTATTTGCCAATAACCCTGATCGCGGGACGCGGCGGCTGTTTCATGCCTTCGCCGACAAAGAAACTCGTGTGCGGCGGCTGATTGTACGCGACGTTTTGCCACGCAATGCTCAAACGATATTGCGGATCGTGCATAAACGTATAAAAGCGATGCTTCGTCGGGATCGTGGTCGTGTAGATCCTCAATTCTTTATTATCGGTGGTGCGCCATATCACTTCCTCACGCCAATCGCCGAAGATATCGGCGCTCAATGCCGGAGTCGATTTTGTGCCGTTATTGGATGTGCAGCCTTCGGCGGTGAATATCGGATCGGTCGTTTCCTTTTCCCAGTTCCATTTCGAGATAGTGTTGCGGTCAAGCAACTCGCTCAAGGTATCGCCGTCCCAGAAAACGCCGAAGTTGCACGAACGCGGATTCTTTTCAGAGACCTTTTCGCCTTTAGCACTAAAAAGGCCGGTGATCTGCGCGCCGAAAACCCACGATTCAAATCCGCGATGACGCGGGTCGATGTCCAACGAAAGGCCACGACCTGGGCCTTCGCCGTCTTCTCCCGCTTTTATCGAAGGTTTTTTCCATAGTATCTCGCCCGTCCGTGCATCGCGGAAATGGGCACCGGCGTCGTCAAATCTCTCCTGAATATCGAAAACCTCCAAACCGGGACGATCCGGATCGAGGTCCGATAAATGAAGAGCATCGCCGTGTCCCAAACCGGTCGAATAAAGGCCTTTGCCATTGTCGTCAACGACCATCGCGCCGAAAACGATCTCATCTTTGCCGTCAGCGTCAACATCGCCGACGCTCAGATTATGATTGCCCTGGCCGCGATATTTTCTATTTTCTTCACTGATGTCGCTGTCGAAAACCCAGCGGCCTGTCAGCTTTTTATTGCGAAAGTCCCACGCCGCGATAACCGTTCGGGTGTAATAGCCTCGCGACATTACAAGGCTCGGCCGTTCGCCGTCGAGATATGCGACGCCGGCCAGAAAACGGTCGATGCGATTACCGTAAGCGTCTCCCCAAACTGTCTGCATTTGTTCCGGCGTCGGGTTGTCGGTTTCTGGATGACGGCCAGGGATATACTTCGTCGTCGCGAGTTCGGCGCCGGTCAGGCCGTCAAAAACAGTCAAATATTCGGGGCCGCGCAAGACGTAGCCCGACGTGTTTCGCGCTCCCTGTTCGCCCGGGCGATTAAGGCCGACGGCGGTCGAGCCTTCGGGATTTCGCCAATCGGCTTTGGCGTCGCCGATCACTTTTCCTTTTCCGTCGATCGTGCCATCAGCGGTCTTGCACGTGATCTCGGCACGCCCGTCGCCGTCGAGATCGTAAACCATGAACTGCGTATAATGAGCTCCTTCGCGGATATTTTTTCCGAGATTTATCGTCCACAAAAGCGTCCCGTCCAATTTGTATGCTTGAAGGATCGGTTCGTCGGTCATCCCGGCCTGCGAATTGTCACGGCCACGTCCGGTTTGGTGCAGAACGATCTCGTACTCGCCGTCGCCGTCGAGATCGCCCACCGAGGCGTCGTTCGGCGTATAACCTTGCGGTGTTTGCAGCGGGATCGAAAGATATTGGCGGACAGGTGCATTTGCCAATAACGTAAATTTCACGCTTGGAGCTTGCTCCTTTTTGGTTAAAACCGGACGGAGGAAATAAGCATTCGACTTTGTCAGATCAGCCTTTTCGTCCAGAAAGAATGTCACGTCGGCGATAGGTTTGTCGTTGAGTTTCACCGGTTTCTCATTGTCGGTTGATCGGTAAAGATTGAAAGCGATACTCTCGGCGTCAGTGCCGAACATCCGCCAGCCGACAAACACCTTTCCGCCGCCCTGATTGACGGCAACCACGCCGCGGGAAAGTTTTTCCATCTGGCGGGGCTTTAGCTTTTGTGCGTAAACACCTGCCGCAAAAACGACCGTAAAACCAACAATACCTAAGGCCGCGAATTTCCAATTTACTTTAATCATGACTTTGTAATTTGAAATCTGAAATTTAGAGATTAGAGAAACTATATTTCCCGAAACAGAACGGAAACTCACGTCGTGTCAGGCTGCTTTTTTCATTTAAGAACGGATGAATAGAATTCTGCTTCCACAATTCCAAGTGTTTTCGCTCCGCCGCGATTTGCAGAAGACTGCGGGTCGGGCGTGCCGGTGATCTCGATAATATTTCCGAAGGCGTCGCGGTTGCTTGCTTCGCCGGAAAGCTCGATCTTAATACTTTTGCCGAACGTCGGCGGAAACTTGATCGTCACATAACCGAGCGACCGGGGCGTCACGCCGGTGAACACGACCTTATCGTCGATCGAGATTCTTACAGGATAACTTTGTGTCCGCCAGCCGATGGGCTTCAGAACGATCTGATCGATATTGTTCGGCCCCGTGAGCTCGTATTTGATCCATGCATTTTCGGGTTTGCCGTCGCTAGCCCAATCGGTCATTTCGTTATCGTCAAACGTGTTTGGAGCTTTGTCGGTGTTCGATCCGGCAATGACGTTTGCAATGTCGAGTGTGCGGCGTGTTGTTTTGAACGATTCGTCCAAAGGCGTCGGGCCGCGGCTGAGATTAAAGGACAGGCCGTCGGCCGAAAATAGAAGCGATAATCCGTTAGCGGAACTAAACGGTTTGGAAATTAGCTGCAAAGCTGCCGGTTTTAGGCCTGACGAATCGGCTTTCAACTTGATATTTCCGGCACGGGTAGTCGAGCGAATGAGGACGCGATTTACGCCGCCCTCAACCGGCAAACTTTTTGCCAAAACATAATTTTCCGGCCCTTGAGCGATGCCGCCGCGCCATTCGGCTTCGCCGGTGAGCGTGAAGTTGATCGTGTTCAGAGCGGTCGGGCAGCGGTTGCCGTCCTTGTCGACCACCTCGACGTCGAACATCGCTACATCAAATCCGTCGGCTTTCAAACCGTGCGGCCCAGTGTGCATCGCTAAACGAACTGCAACCGGATCTCCGGCGGTTTTCTTCGCGTCTTGCGTTATCGTTTTGCCTGCCCCGTCATATCCGATGGCCTTTATCTCGCCCGGCTGCCACTCGATATTTTTGAATGTGAACAAAAATCTCCTGCTTTGTTCGCCAAATCCTTTTGACGAGCCGTTGATGAACAATTCGACCTTGTCCGCGCTTGAAACAACGTAAACATTCTTCTTTGTGCCCTTTGCATAGTTCCAATGCCCGATTATATGCGTACGCGGTTTTTCAACATCGACCCAGCCGTCCCACATCACCTGGTGTGTAAAAAATCCGTCTTTTGGGATTCGCATTGCATCGACCTCGCCGCTGCGGCGATAATTTTCCGCTCCGCGATGATGCGTGTTCGTGTCGGAAAAGATTATGTTCACTCCGCCTGAACTTACACGCTTGCCTGTGCCGGGACGCGCCTCCCAGTAATCGAACCAGCGAACAATATTTTCGATCGCATGCGAATCCTGATTGCGGTTGTAGGTACTCGCGTCTGCATTGTTGTGAAGCGGCCCGTCACCGTCTTTATGAAACGGCGGAGAGAATTCGTCCCAGTATTTTCTTAGCCCCTCGTCACGCGAATATTCCGTTGCCCACATAGGCAGCCGTGCGCTTTTATTTATATAAAGCATCTCGCCGCCGTATTCTGCGACCTTGCTGTCGAGCATTTCGCGTGAACCGGCGGCGCGGTCGCCGTGCGGGTCATATTTATCGCGCAGCGATTTCATCTCCTGCATGTGCGTTTCCGAAATGCTCTCGTTGCCTGATTCGTAAAAAATAATGCTCGGGTTATTGCGGTTGTAAATTATCGCGTCACGCATGACCTCGACACGCTGTTCCCAACGGCGTCCGCCCACGTCTCGCTCCGCATCTCCTGCCGGCATCGCCTGCATCAGGCCGACGCGGTCGCATGATTCGACATCTTGTTTCCACGGTGTGATGTGCATCCAGCGCACCAAATTTGCGTTCGATTCGACCATAAGACGATTGCTGTAATCGCTCATCCAAGCCGGAACCGCATTGCCAAGGGCGGGCCATTCGTTCGACGTTCGCTGGGCGTACCCTTTGATTTGAAGCGTGCGGTCATTGAGCTTGAACATCCCGTTAGTAAATTCCGTTTTACGAAAGCCGGTGCGGGTTTTGACCGAATCAACCGCTTTGCCGTCAATTTTTAGAGTCGTGTAAACGTTGTAAAGATAGCCGTAACCCCAGCTCCAGAAATTAAGATTTGCGAGCTTTTCAGACGCTGAAATTGTTTTAGTTTCATTCGCCGCAAGCGTATATTTTCCGCCGTCAATGGTTCTTATGACCTTGCCGTTCAGATCCTCGATGACGACTTCATAAGAGAATGCTTTGGCTGTTGGATATTCGTTCTTGATCTCAGTTTCCGCGGTGATCTTTGCCGTCCTGTTTTTTATGTCGATCTCGGTCGCGTGGACGTAAACACCCGTAGTTTGCAGGTTTGTGTAGAGCGGCAAGGTTTGATAGAGCTTGTCGGTAACGTGCAGCCAGACGTTTTTATTGATGCCGCCGTAGTTGGCGTTAAAGTTTTTATCGTTCCACTGGAAAGCCGAGCCGGTCGCCTTTTCCTTATAGTCCCAGGAATTATCGATCCGCGCAGCCACAACATTTTCGCCCGATACGATCAGGTCCGTCACATCAAATCCAAACGCCATGACGCCGTTCTCGTGCCGACCAATAAATTTGCCGTTGAGATAGAATTCGCCCGCAAACCTGACCCCTTCGAATTCGAGAAAGACCTTTTTGCCTGAACTGTTTGCCGGCAATTTGAAATGCTTGCGGTACCACGCAATACCGGTCGAGAGGTCCCTGATGTCCTTGCGAAACGCGTCGTCTTCGTTCCAGGGCCGCGGTGTCGTGATATTTTTCCAGCCGCTATCGTCGAAGCCACGAGCCTCGGCCCCGGCTGGATCGCCGACGAAGAGTTTCCAGCCGGGGTTGAAATTATAGGTCGTCCGCGCCGAAGCGGGGACGACCGCAATTAGAACAATAAAACAAAACATTGCGAACATTTTCATAAGGTCACCATTTCCAGATCTTGCCAGGCGAGAGTGTCGCGGTTTTCACCTCTGCTCCATAAAAGACCTTTACCCTGGACTTTTGTGGTGAACTAAGGCTCGCCGAAGCCAGTTTGCCGTCCTTCCAGACCATCTCCAAGGAAACGTTATTTCTTGCACGCAAGCCTTTGACAGAACCAGAGTCAAACTTCTTGGGCAATGAGGGCAGCAAGTATATTTCGACGGTATCGTCACGCAGCCGGTTCTGTATCAGCATTTCCGTAATTCCGCTGGTCCCGCCAAAGTTGCCATCGATCTGGAACGGCGGATGAGCATCGAACATATTCGGGTAGGTGCGTTCCGGTCGCAAAAGAAGTTCGAGGATCTTGTAAGCCCGTTCGGGATCGCGGAGCCTGGCCCACAGGTTCAGGCGCCAACCGATCGCCCAGCCGGTTGACTCATCGCCACGCATATCAAGCGTTTTCTTGACCGCGTTCGCGAGGTCCGGCGTGTCCAGTATATTGATCTGCCAGGACGGAAACGCCCCATAGAGATGTGAAACGTGGCGGTGACGCGGGTCTTTTGCCTGCAGGTCCCAGTCTTCCAGCCATTCCTGCAACTGCCCGGCGCGGCCGATCTTGTTAGGCGGAAGCTTTGCTCGTTTTTCCACTAGCAGTTTGGTAAGATCTCGGTCCTTGTCGAGGATCTCAGCCGCCTTTATCGTGTTGGAAAACAGGTCGCGAATGATCTGCGAATCCATCGTCGTTCCTGCTGCGATCGACGTATCGAACTGATGTCGATTCTCTGGTGACATCGCGGGATTGGTTATCAGATGGCCATTCTTGTCTTCGACCAGAAAATCAACAAAAAACTCGCTGGCCCCCTTCAGTATCGGGTAGACCGTTGCCAAAAATCTCTTGTCACCGGTGTATTCGTAATGCTCCCAAAGATGCATTGTCAGCCATGCCCCGCCAGACACCCACATGCCGTAGTAGGCCGAATCAACCGGTCCCGTCGCCCGCCACAGGTCGGTATTGTGATGAGTTACCCAGCCCCGTGCTCCGTAGTTTGTTTTCGCGGTAACGGCTCCGGTTTCCGCAATGTCCTTGATAAGGTCGAACAGAGGCTCGGCCATTTCGGGCAGATTGGTCGGCTCGGCAAGCCAATAGTTCATTTCGGTATTGATGTTTATTGTGTACTTGCTTCCCCACGGCGGGGCCATCGCGTCGTTCCAGACGCCCTGCAGATTCGCGGGCTGCGTGCCGGGACGGGAACTTGAGATCAACAAATATCTGCCAAATTGAAAATAAAGGGCGGCAAGGTCCGTGTCATTCGAACCCGCAAAATTCTTGATCCGCTCGTCGGTCGGAAGAGGGGACGGTCCGCCGAGATCAAGAGAAACGCGGCGGAAATATTTTCGATGATCGGCGATGTGGGCAGCCTTCAGCCGCTCGAAAGTTCTCCCTGCGATCTTTGCGATCGGCGCTTTCGCTTTTGCGATCTGGTCGCCTGAGATATCGTTGTATTTCTTGTAGCTCGTTGCGGTGGAAATCAGGATCGTAACCGAATCCGCATTTTCCACGGAAAGGCAGGTTTTTTGCACCGGCGCGGCGGGTTGGTCCCTTGCGATCGGAGAATACGCGGCAAAAATCGGAAGACCTTCGACACACGTCCCGGTGATCTTTCCGCCTTCGTTGAGAAAAAGCGCGCGGCCTTGAAACTTCAGTTTTCCCTCGATCCCTCTCGCGGAGCCGTTTGTCCCATTAATGACCAAGGTGTTTCCATTCTCGACGGCAACTTCGGCCTTCTGAGGAGTTTGGAAAGCTGCCGAGAGCGAGATCCGGCCTTTCTTATCAGCGGTAAGGCGGATCACGATAACATCGTCAACTGCACTCGAAAACATCTCGCGGGTGAAGTTGACGCCGCCGGCTTTGTACGAGACTTTCGCGACGGCGGTATCGAGGTTCAATTTACGGCGGTAGTTGGAAACCTCATCGGCCTTCGAAAACGCCAGCCGGAGATCGCCGATCGTTTGATACGGCTGCTGCCTTATAGGCCTTGACATCATCTTTGCCTGGATTAGATTCTCGGCTTCCTTGTATTTTCCGGAGGAGACGAGCTTTCTTACCGCAGGCAGAACTTCTAAAGCTTCGGGGTTTGACGGATCATACGGACTTCCACCCCACAGAGTATCTTCGTTAAGTTGGATCCGTTCGCCCTCGATCCCACCGAAGATCATCGCCCCCAGCCGACCATTCCCGATCGGCAAGGCCTCAGTCCAAACGCTGGCGGGGCGGCGGTACCAAAGTGACAATTTATCAGCTCGCGGTTCGGACCGCGCCTGAAATTGTCCCCTGAATGTGTCGACACCGACCGACGCTGTTTGCGAAAACAGTTGTATGGGCAGGGCGACAATAATGAACGCGATAAGTTTCTTCATTCAGTTTTCTAGCTTCCTAAAGGCTTCTGCTCCGTGACCGCCGGGCTTGCCGGTATTGCAAAAGTTTTTAGATCGTCTGGCTTTTTTGGGTCGTACTTCGGCAGATCTTTGATCAGGAATCTTGCTAGCGGCAATTTCTGGTCGCGGATCGCCTGAAGGATGATTTTGGCGAGCTGATAGCTGCCGTAATTATTGTGATGCGTGCTGTCGCCTTCTTTGAACAGGACGCCGGAGCCGTCTTTGCCGAGGGCTTCGTACAGGTCTTTGCTTAATGCGGTCAGGTTGATGAGCGGAATGTTTTTTTCCTTCGCGGTCTGTCGAACTGCCTCGGGATAGTCGCCGTGCGAATTCATTATCTTACCTGACGTATCGAACGTGCGGCGGTGCATCGGGCTTATTTGGATCACGGACGCCCCCTTGGCTTTCGCAGCCTCGGTGAACTGTTTGAGACTAGCCTTGTAGCTTGTGAAAGCACCAATGCCGTCGCCTTTTTCCTTTTCGTCGTTGTGGCCGTATTGGATCAGCAGATAATCGCCCGGTTTCATTAAGCTCAAAACCTTGTCGAGGCGTTTTGCTCCGAGCGAACTTTTTAGCGATTCGCCGGACTGGGCGTGATTGGCGATCGCGATTTTCGGACCGAAAAATCTTGTTATCATTTGCCCCCAACTTGCGTACGGCTCGCTGGGCTGGTCGCAGACGGTCGAATCGCCAAGAAGAAAGATCGTCGGAACGTCAACCTTTTCGATCTCAATGGCGTTAACTGTCGGCCGAGAGCCATTGAACTCCAGCGTCAGCTTTTCGTCCCACGCCCAACGCTCCGAGGTTTTCTCGCGATCCTTTAATTTGACCTCGCCACCTGTCGATATCTGCGGTGTGCGAACATTGACAATAAATGTTTTGGTTGTGAATCGTCCCTCGGCCGTTTCAACATTCTCAAGCATTAGACGCCGAAGCTCGGCTTTCACAACGGTCGATGCAACTGCCTGTTCGTCGCCGAATGTGACCGTTACTCTGTAATTGCCTTCAGGTACCGCAACGCTGAAGTAAAATGGTTTGTCGCTCGTGCAAAGATCGGAACGCAAAGTACTTTTTCCGCCGCGGTCGAGACAAGTCACATTTGCGCCCGGCTCAAACCCGAAGCCTTTTTCTCTACCGTAAGCATCCGTTGACAAAACTTGCGTGTAGCCGGACGCGACTTTTCCTGTGCCAAAATCAAATTTCATCAGCGGTGGTTTGATCTGCTCATTCGCCGCAGAGAAGCCGGCGAGAAAACAAAGCAGGGCTGATACTAAAATTTTTGTCGGCATCATCATTTCCTAAAATTCGATTGTTGTGAGCTTGCCGAAAGCTCGATTTCCGTGCTCTTCAAACCTTCGGAAGTTGCCCGCAGTTTGATTTTTCCGATTTGGCCTTTGATTGAGCGGACAATCACCAACGCCAAACCGTTATACGCTCGTCGTGATTTTGACTGGAAGGACTCGTGGTCGGTGGCGTCGCCGTTATCAATAGCAACGATCGTGCCCGGGCCCGAAATCTCAAACTGAATCCGGCCTTTTGAGCGAGGAACCAGCGAACCGTCTTTATCAGCGATTGTTACGGTAATAAAGGATAGATCATGCCCGTCAGCTGAAATTACCGAGCGGTTGGCTTTCATTAAAACCTGAGCCGCGTCTCCCGTTGTCTTTACCGTATCTTCCGCCCACTTCTTGCCGTTCTTGTACGTGACAACGTTTAACTCCCCCGGTTCATAAACCACATCATCCCAACGCAGACGATATTGAAAAGCCGCTAGTTTTTTCCGTCCGAGCGACTTTCCGTTTAAGAAAAGTTCCGCTTCGTCGCCCGACGTATAGACGTGAACGGGCGTGACTTGTCCGACACGTTCCGGCCAATTCCAATGCGGCAGAATATGGGCCATCGGAAGTTCAGGCCGCCACCGAGCCTGGTAAATATAGAATCGGTCTTTTTTGAACCCGCAAAGATCGACGATCCCAAAATAAGAGCTTCGTGAGGGAACCTTGATCTTGGCCAAAGCTTTTATGTCGTCCGCCGCTCTTGCCTGTTCGGCCGGATCGGTAAAATTTAGCAGCGTTGTCGAGTCGCCGCCAAAAGGAGTCGGTTCGCCGAGATAGTCAAAACCGGTCCAGACAAACTCGCCAGCGACGAACGGATTTTTGTCCTGTCCCGCAAACTCGGTGTCGGGCGGCGTCGCCCATCGCGGAGCGTATAGGTCGTAGGAGCTGACCTGAAAATTGTAGAAACCCTTGGATTTGTCATCCGACACGGGGAAGAAATATTCGCCGCGTGAGCTGACGGTCGAGGCGCTTTCAGTTGAGAGAAGCGGAATATTCGGACTAGTTTGATGGAATTTTGCGTACTCCATCGGTTTGTAATTGTAGCCAAAAACATCGACCGTTTTTTGAAAACCGTTGTAGCCCGAATCTACGCCGTTGGCACCCACGGTTACAAGGCGTGTCGGGTCCTCTTCGCGGACGATTTTCGCCAGCATCACCGAAATCGGATGACCTTCGGGACGCTGCTCGCGGATCTCGTTGCCGGTGCTCCACAAGATGATTGACGGGTGATTGCGGTCGCGTCGGATAAATGCCCGCAAGTCTTTTTCGTGCCAATCCTTGAAAAGCGTCGAGTAATCGTTTTTCTTTTTCGAGCCGGCCCATGCGTCGAATGCTTCGTCGATGATAAGAATTCCCATCTTGTCGGCGAGATCGAGAAGCTCTGGCGCCGGCGGATTGTGGCTCGTGCGAATCGCATTGACGCCCATTTCCTTCAAAATTTCAATTTGGCGTTCGAGCGCACGGACATTTATCGCCGAACCCAACGCGCCCAAATCGTGATGCTGACAAACCCCTTTGAGATAAACGTGTTCGCCATTTAAGAAGAATCCTTTATCGGCGTCGAATTTGATCGTGCGAATACCGAAGTTTGTATCGTACCTGTCAATGATCTTGTCTCTTTGCTCGATCTGCGTGACAGCCGTATAAAGATAAGGTGTGTTTACACTCCATAAAGTCGGGCTGGCAATGGTCAAATTCGTTTCGGTAATTTGATTTGCATTTGACGGGAGATTTATATTTGCCGGCGCCGAAACCGCAACTGGCGATCCCGACCTCTTTCCGTTGACGATCTTGTAAATGGAAGTCTTGACGCTGACGGCTGCTTGTTCGGCGGAATCGTTATCGATCGTCACTTTTACATTAACGCCTGCCGAGTCTTTTGTAACTGTAGGAGTCGTAACAAAAGTGCCCCAATGCCCGACGTGAATGGGAGCGGTTTTGACGAGCCAGACATTCCGGTACAGTCCGCTGCCCGGATACCAACGCGAAGATTCCGGCGGGTTATCAAGCCTTACGGCCAAAACATTCTTCTTGCCGAATTCAATATACGGCGTCAGGTCGAGCCGAAACGAAGCATAGCCATATGGCCAACCGCCGACAAACTTGCCGTTCAGCCAAACCGCGGAATGCGACATTGCGCCGTCAAAATCGATGTAAATTTGTTTGCCTTTATCGCTTTGCAACACCGTGAAATGTTTTCGATACCAGCCAACGCCCGGCCACGGAAGTTTCCCCGTTTCGCCGGGCAATTCCTGTTGAAAATCGTCCTCGATGCCCCAATCATGCGGCAAATTCAACTGCCGCCATGATGAATCATCAAAGTTTTGTTTGGTGAAAATTACATCTTCGCCTATATTTCCCGCTTGACGTGTTGTCTTTGCAGCACCTGATGTCAGAACATATTCATTACCAGTAGCGGTGACCCAATTCTTGATCTTGCCATACGCCAAAACGCTCTCGGCCCCAGCCGGGTCATTTCTCTGAAATCGCCAATTTTCATTGAAGAGTACCCGCCTTGAATCTAAGCTCTGCCCGACTGACATTGACGCAAAGATCGCCACGCAGAGCGCAGTGAATAGCACGACGTGTGTTCGCGGATTTGAACCAAGGTTGGTGTTCGCGTTTTTCATGGTTACATTTAACGAATCAATGTCTCCGACGGCCCAAAATAACTCGGCAGCATTCCGCCCAAATTGAGGACGATCTTGTCTAATACAACTCCGGTATCGACCATATATATCTTCAAAATATGCTTGCCCGCTGTGAGATTTATTTTGCTTGTTCCGGTCGTGGCTGCATTCAAAACATTCTGCGCCCATTTGGGCGACGAAACTTCCACATCGGCTCCGACCGTTACGATCTGCGGTACTTGATCGTCGATAGCGATGGCATAACGTAAGCCTTTGCCGCTGTGAATTGGCTGAGTTGGTATGAGATAACAGGTCGCGTCAAACTCACCAGCGGTAGATAAAGAAAACTCGTATTCAAGCGTGGGCGACAGAGTCTTAATACCGCCGCCTTCGATGCTTTTTGCAGTCGTCGGGAAAACCGCAACTGAATCACCCGTGCGGCCGAGACCGGAGATAACTTGCCAGGCAACACCGTTGCGTGGAACATTTGCGGTAAAATGTTCTGCCTCTATTGAAACTATGCCGTCGATCTCAGCGAAGCCTTTGGGCTCGACTTTCCGAACGGAATATACCAACGGCGACTTTTGTGCTTCGAAAGACGTAGTGCCTTCTTCAAAATCAGCAAGGTTGAGTCGTGGAGGCGTGCTTCGCATGCTCGGCCACTGGCCGAGGCCCATTTCGGGCGACATCATGTGGCGCCATTTTCCGTTCGCCAGCGTTTCGTTGAAGTATCTTGTTTCGCGTTCGATCTCGGAATTTGCCGCGATCGAGCGACGCGCCCAGTCAGCAGCACCCGGACGTCGTTCTACTCGGTATGATTCAGCCAACTCGGCGGCAAAGTACCGTTCGTTTGCGAGGGCGGAGGCACGAACCGGATACAGAATCAGTTCATAAAACGCATTTTTTTTGGCCGGAATGATCTGTCCGTTGATCGCCTCGGCCTGCTTGCGCAAGCTTGCGTATTTGCCGAGCCTTTCAAGTGTCTCCGCTTCGGAAAGATCGCTTTTCCGCGGTGTCTCACGCGGCAGATACCATTGCAAATGTTCTGGTTTTCTCGCAAATCCAAGCCTGTAATATTGATCCATCACGCCGGCAATTTCGTTTGCGTGCTGCTCGCCAAATTCTCGCTTTGCCCAAGTTCGCAGATAGTCCGGCAAATTGTCGCGGTGCCATTTTTTTATGTCCCACGCCATCTGCAAAAAGAATTCCATCCCGATCTCGCCGGGTTTTATATCACCGACATTTACGACCCAAAATTGCCGCATGTTGTGGTCGTAGGCTTTCGACATTTCTTCCCAGATCTGTGCGGGCGGCGTGGTGTTCAGCCACAAATACGAGAGCGGGCGGCCAAGATACGAGATGTGGTAATAGACCCCGAAGCCGCCTTTACGTTTTTGCTCTTCGGCGGAAGGGAATTGGCGGATATAGCCGAAATTGTCGTCTGGAAAAACTATTGTAACGTCCTCAGGGACATTTAGCCCCGCGCGATAATCGGCAAGCACTTCTTTATAAGGGCAGAAGATCTGAGGGACTTTTTCAACATCCGGGAGAACGTGTTTTGCAAGCAGTCCACGTTGAACGGAGAAGATTTTTTCGAGCAACGGAATACGTTCGGCTTGCGATTTTGTGCCGAGTATCGGACTGTCGTGAATGCCGCGCATGCCAATCGTGTAAATATTTTCGTAGCGACCATTTTCCTTGGCACGCTCTTCCCAATATGCGGTCACGCCAGACGGATTCGAAATGAAATTGTAATCATTCTTGTTCGCCTTCCATTCACCGACGTTGTTTCTTAACATCGGTTCGGCGTGTGACGAACCCATGATAATTGCATAATCATCTGCAACTTGAGGATTTGCCGGAATTGCATTGAAAGGTTTTGTTACCTCGTGCATCGCGGGCCAAAGCGTATTTGCTTTAAGTCTCAAAAGCAGCTCGAAGATCTTTGCATAAGTTTTCGGGCCGATGTCGCCAGCCTCCTGCTCAAACGTCTTTGCGGCCCACGGCTGCAGTCCCCAATCCTCGTCGTTTAGAAAGATGCCGCGATATTTAACGGACGGTTCGCCGCCGCGAGTTGTGCCATTTGAAATGATCAGATCGGCCTTATGATCAGGCGTGACATCGGCCCACCAATACCACGGTGAGACGCCGATCATCTCTGAGATTTCGTAAACGCCGTATGCTGTCCCGCGACGGTCGCTGCCGACGATGACGAGAGCCGTGTCGATATTCGGTATGGGATTCTTAACCGTGGCGATGAGAAAACTTTCCCATTTGCCGCGGACAGGTGTCACATCAACCTTGCCGTTTTTCACAAGACTATCTACCAAAGGGCTTTTGCCCAGCGTTCCAATAATTACGGCATTTGCTGACGCTCGGGCCGGATCGGTGATCACGCTCGGCTTTTTTCCGGTGACTCGTTCTATATCCGAGGCGAGATCACCGGCCGCGATCCGAGCGACTTTGAAATCGTCGGGAGAAACCATAATATCGGCCACTTCATTTTTGTAAACGAGCTTAAAATCGCCTTTGACATATTTGGCCTTAACAGTGATGCCTTGCGCGGAAATCGAAACCGCAGCGGCCAATACGAGCATAACCGCCGGCAATGCAGCGGAACGAAAGATCGATTTGGGAAAACTGGGTAAAGATTTTTGACCCATCAATTTTTGAATTGGGCTTACCAATTTAACTTTCTGCTTGTAATCTAAAGAGAAATATTATAGAAATGACTAACCATAAACGTCCGTTTATTTTGTATCCAGTTGTCAATATTCGCCGGGGAACTTAAAATCTTTGCTTTTTTGGCAAATATAGCAGGTCAGTTTACGAAAGGCTAGTTAAGCGGTTTTCTAAAGTTCCGAGTCCCGCCTTTTAGGCGTAACGGACAAGCCTGCTAAAGCAGGTACTCAAAACAAAAACTATGAAAATTGAAAGGCGCGATTTTTTGAAAAATCTTACGATGGCCGGGACGGCTGCTGTGCTTGCACCGCGTGCGATGTATTCGCAAGCCGCCGATTCCAGGATCGAGATATTGATCAATGAACCGATCGGCACGGTCAACCCAAATCTTTACAGTCACTTTGTCGAGCATCTCGGCGGCGTGGTCTATGACGGTATATGGGTCGGTGAAAAGTCGAAGATCCCAAATATTGGCGGCATCCGAAAAGACCTTGTCGATCACCTGGCTAGGCTAAAGCCGGGCGTGATCCGTTATCCGGGCGGATGTTTTGCCGACCAGTACGATTGGCGCGATGGCGTAGGGCCGCGCGAGAAACGACCGACGCGGGTAAATTTTTGGGCCGATACTGGTTACAAAGCACCTGAGTCGTACAAAGCTGTGAATTCCGGCCCGCAGAAATATGAGCCGAACTGGTTCGGCACGGATGAGTTTCTAAGATTCTGTAAATTGGTCGGAGCCCAGCCGTACCTTGCTGCGAATCTTCGCAGCCTCGGCGTGTCGGAGTTTATGCAGTGGCTGGAATACTGCAATGCTCCGGCTGGGTTGACGACACTGTCCAGTCAGCGGGCCGCGAACGCAAGCAAGGATCCTTACAACGTTGAATTCTGGGGTGTCGGAAACGAGTCATGGGGTTGCGGCGGCGAATTTACGCCTGAAGAATATGCAACTGAGTATCGAAGATTTTCAGCGTGGCTGCCGACATACGGAACGAAATTGAAATTGATCGGGGCGGGACCGAACGGAGGCGATACCGGATGGACACGGAAGTTTTTTGCCAAGCTGACAGAAAAGGGAATGGGCCAGCTCAACAAGATGTATGGGTGGGCTTTGCATTTTTATTCGGGATCGACCGGCAAGCAGATCGCCAACGAATACAATGAAAACGAATGGTACGATCTGATCGCCCGCTCTGATCGGATGGAGTCGCTCGTCACAGAACATTGGCAGGTGATGGGTGAGATCGACCGCGATCACAAGGTAAAGCTCGTCGTCGATGAATGGGGAGCGTGGCACTGGCAGGACGCCGATGTTCCGCCGGCATATCTTTATGCCTATGCAGGAACTTTGCGGGACGCGCTGATCTCCGGTTTGAATCTCGACACGTTCCAGCGTCACGCCGATAAAGTCGTTATGGCAAATCCGGCGCAGCTTGTGAACACGATCCATTCGCTGTTTCATACCTATGAGGACAAATTTGTCCTCACGCCGAATTATCACGTTTTCGAAATGTATATGCCGCACGCCGGTGCGACGGCCGTACGCACGGAGTTTGTTTCGCCCAGGGTTTCTTATACGCGTTTTGACGCTGCCCGCAAGGAGTTACCGGCGAATTTCTGGGGACTGAACGGCTCGGCTTCGATAAACGGCAAAACCGTAACTCTGACGGCCGTAAATCCAGATACTAAAAACGCGAGAGAAGCGGAGGTAAATATCGGCGGAGCCAAGATCGTTTCTGCGAATGCCCGCGTACTTTCATCGACGGACATTCATGCCCGTAACAGTTTCGAGAATCCTAACGGCCTCGTGCCCAGGAACGAGAACGTTGCTGTCGGTTCAGGCGGAAGGGTAGTTTACAAATTTGCACCGGCTTCTGTGACCAGATTGCAGTTTACTATCGCTTAGATCAGATATTTAACCGCGAAATACGCGAAATACACGAAAAAAAGAAAGACATTTTTTAGCGGATTTCGCGTGTTTTGCGGTTAATTTTTTACAATGGGATTAAGTATGAAGATTTACACTTGCCTTTTAATTTTTGCGGTTTTATGTCATCCGGTCTTTGCTCAAACCGATGCGACGACGCCGCTTCATCTTTTGAAACCGGATTACCCAATACCTTATGGCATCCCGAAGCAAGAGGATGTAGTTTCCGTGCTCAACCGCGTCCACGGTTATTTGGATGGTGTTACGCCGCATGCCTTCGTCAACGAAAAGACCGGCGAGGTATTTACCGATGCGACAAAGATAGACGCAAACACGATCCTTCAGCGCGGCGATTTTCGTATCGTTTCTTACGAATGGGGCGTTACTTATGCCGGTATGCTCCTGGCAAGCGAGACGACCGGTGACCCGAAATATCGGGATTATGTAGAAAAGCGTCTTGCATTCATTGCGGAGTCTGCCGCCGCGTTCCGCAAACCTGTAGCCCATTATGAAGAATGGGAAGGCAGAATGCCGTTGCGGAACTTGCTGAACCCGCGGACGCTCGACGATACCGGCGCGATGTCAGCCGCGATGATAAAGGCGAAGCGTGCAGGCAGCAAAGCCGACGTGCAGCCGATCTTTGAACGCGGGCTGAATCATATTATGACCGGCCAGCACCGATTGACGGATGGAACGCTCGCACGCAATCGTCCGCAAGCGAACACGCTATGGCTCGACGATCTTTTTATGAGTGTTCCCGCGATCGCTCAGATGGGAAAACTCACGGGCGACAGCAAATACTACGATGAAGCGACCAAGCAGGTGCTGAGTTTTGCAAAGAAGATGTTCAACCGTGAGAAAGGCGTGTATATGCACGGCTGGGTCGAAGAGATGACCGAACATCCGGAGTTTCTATGGGCGCGTGCCAATGGCTGGGCATTTATGACCGAGGTCGAGTTGCTGGAAGTCTTGCCGGAAAATCATCCGCATCGTCCGCAGATACTAAAGCTGCTGCAAGAACATGCGAAGGGCCTCGTCTCGTACCAATCCGGCACTGGTTTTTGGCACCAGCTTCTCGACAGGGAAGATTCATATCTCGAAACTTCGGCGACGGCTATCTATGCCTATTCTTTTGCGCGGGCGATCAACCGAGGTTGGATCGATGGAAAGGCTTACGCACCTGCAACGCTGCTGGCGTGGAACGCCGTGACGACCAAGGTCAACGCTAAAGGACAAGTCGAAGGAACTTGCGTCGGAACCGGCATGGCATTCGATCATGCGTTTTACTATCATCGCCCGATCAGTTCCTTCGCGGCACACGGCTATGGACCGGTTCTTTTAGCGGGAGCCGAGGTGCTTACGCTATTAAAAAATAGAAAGTTTGAGATCAACGACAGCTCGGTTCAACTTTTAGACAAATGATGCGAAAGGCATTCTTGATGACTGTAAATGCGGACGCACACGAGGAATACGAGCGGCGGCATAAACCCATTTGGGACGATCTCCGCGAAGTTCTGAAACAACATAGTGTTTCGAATTATTCGATCTTTCTAGAATCGGAAACGAGCCAGCTATTCGCCTATGCAGAGATCGAGTCAGAAGAACTATGGGCGACAATTAGCAATACCGATGAGTGCAAACGCTGGTGGGCGTTCATGAAAGATATTATGCCGACGAACGCCGACAACAGCCCTGTTTCGATTGATCTTGAAGAGGTCTTTCATCTAGATTAGCAAGTCAGAACCACCTGCGTAAGCGGGTGGCGATGCTGTCAGTACCATCTGCGGTAGCGGGTGGTTGAACTACAACAATAAAAAATATGTCGCGTACCCGAAATCTAATCTTAAACCACCTGCTACCGCAGGTGGTGCTGACTTGCTTGATTATTGGTCTTAGCAGTTTCGTTAATGCTGCCGGAATCGATGATCTGCGCAAAGGTTTCGAGCATCCGCCAGACGATTCGCGGATCATGATGCGTTGGTGGTGGTTCGGGCCGTCGGTCACAAAGGCCGAGATCGAACGCGAGCTTCGTGTGATGAAAGAAGGCGGTATCGGTGGTGTCGAGGTGCAGCCGGTTTACCCGCTGCTGCCCGACGACCCGAAAATCGGTCACCGCAATTTGCCATATCTTTCCGACGAATTTCTGGACATGCTCAAATTTGCCGCGCAAAAATCGAAGGAACTTGGAATGCGTTTCGACCTCACTCTCGGCAGCGGCTGGTCGTTTGGTGGATCTAAAACTCCAATAACGGAAGCAGCCGGACAGCTTCGCGTGGAACGTATAAAGATCGACGCCGGAACAAAACACGTCCCGCTGCCGTCGATGATCCCGAGCGAAAAGCTAATGGGCATTTTCCTCGCGAAGACAAGTGGAAACGCGGTTGCGGAAAACAATCTCAAAGAATTGACGGACATTCGCGACGGTAATGTTTGGCTAGCGGAAAGCGGAGCCGAGGTTCTTTTTTTTATCTCAGGTAAAAGCGGCATGCAGGTAAAGCGGCCGTCGTTCGGCGCGGAAGGCTACGTGCTCAACCATCTCGATCGGCCGTCGGTCGATAATTATCTAAAGAACACCGGTGATCGCCTATTTCAAGCATTTGATAAAAGTACAATTCCATACTCTGTGTTTTGCGACAGCCTTGAAGTTTACAATCAGGATTGGACCGACGATTTTCTCGAAGAGTTTAAGAAAAGGCGTGGTTACGATCTGAAACCATATTTACCCGCGCTTGTCGTGGACATCGGCCCGAAGACGGCGGATATTCGTTATGACTGGGGCCGAACGATCACGGAACTCTTTAATGATCGCTTCATGATCCCAATGCAGGCCTGGTCGAAACAAAACGGCACGCGATTTCGCATTCAGGGATATGGTTTGCCGCCTGCCGCGATCTCCAGTAATCAATGGGCGGATATTTCCGACGGTGAGGGTGCACAATGGAAAGTTGTCCGAGCGGCTCGCTGGGCCTCATCGGCGAATCATATTTACGGGCGGAATGTGACGTCGTCAGAAACCTGGACGTGGCTTCATTCGCCGGTTTTTCGTGCAACACCTCTCGATCTCAAGGCCGAAGCTGACATCCATTTTTTACAGGGAATAAACCAACTGATCGGGCACGGTTGGGGTTACACGCCTCCTGAAGTCGAATACCCGGGCTGGCGGTTCTATGCGGCTGGTGCATATTCAGAGCAAAACCCTTGGTGGATCGTGATGCCGGATCTCGCGGCGTATTTGCAGCGGGTGAGTTATTTGATGCGACAGGGAAGTCCGCAAAATGACGTCGCTCTGTATCTGCCAAACGCCGATGCTTACGCACATTTTACCGCCGGAAGGGTCCATCTTATCGAAGCCGAGCGAGAACTCGTCGGCGAAAAGATCATGCCCGCAATATTTGAGGCCGGTTATAATCTCGACTTTTTTGACGATGAAATGCTCAAAACCGTCGGCAAGGTCGAGAAGGGAAGTTTGGCCTTGGGTGCGAGCAAGCATAGCGTTGTTGTGCTGCCGGGAATCGAACGAATGCCGCTGGAATCTTTACGAAAGCTCGACGCCTTTGTGAAGGAAGGTGGGAAATTGGTTGCCGTCAGACGGACACCTTCGATCGTACCGGGGTTGAACGTAACAGAAGCCGAGAGGTCGGAGCTTACAGCAACCTCTTTAAGACTTTTCAATGGCTCGAACGCATCGGTCAAGCTTGTTGAAAAGGACGAAGATCTGGGAGTGGCGTTGAAGAACTTGATGCGTCCCGACGCAGAGATTTCGCCGTCGGGTAAGGATTTTGGTTTTGTGCATCGTAAAACCGATGATGCGGATATTTATTTTGTTGCGAACACCTCGAACCAGAAAAAAACAGTACAGATCACTTTTCGCACGCGGGCCGCTCAGGCAGAGGTTTGGAATGCGATGAACGGCGAGGCTTTTGCGATCGACGCTCAAAGTCGGACAAACGATTCAACGACTATCTCACTAAATTTTGAGCCGTATCAGTCGCATATCGTTATCTTTTCAAAACGCTCAACGACATTGACGAAGATGCCTGCAAATAGAACGACGGTCTCTACGTTTGACCTTAGTTCGGATTGGCGCGTTACATTCGGGAAAAATCCTCCGATCGAAATGAAGCAATTTCGTTCGTGGATCGATGTCGAAGCGACACGATACTTTTCCGGTACTGCAACTTATGAGAAAACATTTGGCCTGCCGGTAGATTTCAGAGCGGTGGGAAAGTCGGTATTGCTTGATTTTGGCGAAGGGCAATCTTTGGATCCACAGCCGACGCGAAACGGAATGCGAACGTGGTTCGATCCGCCGATCCGCGAGGCCGCTGTGATCTATATAAACGGGCAATTAGTTGGATCACTCTGGGCACCGCCATACAAACTCGATGTCACGCGGTTTCTGAAGGATGGGAAGAATGACATCCGAATTGCGGTCGCGAATACCGCGCTAAATTATATGGCCGGTCGTAAATTGCCGGACTATAAATTGCTGAATCTTCGATACGGCGAGCGATTTCAGCCACAGGATATGGAAAAGATACTGCCTATTCCTTCCGGAATAACCGGAACCCTGAATCTTGTATTCACAAAATAAGGAAGTTGCTATTACCGTCGTCCAGATTTTGTAACGATTCTATTAATTTGCTTTAATTGGTTAGACCAATTGACGTATAAAGAACTAAAATATCGTGATTTATCATGATATTTATAGCCTATATGTTCTATTATTCTGGATGTTTTTACTGAATAATACCCTTAAATCGGTTTTTTTACTGGACAAGGGGCTACTATGGTGTTAATTTACCAATCTACCAGTCACTGGGTAAGTTGTTTTACCAAATCGATGTTTTTAATGGACAGAGTTTTATCTAAGTGCTATCTTTCTCAAATCAGTTTTTTTTCTGATCTCAGGTAAGAGATTTTGTGGATTTTCATTTAAGTTTTTTTAAAATCCATTCAGTTAAGCGGTTTACTGTGGTTCCGTTTTAGATTTACGGTCACGAAACATGTGAATTTCTAAATATCTCCCATGGCAAAAGCCATCTTTTAAACATTTCAGCGAGTGGAGGCGAGTTTATGCGATTAGTCAGGATTTCGATCTTTTTACTTCTTTTAAGTTTGCCAATAATTGGTCAAACCAATAAGGGCGGTATTACGGGAACGGTAACCGATCCGAAAGGATTGGCGGTGCCGGGTGCGACAGTGACGATTACCAATGTCGGAACGAATACATCGATCGTACTGACGACTTCGAGGCAAGGATCGTTTACGGCGAGTACGCTTGATCCGGCGCTGTATGACGTAATAGTTGAAGCGTCAAATTTCAAGAAGGCGATCGTTGAGAGAGTTAAAGTAGATACGGCGTCAGTGACAACGGTAAATGTCGCTGTGGAAGTCGGCAGTGTGTCTGAGGAAGTCACCATTCAAGCCGACGCCCAAATGGTAAACTCCGATTCCGGAACGATCAGCCAGACCATTACTGAAAGGCAGCTTCGCGACCTTCCATTAAACAATCGCAGCGTTCTCGACCTGGCATTGACAATGCCGAACGTGTCAGGCGACGCGGGCAGCGAAGACATCGATGCTGGCTTCAGTAGCCCAAGTCCCGGATTCAACCTGAGCGTCAACGGCGGCCGCCCGGGCAGCACTTCGATGCTTGCCGACGGCGTCAACAATACGGGCGTCGGCATCGCACGATCGGTTGTCAGTTTTACTCCGGAGACCGTTCAGGAATTCTCGGTACAAAGCTCAGCCTACTCGGCGGAGTTTGGCACGACCGGCGGCGGTGTTATCAACATCACGACCAAATCCGGCGCCAATGACTTTTTCGGAACGGCGCTTTGGTATCATCGCAATCCCAAAACCAATGCCCGTGCATGGAACCAGGGCACCGCGCCGCGCCCGGCGAACAATCTTCGCAGCAATCAGGTTTCACTGACCGTCGGCGGGCCGATAATGCTGCCGAACATCGGCGACGGCGGCCCGCGGATTTACAGCGGCAAGAATCGCTCGTTCTTCTTCTTTGCGTGGGAGCCTCGCTGGCGTAACGACTTCAGTCAGGGCATAGCATTGGTGCCTACCGAAGCGGAACGGTCGGGCAACTTCCGCGACTTAGTACTTACGAGCAGCGGTTGGCTGCCCAGGTCGGTCGCTGCACAGTTCGGACAGCAGCAAGTTGTCGGTGCCGACTCGAATATCTATCAGCGATATACCATAGGCGCGGGAGGTATTCTTGTTCCCATCATAGTTCCGCCAGTACCTGTCGGTTCGCCGACCGGAACCACCCATCAGTTTTGCCCGTTTGGCTGGTCGCAGGCGATCGGCATTGGTGTTTCGACAAATCCCCAGGGTCAGCCGTACTGTACGGGGCTCCAAGCCGCGACTCAGATCGAGAACATGGCGAACAATCCGAATCTCAATGTGATTCCACAGGAATTCCTGGATCCGACCGCATTGAGATTGATGGGGATCATGAACCCTCCGGACGCGGGCGGTTATTTTCTCGAAAACGGCATTGTACGCAACCTATCGACCCTCCGGGAAGCCACTCAGAACGAATCCCGATTCACGGTCCGTCTCGACCACAACTTCACTGACAAGATGAAAGCGACATTCCGCTGGACGAAAACGCCTGCGGTAGGCATCCGCGCGTCCTCCGGCAGCGACATAAACGGGAATACCGGCATTTACAGCGATGCCACGCAGTATCTCGTTACGGTGAACAACGTACTTTCGCCCAACATTACCAACGAAGCGCGGTTCAATTACACGCAGGGCAATTTTAGCGAAGATTTCTCGCCCGAGTTCTCGATAATGGGCGGAAGAAATTATTCGACCGAATTGGGACTAAGAAGCTTGACGGCAGGCGGCATGCCGTTGATGACGGGGTGGGGCACTGATACCCAATACGCCGCGCCTGACCTCGGTTCGGGACTGAGCACCAACAACTTTAACGTCGAGAACCGCTACGATATCAGCGACACCTTGTATTGGAACCGCGGCAACATGCTTTGGAAGATCGGCGGTAATATAAATCGCGCGCGTCTGCAGTCAACACCGTTCTTTGCCGGCTCGGGAGGCCGCTGGAATTTCCGCCGGATCGCGACCAATCGCAGCCCGACCGGTCAAAACAACGCCGCTAACGGCGGAAACACCCTGGCCAGCTTCCTTATCGGCGTTCCCGCCTCAGCGGATTATCGTCCGGCACTGTTTACTTACAACTATCAGTGGGACAGTTACGCATTCTTTGTCCAAAACGACTGGAAGATCAGGCCGAATTTCTCGCTGAATCTCGGCCTTCGCTACTCGCTTCAGATGCCGCGCACCGAGGACGACAATCTGCAGGGTGTCTTCCGGCCTGACCTTGCTCAATCGGTCACGCTTACGACTGCTCCGACTGTGACGGTGGATGACCCGGCTACGCCGAATATCAACGAATCTACGCAACGGGGCAATATTGCTATTGCCGCCGGTGTTCCTGTTGGATCACCTATTCCAGATTATGTTCCGACAACTGCCCAGATCGTTCCGTTCGCCTTCTCGGGCCGTGGGGGAAGATCAAAGCATATCGTCCCGATCGACTACAGCGGATGGGAGCCCCGGCTTGGCTTCGCATGGAGCCCGAAAATGAAGATCTTCGGGTTCGATACCGAGAAGAACAGCCTTGTTATTCGCGGAGGTTTTGGCATTTCCCATTTCCCGATCAACGGCAACAACCGCGGGGCGAATCCGGATTTCGGAGGGTTCCAGGCCGCCGGCACGCTCAACCCCACAGCCGTCGGGGGCGCTGCATCGAGCGGAACGGACAATGCCGGGCAGCCGGTCAGGCTGACGGGCAACAATCCCCTGGCGGGCTCCGCGGCGCCGCTGGATACGCTGCTCGGCACTGACCCCAATGGCCTGGTTTGGCTGAAAGCGATCGGCGTTCCCGCTGTCGCCGTCGATATTAACGATCCGGATTTCGGCACGGTGCCATCCGCACAGAACTGGAATCTCGCGGTGCAGTTCGCGCCGTTCAGGAATTCGACGATCGAGATCGCCTATGTGGGAAATCGCGGTGTTCATCTTTTCACGCCGCAGATCAACATTAATGAGCGCGACGTGGACACGATCGAGACCCTTTTAGCAAACAATATAAACACGTCCGGTAACGTCGCCGACCCGCTTGGGCGCAGAGACCTCCTTGGTGCAGCGATCGGAACTCAGGTCGCAAGCCTGTTTTCGACCTATCTGGGCTATGATCCGCTGAATAAGTATTTCAATGCAAAATCGAGCAGTATCCGCCACGCCGGCTATATCGATTTTAGACGCCGAATGACCAGGGGGCTCAGCCTTACAGCCAACTATACCTTCGCCAAGTCGCTCGATGACTCGTCGGATGCAAGCCCGGATGTGCGTGTTTTGACGAGCGGTTCGGTAAAGGGACAGGTTGCTCTCGGCGGTTCCCTTGAGGACGATTGGGCCCTCTCTGCCTTCGATACAAAGCACGCGTTCTCCTCGACCTTCACATGGGACCTGCCGTTCGGCAAAGGCCGACAGTTTTTCAAAGATGCTCCGTGGTACGTCAACGGCCCTCTTGGCGGCTGGGTCATGTCGGGTGTAGCGAGGATTGTTAGCGGCAATCCTTTTCAGCCCTTCATTACCGACCCCAATCGTCTCGGTGGAGATAGGTTCAACCGCGTCGTTCGTCCTGACATCGTTGCAGGCGTGCCGCTCAAGAATCCGCTCTGGGATCCGAGCTGCAGAGTAGGAACCTCAGGCGGCGCCACCGGCCCCGTGGGCTGCGAGCCTTATGTAAACCCCGCTGCCTTTATGCGTCCGGTAAGGGGCCAGCTCGGCAATGCCCCGCGAACGCTTAGCATCAGGGAGCCTTTCAGGAAGTATTTCGACCTTTCGATCCAGAAGGATTTCCCGATGCCGTGGATCGGCGGGGAAGGCAAGAGAAGGATCAACTTCAGGGTAGACGCCATAAACTTGTTCAATATGGGTAACTTCTACTTCAACAGCCGTGGCAACACTCCGTTCGGTTTCGGAACATTTCCGGTAGAGATCACAGGTGAGAATGCAACAATAAATGGTGTAACATTCGCGCAGCCGATCACCGCCGTGGAGTACAACCAATGGGCTGGCTTTAACGGGAGGCCGTTGGCTACAGTCGGCACCACTGTTCCGGGTACACCGGAGGGAAATGCCGCCCTCCTCGCGATCAGGCAAATGGTTAACGCCGTCCGCCTGCCGCCGCGGGCCGGCTCAACCAGTGGTGCACTGCCTGACGCCTTCTTCAATATTCCGCTGCCCGAAGGCTTCGCGACACGAAACTCGTTGGCGTATGACATAACGACGCTGGAAGGATTCAAGCTGTGGCGTATCCGCAACAACTACGACGGGAATTTCGGCAGCCTTACCAGCGGCGCGATAGCGTTCGGCAGCCCAAATCCGGGAACCAGCCAAAGATACATTCAGTTTGGTATCCGGCTGATCTTCTGATTGCGGCGGGTTGCGCATCGTTGCATAGATAAAAACATTGACAATCTATGCAACACATAGTAGAATAAAGTATTCGGGCGCAATGCGCCTGGATACTTGATCTTTTGAAATATTGGCAGTGTCTCGTCCTGAAATAGCTTTACAGACATGGCTGTGGCACACGTGTGGTGTACTTTTATAGAAAAAAACGCGGAATTAGCGCGAAAATTCGTCGTAACTCCAGTAAACACACATACTTGCATGTCCCGCGACAGGCCGGAACAAGCCCGGAACAAGCCCGGAACAAGCCTGGAACAAGTTGGGGACAAATTGGCTGTTTTCAAACGGCGAACTCGTGAAAAACACCCATTTTTAAGCCGTGTCCCGCAAAAACAGCGCGTGTGGAGTCGCAGGGACATGGGACAAGCGGGGAACGCGAAATAGCCAAACTACAGGACGATGAAACGCACAATCATAGCGACATTAATTACGCTTCTATCTTCCATTTTCGTTTTGGCGCAGGAACTGCCGCGTGAATGGGTCGATCCGGATACGGGGCATCGGGTTGTAAGGCTTTCGGAAGAGTCGGGCAGTTCGTCGTTCTATTTTCATCAGAATGGTTATACGGTGAACGGCGACAAGCTCATTTTTTCAACTCGGAGCGGACTTTCTACTTATAACTTCGCGACGAAAAAAATAGAACAGATCGTGGAAGGCAGAGCGGGAAGTGTCGTAGTCGGCCGAAAGACCCGGAAGGTGTTTTATTTCAAGGGCGATTCCGTCTATGAGACCGATGTGGATACAAAGGCCACCCGCGAGATCGTCAAGAACGCGAAGCTGCGGACCGGTTCCGGCTTTGGGTTGAATGCCGACGAGACATTGCTCGCCGGCAGCATGGTCACGGGCGGCCCGCCTCCTCCGGCGCGTCCCGTTCCACAAGCAGAAGCAAAACCAACACAGAATCCGAACGCACCGGCCGGACAGGTGCCGGCACGTGACAGCTATCCCGGAAAGGGTCAGATGATGGAAGACCGCCTGGCCGCAAAGACTCCGATGTCGCTCTATACGATAAACATCAAATCGGGCGAGGTGGAAACCTTTCACCCGGCGACCGATTGGCTGAATCACGTCCAGATGTCGCCGACCGACCCGACGCTGATAATGTTTTGCCACGAAGGGCCATGGCATAAGGTCGATCGCATCTGGACGATTCGCACTGACGGCAGCGATCTGAAGAAGATCCACACTCGCACGATGGATATGGAAATCGCGGGGCATGAATTTTTTGGCCAGGACGGAAAATATATCTACTACGATCTGCAAACGCCAAAGGGACAGGTTTTCTGGCTTGCCGAGTACGATATAAAGACCGGCAAGATGCAAAAATACGGGATGGAGAAACGCGAGTGGTCGGTACATTTTGGCGCTTCCCCGGATGGCAAAACCTTTCTCGGCGACGGCGGCGGGCCGAACAGCGTTGCAAAGGGTGACAACGGCCAATGGATCTATTTGTTCAAACCTGAGAACGGCAAATTCAGGTCGGAAAAGCTGGTTAACCTGACCAAACATGACTATTCGCTCGAACCGAATGCGACATTCACGCCTGACGGCAAATGGATCGTCTTTCGCTCGAATATGCTCGGGCCGACGCATGTTTATGCGGTTGAGATCGCGAAGAGCAAATGACTGCGAGTCATGTCGCCAACGGCGACTAACATTAAAGCCTAGGGTGCAGCCGCTTCGGCGGAACCCTAGGAAGCCGGTAAAAAGTTTTTCCGTCGCTGAAGGCGACGAACACAGCACGACGTTTGTTGGTCGCCTTCAGCGACCGATCAAATGTTTTGATTTGACCTAGGGTTTCATTCGCTATCGCTCATTACACCCTAGGCTTTAATATTGGTCACCGTTGGCGACAAAAGCCTATGCGAACAACTCTGCTTCTGACTTTTCTTATCGCCTCTGCATTAATCGTCTCCGCACAGATCAAAGATGACGTTCGTCCGGTGGTTGATGATTCAAAGACAACGCCGTTGCGGGTACGTGATCCGAAGCTGCCGACGCTTTTTGTCGTTGGCGATTCGACGCTGAACAGCAACGCTCCGATGCGCGGTTGGGGGCAGGAGCTGGCCCAGTTTTTTGATTTGTCAAAGATCAATGTGGTCAACCGGGCGATCGGCGGACGCAGCAGCCGGACGTTTCAGAACGAAGGCCGCTGGGACCGCGTCTTGGCCGAATTGAAAATGGGCGACTTCGTCATTATCCAATTTGGGCATAACGATGTCGGGAAATATGACGATCCCGCGGCAAAGGAACGTCCGTCACTGCACGGCGATGGCGACGAGACCATCGAGGTGGCCAAACTCAACGGCACAAAGGAAACGCTGCACACCTTTGGCTGGTATATGCGTAAATACGGAAACGACGCAAAAGCGAAAGGTGCAACCGTGATCTTTTGTTCGATGGTGCCGCACAAAGATTGGCAGGACGGTAAGATCGTTCGAAAAGAAAGCGAAACATTTGTAAAGTGGACGGCCAACGCCGCGAAGGCAAGCGGTGCGGCGTTTATCGATCTGAACGAGATCGTCGCATTGGAATTTGAGAAACTCGGAGCCGAAAATGTCGAAGCACTTTTCGCCGACAAACGCACGCACTCGACACCGGCGGGAGCATTATTAAATGCACAGATGGTCGTCGCCGGGATCAGATCATTAAAGAAGCCGAATCTGGACAAATATCTGTCTTCGAGCGGCCGTTCAGTCAAACCTGCCGCAAAATCCTTTATCGCGTCGGTCAGATAGAAATTCGTTTCGGTGTTCCACTTTTTATGACAAATGGAACGGCCTAAACGCTGCAACGATTGAGCTTGTTAGGGCGGCATTAAACCAAGGTGAATCAATAACATGCCGCTCCTACGGAGCTTTTATGGGTTTTTGGAATCGATTCTACAAACATTACGCTCCTTCGGAGCTAAAACAGGAAATCTTACAGCTACAAGTTCCACGGGACTGCTTTGATCTCGACGGTTTTTGTGCCGAGCCGCGGGTGTTTGGCGGTTAGCTTTATTGTGCCGGGCTTTGCGGTTGATCTGATCCAGACTGCTCCGCAGCCGCCGACGAGGGCGAACGGATTATCACCTATTATTTCGCCATTTTCGATGGTGAATTGGATCGCCGCTTGAGCAAATGGGCGCGTGTTGCCGAATTCGTCGGCGACGCGAAAGACGACGCGGGTCATGTCGATCCCGTCGGCGACGAGTTCATTGTCATCGGCTTGAACGATAAACATTTGATCGACGCCTTTGGCTGACATCTTTCGCTCGATCACTTTTTTGCCGCCGATGTAGCCTTCGATCCGCAGATCTTCCCAGCCCTTGCCTATCGCGGCGTGCAGGTTTGTGGTAAACGGCGCGTACTTTAGATGCGGGTATGTTTTACGATCCGGCTCGACCTCGGCGATCATCCTTTCGCCGACGTAATATTTGAGCTTTTCGCAGTTTGAGCTGACAAGCGCGTTTGTGAAACTCTCGTTCTCGTCGCCGCGTGCCCAGTCAAACCCCGGTTCGAGGACGATCTCTTCGGATGGGTCGCATTGCGATTTATAGAATCCGGCGGCAGGTTTCGGGATGCGAAAAATATCCGAAACGCCGTGATAACAAATGCGGTCGCCCGAGCCGAAATAGTCGTGTGTGTTGTAATCAAACGCGCACCAGCCGAGCCCGCCCGCATATTTTACATCGGACGCGAGTGCGTCGTGAACTCGTGCGTGGCGATGCGTGTGTTCGCGGATGCGTTCGAGATTGTCGGCGCGTTTGGTCGGGTACATGTGGCCGTTAAATTCCGTGTTCAGATAGAGCGGATGATTTGGCGGCCGCAGCGGAAAGCCGAAATCGTTCATCGTGTAAACATCCTCGAGACGTTCGGAATCGTATCTGAACCGCACGCCGCCGGTCTGCCGTGAATCGTCGAGTTCGTGTGCCAGCTTATTGGTTTGAGTATAAAATTCGTGATTATCGCGCGACTCGTTTACGCGGACACCCCAGAGAATTATCGACGGATGGTTCCAGTCGCGGCGGATCATTTCGTCAACATGCTGCACGGTCAGGTCCTGCCAGGCTTTGTCGCCGATGTGCTGCCAGCCGGGAATTTCTTCAAAGACGAGCAGGCCGTATTCGTCGCAAGCATCGAGAAAATGCGTCGATTGTGGGTAATGAGAAGTGCGGACGATGTTGCATTTTAGCTCGTTCTTTAATATCCAGGCATCGCGTTTCTGCACGCGCGCGGGCATCGCTTGGCCAACGTATGGATATGTTTGGTGACGGTTGAGACCACGCAATTTGAGATGCTTGCCGTTAAGGTAGAAACCTTCGGGAGTGAATTTGGCCTCGCGGAAACCGATGCGGGTTTCGTAGTGGTCGATCACCTTTGTTCCGTCGGAAATAGTGACGCGAATATTGTAAAGCTGCGGCTGATGCGTATCCCAAAGAGCGACGTGGCCGAATTTCTTCAAGACGATCGACTGTTCACCAGTTGAGCTTAGCGCCCTTGCCGACGACCCGATGATCATGTCTTTATTCAATAGATCGACCCGAAGCTGAGGCGAGCCTGAGATCGTTCCGGCAATAAATGCTTTTACGACAACCTCGCGGTCGTCACTGAGAACGTTTACGGGTTTGGCGAAAACATTGTCGATAAAGACGGCTGGAACGGCACGGATCTGCACTTCGCGATAGATGCCGCCGAATGTTAGATAATCGACCATTCCTCCGAACGGCGGAATGTCTTTTCGTTCGGTCGAATCGACCTCGACGGCGAGAACATTGTCGGCGTTCCATTTTATATCGCTGGTCAGTTCGAATGAGAATGGCGTATAGCCGCCCTTGTATTCACCGAGATTTTTGCCGTTGATAAAGACTTTAGCGGCCGTCATCACTCCGTCGAAATCGACGAAGATACGTTGGCCCTGCAGTTCCTTTGGCAAACGGAAATGACGGCGATAGACGGAAACGAACAAATATTCCTTTTCGTCAAAGCCATTCATCGGCAGCATTTTGTTTGTATGCGGAATGGTGACGCGGGCAAATCCCTTGTCGTTAAAATTAGGCTGCATTGCCTCGGGCGAAGATCGCTCGCTGTAAAGCCATTCGTGATTGAGCGGAATTATGCGTCGGCTCGAAATGCTATCGGGCAATACAAAAGGAATTTCCGACGGTGCGGCTTCTGCGGTCGAATTTGCAAGCAGCGATAATCCGGCGGCACCGGCGACGGTCGTTTTAAGGAAATTGCGGCGGTTCAATTTTGAGTCGTTCATATAGGATCGCTTCTGTTTTTATTCGGCTAAAGCCTTTTTCGAAAAACCTATGATCCGGGGGTTAAAACCCGTGGCAATTTAAAAGAACTTACCGACTAAAGGCGGAACTCCAAACTTTATTTCACGGCGCGGGCGGCTTGTCTTTGTCGCAAAAGCTGGTCGGCAATGACGCCGATCAGGATCACGGCGCCCATGACCGCGAAATTTAGCGAGCTTGGAATGCCAAGCAGATTCACCAGATTCTGCAAGACCTGGAGCAATGCGGTGCCGATCAAAATGCCGATGATCGAGCCTTCGCCGCCGCGTAAGCTGCAGCCGCCGAGGACGGCCGCGGCAATGCCGTAAAGCTCGTAAAAATTTCCGTGTGACGACGGCGAAACCGAGTTTGTATAAAAAGAGAGGAGCACACCGGCTATTCCGGCCATTAAACCGCAAAAAACATATGCGCTTGTAGTGACGGCGTTTGCGTTTATACCGGAATATCTGGCGGCCGTTTCGTTACGGCCAACGGCGAATAAGTATCTGCCGTAAACCGAGCGATGCAGGACGACCCACATTACTATGCTGATAAAAACAAGAATTATAAACGGCGTCGGGACGCCAAGGACGCTGCCGGTCGCCATGCTTTGCAATGTCTCGAAACCGGTAGCGGCGCCGAAGCCTTTTGTCTCGTCGCTTGCGACAAAGCGTGCAAGCCCGCGATAGAAAAGCAGTCCGCAAAGCGTAACAATGAACGGCTGGATCTTTACACGCGTTACCAGGAATCCATTTATCAGGCCCAAGAAAGTCGCGATCAGCACGACCGCCAGCACCGCGACGGCGGCGGGCAAATGCCATTCGACCAAAAAGATCGAAAGCAGAACGCCAAGCAAGGCAAAGACCGAACCGACCGAAAGATCGATGCCGCCGGTGATGATGACAAGGCCCAGCCCGATGCTGAAAATGCCGTAAATGCCGATAAGCCGGGCCAGATTTTGTAAATTGGCAGAGCTGAGAAAACTCGGATTCAGGATCGCGAGAACGACGCACAGGACGACGAGAAGTACGAATGTTCCGAGTTCTTTTCTCATAATAAGTACGACGGGCTGTTAGCCCGTCGCAGTCGGCAGACTAACAGTCTGCCGTACGCCGACCGCCAGTTTCATGATCGCTTCTTCGCTCGCGTCTGCCCGATCGAGAATGCCGGTGATCGTGCCTTCATGCATAACGGCTATCCGGTCGCTTTCACCCAGAATCTCTTCCATATCGCTTGAGATCATAATTATCGCAACGCCGCTTTTTGCAAGTTCGCGCATCAATTCGTAGATCTCGGCTTTTGCGCCGACATCTATACCGCGCGTCGGTTCGTCAAAGATCAAAAGCTTAGGATTTAACGAAAGCCATTTCGCAAGCACGACCTTTTGCTGGTTTCCACCGCTCAGATTTACAGCGTTGGTTTCGGTCGATGGTGCTTTTACATTTAGTTTCGCGCACATCTCAGCGGCTTTTTTGCTTTCTTGTTTACGGCTCACTAATCCAGCCGAGGCGTATCGGGAAAGAGCGGGAAGCGTGATATTCGCACGGATCGGAATGTCCACGATCAGCCCCGCAATACGACGATCTTCTGGCACGAGATAGATGCCGTTTTTTATGGCGTCGCGCGCGTTTGTGATCGCGATGGGTTTGCCGTCAAGCAAAATGTCACCTTCCAAAGAGCGATCGACCCCGAAGATCGTTTGCGCAACCTCCGACCTGCCGGAGCCGACAAGTCCCGCGAAACCGAGAATCTCTCCGGCACGGACATCGAATGAATTAGCACACGAAGGGAAACGTCGCGTTCGAAGATCCTGAATTGCAGCGAAAGGTTTGGTTTCGACGGGATCTTCGTGATTACGGAATTTCTTAAGATCGCGGCCGACCATTAGCGAGACGATCGCGTCGTGGTTGATCTCAGCTCGTTGTAAGGTTCCGGCGTTCCTGCCGTCGCGAAGCACGACTACGCGGTCTGCGATCTGCTTTATTTCGCCGAGCCGATGCGAGATATAAATTATGCTTATTCCCTGTGAACGGAGCTCGCCGATCACGGACATAAGCCGGTCGGTTTCCGTGAGCGTCAGGCTGGATGTGGGCTCGTCCATGATGACGATGCGGGCGTTCTGCGACAGGGCCTTTGCGATCTCAACCATTTGCTGTTGCGCAATGGATAATTCGAGCAGCGGCGTGCGCGGCGAAACATTCAGTCCCAGGCGTTTCAAATAAACGTTCGAATCTGAATTCAATTTCGCAACGTCGATCAGGAATTTCGCCCGGCGTGGTTCGCGGCCCAGATAGATGTTTTCGGCGACGGTAAGATTGTCGAGCACATTCAATTCCTGATGAACGAAGCCAATGCCGCCGGCGGCTGCGTCCGAGACAGATCCGATAACGGCCTTTGTCCCATCGATGCAGATCGCTCCGCTCTCCGGCTGGTAAATCCCGCCGAGAATTTTCATGAGAGTCGATTTGCCCGCGCCATTCTCACCGGCAAGAGCGACGACCTCGCCGGGAAACACATCAAGATCGACCGCATCAAGAGCGACAACGCCCGGGAAGCGTTTGCTGATCTTTTGCATTTCGAGTATCAGAGAGGCCATAAGTTTTTAACCGCTAAATACGCTAAAGACGCGAAAAAAAAAGAATATTATTTTTAGTGTCTTTAGCGTATTTCGCGGTTTGTAACTAGCTTCTGCCGCGGAGGGCGTTGATCTTTTTCGTGAACTCTTCGACCGAGTCTTTCTTGATCACCAGGGTCGGAACGTTGATCTGCTTGTTTGCGGGGATCGCCGATCTGTCGCCTTTTAGGATCTGGGCCATAAGTTTTACAGATTGGTAGCCAAACTCATACGGCTGCTGAACGACGGTCGCAAAGATCGCGCCGTCTTTCACGCCGGCGAGCGTTTCGTCTTCTTCGTCAAAGCAGATGATCTTTACCTGACCGACCTTGCCCGCGTCTTTGACGGCGTTCAAGATCGCCGGGCCATTGTAGCTCCACAGGCCGACTAGGGCGGCAATATCCGAGTATTTAACAAGCGTGTCGGCGGCGTTGGATTTGGCCCGGGCTCGGTCGGTGTCGTCAGTTCGGATGTCGATGATCTCGACTTTCGATCCCTGCAGTGCTTCCTTCAATCCCTGATATCGCTCCGCCGCATTCCGGGCGTCGCTCTTGCCCACAAAGACCATTATCTTTCCGCCGTCAGGAAGCGCCTCTTTGACGAGTTCGCCGGCCTGTCGGCCTGCCGCGACATTGTCAGTACCTATGTAAAGCGCACGATCGCTGTTCGGCGCGTCGGAATCCTGCGTAATAACAAGAGCTTTTTTCGCCGTGTCGTTGATGAGTTGGGTTTGATTATCGGGATCGACCGGACTCATCGCGATTCCGCCGATGCCGGTTGAGACAAGATCGTCGATGATGCGTTTTTGCTCGGCCGCCGTTCCTTCGCCGGGAAGCTTGAATTCGACTGTCACATCCGTAAGCTCGGCATCGGCTTTCTCGACGCCTTTGCGGGCGATCGTCCAATAATCCGAGGCATTGTTCGTGACAAAGGCTAACTTAAGCTCTTTTGCGGCAGCTGTCCCACCTGTGTTATTGGCGCCGTTAGTGCCTGGTGTGGCTGTCGAGCCGCACGACAAATTGAAAAGTGCAGACAAAGATAGAGCGCATAGCGCAAAAAAACGATGACTCATATTTTCTCCAACTCAAAGTAAATAGGCTAAAAGAAATAAGCGATTTAGTGTGTTGATTAATTGAAAAGTAACCTAACCTGCGGCTTTGCCGCTCTATTTGCGGTGAGGACGGCATAGCCGCGAATCAAAAAAAGCGACAATCGGAAAAGCATAGCTTTTCCGCAAATAGACGGGCAAAGCCCGAAAGAGGCCGCAAGCCGCAAAACATATTGATTGTCATAATTATTTTGATGTCATAATTTATTTGATTTTCACATAATCGCCACACTAGTTAACCGCTTTTCCGTCCGTTGCTGCAACGACGCGAACACGTTCCTGACCTGAAAGATCAATTATCGAAAATATACCCGTTATACACAGTTTCGGCAACTATTAGTTGCCAATATAACGCACGCGCAGATGACCGAAGTCCGAGCATCCCGGCGAAGAGCCGTGAAATATATACGGCATTCGTCCGGTTTTGGCTGCGTAACGCTTTGCTATCTTTTCTATTACGTCACGAGAACCGGTTCGGCTTAGTACGACCACAGTTCCGCCGCTGCCGCCGCCGGTTATCCGGCCGCCGAAAAGTCCTTCCTCTTTTTTTTCACGAACCATTTCGACGAGTCGATCGGTCCCGCTTTCACTTAATCCGCATGATGCATATCCGGCGTGGGACGCAAACATTAGTTCACCCAATTCTTTGAGCGTCGCATCGTTGATCGGTTTTGTCAGAAGAGCTGCGAATTGGTTTACACGGTAATTCTCGTAAATAGCATGCTCTGTCGGAGCCTTTACGGAGTAAAGTTTTTCAGGCTCGATCGCAGCGATAGTATCTGTGGTGCCGTTGTATCGATCAAGGAAACTTCGGCCCGAGATCGTGACCGGAATTCGATCGGCAAACTCGCGCTCGTACTCGACAGGCGTTACGTTCGCTAGGTATCCATTCCAGCGGTCGTCGTCTATTTTTACTATTCCATCGCGAATCGTTTCGGCATTTAGCCCGGCGAGATCGGCGATAATGCGGTAACCCATAAATGTGCCAACGCGGACTGACGAATAGTTCGAGCCGACGACTGCGTGCCGCACTCCGGAATCGAGTCCCCAAAATTCAAGTCCATCCGGAATCGGCACGGGATCACGTAGTGAAGCCGGTTGACACACCAACGAAACCAGCGAATTTTCAACGCCGCAATGCACCGCGACCTGATCCATCACACCACACGCGGCGCCGACGATCTTGTTCTCGGCCAACTGGCAAAGAATCGCCAGTTTTTGCGGCTCGACCGTTATGTCGTATGCTGCACAGACGGCCTGCATTGTGCTTACCTCAAGGGCCGCTGACGAGCTGACGCCTTTGCCGATCGGGACATTTGAATTGATGAGAATTCGCACGCCGGTTTGAAAATCAAAATCCAGTTCGGTTTGCAAAACAAAGAAAACTCCGGCGATGTACGAAGCCCAATGATCTTTTCGTCCGAACCAACGCCGGACGGTTTCATAGCCGCCGGCAGCGAGGCAGAGATCGGAAATGCTCATTAAAAAGCGGCGAGCAGTCGCGCCATCCGTCACGAGGCTGACGATCTCGATGGAATTGCCGGGGCATTTTTGAACCGCGGCGAAAGTAGCCTCGGCGATCGGCATCGGCATTACGAGGGAGCCGGAATAATCGGCGATGCCTCCCATGACATCAAGACGGCCGGGGCCGCGCGCAACAAATATGTCCGCCGAGGAATCGAAGAAACCTGCGATCGACTCAGGCGGATCATTTATCAGGTTTACGAATGCCTCAACATCCTTGAGGCCACGCATATTTCCTTCAACGATTTGGTACATAAAGAATAAGAGCCATATTTTTCTGGGCTTCGCCCATCTATTTGCGAGGATGTCTGAAAAGTAAGATTTTCCTGTTTTAGCTCCATAGGAGCGTCATGTTTGTAGAATCGATGCAAAAAATCACAGAAGCTCTGTAGGAGCGGTATGTTATTGACTAGACTTGGTTTAGTGCCGCCCCTAACGGGGCTTTCTTCTTTTTTCTGTATTCGTTTCTACAAACATTTGGCTCCTACCGAGCCGGTTCAAACCCTGATTACTGACTTTTCAGATCTCCAAATAGAGCGGCAAGCCGCAAGAAGTTTAGATAAGCCCGCGATTTCTCAGGGAATCCCGCAATATCGGCTCGATTTGCATTCGAATTTCGTTGTTCGCGTAGCCGAGCCAGGAAACATCAGCATCCACAGAAAGCGGAGCGGTCAGGGTGTCTCCATTCTCATTTGTAATTATCACGCCTAATTCACGGGCGATCAGCTCGGTACAAAGATCGTAAGGATGACAGCAGATGCTGAGATCGAGTCCGCGTTCGGTCATTGTTTTTTGCATAAGCGGACGAATATCTGCTGTGAAACGATCGTGTCCGGCCATAAGCTCGTAAAGCTGTCCGCCGGTGGAAATGTATTGGTCCTCGAAACTCTGCGCCTTTCCGTGTTTCGGTTTGCCGAGCGCGGCGGCGACTATTTCTTCATCGATCGCGGCAAGCACATCGCGGGCACCGGGAAAGAAACGCGAGATCATTGCGAAACCTTGTTCGATGGTCGATGCTCGCGAAGGTGCGAGCGTGAGTTCAAGGTTTTCACCGGTTATGCGGTTGTGTCGTTCGGCTTTGACACCCTCGCCTTTAAACGCCCAGACGGTATCCGAAAGGTGCTGTTTTACGAGCGGTATCTCGGTCTGGATCGCAAACTCTATGTCCGACAAATTGGTTTCTTCGCCGCGGTTCAGCGCTACGCCGGTCAATATCCAGGCGCTTCGTTTTTGATACATCAGGCAGCGTGTTCCGTCGATCGGATCTACTATGATCCGCCACACAGCGTCGGATTCGTCTGCTCCGCGGGGCAGAACAATTTTGCCATGCTCCAAGCCTTCGGCGATCAGAACGACTGGAGTTTTCGCGGCGATCTCACGCTCGACGAAATCGATCAATAGTTCCTCGCTGATGCGATCGACTGCAAATATCGTATCGCCCTCGCCGTCGGCGACGATGGATGAAAGCTGCTCGACGGAACTGCGTTCGCAGGCCTCGACTACATGTGACCGTATAGTTTCGTGGAGCAGCTTGATCGGAGCAAAGAGCGACTTGATGTCGTTCATAGATTCGCCTCCGATTTGTAGTGAATGCTCGACGCCGATATCAACTCGGCCGCTTTTTCTTCCGGCGAAGTGTCGCTCAAAAAATTTCCGCCGCCTATCTCTGGACCTGCGAGATATTTTAGTAAATTCGGTTTTCGCAGCGGCGGATGAAATTCGATATGAAAATGAAACGCTGAATATTTCCCACCGTCGGTCGGGGCTTGGTGGAGCGGCATTACATACGGAAACGGCATCTTCCACAGATTATCGAATTTGACGAGAACCATTTTCAGCACTGCCGCGAGGTCGGCTGTTTCCGTCCTGGAAAGATTGGCTATGCTTGGATGCGATTCTTTTGGAGCAACAAAAACCTCGTAGGCATATCGCGCGAAATACGGTAGAAAAGCAATCGCGGTATCGTTCTCGGCGATGATGCGTCGGCCGTCGGTTTTTTCGGCTTGAATTATGTCCTGGAACAACGCCCTTCCATTCTCGGCGAAATATCTCTCGCTCACCCGAGCCTCATTCTCAATGGTCTTGAATACGAAATTATTTGCGTATATCTGACAATGCGGATGCGGGTTTGAAACGCCGACTGCCTCGCCTTTGTTCTCGAAGATCAAAACGTGTTCGATCTCCGGCCGAGAGCCGAGATCGGTGTATTGCTCCTGCCAAACGCCCATAAGCTTTACAATCTCCGGCAACTCCAATTCCGCAAGCGTCAGGTCGTGTCTTGGGCTATAACAGACAACACCCGAAATTCCGGCGGCAGGCCTTGCTTTGTATATAGGAGACGGCGGTTCATCATTTTGTGGAGCATTGATATCTACGCTCGGATGGTCGTTATCGAATACAAATATCTGGCTGTAGTCAGGATTGGTTTTGCCGCTTACCCGCGTATTTCCGGGGCACAGATAGCAGTCGGCGAGAAACTGCGGCAGCTTTTTTTGCTCGGCTGCGATCGTCTCGCCGCTCCACGGACGATCCTGACGATGGGCCGCGATCACGACCCACTCTTCGCGCAAAGGATGCCAGCGTTCTTCCCAAGTCATAGGTTTTCGAGATCGATACTTCTGCGGAAAACAACTCAAACTTTACCCTAAGCCGCCAAAACGGGCAATGTCAGTTAATCGGTTAAATGAATCTTTTATTTTTGGTTGCCCTGTGCTAAGGTGTAGGAATTTGGTTTTACCAATTTAGTGTTTTGTGGATTACTCCTCCTTAAAAGGCAAGTATTTAGCCCAGATTACGCGATAGGTTTTTTTTTGTTATTACTTCTTGCTTTGCGGCTTTGCGTGAAAAACCTGTTTCACGCAAAGCCGCGAAGAACGCAAAGAAAAATCGCAAAGAAGAAAGAAGACATCAGCATCTTCTTTCTAATGAGTAGTAAATTTCAGTCATATAAGATATATGAAGGAAAAAACCGTCTTTATTGCCGCGATGATGCTCGCGTTTGGAATGACCGCTGCCGCTAAACCCAGAATCGCAAAGGCTCCGTTCGGCAAGACAGCCGATGGCAAAGCGGTCGCGATCTATACTCTCACGAACAGCAAAGGCAGCGAGGCGAAGATAATCACGTATGGCGGCACGGTGGTTTCGCTAAGGGTTCCGGACAAGAAAGGAAAGCTCGGTGATGTGGTCCTCGGATTCGATTCGGTTGTTGATTACGAGAAACACACATCTTATCTCGGTGCTCTTATTGGCCGTTATGCGAACAGGATCGCGAAGGGCAAATTTGGTTTGAACGGTAAGGAATACACACTCGCGGCCAACAACGGTGAAAATCATCTTCACGGCGGCCCGAAAGGTTATGACAAGGTCGTCTGGAGTGCTCGTCCGTTCATCGATACAAGCGGAGCCAATCTTGAACTGAAGTATCTAAGCCGCGACGGAGAAGAGGGGTATCCAGGAAACCTGACGGCAACGGTAGTTTATACCCTGACCGAACAGAACGAATTAAAGATCACATATTCGGCAACCACCGATAAAGACACGGTCGTTAATCTGACCCATCATTCTTATTTCAACCTTGCAGGTGCGGGAAACGGCGACATTCTGGATCACCGGTTGACGATAAATGCGGATAGGTTTACGCCGACCGACAGCGGCTCGATCCCGACCGGCGAATTGCGTAACGTAAAAGGAACGCCGTTCGATTTTACCATTCCAACCACGATCGGTGCTCGCATCGATCATACGGATGAGCAGCTAAAATTCGGGGCCGGATATGATCAGAACTGGGTCCTGAATAAAACCGGGAACGAGTTTTCACGTGCTGCAACGGTTTATGAGCCGACGAGCGGACGCGTAATGGAAGTCCTGACGACCGAGCCGGGCGTGCAATTTTATACAGGGAATTTTCTCGACGGCGTTATAAAAGGCAAGAGCGGCCAGCAATATCCGAGGCGTTCCGGCTTCTGCCTGGAAGCTCAGCATTTTCCCGATTCGCCAAATCAGCCCGCGTTTCCGACGACAACACTCAAATCGGGAAAGACTTACACACAGACGACGATCTATAAATTTTCTGTTCGCTAATTCTGTATTCAAATGAGACTAAAGACTCTATTTTATTTAGGAATTGTCCTCGTATTTGCCAGCAGCGTGAGTGCGCAGTCTGCCCGCGTGACGACGCAGTTTGATTCTGACTGGCGATTTATCAAGGGCGATCATGAGAACGCCGAACAAACGAGTTTTGACGATTCGGCGTGGCGACGACTGGATGTTCCGCACGATTGGAGTATCGAGGGGCCGTTCGACGCTAAAAATCCAACTGGCGGCGGCGGCGGGTTCTTGCCTTCGGGCATAGGCTGGTATCGCAAGCATTTTACGCTGCCGGTTGCTCAGCAGAGTCGGCGCGTGCTTATCGAATTCGACGGGGTGATGGCAAACAGCGATGTCTGGATCAACGGATTTCATCTGGGCAAGCGGCCATACGGATATGTCAGTTTCGGTTACAATCTGTCAGACCATTTGAACTTTGGCAAGGATAATATACTCGTTGTTCGCTCCGACACTTCACAGCAGCCGGCGTCGCGTTGGTACACCGGAGCGGGGATTTATCGTCATGTGCGGCTTGTGATCACGGACGCGGTCCATTTGGAAAAATGGGCGACATTTGTCACGACCCCAAATGTAAGTACGGATGAGGCCGTCGTAAATATTGCGAGCAAAGCCGTGAATGCGTTCGGTAAACCAAAGCAGATCTCGTTAAATGTAAAGCTGTTTGACGATAGCGGAAAGCTCGTTGGCACCGGTGCGACAAAACCCACGACGCTTGCGGGCAGCGGGTCAAATGACCTTAATTTAAAGCTCACAGTTAAAAATCCGCGCCGCTGGAATCTCGAAACACCGACCCTGTACAAGGCCGTCGTAAGCGTCATTTCGGCCGGGAAAACGATCGATTCGGAGACTGTGAATTTTGGTATTCGCTCGTTCGAATTCGTCCCCGCGACCGGTTTTTGGCTTAACGGCAAGAATTTCAAGATAAAGGGTGTTTGCCTGCACCACGATGGCAGTGCTTTCGGTGCGGCTGTGCCGATCGCGGTTTGGGAACATCGGTTGAACGAACTGAGAAAGCTGGGTGTGAATGCGATCCGCACCGCTCACAATCCGCCCGCGCCTGAATTTCTTGATCTGACAGATCGCATGGGTTTTATTGTGATGGACGAGTTGTTCGATCAGTGGACGCGGGCGAAGAATCCGCACGACTATCATAAGGATTTTAACGAGTGGTCAAAGATCGATGTGCGGGACATTGTTCGTCGCGACCGCAATCATCCGAGCGTTATTATTTACAGCGCGGGAAACGAGATCCGCGACAATCACGCCGATGCCGAGAAAGCCAAGCAGACCTTACGGGGGCTTGTCGACACGTTCCATGAAAACGACCCGACGCGGCCCGTAACACAAGGCCTTTTCCGCCCGAACATAGAAGGCGCGCGCGATTATGACAACGGTTTAGCCGAGATCCTGGACGTGGTCGGCCAAAATTACCGCGAGAAAGAGATACTCGCCGCATATAAGCAGAAACCAACGCGCAAGATCATTGGGACGGAAAATACGCACGAGCTGATCCAATGGCTTGCGGTGCGGGACAATCCTGAATACTCGGGGCATTTTGTCTGGAGCGGGATCGATTATCTTGGCGAAGCGGCGCAGTGGCCGACGGTCTCTTACAATTCAGGGTTGCTTTATAAGACCGCGGTTCCCAGGCCGATCGCGTTTCAGCGGCAAAGCTGGTGGAGCGATAAACCGATGGTTTATCTCGCCCGCCGTGTCGCCAGAACGCCGCGTGCGCCGACCGATCCCGGATACAGCCCAGTCGAAGAACGCCGGCCGCAGGTGCTTTTTTCCGATTGGACGCCAAAGAATTTAGAACCGCACGAAGAGGATGTCGAAGTTTACAGCAATTGTGAAGAGGTCGAGCTGTTCCTGAACGGCAAGTCGCTTGGGCGCCAGCCGCGCCCGAAAGACGACAGTCCGCGCAATTGGAAAGTAAATTTTGAACCAGGAACGATCAAAGCCGTCTGTGTCAGTAGCCCGCACGTAAGTAAGGGCCTCTTGCCATCCTTTGAACTTAGAACCGCCGGAAAACCTGCGCGCATCAGCCTCGCGGCCAATAAAAATACGATCGCAAATAGTTGGGACGACGTTGTTTTTGTGAACGTCTCGGTCGTGGATGAAAACGGCACGCTTGTTCCAGACGCAGATAATTTGGTCAGTTTCAAAATCGAAGGAGCGGGTGTTATTGCCGCCGTCGATAGCGCCGATATCAATAGCCATGAGCCGTACCAGGCAAATGAACGCAAAGCATTTCAGGGATTATGTCAGGCGCTGATCAAGGCAATGGCACGTTCCGGCACTATCACCGTCACGGCCACGGCCGACGGCCTTAGCAGCAATAAGATCACGATCAGAATTGGACGTTAGTGAATATGACACGCTTTGCCACTATTATTGCCCTTGGACTTGCAATTATTTTTGCTGGAACGGCCGATGGCCAGATCGGCAAAAGGTTTCCTTCGGAACGTAAGGTCGTGAAAGACCCGGTTACCGGGACAATGCTCACCTTTTTGACAAGCACTCCGGCGGGCGATTCGAAGATCTATCAGACGCATAACCAATGGACGTCTGACGGCGAGTGGCTAATCTTTCGGTCGGGCCGCGTGCGGGGCGAGGCGATGGCGGTGAATGAAAAGACCGGCGATCTGGTTCAGGTTACAGAGGGCGGATACACGGGAATGCTGAGCATTGCCAGGTATTCGATGAAGCTCTATTTCATGCGAAATCCGAATCGACCGGCGGCACCGCAAGCGGCTTCCGCACCGGGAACGACACCTGCTCGGAGACCGCAGCAACCGGCTTCGCTCCAGATCATCGAGGTCGATCTTGAAAAGTTGTTTGCAGACAGCAATGCGGACAAGATGCAGTCTGCCGATCATTATCAAAAAGTAATGGGAACCACTCCGGTCGAGATACAGGCCGGAGGCGATATGGCGCTCGATGCGGATGAGAAATGGGTATATTTTCGTGTCGGACGCGAAGAGGCCGCACGGCATTTGGCGCCGGACGCGAAGATCGAAAAAAACTTTGGGCCGCGAAATATGGGTGCCGGGCCGTCCGGCATTGCGGCGATGGAACTTGCGACCGGCAAATTCAAGCATGTTGTTTCGGTGCCGTTTCAGGTCGGCCACATTCAAACGAACGGATGGTTGCCCGGCGAGCTTTTATTTTGCTGGGAAACCGGCGGCAAATCTCCGCAGCGTATGTGGACGGTAAAGGCCGACGGCAGCGGGCTGAGGCCTGTATATCCCGAACCTGAAACTGATTGGGTGACGCACGAAGTGGTCATTTCAAAAGACGAGGTCGCATTCGCTATCATGGGCCATCGCAAGATAGCCGGCGGCACAAAAGAGGTCGGTGAGGCGACAGCGGTCGGCGGAGCGAATCCCGGGCAAGAACCTGAATGGGGACCGTCGGGCACACGCGAAAAGCCGACCGGACTTGGCATTGTGAATCTACGTACACATGAGATGCGTATCGTCGGGCAGACAAAAGATGGCAGCGGATTGTGGCATGTTAGCGGTTCGCCGGATGGACGTTGGGCCGTAGGCGACGATTTTTCTCGCAGCATTTATCTGATCGACAGAAAAACGAGCGAGATGATCTTGCTCTCGACCGGCCATAAGCGGACGGCGCAGGATCATCCGCATCCGACAATGAGCCCTGACGGAACCAAGATCCAGATCCAGTCCGCAATGCTTTCCGAAGACGGGCGGTCGATGAACATCTGTATTATTCCCGTGCCGGAAGAATGGCTGAAACGAAAACACTAGGTGCTGCGACAATGTGATTATGGGGCATTATTATTAAGGCATTTTTGAGAACTCTGAGTTGCAAATTTAAATTGCCTCCACCTTTAGGTGGAGGTTAGCTGAAAACCCCCTTGGGCTTTAGCCAAAAATATAAGAAAAAGAAATTCCGATTGGCTTTAGCCGAAAAAGCGAGGAATGGTGGAGGCAATTTAAAAGCAGCCAAACATATTTTGCACCTCAATTATGTTGTCGCAACACTAGGTGCTGCAGATTTTTATGAGAAATATTGTTGCGATCACATTCGGTCTGGCAGTCTTGCTTTTTGTTTTAGGCTTTGGGCTTCCGCCGGTTGGGGCCCAAAAAAACGCCGTCGATAGTAAGTCGTTTTACAACATCAAAGATTATCGTGCGGTCGGCGATGGTAAAACACTGGATACTCTCTCTATCAACAAGGCCATCGACGCTGCGTCATTAGCCGGTGGTGGAACGGTCTATTTTCCAGCCGGAACATATCTGAGTTTTTCAATCCATCTGAAAAGCAACATCACGCTTTACCTCGATAACGGAGCGACCATCCTCGCTGCCGATCCGGCGATACATAAGGGAAGCTATGATCTGCCTGAGCCGAATGCATTCGATATGTATCAGGACTTCGGGCATTCGCATTGGCAGAATAGTTTGATATGGGGAATTGGCGTTGAGAACGTGGCTATAATCGGGCAGGGAAAGATCGACGGTAGCGGTCTTTCGCGGCGCAGCCCCGGGCCGCGTCGGCCGCGAACGGAAGGCGAAACGCCCGCGAGCATGGCGAACAATGTTTCGCCGCTCGGTGAGACCTCGGATCGAAAAGAAATGAACGGCCTCGGGACAAAGGCCATTGCGTTAAAACTTTCGCGAAACGTCACCCTTAGAGATTTTACGATATTTCGGGGTGGGCACTTTGCGTTGCTGGCAACAGGAGTGGACAACCTGACGATCGACAATCTTCGTGTCGATACGAACCGCGACGGTTTCGATATCGACGCCTGTCGTAACGTGCGGATCTCGAATTCTTACGTGAACTCGCCGAACGATGACGCGATCGTCTTGAAAAGCAGCTACGCTCTCGGCTTTAACCGGGCGACGGAGAATGTGACGATCACAAACACGCAGGTCTCCGGTTTCGATCTCGGCACATTTTTGGACGGCACGTTCAAGACGACACAGGAATTTGCGCCTGACCGTGATCGCGTAACGGGCCGCATAAAATTCGGAACGGAATCGAACGGCGGTTTCAAAAACATTACGATCTCAAACGTCGTCTTTGTTCACTGTCGCGGCCTGGCCATTGAAACAGTGGACGGCGGTTATATCGAGGATGTTTCTATTTCAAATATCACGATGCGCGACATCACGACCGCGCCGATATTTATCCGTCTTGGCAAACGCCAGCGTGCGCCAGTAGGAACGCCGGTCGGTGCGATCAGGCGTGTAAACATAAGCAATGTAGTCGTTTCTGACGCCGATTCGCATTATGCTTCGATCATCGCGGGTCTCGCGGAAAGTGCGATCGAGGACGTTCGGTTGAGCAATATTCGGATCCATTACAAAGGCGGCGGAACGAAGGAAGACGCATTAAGGGTCGTGCCGGAAAATGAAAAAAGCTATCCCGAACCGAGTATGTTCGGCACGATTCCGGCCTACGGTTTTTATGTACGACATGCGAAGGGAATTACTTTTGACAACGTCGAGGTGAGCTTTGCGAATGACGATGCTCGTCCGGCTTTTGTGCTTGACGATGTTAGCTCTGCTTCTTTTTTCCGAATTAAGGCTCAGACGATGCCCGGCGTTAAGGCGTTCAGCCTAACGAACGTATCGGACTTTAGCATCTGGCAAAGCTGGAAAATAAAGGATACTCAGATAGATCGAGCGGAGAGACAACAGTTTTAGAGCTTGCGTGCCAGACTTTGGCTCGACGGATATTATGAAAAGTTTTCAGGTTCTATTCTTGCTTGCTCTTATAACGCTCACCGCAAAAGCAGATGTGCATTTGCCGGATGTGATCGGCAGTTCCATGGTCCTTCAGCAGAAGCAGACGGTGCCGATCTGGGGAACTGCCGAGCCGGGCGAAACCGTGACCGTCGCTTTTGCCGGGCAAAAGAAAACTGTCGTCGCCGGGCCGGACGGAAAGTGGCGTGTCGATCTCGGTAAATTGTCAGCGAGCTTTAAGCCGCAGACGATGACGATCACGGGCAAAAACAAGATCGAGCTGAAAGATATTTTAGTCGGGGAAGTGTGGCTGGTTGCAGGACAATCGAACATGCAGTGGCGGCTCCCCGAGTCAGCGGGAGGTGAAGCCGCAACGGCGGCGGCGAATCATCCGAATATCCGATTGTTTAACGTCAGCCGCGAAGTTGCGTTCAAGAAAAGAGTCGGGAAACTCGGCGATTGGGCCGTCTGCACGCCGGAATCCGTAAAGGAATTTTCCGCAGCGGGATATTATTTTGGTGTCGAACTCGAAAAAGAATTGAAGGTTCCGATCGGCTTGCTAAATTCATCTTACGGCGGTTCGCAAGCCGAAGCGTGGACACCGGTCGCTTATCTGAATGCGTCGCCCGAACTTAAACCAACGGTTGATAGAACTAAGATATGGGATGAGGAACGCCCGCGTGTCCGCGTGGAATATGCGGAAGCGATAAAAAAATGGAGAGAGCAAGCTGATAAATCTCGTGCGGCGGGCGTACGGCCTTCGCCCTCGCCCGGTGTGCCGGATGCTCTTCGCGATTATCGTATTGCGTCGTCGATCTATGACGGAATGATCGAGCTGCTGATGCCTTTCGCGATCCGCGGCGCGGCGTGGTACCAGGGCGAATCGAATGAGTCTCGGGCCGAGCAATATAATTTGCTTCTGCCGACGATGATCCGCGCGTGGCGCGAGCGTTGGGGCCAGGGGGATTTTTATTTCGGTATAGTTCAATTGCCGAACTACAGACGAATAAACGCAGAACCGGAAGAAACTCCGTGGAGCTTTATCCGCGAGGCCCAGCGGCGAACCGCCTTGAGCGTGATAAACACAGGCCTCATCGTCACCATCGACATCGGTGTGGCAGGTGATATTCACCCAAAAAATAAGCTCGATGTCGGAAAACGAATGGCCCGATGGGCGCTCAAGGACGTTTATGGACGAAAGATCGACAATTCGCCCGTCGTCGTGAAAGCGGAAACAAAAGGCTCGATCGTGGTTTTGACCTATGACGATTTTGGCACCGGACTGAGGATCCGTGACGGCGAAAGATTGGACGAATTTGCCATCGCCGGTGACGATAAAAAATGGTTTTGGGCGGATGGGAAAATTGTCGGGAAGAACAAGATCGAGGTTTCATCGCCGAGCGTCGCCGCTCCAAAAGCCGTGCGTTACGCTTTTAACAGCAACCCAAAACACCCTAATCTCACAAACGATTCCGGGTTGCCCGCTTCGCCCTTTCGCACGGACGACTGGCCCGATCCGACTGCGGGGAAACTATGATTGGATCGCAAGCGTCCCGCTTGCGATCCAATTAAAAAATGTTTGATCTAAACGAGCATTCGCACCGACGATTTAATCCGCTCACGGGCGAATGGATAATCGTCTCGCCGCATCGCACGAAGCGGCCGTGGCAGGGGCAGACCGAGGTTTCGAACCGCGAAACACTCGCCGAATACGATCCTGATTGTTACCTTTGTCCGGGAAATAAACGGGTTGGCGAAAAAGTCAATCCGGCGTACACGGGTGTTTTTGTTTTTGAAAATGATTTTGCGGCGCTTCAGCCTGACGTTCCCGAGGGAAGCAATGCCCCACCCGCTACCGCAGGTGGTACCGACAGGATCCAGCCGGACGTTCCCGAAGGACACATTGCCCCACCCGTTACCGCAGGTGGTACTGACAATATCCAACCGAATGTGCCGGATGGCGGACTCGATACTGATGGCTTGTTGGTTGCGGAAAGAGAAAGAGGCATTTCCCGGGTCGTCTGTTTTTCGCCGAACCACAGCCTGACTTTGGCGCGGATGAAAGTCGCCGACATAAGAAATGTGGTTGATGAATGGGCCTTGCAATATCGTGAACTCGGCAACTTTGATTTCATCAACCACGTCCAGATCTTCGAAAATCGCGGTGAGATGATGGGGGCGAGCAATCCGCATCCGCATTGCCAGATCTGGGCAAGCGAGAGCATTCCAAACGAACCGGCAAAAGAACTGCGAGCACAGCGTGAATATAAGAAGAAAAATGGAACGTGCCTGCTCTGCGATTATTGTGAATTGGAAAGGAACAAAGGTGAACGCATTGTTTGTGAGAATGAATACTTCGCGGCCATCGTGCCGTTTTGGGCCGTTTACCCTTTTGAGATAATGATAGTCGGCAAAGATCATCGCGGTTCGATCGACGAGTTCGAAGATGCCGAAAGGTCGGCTTTTGCCGATATATTGAAACGGGTTACGACGCGCTACGATAACCTGTTTGCCACGCCTTTTCCTTATTCGATGGGCTTTCATCAAAGGCCGACCGACGGCAGCGGTCACGAATATGCTCATTTCCATACACATTTTTATCCGCCTTTGCTGCGTTCTGCGACGGTGCGCAAATTTCTTGTCGGTTTTGAAATACTGGGCAGCCCGCAGCGTGACATAACGCCCGAATGGGCCGCCGCAAAACTTCGCGAATTGAGCGAAACGCATTACCTGGAAACCTTGTGATCGACCTCAGCCAACTCCGGTCAAAATTTCGAGCCAAATACGGCACCGAGCCGCGGATATTTAGGGCGCCCGGCCGCGTGAATATCATCGGCGAACATACCGATTACAACGATGGTTTTGTGCTGCCGTGCGCGATCGATTTTGCCACCTACATTGCCGGAAGAGAGCGACCGGACAGGAACATAAGGGTCGCATCGCTGAATTTCGAACACGAACTTGAATTCGATCTCGATGGTATTAATGAGCCACCAGCAAAAGATTGGACAAAATTTGTTCAGGGAGTCGCGATGATACTCGAGCGTTCGGATTTCAGGCTTGGTGGAGCCGATCTTTTGATCGAAAGCGATGTGCCGGTCGGGGCGGGTTTAAGTTCGTCTGCTGCGCTTGAAATATCGGTGGCATATGCGCTTGCTTCGCTTTCCGGACAAGTGATTGGCGGAATGGAGTTGGCAAAAGTCGGGCAGGCGGCCGAGAACGAATATGCCGGTGTGCGTAGCGGGATAATGGATCAATTTGCTTCTGTTTTAGGCCAGAAGGGCAACGCTCTTTTTCTTGATTGCCGTTCGCTCGAATGGTCGGCGATACCTGTTTTCGCGGGCAAATTCGTTATTTGCAATACAAAAACAAAGCATGATCTGGCGGACGGCGAATACAACAAACGCAGAGCCGAGTGCGAGGCAGCGGCAGCTTTTCTGGGGAAAGCTTCGCTTCGCGATGCGACACTGGATGAACTTAAACGGGCCGCTGACATGCCCGAAACGCTAAAGAAACGTGCCCGCCATGTGATCACTGAAAATACCCGCGTTTTGGCAGCGGTCGAGGCTTTTCGCGGCAACGATCTCGAAGAAGTGGGCAAACTGATCAACGAATCGCATAACAGCCTGCGGGACGATTTCGAGGTTAGCTGCGAGGAACTTGATCTAATGGTGAATCTTGCTCGTCAGCAATCCGGCGTATTGGGTGCGCGAATGATCGGCGGCGGATTTGGCGGATGTACCATTAATCTTTTTCGGCCGGGCGAACATCGTGATTTTACCTCTAAGATCGCTCGGCTTTATGAGCGGGAGACGGGAATCGTGCCTGAGATCTACGAATGCGAGGCCGCAAACGGCGCCTGCGAATTGTAATGATTATTGGGCTGACCATTTGACAAGCCCGTAATATTGTCTTTTGCCGAAAAGATTGATATTCTCCATTTATTACAATGGTTAAGCGGTTTTCCATTAATTTCAGTTAGCAATAAATAATCAAGATATATTTAAGTAATGAGTAATCAAGTTAGACCTGAATTGGAATTTAAATTCGTCAAGTATCTTTGGAGCGATGAAGAGGCCGATAAACTCACCGGCGTTGACAGGCTCGTTTATCGTTCTAACAAACTGGGTGAAGACCTGACCCTTACAAATACAGGCGGCGGCAATACATCATCCAAGCTGGCGGAAACGGACCCGTTAACGGGCGAAGAGGTAGAAGTGCTGTGGCTGAAAGGCTCCGGCGGCGATCTGCGGACCGCGAAACGCGACGGATTCGCATCGCTTTACCTGGAAAAGGTGCGGGCCATGCGGTCGCTTTATGAAAATGCGCCGGAGAACGGAGCAAAAACGCCGATCGAAGATGCGATGTACCCGATGTATTCGCATTGTGTTTTCAACCTGAATCCGCGTGCCTGCTCGATCGATACGCCGCTGCATACGCTGGTTCCTTTTAAGCATGTTGACCACCTTCATCCGAATTCAGTGATCGCGATCGCGGCGTCGGTCAACCAGGAACGGCTGACGAAAGATATCTATGGCGAAGACGTCGTTTATGTGCCCTGGCAGCGTCCCGGCTTTGACATCGGCTTGAAGATCGAGCAGTTGATTAATGAAAATCCGCAGGCAAAGGGCATTCTGCTCGGCCATCATGGAATGAGTTCGTGGGACAACAGCGACAAGACCTGCTACGAAACCGCACTTGAAATAATCGACCGTGCGGCCCAATATATCGAGTCTCACGACCGAGGCGAGAAGACATTTGGCGGACCGAAACATAAAGATCTGGATGAAACTACTCGCCAAAAACTGCAGACCGAGATCATTCCGGTTGTTCGCGGACAAATTTCTGTTAATCGCCGATTTGTCGGGACAGTTCAGGACGATCCGAAGATGCTGCGCTTTGTAAACAGCATAGACGGCCCTCGGCTTGCAGAACTGGGAACGTCTTGCCCGGATCATTTCCTGCGGACAAAGATCAAGCCTTTGTTCGTAAACTGGAACCCTGAGACAGGCGACATCGAATCTCTGAAAACAGCGATCTCCGAAGGGCTTGTTCAGTATCGTAAGGATTATGCAGCGTACTATGAACGCTGTAAACGGCCGGATTCGCCGGCGATGCGCGACCCGAACCCGACCGTCGTTTTGATCCCCGGTCTTGGGATGATCGCGTGGGGCAAGAATAAGAGCGAATCGCGTGTGACGGGTGAGTTTTATAATTGCGCGATCGAGGTGATGCGTGGAGCCGAGGCCATTGACGAATACGAGGCGATGGATCAGCAGGAGGCATTCGACATCGAGTATTGGCCGCTCGAAGAGGCCAAGCTCCAGCGAATGCCGCCGGAAAAAGAGCTTGACCGGCAGATACATGTGATAATCGGAGCCGGTGCGGGAATCGGTCGTGAAACGGCGCATCGCATTGTAAAGGAAGGAGCACATGTTGTGTGCGTCGATAAAGACGAAGCGGCGGCCAGGGAAACTGCTGCCGAAATTATTGCTCAATACGGTGCCGGTATCGGCGTGTCAGGAACAGGAATCTCGAACTGCGGAGTCGCCATCGGGCTTGGCTGCGATATGACCGACCGCGAATCGGTCGCAAAATTGTTTGAGAATGTGATGCTTGCCTATGGCGGTATCGATGCCGTGATCGTAACGGCTGGTGTTTTTGTTCCACCTGATAAGGCTGGTTATATCGAAGACAAGATGTGGGATTTTACGTTTGGAATCAACGTTAAAGGAGCCTACATCGTCGCAGACGAGGCTCACAAGGTATTCAAGAAACAAGGTCTCACAGGGAATGTTATCTTGACGACGAGCGCAAATGCCGTTGTTGCCAAGAAAGGAAGCTTGGCGTATGACACAAGCAAGGCGGCAGCCAATCACCTTGTTCGTGAGCTTGCGATCGAATATTCGCCGCTGCTTCGCGTCAACGCGGTCGCTCCGGCGACGGTCGTCAAAGGAAGCACAATGTTCCCGCGTGACCGCGTGATCGCGTCGCTCGCGAAATATGATATTCCGTTCGAAGATTCGGAGGAAACGGATACGTTGACCGAGAAATTATCTAATTTCTACGCAAAACGGTCGCTGACCCAGACGCCGATCGAACCTGCGGATCAGGCTGAAGCGATCTTTCTGCTGCTGTCGAAAAGGCTTGGCAAAACCACCGGACATATCATCCCGGTTGACGGCGGATTGCAGGACGGGTTTATGAGATGACTGTACAACAGGCTGTTAGCCTGTTACGACAGACTAACAGTCTGTCGTACTCCGGTTGACGGCGGATTGCAGGACGGGTTTATGAGATGACCAACGGACTGTTAGCCTGTTGCGACAGACTAACAGTCTGTCGCACTCCGGTCGGGAGATAAATATGACGGCAAATTTCGAGATCGAGCAGGATTTTATTGCCGATCAAAACAAAGCGAAAAACGACTGGCTCATCGAAGATCTCGCATATCTTGAAAAAAAACTTGGCCGGCGAAATATTGAGGTAGATACGCTGATCGAAAAGGCCCGGGCGTTTCAGGTCGCCGTTCCCTCGTGGGGCGTCGGCACCGGCGGGACGCGTTTTGCCCGTTTTCCGGGACCGGGCGAGCCACGTAATATCTACGAAAAACTTGAAGATTGCTCAACCATAAATAAGCTGGTTCGCTCAACATCCGCCGTTTCACTTCACATTCCCTGGGACAAGCCCGAAGCCACCGGCGATCTCGTCAAGTCGGCCAGCGGATTTGGGCTCACGTTCGATGCGATGAATTCGAACACGTTTCAAGACCAGCCGGGGCAGAAAAATTCGTACAAATACGGCAGCCTTTCGCACACGGATGCCGCAGTCCGCAAGCAGGCGATCGAGCACAATATTGAATGCATCGGGATCGGGCAAAGGATAGGCTCAAAGGCTCTGACCGTCTGGGTTGGCGACGGGAGCAACTTTGCCGGGCAATCTAATTTTCGTCAAGCGCTTGATCGCTATCTCGAATCGATGCGCGAAATTTATGCCGCGATTCCCGACGGCTGGCGGCTTTTTATAGAGCACAAGTTTTATGAACCGGCATTTTATTCTTCGGTGATAAATGACTGGGGGACCAGCTACATTTGTGCGAAAGAACTTGGCGACAAAGCCTCTTGCCTGGTCGATCTCGGCCATCACGCGCCAAATGTGAATATCGAACAGATCGTTTCGCGTTTAATCCAATTTAAGAAACTTGGTGGCTTTCATTTTAACGACAGCAAGTACGGCGATGACGATCTCGACGCAGGTTCAATCAAGCCGTTTCAGTTGTTCCTGATCTTTAACGAGCTTGTCGATGCGGAATTGAACAATCTTCCCGGATTCGATCCGTCGTATATGCTCGATCAGTCGCACAATGTGACCGATCCGATCGAATCGTTAGTGACAAGCTCGATCGAGATCTCGAGGGCATATATTCAGGCACATCTGATTGACCGTGAGAAGCTTATAGAGGCTCAAACTGCGGGCGATGCCATTACGGCTCTTTCGACGTTAAAAGAAGCTTTTACCACGGACGTTTCACCCATCTTAGCGGCGGCACGGACGCGTGATGGCGGTGCGATCGATCCGATCCACACCTATCGGAAAAGCGAATACCGTTTGAGAAAGACAAAGGAGCGTCCGGCCCAATTGGGTATCTCTGTCGGCATTATTTAGTTTCGCGAGTTCGATAAGTTTCGATTGCCGAATAAATACCAACGATGCCCGGCCCTCTTTACATCGCGGTTGATCTTGGTGCCGGCAGCGGACGGGTTTTTCTTGCCGGTGTCGATCCGAACGAATTGCTGCTCGAAGAGATCCATCGTTTTTATTATCCACCGGTAGAAAAGGACGGACACCTGCGTTGGGATTTCGCTCACATTCTTGCGGAAATCAAGTCAGGTTTACACATCGCGGGAGTTCGCGGAAGAGAGTTAGGACGCACGATAAATAGTATTGGAGTCGATACCTGGGCGGTTGATTATGGGTTGCTAAGTGCGGACGGGAAACTGATAGCCGACCCGATCTGTTATCGAGACGGCCGCACTAAACGAACAATGGAGCGGGTTTTCGCCGAGGTTCCACGTGCGGAGATATTTGAAAAAACGGGCATCCAGTTTCAGAGTTTCAACACGTTATTTCAGTTGTATTCTGAGACGACTCAGATCGCGAAGGCCGACAAACTGCTGTTGCTGCCGGATCTGGTGAATTTTTTTCTGACGGGAATTGCTGTTGCGGAATTTACCAACGCAACGACGACGCAGATGGTCAATGCGGCTAGTGCTGATTGGGATCTTGATCTCCTCAACCGGTTAAAACTGCCTTCTCATCTTTTGCCAAAGATCGTTCCCGCCGGCACTGATATTGGAGCACTAAAGCCGGAGATCGAAGCGGAGACCGAACTCTCTGGCGTGCGGGTTATTGCACCCGCCACTCACGACACGGCAAGCGCGGTTGCCGGTGCGCCGCTTGCTAAAAATTGGGCATATATTTCTTCCGGCACATGGTCATTGATAGGCGTTGAAAATGACGAGGCGCTGATAAACGCGTCGGTTGCCAGACACAATTTCACAAACGAGGGTGGAGCATTCGCGACCGTCAGGCTGCTGAAGAATGTAATGGGCTTGTGGATCTTTGAATCCTGCCGCCGGGAATGGCAGGCGAGCGGCCTGGACGTTGATTACGATACGATACTTCAAGAGGCTGTAGGCGCAAATGAGTTTTCCGGATTCATTTTTCCAGATGATGAGCGCTTTCTGAATCCGCCCAGTATGATCGAAGCCATCGAGTTGCAGCTTAGCGAAACCGGTCAGGAGTTTGACGGAAAACCGGCGACTGTGGCAAAAATAATTTTTGATTCGCTCGCTTTTAGGTACGCCAGCGTTTTGCGAACGATCGAATCGCTTACAGGAAACAGCCTCGAAGGCATACAGATTTTGGGCGGCGGCGGACGCAATTATTATTTAAATCAGATGACGGCAAATGCCAGCGGCATGAAGGCCGTAGCCGGACTCACCGAAGCGACCGTCGTCGGCAACGTACTTGTTCAGGCGATCACGGCGGGACGTTTTTCATCGATCTCGGATGCGAGGGAACATGTTCGAGCGAATTTTGAATTGACGAGCTTTGAGCCGCGGCCATCAGCAGAGATAGATGAGGCGGCGGAGAGATACGCATCTGTTGAAGAACGGTTTGTCGGTTGATCACGATTCGTGCATTCGTGGCTCATATGCTGATTTTGCCACGAATGCACGAATAAGAATTATTTGTGAAAGTCTCGCTTTTTATCACATGTCTCGTTGACCAACTTTACCCGAATGTCGGCGTAAGCATGGTAAAGGTCTTACGGCGTTTAGGATGCGAGATAGTTTTTGACGAACGCCAAACGTGCTGCGGGCAACCTGCGTTCAACACGGGTTATCGAAACGAAGCACAGAAGTTTGCCAAGCGGTTTATCGAGATCTTTGAAGAATCGGAAGCGGAGGCGATCGTCAGCCCATCGGGTTCCTGTACGGCGATGGTGAAACACTTTCACGAGCTTTTTCCCGACGACAAAAAATGGCAGGAACGCGCTGAAAAGATAGCAGCCAAAACTCACGAATTTGGCGGATTTATTGTGAATGTTTTGAAGGTCGAGGATGTCGGAGCTTCAGCCTCGGGCCGCATTACATGGCACGATGCGTGTCATGGGCTGCGCGACCTTAACCTTCGCGACGAACCGCGAAAGCTGTTGAAAAATGTGAAGGGCATCGAGTTTGTCGAGATGCAGAACGCGGATGTTTGCTGTGGTTTTGGCGGAACGTTTTCTGTGAAATATCCGGAAATATCAGCGGGAATTCTGGATAACAAGATCGAATCGATCGAAAAAGCAGACGTTTGTGCGGTGGTCTCCTGCGATGCAAGCTGCCTAATGCAGATCGGCGGACGCCTTTCCCGGCTCGATTCGAAAGTAAAGACGGTTCATTTGGCGGAGATATTGGCGTCGCGGGAATAATTGAGGCTGTCTAAAAAGTCAGACTTAATAGCGTCGGGAGAATTCCGGAAATGGTTGGGTATTGCGGGAATTGCAGGCTCGACGGTTCAGTGGCAATGACCGGCATTAAATTGACGGAAATTTTGCCCGTTGCTGGCTCAAAAAATACGCGGGGCTGGAGCCCAAAAACGCGGGGCTGAGGTCAAAAAACGCGGGGCTGGGGCCAAAAAACACGGGGCTGGGAGCCGAGGATATGCTCCAGCCCCGTAGAATGTGGTTTATAGACTCTAAAGTTGGAGGCAATTGAAAAGAGGCTTTTCAGACAAGCTCTTGAATTGATAGAGCATTTGACAGCAGAAACTTTCGATCAAAACGCTCGCGACGCCTTAGGCGATCCGGTGCTTCACGGAGCGCTTCGAAAGCTTGCGGATAATTTTGGCGAGCGTCGAAAGATCGCGATGGCGTCGGTCGACGATTGGGAAGGACTTCGCGAAAACGCTCGATCCATAAAGGAAGAAACGCTGCTTCATCTCGATCGATATCTTCTGCAATTTGTAGATAACGCGGAGAATGCCGGGGCAAAAATTCACTGGGCACGCGATGCGAAGGAAGCCTGCCGGATAGTGCTCGATCTTGTAAACGAACGCGGAGCGAAGATGGTCGTCAAATCGAAGAGCATGGCGACCGAGGAAATTCATCTCAATGATGCGCTCGAAGACGAAGGAATTGAACCTATAGAAACCGATCTCGGTGAATGGATCATCCAGCTTGCGGGCGAAACGCCGTCGCATATCGTTGTTCCGGCAATCCACAAGACGAAGGCTCAGATCGCCGATCTTTTTGTCGAAAAAGTTGGTATAGAAAAAACGGCGGATGTAGATGTTTTGACCGCGACGGCTCGCCGCATCCTCCGTGAGCGTTTTGCTAAAGCTGAGGTCGGCATTAGCGGAGTAAATTTTGGCGTAGCGGAAACAGGTACGATCCTGATCCTTGAAAACGAAGGCAATGTGCGAATGACGACAAGTCTGCCCAAGACGCATATTGCCGTGATGGGCATCGAAAAGATCATTCCGAAGTTTGCAGACCTCGACGTTTTTTTGAAACTGCTTCCGCGTTCCGGAACCGGCCAACGGCTTACAGCATATCAGTCGCTGATAACCGGAGTAAAGAAAAATAGCGATGACGAAGGGCCGGACGAGGTACACATCGTTTTGACGGACAACGGCCGTTCGCGAATGTTGTCGCATCCGGTCACGCGGCAAAGCCTTGCATGCATACGCTGCGGAGCTTGTCTGAATGCCTGCCCGGTTTATCAACAGGTTGGCGGCCACGCTTACGGCTCGGTTTATCCGGGACCGATCGGTGCCGTAATTACGCCGCAGCTTATCGGCATTTCTAAATCGAAACAGTTGCCGTATGCATCGAGTCTTTGCGGAGCGTGCCGTGAAGTTTGCCCTGTAAAGATCGATATACCTGAATTGCTGCTCCACCTGCGGGCGGAAATTACCGACGGCTCAGCGGGCGGTGCTGAGGCAAATCCGCAAAGGAAAAAGAAATTTAGCGAGAGCCTCGCGTTCAGGCTGTACGGATACGCCTGGTCGAGCCAATTTTCGTACGGACTTGGAATAAAGGCGACGCGCGTGATGCAAAAGCTTCTTGTGCGTGATGGCAAGGTCGGCAAAGTGAGTGGCTTTATGGCAAGACTTCTGCCGCCGCTTGGTGCATGGACAGCGTGGCGCGATGCTCCGGCGGTTGCACCCAGATCTTTTCGTGACGAGTGGCGAACGCATTTGAAAGAGAATGACTGAAACGACGACAAGTGAAAATGCTGCTGCCCGCGATGCGATCCTTGCGTCGATCCGCGGCAGCCTCGCGGCGAGTAAGCCCTATGATGCCGAGCATCAAAAACATCACGGACACGGCGTTATATTACAGAGCAAAGTTCAGCGGGAATTATCGACTGAAGAATTGATAGATAATTTCAAAACGAACCTCGAATCGGTCGGTGGGCTTTGCTCGGTTGTTTCGAGCGAGAGCGAAGCAGCGAAATATATTGCGACGCTGGTTGAAAAGATCGGAGCAAAGGTCGTTGCGATCTCCGATTCCGATCTTATATACCGGTTGGCGGAGAATCTAGACAGCGTTAATTTTGTTCAGAATGCGACGAAGGATGAGCTTTTTGATTGCGATCTGGGCATCACGTCCGCGCAATGGGCGATCGCCGAAACCGGCACGCTTGTTTTGGAGTCGGAGGCTGAAAGTCATCGTCTTACATCGCTCGTGCCGCCGATTCATCTATGTATTTTGAGAGCCGCTGTAATTCGTCAAACTTTAGGTGAGATCCTTGAATTGACCAGTAAGAATTTAAGTAAAACGATCACGTTTATCACCGGTGCGTCGCGTACATCGGACATAGAATTGACGCTGGCGATCGGCGTCCACGGTCCGCGAGAACTTCATGTGGTCGTATTAGCAGATCAATAGATATGCCGGAGAATATGCTGCTGAGAGCGTCAAACATTTCTAAATCCTACGCCGGCGTTCATGCGTTGCGGGATGCTTCGTTCACGTTGAAGTCAGGCGAGGTGCATGCTCTCGTCGGTGAAAACGGGGCCGGGAAATCGACGCTGATCAAGATAATAACCGGTGCGGTTTTGCAGGACGACGGCGACGTCATTTTAAACGGGGACGCGATAACCAATAACTCTCCGGCGTTATCTAAATCGCTCGGCATTGCCGCCATCTATCAGCAGCCTGCGTTATTTCCGGAATTGACCGTTGCCGAAAACATGGCGATCGGCCGGGAACAAGCCGGTTTTTTCGGCGTCGTCAATTGGAAAGAACGACGCACCGTCGCGAAGGAATTATTGGAACGTGTCGGTGCGCGGATCGATACGGACGCGATCGCGGCTGATCTGTCGATGCCGCAGCAGCAGCTTGTCGAGATAGCCCGCGCACTTGGTACAAATGCGAAGGTCCTGATCTTTGACGAACCTACGGCTTCTCTGTCGGAAGAAGATACGCATAACCTCTTCAGAGTTATTCGAGAGCTTCGGGCAGACGGCGTCGGCATTATCTATATTTCACATCGGCTCGAAGAACTGCCCGTGATCGCCGACCGCGTCACCGTTTTACGTGACGGACGAACTATCGCAACACGAGAAATGGCGGAAGTTACGACCGAACAATTGATACGTCTTATGGTCGGACGCGAGCTTTCCGCGGTTTTCCCAAAGCGGCAAGTGGAACGCGGCGAAGTGATATTCGAACTAAAGAATTTCGGCTCGCGGTCGGCCGGAATTAACGGAATCGATCTCGCAGTCAGAGCAGGAGAGATAGTCGGAGTTGCCGGCCTGATCGGTGCCGGGCGAACAGAGCTTGCAAAGACGATCTTCGGTCTGGAATCTCCCGACTCGGGGGAAATTCTGATAAAGGGGAAACCGATACGCATCGGCCATCCAAGCGAGGCGATCGAATATGGAATTGCCTATTTACCCGAAGACCGGCGAAAACACGGCGTAGTTCTCGATTTTCCGATCAGCGCAAATATCACGCTTGCTTCGCTAAAAAAACTTTCCGGTTTTGCCGGGTTGAGTTTCGGGTTCGGCAAAGAGAAAGAGATCGCGGCCGACTATACGCGACGGCTTGGCGTCAAGACGCCGGCGATCTTTAATGCAGTTTCCACGCTGTCAGGCGGCAACCAGCAAAAGGTCGCGTTGAGCCGCTGGCTGATGACGAAACCTTCGGTCCTCATTCTGGATGAGCCAACGCAGGGCATCGACGTAGGAGCGAAAGCTGAGATTCACGAACTAATGATGGAACTTGCGGAACAGGGTGTCGCGATACTGATGATCTCATCGGAACTGCCGGAGGTATTAGGCATGAGCGACCGCGTCGCGGTGATGAGCGGCGGAACGATCGTTAAAGTTTTTGACCGCGAAGAAGCGACTCAGGACAGAATTTTGTCGGTTGCATTAGGCCACTGAGAGATTTGTCGGGCTTCTGAAGCGGCGGCGCAGCCGCAATGCTTTATTCGAGGCTTTTGGAAAAGCTATGGAGGTCGTCTCAAAACCTGGTAATTGTCGGAACAAAGACTGCA
>CAZSEL010000008.1:0-124959 GCA_964605905.1 uncultured Chloracidobacterium sp. | reverse complement strand
CTCCCCTCCTTGATTAGGAGGGGTGGCTGCCGCTTCGGCAGACGGGGTGGTAGATGGACTCGAGACCACAGCTCCGTCAGAATTCATCAAACAAAACCGCGTCGCGTTCCAGATCTTGTTGGCAAAATTCCGATAGGTCTCGATCAGCAGATCGTTCCACCGAATATCCGCGCCGGTTGCTATCGAGGCAAGATAGATACGAGTAGCATCCACGCCAAACTTATCAAACATCTCAAGCGGATCGACGCCGTTATTTCGCGACTTGGACATCGGCTTGCCGTCCTTGCCCAAAACCGTGCCGGTTATCACAACGTCCTCGAACGCTTTTTTATCGACGAACTTCTTCGTCAGCATTATCATTCGCGAAACCCAAAGAAAAATAATGTCACGTCCGGTTACCAGGACATCGGTGGGAAGAAAAGTCTGCAAGTCAGGCAAGTCAGTACCGCCCGCGTGAGCGGGTGGCGGCGTCTCGGTTATTGAGTTACTCAGATCAAACGCAAGAGTCTCATCATGCTGCGCTGTGCCACCTGCTAACGCAGGCGGTACTGACCCGGTCCAACCCAAAGTGGAGAACGCCCACAGGCCGGACGAGAACCACGTATCCAAAACATCCTGATCCTGGATCAAACCTACTGTGCCGGATTTTATCTCCGCCTCTTCAAGCGAGTGAGCTACGAAGACATTTCCGTTCGCGTCGTACCAGGCCGGGATCTGGTGTCCCCACCAAAGCTGCCGCGAGATCGTCCAGTCCTTCAGGTTTTCGAGCCACGCCGTGTAAACCTTTTCATGCGGCACCTGCGGCGAAAAATGAGGCACGCCCTCGGTTCGCATGAGTTCTAAAGCCATGTCGCGCATCTCGTCCATCTTGACGAACCACTGTTTTGAAAGTATCGGTTCGACGATCGTCTTACAGCGTTCGCAAACGGGCAGAGTTATCTCGTAATCTTCGATCTTTTCAAGCAGGCCGAGTTCTTCGAAACGCTCGATGACTTTTTTGCGAGCTTCGAAACGATCAATGCCTTCAAAATCTTCTCCGGCATTCGCGTTCATCGTGCCGTCGTCATTCATTATCAAAAGCTGCTCCAAATTATGCCGCTCACCGACCAGATAATCGTTCGGGTCATGCGCCGGGGTTATCTTCACCGCTCCGGTCCCAAACTCGGCATCGACATATTCGTCCGCGACGATCGGAATTTCTCTATTGGTCAATGGCAACGCAATTGTTTTTCCGATCAGGTCTTTATAGCGTTCGTCTTTAGGATTAACAGCGACAGCGGTATCCCCCAGCATTGTTTCCGGCCTGGTTGTCGCCACGACAACAAAGTCAGTACCGCCTGCGTAAGCAGGTGGCGCTGTCTCGACTAACTCGGACGTTGATTTGTCATCGGGCACTTCGCCACCCGCTAACGCGGGCGGTACTGACCCGGATGTCGCCTGAATGCGGGACTCAGAACTGTTGACCGGATATCTTAAGTAGTAAAGCTTTCCGTCTTTCCGCGTTTCCTCTTTTACCTCAAGATCGGAGAGGACAGTTTTATCTTTCGGGCACCAATTTACTATTCGCAGACCGCGGTAGATCCAGCCTTCGTCATACAAGGTGCAGAAAACATTCCGCACCGCTATCGACAAACTCTCGTCCATCGTAAACCGCTGGCGCGACCAATCGACCGAAGCTCCCTCGCGGCGCATTTGTTCGGTTATCGTGTTGCCATATTCTTCCTTCCACGTCCACGCTCGGCGGACAAATTCTTCGCGGCCGACATCGAGCGGAGTTTTATGGTCAACTTTCTTTAGCTGCTCGACCACCTTTCGCTGAACCGAGATTCCGGCGTGATCCGTTCCCGGCAGCCATAGCGTCCGATAACCCTGCATCCGTTTCCAGCGCGCCAGAACATCCATTAAGGTGTGCTGCAAAGCATGTCCCATGTGGAGCGAGCCGGTCACATTTGGCGGTGGAATAACGATAGAGTATTTAGGTGCGTCAGCGTTCTGGTTGATCTCAGGCGCGAAAAAACCGCTGGTTTCCCAACGCTGATAGTGACTTTCTTCCGCGACCTTAGGGTTGTAGGCTTTAGGGATTTCCATATAGGTAAAACTGTAATTCTAAAACAAAAACGGCCGGTTTTCATCTCGTCGATAAAATCCCGGCCGCAGTTTGATGGTCGATTCGGATATTTAATATTTTTGAGACATTTTCTCGATCACTTTCTGGACAATTACTTCCATCAGTTCCGGTGACACGCTCACGACCTGTTTGTCGCTGCCCATCAGTTCTGATCGCTCGACCGTAGTTAATTCAACCGTCTTGTTGCTGTCGATTGAAGGAATGTCGAGCAGGTCGATTTCTTCGAATCTTCTCGCGGGAACGGTCGGCTCAAAACCAGTAGTCTCGATTCCCGCCTGGCTGACCGGTTCTTGTGGAACCTCTGCAAATTGCGTCGGCGGATCAACGGAAACAACTTCGTCAACAGCCGTTTCAGTAGCGGCTTCTGCCGTCGGCGTCTGTTCGTTTGCGTTTAAGTCAACATTTGGCAGTGTTTCTACATAACTCTCGGGTACATTTGCCGCATCCGACCGATCTGCAACGACAGGTGTCGTAAAATTCTCAGGTTCGACCGGTGCCGAAAACGGATCAAGCGGGCTGGTTTCATAACCTGTGGTCACTGGGATCGCTTCGCTGTAATACTGATCGATCTGCTCATCCGGTTCACTCTTTGTCTCGTTTTGGTCGAATGCCGTCTCATTCCCGACGATCTCGAAATCCAGTGTTTCAGCTGTTTCATTTGCCAAATAGCTTGTCTCGATCATTTCATCATCGAGCCCGCTGTCGTCGAACCCGGAAAGCGAGTCCTCAAGGTTCGGCTCATCATCTTTCGACGCGTCCGCCGAAAAGCTCTCAGTGTAGAGACTCGAAATATCATCCTCTGGCGACTGCTCCGCGGCATGTCCATTTGTCGAAGGAACCGCCGCCAGCAATTCTTTGACCTGTGATATCAATTGCCGTATTGACTGAAAAGGCTTGGTCAGAAATGCATCGGCACCGACAGCGCCGGCTTTTTCTTCGTCAAAAGGCTCAAACGAACCGACAAGCAAAATTACCGGGATCTTGTTGGTGGCTTCGTTGCCGCGCAATTGTTCGCAGATAGAATAACCGTCTGCTCCGGGCATATTGACGTCAGCCAAAACTATGTCAGGCGCGGTCTCGCGGATCGCGGCTAGCGCGCTGTCACCGTCACCGACGGTCTGAACGTCAAAACCTTCGTCCGAAAAGGTCAGATTTACTACCTTTTGAATAGTCAACGAATCGTCAGCAAGCAAAAGTCTGCGGTTAGACACTGGTATTACTCCTTATAAATAAAAGCAGCCAAAAAATTGAGGGATTCTCGTTGAAAATTACCATTATGACCCGCGAAGGTCAAGAAATTCGCCGATCAAGTTCCCGCGATGTTCGCTTCCGACGCTTTGCTGCCAGAAACAAGCTCCGCTGCAAGGCTTATCGCGGCACACATGCTTGATTCGTCCGCGACGCCCTTGCCCGCAATATCGAATGCAGTTCCGTGATCGACCGATGTTCGAATCAGCGGCAGACCCAACGTCACATTCACAGCCGAACCAAACGAGAGCGATTTGACGGCGATCGTCGCTTGGTCGTGGTAACACGCCACAACCGCATCGAACTCGCCCTTGAATCCTCGCAAAAAGATCGTGTCAGCGGCGTACGGCCCCGAAACATCGATTCCGCGACAGACAGATTCGGCAATCGCCGGTTCCATTATCTCGGCTTCTTCACGGCCAAACATTCCGTTCTCGGATGCATGCGGGTTTAATCCAGCCACCGCAATCCGAATCTTACTGCCAAGCAGTTTCGATAGCGAGCCGTTGGTAAAGTCGATCAAATCGATCAGCCGCTCCGTCGTTACCAATTCTATCGCCCGCGAAAGCGAGACGTGTGTGGACATCAAAACTACCCGAAGCTCGTCAGCAAAAAAGCTCATTGCAAATCGCTCGGTTTTAGTCAACGCCGCCAAAAATTCCGTATGGCCGGGAAAATCATAACCGCCCATCGCAAGTGAACGCTTGCTGATCGGAGCTGTCGCAATAGCGTCGAGTTGGCCTTCGCTCCACATCGCCACGGCTTGTTCGATATATTCGCCCGAGGCTCGTCCGGCGACCGCGCTTTCAGCACCGATCTCGACCGTCTCGTTCAAATTATCTAAATCGACAACCGCGACGGTGCCAATCTCGGTTTCGTTTTCGGAATCAAACTTACCCAATCGTAACCCGGTGCCAAACCGTTCATTCATTTCGCGCAGAAAACGCAGGTCACCAATAATGACCGGTGTGAACGCATCGCCAGCCATCTTCGCCAGAGATTTCAACACGATCTCGGGCCCGATCCCGGCAGCGTTTCCGATCGTGATGCCAACCACTGGCGCTCGGTTATTTTTTGCGGGATTTGTTACTTCCATCGTCGAGGTAATACGAAATTGCTCTCAGACTAATTTTATCCCAGATTACGTAATAGCAAAAAAATGCTTTTTCTTTATTCATCTTGTTCTTTCCGGTTCATTTTGCTCTGTGGTTAAAAAATCCTCCATCACAGAACAAGAAGATAAAGAATGAATAGGACGATTAAGAAAAATACGAGTTTTTTTAAGGAAAAATGCCCTCCAACCCATCAGGTATTGGAAGGCATCGGTGATCTGCCAATTTCTGTTCAACGCTAATCGGCTTGACGACGAATAAAAGTCGGGACGTTCAGGTCCTCGTCCTCTTTCTCTCGCTGCACATCCTGTGACGGGAAAGCCGGGACAGACATTCCGTTCGTCGCCGCGTGAACCTCGTAACCGCGCGGATGAGGCTGTGAGAAACTTGCCGCTGTATCAAAGCCAGTCGCAATAACCGTTACCGTGATCTCGTCGCCCGCATTGGGTTTGATCACGTTACCCCAAATAATATCCGCGTTCTCATCCGCTTCGCCTTCGATCATTCCGATCGCGTCTTCGATCTCTGCAAGCGGCATATTTTCACCGCCGGTTACATTGATCAAAGCAGCCTTTGCACCAGTGATCGAATTTTCCTCAAGCAATTTGTAATCGAGCGCCGCACGCATTGCTTTCGAAGCCGCATCTTCACCACTCGCGGTTCCGATTCCCATCAACGCCACGCCGCGTCCACGCATTACGGTCGTCACGTCGGCAAAATCAAGATTGATAACGCCGGGCGTCGTTATAAGATCCGTAATTCCCTGAACAGCCTGAAGCAAAATGTCATCAGCGCGACGAAAGGCGTCCATCAAAGTAATGCGTTCCTCAACCTCGCGGAGCTTTGAGTTTGGAATCGTGATGATCGTATCGACACAGCCGCGAAGCTCGGCAAGCCCGTACTCAGCCTGGGCCATTCGCTTTTTCCCCTCGACCATAAAGGGTTTTGTAACTATAGCAACCGTTAATGCACCAAGCTCGATAGCAAGCGACGCAACGACTGGTGCCGCACCCGTTCCTGTTCCACCGCCGAGGCCTGCTGTGACGAAAACCATGTCTGAGCCCTCGAGTACGTCGAGCAGTTTTTGATGGTCTTCAAGCGCCGCCTCGCGACCCACTTCAGGATTCGATCCCGCTCCAAGTCCACGCGTAGATTTTGTGCCGAGCTGAATCTTCATCGGCGCCTTGGATGCGTTCAGCGCCTGAAGGTCGGTGTTCGCGACAATGAACTCGACACCCTTAACCCCGGCTTCGATCATTCTATTGACGGCGTTTCCGCCTCCGCCTCCGACACCGACGACCTTTATCCGCGCGCCCGTTATCGGCGGTTCGTCGATAAACATTTTTATGCCGCTATTACTCATTTCAAATCCTTCCGAAAAAATTGACATCGCGTGTCCTCAAAGGCAAAACACCAAAAACTCAAAAGTAGGGGCTTTATCAGATGCAACAATATATTGTGCTGACGGGCTAACAGCATACTACCGTTTGTGGTAAAAATCCAGTAAAGAATTTCATTTTTTTAACTTTCCGCGAATATTTTCCAACCACTCAGCCACACGCCGTCCCGCCGAACGGTCCGAACCGGTTCCCGACCGCATTTGCGATCTCATCGACGACAATGCCAGTCCGCACGCAACCGCCCAAATCGGCGTCCGCACCTCGGCTGCGAGCCCTCCAAAATAAGATGGTTCAATAAAGCCGAGCCTCGTCGGCGCATCGAAAACCTGTTCTGCGATCTCGACCATTCCGCGCGACATCGACCCGCCGCCGGTCAAAACGACGCCGCCCGGAATCTGCGCGTTAGTTTTCGCCGTCTCGTGGGCAATATGCTGCAGCAGTTCAACCGCACGCGGCTGCATAATGTCACAGAGTATTTCGCGCGAAAGCCCGCGCGTTTCGTTTCGTCCTACGGGTTGTATCTCTATCACCTCCTGTCGCTCGTCATCGTTCATTAAGTAAGAAGCGACGCAGCCGTAACGATGCTTGATATTGTTCGCTTCCTGTATCGAAACCCGCAGCCCGACCGCGATGTCTTTCGTAAAATGAAGACCACCGAATGGGAAAACGGCCGTGTGCTGCACAGCGCCGCGGCCAAAGATCATCAGGCTTGTGATCTCCGAACCAATATTCACGACCGCACATCCATATTCTTTGTCGTCGTCAGTCAGCGTAGCCTCAGCTGCGGCCCATGGTTCGAGAACCATTCGTTCGACATCCAGCCCGGAACGCTTGACCGCTTTCTCTAAATTCTGTCGGCCCGCACTCGGTCCGCTAACGACATGGACAAGCGCCTCAAGCCGCGTTCCGCTCATCCCGACCGGTTCGGTGATGCCGTCTTGTCCGTCGATGATAAATTCCTGCGGCAGACGGTCGAATATCTCCCAGCCCGACGGCAGTTGGATCGCCGAAGCAGACTCGATCGCACGGGCAATATCTTCGTCAGATATCTCGCGACCGGCTCCGGCGACCGCTACTACCCCGTTCTTATTCTCACCACGAAAATGTTCGCCCGAAAGATTTACGACCGCTGACTCAGCCTCAAGCCCGCTGGTTCGCTCGGCGTCGCCCACGGCTTTTCGTACCGATTCCGCGACAGCCTCGGCGCTCGTTACGATGCCGCGACGCAGGCCTTTCGATTCGGAATCGCCGACACCGACGATCTTCATCTTGCCATTCTCGACGGCCTCACCGATCACGCAGCGAACGCGGCTGGTTCCGATATCAAGACCGACTGCGTGTATTTCTCCCTTCATATATTCATCCCAAATTCCGAATTAGACTGAGCATGTACTTCCGTTCTTATTCTTAGCGATTTCTTTGCGTTCTTTGCGGCTTCAAGTGAACTGCTTTTTTTCCACGCAAAGCCGCAAAGAACGCTAAGAAAGAATGATAATAAAAGCTCCTATCGCGTAATCGGGCTTATTTCGATTGTCTCGGCACCAGCCGCATATTCGCGCCCGAAAGAGCGACGCCCTCAAACATTTCGCCTTTGCCGGTAATTGCCATTAAACCGTTCTTCAAGTTCTCACCAAAATTTTCACGGCCGACCGAAATCGCAACGCGGTTTCCCGAATCTTCGGACTGCACGATCAACTCACGCAGATCTTTCGTGTTGACTGATTTAACGCGGGCGATCAATTCCGCCTGCTTCCATTCGCGTAAGATCGTCTGATAGAGCTTTACTCGCTGTTTATTGTCTTTGTCGGCCTGGAGCGTTTTTGTTTCATCCCAACCGGTCAGAGCAAACGGCAGTTCGGGTTCCACCCTGATAGCTGCGGCGATGACTGCTCCGTTCTCATCAACCAGAGCCGGCCCGGACGGAAGCTCGATCAACGCCGCGGGCTGCTTTTCAATGATCGAAACACGAACACTGCCGGGCAAAGCCCGCGAGACCGAAGCCGAGCGGACGAACGCCAGTTTTTCGACACGCCCTTTTATTCCGTCAAGATCGGCGTTCCAGGCTCCGCTTTTTTCGGTTTCGGCTAAGACGATCCGCTCGATCTCCGTTCGTGACGCACGTTCTATTCCTCGTACCTCAACCGACACGACGCTAAAAAAATCGGACGCTGTCACCGCTCGATAACCAATGGCCGCGAACGCGACAATACAAACGACGATGCAAAAGCTGAGAAAATACGGCAGCACCTGTCGTGCGGTGATGCTGCTTCCGCTGTTTCCCGTCCGACGTTTCGCAGCGGACGGTTTTCTCGCACTGCTTTTCAACGGCCTTGCCGTGGCTTTCTTTTTACGAACCGTTGCCATAATCAATCGTCACTTATTTCGACAGGATCTGAAGTATCTCGTCCGACAATCTCGTCACCGTTCCGGCACCAAGCGTGATAACCAGATCGCCTGGCTGTAGATGTTCCACAACCTTTTCTGCCGCCGTATCTATATCGCCGATGTAGGCCGCGTCCTTGTGTCCGTATCGTTTAATATTCTCCGTCAACACCTCAGCCGTGATTCCCTCGATCGGGGTTTCGCTGGCGGCGTAAATATCGAGCAGAAAAAGCATGTCAGCGTTGTTGAACGCCAATGCGAATTCGTCCATCAATTCCTGTGTCCGCGAATAACGGTGCGGCTGAAAAACAACGACCGTTCGACGCCCGACTGCCGCATTCTTGGCGGCGGAAAGCGTCGCAAGGATCTCAGTTGGATGATGGCCGTAATCGTCAACAACCGTAATTCCATTTGCTTCACCTTTGAACTGAAACCGGCGGTTAGCGTTCTTAAAGGTGACAAACGCCTCGACGATCTTCTCGAACGGAATCTCAAGTTCCAACGCTACCGCGGTCGCTGCTAATGCATTATAAACATTATGCTTACCGGGAACAGGCAGACTGATCTGGCCGAGCACCTCGCTTCCCTTCCAGACCTCAAACGTCGAACCGAACGCATCGTTGTAACTAATATTATGTGCGGAAATGTCCGCCTGTGCAGTGAGTCCATAAGTCACACGGCGGCGTTTTATGTTCGGGATTATCAACTGCACATTCGGGTCGTCAAGACATATTATCGCCGCGCCGAAGAACGGCACTTTGTTCACGAAATCCGTAAAGCACTGAACGACATCTTCCATGCCCTTGTACGATTCCATGTGCTCTTTATCTATGTTCGTCACGACCGCGATAGTCGGGTAAAGCATCAGGAACGAGCGGTCGCTTTCGTCGGCCTCGGTGACAAACCATTCGGACTTCCCAAGTCGCGCATTTGAACCGAGCGATTCGACGACGCCGCCAACAACAGTCGTCGGATCGATACCTCCATGCCCAAGCAGACTTGCGACCATCGAGGTCGTCGAAGTCTTTCCGTGCGTTCCCGAAACGGCAACCGCGTAAGGTTTCAGCACCATCAGTTCCGCAAGCATCTCGGCTCGCGGAATAACGGGGATTCCCTTTTCTTTCGCGGTCACGACCTCAGGATTATCTTCCCGCACCGCCGACGAATAGACGACGACCTGAGCATCGCCGACGTTCTCTGCAGCGTGGCCCTCGGTGATCTTGATCTGGTACAGCTCTTCGAGCCTTTCCGTATTCTTCGACCGTTTCGCATCGGAACCGGTGACCTCAAAACCAAGGTTCGACAAAACCTCGGCGATGCCGCTCATGCCGATGCCGCCGATGCCGATAAAGTGAATTCTTTTTACGTGTCTAAACATGCTTTGCTAAATTTTCGATAATGTCCGCCGTCTGTTCGGCTGCGTCCGCACGGCCGACCGATTTCGCGGCCGCTTCCATAGTCGCGATCTTTTCAGGGTTAGCCACTAATGCACGGATTTCGTCTGCGACCGACTTTCCATTAAGGTCACGCTGGAGCAGCATTTTCGCGGCACCAACCCGTTCCATTGCCTCCGCGTTTTTTCGCTGATGATCGTCTGCCGCCGTTGGCAAAGGTATCATGATCGCGGCTTTCCCTGCCGCCGCGAGTTCGGCACAGGTTGTCGCACCGGCACGGCAGATCACAACGTCGGCCTTGGCAAACTCACTGACCATATCCGTAATAAACGGCCGCACATCAGCGTCCGCGAATGTAGAGCGGTTGTAAAGCTCACGGAGCTTTTCAAAATCTCCCTCGCCTGTCTGATGAGTAAAGCTGATCTTGCCCTCAAGTTCCGCGATCTCGGCCAAAGAATCCGCGACAGCGTTATTGATCGCTCTCGCACCTTGCGAACCGCCGAATATCAGCACGTGGAAAACGTCGGTACGTTCTTTAGGCACAATGCTAAAGAAATCTTTCCGAACCGGATTACCTGTCACTACACCTTTCTTTCCAAAGAACGGCAACGCGTCGTCGAATGTCAGGGCAGCCTTGTCAACAAATCTTGCAAGCTGCCTGTTCGTAAATCCGGGCAACGCATTCGAGTCCATCACGAGCGTTGGCACGCCCATTATCGCGGCCATCATGACGACCGGGCCGGAAACATATCCGCCGGCACCGACCACGACGTGCGGCCGAAACTGCTTCATTAAATGCCGCGCCTCAAGAAAGCTTTTGGGCAAAACCGACAGGCCTTTGATCTTTCCGAGAAACCCGACACTCTTCAACCCCGAACTATCGATCAACGACAACTGAAAACCGTTATCCGGCACGATTTTGGTCTCAAGCCCACGGGCAGTCCCGACAAAAAGCACTTCGCACGCGGGATCGCGTCGCAGCAACTCATTTGCTACGGCAATCGCCGGATAAATATGTCCGCCGGTCCCACCGGCCGCGAAAAGTACTTTCATTTCTCGATTCTGTGCAATTCTTGTCCTCTCATCCTAAATTCCAAAGGCAAAACCCGGGTTTGTACGCATACCGAACACTTCAAATTCTGCCATCGCGAGTCCAATTACCGCCTCGGTTACTCTAAATACTGCCTTCAGTAGCTTTAACACTGTCTTATCAAAAATAATTATTGCCTTCTTAAGATTTAATATTGCTCTTTTGAACTTGAACATTGCTCTTGTGAACTTATAAATTGCTTACCTGAACTTAATTATTGCTCTCCTAAAAATAATTATTACGTTACTCAGCTTAATTATTGCTCTGCTGAACTTTTGTAAAGCGTTACTAAAAATAAGTATTGCGTTCCTGAACCTAATTATTGCTCTTCTGAGCTTAATTATTGCGTTACTCAGCAGTTGAAAGCTCTAACGCAGCCCCGAACGGCTCTTTTTCCGATGAACTGGCCGCTCCTTTGGCTCGACCGAGGCCGCGTCGTTTCTCGAAATATTCAGCAAGATCCCGACCGCGACCAGCGTGAAAACCACCGACGATCCGCCATACGAGATAAACGGCAGCGGAATTCCCTTTGCGGGCAATATCGAGATCACGACGCTGATATTGAACAGGGCCTGCACGATTATGCCCGTAACCAGCCCGATCGCGAGCAAGGTTCCAAACCGGTCCGTAGCACGAATGGCCGTCGTCGCTCCGCGCCACAGGATCACGCCGAACGCCAGCACGACCGACAGCGTACCGATCAATCCAAGTTCTTCGCCGACGACCGAGAAGATAAAATCCGAGTACGGATACGGCAGATAAAACAATTTCTGCTGTCCGCGTGCAAAGCCTTCGCCAAAGATACCGCCTGACCCGATCGCGTAAAGCGACTGTACAACCTGATAGCCCGCGTCGTCCGCATGTGCGAACGGGTCCATAAACGCCATCATCCGCTCGACCCGCCACGGTGCGAAAAAGATCAAAGAAGCCGCGATCAAAACCATCGCCGCACCGACCGCCGCGACGTGAACGATCTTCGCTCCGGCCGCGAAATAGACTGCCGAAAAGACCACACAAAGCACCAATGCCGTCCCAAGATCCGGCTCCAAAACCACCAGCCCGCACAGCAGGATCATCGCACTCAAACATGGGATCACCGTCGCCGTTAATTCACCAACTCGCGTCTCATTCCGCGTCAGAAAATACGCCAGAAATACCGGCAACGCGATCTTCGCCATCTCCGAAGGCTGAAACGAAGCCGGCCCGAACCGTATCCAACGCTGTGCACCGTTTATCTCAGGGAAAGCAAACACCGCGATCAGACAGGCGGTCGTCAGCCCAAGAAAACCGTAAACCACGACGGGATTTTGTAACCGGCGGTAATCGACGCGGCTAACAATATACATCGCCGCCAGTCCCGCGAGCGTGAACCCAAGCTGCTTATAAAAATATGTAAACTGCGACGCACCCGCAGTTTCCCGCTGTGAGTGCATCGCCGACGCGCTGTAAACCATCAGCGTGCCAAACAACGCCAGCCCCGCCGAAACGGTCATCAATATCACATCTGAACGCGTCCTTGCGATCATAAAATAAGTAGTTGGCCGCCTCTTTAAATTGCCTCCAACTTTAGCTGGAGGTGGGCTTGTCAACACTGCACGGCTTTAGCCGAATTTCAAATAATCTTTTAGTCCTTATGGCTTCAGCCCAATTAAAACAGCGGCCTTGAACACCTGCCCACGTTCCTCAAAACTCTTAAACATATCAAAGCTCGCACAAGCCGGTGCCAACAAAACTGCGTCGCCCGTTTCCGCAACGGCTTTCGCTTTCAAAACAGCATCCGCCATCGAATCAGCCCGAACGATCACAGCCGTTCCTTTCAGTTGCGACGCGATGTTATCCGCATCTTCGCCGATCAACACCAATGCCCTAACCGACGATTCGATCAACGGAATCAACGGCGCATAAGGAGCATTTTTCCCGCGACCGCCAAGTATCAAAACGGTCTTCCCATCACCGTCGCTGAGTGCCTCAAGCGCCTTCAACGTCGCATCGACCGACGTTGCCTTCGAGTCGTTATAGAACTGCACGCCATCGATCTCGCTCACAAACTCGATCCGATGCTCGACGCCCTTGAAATTCGCAACAGTTTCCCGCATCGATTCCGGCGAAGCACCGCAAGCAAGCCCAGCCGCGAAACTCGCCAGCACATTCTCAACATTGTGCAGCCCGCGAAGAAATATTTCGTCCCGTGTCGTCAAAACTTTTTCCTTCCCACCGGCACGACAAACCAACTCGCGTCCTCGCAAAAACAAACCTTCGTCCAATTCTCGCTTAACGCTAAACATCGAGACATTTGCTCTCAGCCCGCTCGCCCAACTCGCCGTTATCTCGTCGTCGGCGTTCAATATCGCAACATCGTCGGTTGTCTGGTTCATAAAGATCCGATGCTTCGCCGCCGCGTAATCGGTGAACGAATCATACCTATCCAAATGATTCGGCGTTACGTTCAAACAGATCGCAACAGTCGGCCGGAAATCAACGATCGTCTCCAACTGAAAACTCGAAAGCTCGGCAACCGTCCAAGTCTCGTCAGTCGAAGATTCCGCCAAACTCAACAGCGGCGTCCCGATGTTCCCGCCAATCTGCGTTTCGATCCCCGCGTTCTTCAACAACTCACCGATCAGCGTCGTCGTCGTCGTCTTACCATTCGAACCGGTGATGCCAACAACGCGGCCTTTCATAAAACGAAAAGCAAGCTCGACCTCGCCGATCACTTCGCCATCTTTCCGGTCAACATATCTCGCCGGAATCGTGTTCGTCGGCACGCCCGGCGAAATCACCACAAGATCGATCTGATCGAGCAGCCAAGAAGGTATCTGACCTGCTATCAATCCGACGTTATGCGACTCTTTCAAAGATCTCGCGGCCTCGGACCAACTCTCAACATCGTTCCTATCGTGCAAAGCAACCGTCGCTCCACGTTCAGCTAAGAACCTCGCCGACGCAACACCAGACCGACCTGCACCAAGAACCAAAGTTTTGCGTCCCGAAATCTCCATTCCTAAAACTACCAACTAACTACTTCTAACTATTAACTGAAAAGAGAAAGACTGTTTCACCATCTGAACTCTTCAGTGGGTAGTGACAAGTTGATAGTGGATAGTTTCCCTATCTCAACTTGAGCGTCGATAAACTCAGCAGGGCGAACAATATCGCCACGATCACAAACCTGAACACGATCTTAGGTTCCTTCCAACCGGACATCTGAAAATGATGATGAAGCGGAGCCTGCAAAAATATTCGCTTCCCGACGCCGCCGGTCTTCTTGGTAAATTTGAAGAACGAAACCTGGATCATCACCGAAAGAGCTTCGAGTATAAAAATGCCGCCGATGAATGGCAGCAGAAATTCCTGCTTCGTCAGCACAGCCACAGTTCCGAGAGCACCGCCTATTGCAAGCGAACCGACATCGCCCATAAAAACCTCAGCCGGCGGCGCGTTGTACCACAGGAAACCGAGACTCGCACCGACCATCGCACCACAGAAAACGGTCAGTTCTGCCGATGCCGGATTATGCGTCAGATCAAGATATTCCGACCATCGCCTGTCGCTAGCGACATATGTCAATGCAGTCAATGCCGCCATCGCGATGAACGTCACGCTCGTCGCAAGCCCATCGAGTCCGTCGGTAAGATTTACCGCGTTAGACGCTCCGAGCAATATGAAAATGATAAAGATCAGGTACACGCCTGCCGGGATGACCGTGATGCTCGTCAGTGCCGTGTCCTTTAGAAAAGGAATACTCAGGTTCCACGTATAGTTCGTGAAAAAATACAACACAGCCCAAACAGCGAGTGCGGTCAAAAGCTGTCCGGCAAGTTTTTGCTTGCCCGTAAGCCCAAGGCTGCGTTTCTTTACTATCTTTATATAGTCATCCGCAAAGCCTATCAGCCCAAAAAGCGTCGTCGCCCCAAGAGCAAGCCAAAGAAATAAACTATCGAGCCGTGCCCAAAGCAATGTCGATAGAAACACCGCCCCAAGGATCAAAATGCCGCCCATCGTCGGCGTGCCTTTTTTCGCCTGATGCTCTTCGGAAAGCTCCTCACGTATTTCTTGTCCAACCTTCAGCGCATCCAGTTTTCGGATAACGTATTTTCCGAGAAACAACGATAGCAAGAGCGCGGTGATCGTCGCCCATGCGGTCCGGAAGGTGACGTACTGGAACACGTTCAAGCCTTTGTAAAAATAAGACTCGCTCGCTGCGCCGTATTGGCGAAAAAGCAACTGGTATAAAATGTAATAAAGCATCGGCCGGTTGAGAATATTAGATCCAGCGATCTGCTCTAAAGCGAATACTGCTTCTTTAGGGCCTACCCGTCTCCTTTATACTTTCCTCCGTTTCAAACTTTGCAGAGAGCGCTTCAAGAACTTTTTCCGTCCGCACGCCACGCGATCCTTTTACTAAAACCGCGTCTCCGGGTTCGATCAATGAAACCAGTAATTCACCCGCCTCGTCAGAATCCGATGCAAACTGCACATCGGCCATACCGGCAAGCCGCGCTCCGTCAACCAGATTCTCGGCAAGGCCGCGAACGCCTATCACAATATCGACACCGCTTGTCGCGATCTTTCGGCCCATTTCTCTATGTATCTCCGCCGCGTTCGCACCCAACTCAAGCATCTCACCCGCGACAACAATTTTTCGTTTCGCATCCGCTCCGCCCGCGACGAGCGTTTCGACCATCGAGAGCAACGCGTCAGGATTAGAGTTGTACGAATCGTTGATTACCGTAAATCCGTCTTTAAATTTTACGATCTCACCGCGTTGCGGCGGAGCTTCGACCGTGCTTAGAGCGTCCGCGATGTCCGTCGCAGATATGCCAAAACTTATCCCGACCGCAGCCGCGGCCAGAGCATTCAGAATGTTGTGTCTGCCGTTTAAGGGAAATTTGACAACCGCCGAACCGGTCGGTGTTTGCAGCTCAAAAGTCGAACCGCTAAACCCTGAAACTGAGACGGTCTTTGCTGTAATGTCAGCATTGGCGTCTAGGCCAAAGGTCAACACTTTGCCCTTACTCAAACCCGACATCGCGGCAACACGCGGATCATCGGCATTCAAAACGGCCGTTCCGCCAGATTTCATTCCTTCAACTATTTCGGCTTTTGCTTTTGCGACATTCTCGATCGACCCAAGATGCTCAACGTGAACAGATAACACATTCAAAACAACCGAAACATCCGGCGGCGTGATCTTGCAAAGCCGTGCGATCTCGTTCATCGGCGTGGACATACCCATTTCGAGCACGGCGACATCGTAAGTCGGATCTTTTGCAAGATTCAGAACCGTCAGTGGGTGTCCAAGCCCGTTGTTGTAGTTCTTGATATTACGCAATACCTTGCGACCGCCGTTAGAAAGGACATGTGCCGTTAGTTCTTTCGCGGTAGTTTTCCCGGCGCTTCCGGTTATCGCTACGACAGGTTTATCCCATTCTGAGTAGATGCCGTGGGCGAGATTTTGCAATGCGACGATAGTATCGTCAGCAAAAATCAGATGTGATCTGAACTTTTCGATCCCCGTCTTGTGTTCTTCATAACGGTCGGGCCGAACAACACATGCGGCGGCTCCATTCTCAAACGCAGTAACGACAAATTTCGTTGCATCTTCAAAATCGCCGTTAAATCCGTTGTTCTTATAATCCGGCTGCGAGAGCGCAAAAAATACGCTGCCCGCTGTTGCGTCACGCGAATCAATTACAAATGATTCGACTTCGCGTGCCGCTAAAGCGGGTTCTAGTCCTGTGGGCAGGGCGTTCATATATTCGATCGCAGTTTTGAGTTTCAAGTTTTGTTCTTTGGCTTCTCCCGCTTCTCGCTGTCTTTATTCTTTTTCTTTTCGTCGGTTGCCTTTGCCTTTGCTGAAGATACTACAGCATCGGATTTCTTTTTCGGCGTCTCTGGTTTTGATTTTTCGATTTCCGTTTTCTTCGGTTCTACTGCTTCGCGATCATCGGCTACCAACGAAGTTTGACCGTCGGTTTCGCCGTTTCCAACCGATTCAGCGATCAGTTCCTCGGCGTCATCTAGGATGATGCCCGGCGTGTCGGGAGCGACGTTCATCTCAGGCAAAACGGTGTCAACTATCTCGCGAAAAACAGGTGCGGCAACATCGCCTCCGTTGCGTCCGCCGATACGCGGCTCGTCGATCACAATACCGATAGTAATTCGCGGCTTATCAGCCGGTGCAAATCCCATGAACGACGATACATATTTCGACGAGCTAACCCGTTTTATCGCCGGATCGTACTTCCACGCAGTCCCTGTTTTTCCGGCGGTGGAATATGCTTCGGACCGAGCCTTTTTTCCGGTTCCCGCCAGTACTACCTGTCGGAGCATCTGTCTAATTCCCGCCGCCGCGTCTTCGCTGATAACTCTTGTGTTTTCAGGCTTTGTGACGGAGATCACCGTTTCATCAGACCGTCTTTTTTCCTTAATTATATACGGCTGCACGCGAACTCCGTTGTTTGCTATCGTCGCAAAAGCGGTAGTCATTTGCAACGGAGACACGCCAATTTCATAACCGATCGACATCGACGCGAGCGAATCGCCGAACCATTTCTCGGGCGGCCGCAGCATCCCTCCGGTTTCCGCCGGCAGATCGATTCCCGTCGGCGTCCCGAAACCGAATTTCTTCACGGTTTCGTAAAAACCTTCTTTGCCGACACGCATCCCGGTTTTCACTGCGGACACGTTGCTTGAGATCGCGAGAGCCTTTGTATAAGTGATCCGCCCGACAGTTCCGTGGTCGCTGAACCGGTGTTTCGCAACCTCGATCGTCCCGTTGCCGGTGTCGATCTCGGCATCCGGATTTATCAATCCGCGTTCTATCGCAGAACTGTAAGTTATCAGCTTAAAAACCGAGCCCGGCGAGTAAAAACTCTGAACGGCGTTGTTTCGCAGATTCGTTTCGCTGATACCTTTCAGATCGTTCGGGTCGAACGTCGGGTAATTAGCCATTGCCAGAACTTCGCCGGTCTTATGGTCAAGCACGATGGCCATTCCGGATTTTGCCCCGGAATCGGTAACAGCTTTTTCCAAAGCAGTTTCGACTTTATATTGAATTGACGAGCTTATCGTTAGAACGATGTCGTTTGGCTCTTCCTGTTCGGACACCCTTTCGTCATAAACACGTCCGAGCCGGTCGCGTTCCTGTACCTTCTTTATGACTGCACCATAGAGCAATTCGTTTTGTGACTGCTCGATACCTGCTTGGCCGACGCCATCGTTATTGCTAAATCCGACAACGTGTACGGCAAGCGTTGCCTGCGGATAGCTGCGCTTCTGCCCTTCGCGCCAATGCAGGCCTTCGAATTTCGGCATGTCCGATTTTTTAATGCCCTGCTGTTCGAGCAGGCGATTGATACGCTGAACGCTGTCCTCATCAAGGTCTTTTGCGATCGGGACAAACTTGCGTTCCATTTCCTTTGCATCCGCGAGCAATTCTTCGATCGGTGCGGCCTTCGTTTCAAGAACCTTGGCAATCTCTTTCGCTGCGACTTTCGGATCGCTTATCTCGGTTCCGTCGGCGTAGAGAGTTTTCGCTTTCACGCTCATCGCCAGGGCCCGCTCGTTTCTGTCGAGGATCGAACCGCGAAGCATACGGGTTTTTTTCACATCGATCCGCTGCCTCAAGGCGCGTTCCCGCAGCCAGTCATGTTCCTGAACCTGTAAATAAACCAGTCGCGCACCGATTCCGCCAAACCACAGCACGAGCAGCGCGACAATGAACATAAATCGCGTGAACGCGACCTGGCTCATATTCTTTTTTGTTGGCTTTTTTCTGGCGTTCCGCATTCGATTTATTTTTAGTCGGACGATTATTTCAGCTTGGCGACAGAAGAACGATTTGTCGGGTTAGACATAACTGTCTTTTTGACGAGCTTTCGCGGATCGGCTTTCGGTGACTGAGCGGACGCAACGACAATACGCGGACGCGAATCGCCTTCTGCCTTTGCCGGTTTTTCAGGAGATTTTGGTGCAACTGTACGCTGGCGCGTATCGACCGCTGTCTTGGTCTCAGGCTTTTGTGGACGCGAACCGGTCACGACAGCTTTCGTTGCAACCGCCGCATTGCCTTTGTCCTTTTCGAGCTTCGCAACTTCGGCAACAGCGTTGGCAGGAGCATCAACAGGTTGAGGCTTTGTAGCAACGGCTACAAACTCGCTCGCCGCACGAAAACCCAGTGTTTTGGCGTTCTTTTTTAGTTCCGACGGTGTAAGAGCTATCTCGCGGGAAAGCTCAAGGCGTCGCTTTTCGTTTTCAAGATCGGCCAACTGGCTTCGCAGTTTCGCATTCTTGATCCCAAGCTCCATCGAGCTGAAATGCTGACTCGCTGCAAAGAAAAGGCCCGCGGCCAACACGACAGCCGCGATCGCCGTGATCGCAAAATGGCTCCATGAGAAAAACCCGTTCCGGTTGTCGGATGAGGCGGAAGTTCGGTTGCGGTAGGTGTTGCGTCTCTTCATTGTCGTCCTCGAAAAACTATCCTGTCTTTTCAACTGCTCGAAGCTTTGCGCTTCGTGAACGCGGGTTTCGGCGAATCTCGTCGTCGCCGGGAATCATTGGTTTGCGTGTGAGTATTTCGACATCTTTTGCCGCTCCGCAAACACATTTGGGAATCTTTGGCGGACACTGGCATTTGCCTGTTCGTCGCTGAAATGTCTGTTTTACTATCCTGTCTTCAAGTGAGTGAAAACTGATAACAGCCAATCTGCCGCCTATATTTAAAAGATCTATCGAATCGTCCAAGAACGTCGCCAAAACATCAAGCTCGCGGTTTACGGCGATCCTGATCGCCTGAAATGTTCGCGTTGCCGGGTGAATTCCCTCTTTCGGGTTGTACCGGACAACTGATTCGACCAACTTCTTTAGTTCGAATGTCGTTCGGACCGGGTTTCCCGCTTTCCTCGCCTCGACTATGCGTCTCGCGATCTTTCGTGAGGCACGCTCCTCGCCAAATTGGTAAATAACATTCGCGATCTCTTCTTCAGAGAGCCGTTCGAGCAATTCGGCAGCGGTCTCATAGTCTGAATCCGCGTCCATCCGCATATCGAGTTCGGCATCGAACCGAAAACTGAATCCGCGTTCCTCGCTGTCAACCTGCATCGACGAAAGTCCAAGATCGGCCACGATGCCATCGACGTTTTCAAATCCTTCGCCGCTTACGATCTTGGTAATTTCGGCGAAATTCCCGTGGCAGAATCTAACTCTCTTCGCCGCATCACCGAGCCTGTCCGTTGCCATCGCGAGTGCCGTGCTGTCTTGATCGATCCCGACAACCTCGGCTTTCGGGTTCCCCTCAAGAATCGCGGCCGTGTGCCCGCCGAGCCCGAAAGTCGCGTCAACGAACCGGATCCCACGATCGACACGCAGCAGCTCGACCACCTCGGCCTGCATCACTGTTATGTGTCGGCTGTCCGCCTCAGAAATCCCCATTTCAAAGATCGCCGTCTTTTCTGCCGACGGCAAGCTCCTGTTCGGGCCGTTTATTACTGTCGCCACTGCACTGGAACGCGGATAAAAATCCTTCGACCCGGTCGAAATCTCTCTTTTTTAGGTTCGCTTTATGAGAAAAACCCTTGTTGAATGCGCTTAACCTTTTAAGCAATAACTTTCGTTTTTCAATCGACTCCGAGTGACCCATCAACGGAATCGCATTTGTTATAGGCATACTAAGCCCAACGAACGTGTTATGTCAAGATAATTTCACCCAAAATGTTAATCAGGTGCTTAATATTTTCGTCAGCGCCATCATTTACCCAATATTCACAATTTCCAGATTTCTAAAACACCGCCAATTGCGGTAGAGTTAAAATCTTGTCAACCGATGGACACGGGGTTTTTACAGCTATTATTCTTCGGATTGCTCGCCGCCGGGGCAAATGTTCTCGGCGGCCTTGTCCTATTTCCGGCCAATATTCACACAACTTACAGGCGAATATTGAAATATCTGCTCGCGCTCGGTGCCGGTTTTATGATGGCGGTCGTGTTCATCGAACTAATCCCGAAAACCGTACTTATCTGGCAACAGCAAAATCCGAGTGATGCCGAATCGCTTTATGTCCCGATGCTGCTGCTGTTGGGCGGCTATTTGCTGACCCAGTTCTTTGAGCACACGATAGCTCCACACTTTCACCTCGGCGAAGAACTTCATTCCGAGCACGTTCTGTCATCGCGGTCAGCATACACGGGTGTTGGCGGGCTTTTGATCCACACATTCTTCGACGGCGTCTCGATCGCCGCCGCGGCGCAGATCGACATAAAAATTGGCCTGCTCGTGTTTATAGCCGTATTTCTGCATAAATTCCCCGAAGGCTTCACTATCGGCTCCATGATGCTCGCCGCCGGAAAAGGCATGCGCGAGGTTTTGATCGCAACTTCCCTGGTCGGAGCGACAACGCTGCTGGGCGTGATTCTTTTCTATTTCGCCGGAACCTATCTTGGCGTCTCCGTCGCGTACGCTCTGCCCGTCGCGTGCGGCATTACCTTATACGTCGCTGCCAGCGACCTGATCCCCGAGGTCAATCACCACGGCGGTAAGCGTCCGTTGGTCTCGCTGTCGGTTTTTGCGGGTGTTGCTCTGTTCTTCGTGATCCATTCCATCGTCCACGAATTTCTAACCCACTAATCACGGGCTTTCTTCTTTGCGTTCTTAGCGGCTTCGCGTGAAATTCCTGTTTCCACGCAAAGTCGCCAAGTTCGCGAAGTACAACAGAACAAATTTAATCCTCAACTAGCTATAAATCAGCGGAACAATTCCCCAACCCCGTCGTATAACAATTATCGGAGACGTTCTAACAACTATGCGTGAACCATATTTAGCGGGAATCTTGAGTTTGCTTATACCGGGCGTCGGTCAGATCTATAACGGACGAATCGTCATCGGGATAATCTGGCTAGTATTGACCGGAGTTTCATGGATCGGCTCGGCAGGTTTGCTGGGTTGGGTAGTGCATCTCATCGCAGGATGGTGTGCGTACAGCTATGCCAAGGACAATCCGATAAGATAAGAAAGTAATTTTTCTTCATACAATCCTCCTCTTTTGCCCGGTGCTCGATAGTCCCGGGCTTTTTTGTGTCATTACTTTGCGGTCTTTGCGTCTTTGCGTCTTTGCGTGAAACTCCTGAGACGTTGGACACGGGACGTTAGACTGACCACCAAGTCAGTACCGCCTGCGTTAGCGGGTGGCATGATGCTGCCGAACGAAAAACCTCGTAGATACGGTCTTCGCCACTTGCTTACGCAAGCGGTACCGACTCGGGCTACCGACTTTGGACTGACCACTTTATCAGTTAAACTTGCTCTTTACTTATCTTATGGCTAAAGAAGGTTTTCCGTTCGTGATCATTCCGGCTATAGCCGCGCTGTTGCTTGGTTATTTCGGGTTGTGGTGGGCGGCGTTGGCATTGGCTTTGGTCGCGGCGTTCATGGCGTTCTTTTTTCGCGATCCGCATCGGACGACACCAGAAGGCGAAGGCCTGATCGTCTCAGCCGCGGACGGCAAAGTAACAAGAATTGAGGAAACTGAGAATGGCAAAGTCGTCAGCGTTTTTCTATCGCCGTTTGATGTTCACATCAATCGTTCACCTATTTCGGGCAGAGTTGAGAAAATCACTTACACCAAGGGCAAAAAGATCCCCGCGACCAGCAACTCCGCGAGCCTCTTGAACGAACGCAATTCGCTGACGATCACGAACGGCGAATTGACCGTCGTCTGCACGCAGATCGCCGGCATACTCGCACGCCGCATCGTCTGCCGGGCAAAAGAAGGCGACACACTGACACGCGGAGAGCGTTTCGGCATGATAAAATTTAGCTCGCGGACCGATCTGCTGATGCCAAAGAGCGTAGAGATCGCAGTCGGCATCGGCGACAAGGTCGTCGGCGGCGAAACCATCATCGCGATAGCAAAGGGAAAGAGTGAAAAAGTGAAAATGTGAAAAAGTTAAGAGTGAGTCTGCGGATGGAGAAACTTTTTCACTTTTAACCCTTTTCACATTTAAACTTTTAACCTTTTTCACATTTAAACTTTCCACCTTCTACTATGGAGACAACAGAACCCGAAAAGCCCGTTCATCGCGGGATCAGAAAAGGGCTTTATGTGATACCGACGGCGTTTACGGCGGCGAATATCGGCATGGGCTTTTTGGCGGTGATCTATTCGATCCGCGGATTTCAGGTGGTCGCGACCGAACCGACGGTTGCTTCGGGATATTTCAATTACGCCGCGGTGGCGATCGGGTTGGCGATACTCTTCGACACGCTTGATGGCCGCGTCGCGCGGATGACCAAGACGACGACGGAGATCGGCGTGCAGTTCGATTCGCTTGCGGACGTGCTGACGTTCGGCATCGCGCCGATCGCGTTGATCTACAGTTGGGGACTCGGTGCGACGTTCCACGAAAAGAGCAGCGAACACGCGCTCGGCGTATTCCTGCTGTTCATGTATCTGATGTGCGGAGCGTTTCGGCTTGCGCGTTTTAACTTACAAGCGACCAGACCGCGCGTTCTCGCCGAAGGCACACAAAAGGTCGATAAGAAAAACTTCGTCGGCTTGCCGATCCCGCCCGCGGCCGGTTTGATGGCCTCGATCGTCCATTTCGCACCGATGCCGCTCAGCTCGTACGGCCCCGGCGAGGCTCGATACTTAAGCTATCTGTTCATGATCCTGATCGCCGTGCTCGCGCTCCTCATGGTCAGCACGATCCGCTACACCAGCTTCAAATCCGCCGGCACCGGCCGCCGCAATCTCTATCTCGTCCTAGTCATCGCCGCCGTCGGCATGCTCATCTGGCTCTATTCCAACTACATGCTGCTCATCCTCTCCGGCACCTACGTCGCCAGCGGCATCATCATGTACGTCCTAAGCCTCTTCCGCCGAAGACCCGCAACCGAGGTTTCAGAATAGAAGTACTGTTATGTATTTTTGGAATAAGAAAGCTCTCGAACAAAAGCTGATTGCTGACAATCTCACGGAGCGTGAAAAATTCAGCTACGTCTTTGCCCTGTTCTTCTCTTGGACATTGACTGGATTTCTCAGCATGTTTTTCCCCAGAGCCGTCTCGGAAACGGTGATTATTGGTCAGGTGATTATCACCGTCCTCAGTGCCATTGGAATTATTTGGTGTTTTCAGATCAATCAAGGCAGTGATGGGAAAAACTTCGTCGAACGCTTTATTTGCATGAACTGGATCATGACAGTGAGGATATTTCTCATCTACCTTGCCGCTTTGTTTGCCGTCTCCCTCATCTTTAACATAGTCGCTCCCCAACGCTATCAGGAAACATTCAACGGCCCCTCGATCATTTGGGACATACTTGTTGGAGGCGTTCTCACCATCATCTACTATTGGCGGGTCGCTGTCTCGATCTCTCTCATCGCGAACGCAACACAAGAAGCCGACTCATAATATTATGTTTGCAGCAACTTCCGTCCCAGAACAACAGACCGAAAGGTTCTTCTCGCCGAGCGGAAATCCCGTCTATTCTTTTCCAAATTCTTCTCGCCGAGCGGCGAAGCTATGCTTCGCCGGGCTGCTATAAATTTTCCTGCGGCTGCGCCGCCGTTTTCGCAATCAAGACGACGGCATAGCCGCGGAAAATTTTAAAGAGTTCTGCCGGAAAAGCGGAGCTTTTCGGCGAGGCGGCGCATGCGGTCTGTGCGAGGCCGTGCAGGGTATGTGCGGCGGCGTGCAGAGTCTGCGCGAGGTCCCGCAGGGTATGTGCGAGGTCCCGCGCGGTGTGTGCGAGACCGTGCGGAGTGCGTGCGAGAGCCGAATTCCTCAAAATATCGGTGTTTGTGCTAGAATTTTCTCACCTTAGGAGGACACACCACAAAATATGTATGTAAGAAGCTTTGCCGACGCGGTTCTGGTGCTGACCGCGCAGAAGCAGAACATTGTGACTTATCAAACCGAGGTCGATGCGAGTCCGCAGGACATTACGGACATCAGCGCCGAGCTGACGATGATCGACTGGCTCTAAACTTTCTGCCAGAACGCCGACACGTTCAAAAAAACGGCCTTTCAGGTCAAGGACACCGTGCTCAAGGGCACGCCGGGCGACCCGGTCGGCGCGTTCGCCGTCGCTCCGTCGATAGTCGGCGCACCGATTTTCAAAGCGGGCGTTTTTAGGATAATCAACGACCGCAACAAGCGGTTCGACGCCCAGCCGGCCTGCACCGCCGAGGCCCGCGACGCGCTACTGCTCGGAGCCACGCCGGCGCCGCCGCCCGGAATCATCAAACCGACGATCGTCGAGGTCCACGCCGCACCTTCAGGCGGTGTTTTCGGAATTTTGATCGCCGATCGCGCCGATTCGACAAGCTGGGTCGTCTCGGCCCAAGTCGTCGGGACAACCACCTGGACGCTGCTCGGCGGCGGCGCGACCGGCAAAGGCGCCGACTTCGTTTACCCCATCGCCAACGACGCGCCCGTCCAACTGCTCGTCCGCGTTCACCTAAAAAAGAGCAACGCCGACTACGGCCAACCCTCCGAACCGTCACTGGTCACGGTAAACCCGTAGCTAAATGCAGCTTGCTGCCACGTTGTGCGGAAAGGCTTGCCTTTCCATCAGGACCAAATAAATTGGGCTTGCCCGCGATCGCACTCGGATCGCGGGCAAGCCCGATGAGCTTTTAGCTGCTTCCGGAAAAGTAAACTTTTCCGCACAACATGGCGGCAAGCCGCGAAGAGTTTTAGGAAGTTACCGGAAAAGCACAGCTTTTCCGCTCGGCGATGCGGCGAGCCGCGAAGAATTCACCACTTACCACTCACCGTTCACCACTAAGAGACTGATTCTCTTTCGCGATCGCATACAACGCAGACTTGACTTGAAACGGCGTGAGTTCGGGAGATCTTTCCAAAAGCAGGGCGATGATGCCGACGATGTGCGGGCAGGCGAAACTGTTGCCGGTGAGGTTGCGGTGGCCGCCGCCGGGCCATGCGGTGCGGACGTTGACGCCGGGCGCGGTCAGCTCGATGACCTCGCCAAAGTGAAAGCCGAAGTTGAGCGGATCGGTTTCTTCGCTCTTGATGACCGAGATCAGCGACGACGAAAACACCGACGGAAAGCTCGGATGCGGCAGATTGTTCGCCGCCGCGACGACAACGCAGCCCGCCAAGTAAGCTCGATCAAGCAGATCGTGCAGCGGAGCGAAGAACTGCGGCTTGGTCGTGCCCAAACTCAGATTGATCACCTGAAACTTGTTCTTGACCGCGTATTCCAAACCCGCAAGAAACGCCTGCCCGTCGCCAAGCCCGCCCGCACCGAGGACCTTTATGCTGTGCAGCTCGGCATCAGGCGCGATCCGCGAAATGATGCTCGCGCACGCAGTCCCGTGACCCGCCGAATCGCCCGCTTCCGAAGGATCGAATACGATCCTCTTATTATCAACCCGAGCCTCGACCGAACTGAAAACTCGTCCCCCAAGCTCTTCGTGCACCGTGTCGATCCCGCTGTCGATCACCGCCACCGACACACCTTTCCCCCTCGCCGACCGCCAGCCCTCATCAAGCTGAAAATACGTTGTCCGCGATGTCAGTTCGGAAGTTTCAAAACCGGTTACGGTGGTCATGATTTAGTAACTAAGGTAACTCGTTTCGGCCTTTGCGTCAGAATATTTCAGGATAGCCTCCAGCACATCGCGGCAAAGCTCGCGTTCGGCGTCGCCTCGGCCGGCGATCTCGCGGAGCATGACCGCAAGGTCCATCATCTCGCGATGCTCGGCGGAATCACGCAGTCCGTCGAGCCACTGTCTGACCTCGGTCACGTCGATATCGGCGTCGTCCTGCAGGACCTTTTGGCCAAGATCGCGAAACAGCTTTGCCGATTCGTACGCATTCACAAGCGATGCGACCGCGTCCGCGAACATCGCGGCCTTGTCCATCTCATCCGGCGAAAACGGCTCGAAGGGCGGCTCGCCGACGCGGTTGATGTATTCGAGAACACCGATGATCTCGCCGTTGTGCGTGAGCGGCGTCGCGAGAATAGATTGCGTCGAAAATCCCGTCGATTTATCGACCTCGGCATAAAACGTCTCGGTATCACCGACATCCGAAACAGCCATCGGCTGTCCCGAAGAAAGAACAAAACCGGCAATTCCCTTCCCGGCCGGAACCTTCATATCCAGCAGTTGCTCCGCGACCGAGCCGATAGCCGCCAGAAACCGCAGATCACCCTGATCGCCATCGCGAATCAGCACCGAAGCCTCCGCCGACTTGATCTGCGTAGCCGAAACGGTGAGCAGGTCCTTGATCGAACGCACGAGCGGATCGGTCAGCAAATTCGCGATATCCACCGTTTCGATCAGCTTTCGCAGCTTTTCATCCAGGCCGTTTGTACCGTGTTCGGACATGCAACGATTTTCACCCAATTTTGCCTTTCAAGCAAACCGATTTTTTATTTGGAATGAGGAACCGATTGGCAGTTTACTTGCGGCAAATCATAAGTGGAGTTTGACCGTCGCTTGGGCGAGGTTGTGTATCGATGCGGATGAAACTGCAGAATGTTATAGGTGTATTCGTTCTCTTGTCTTTGGCATTATCTGTTATCGGTCAGAAAAGCACTGATCGCACAACCGTCCAGTTTCCCGGCTCTTCAGGTTTTGACATCTCGCCCGGACGTTCCTTTACAGCCTCGACAGGCAAACCAAAGACCGCGACAAAACAACCTGTTCTTTACTCAAGCGTACTGACCGACGTTTCGGAAGCGATGTCTGTGATTGAAAAGAATCATGCTGGCGGCTCGAAAGTGAAAATGGAAGCTCTCGCCGGTTCGTCGCTAAAGGAAATGCTGCGCGTCCTTGATCCACATTCGCGTTTTTACAACGCTCGCGAATACTCCGAATTGCTCGGCCAACACAACAGCGAATATTTCGGAACCGGAATGACGATCGCAGAATTCGGCTCGGGCGACGCCTTTGGAGTCTTCGTCATCAGCGTCACACCGAAAACTTCGGCTGCAACCGAAGGCCTGCGTTTTGGCGACAAGATCATTTCGGTCAACGGGAGATCGGTTGCCGAGATGACTGCGGCAGGTGTCCGAGAGGTAGTTCGCGGCAAGCAAGGAACGAGCGTTCAGGTCGAGATCGAACGGGTTGGTTTGGCAAAAACACAAACGTATTCGCTACGTCGTGAACGTATCGAACAATCGACCGTTAACGATGCTTTTATACTGCGCGATGGCGTTGGTTACATCGGGCTTACTCAAGGATTTAGCTTTACGACAGCGGCTGAGTTCGGTGCGTCGATGGCCGATCTGAAATCTGTTGGCATGACCTCGCTCGTTATCGACCTGCGTGGAAACGGAGGCGGCATTTTCGACCAAGCTGTCGAGATCGCTGAATATTTTCTGCCTGCGGGTTCGGTCATCGTTTCTCAAAGCGGCCGCAATTCTAATGACACTCAAACATGGCGTTCCGCAAATCAATCGCCGGAAAAGCTGCCCGTCGCAGTCTTGGTCGATGGAGCAACCGCATCGGCATCAGAGATTCTCGCCGGTGCGCTGCAGGACAATGACCGGGCATTGATTATCGGTGAAAGGACTTTCGGAAAAGGCTTGGTGCAGAATGTTTACGACCTGGACGGCGGTTCCGGCATCGCTCTTACAGCGGCCCGATATTACACGCCCGCAGGTCGCTCGATACAGCGTGATTATTCGGACATTGGGCTATACGACTATTTCCAACACACCGACAAAGCCGGCCTGATCGACAGATCCGCAGCCGCAGTTAAGACGATAACGAACCGGACAGTTTACGGCGGCGACGGCATCGCACCGGATGTAAAGATCGCCGCAACCAAGTTTGATCAAACGTCACTTTCGATCTTTGATTCAGCGTTCTTTTTCGTCCGTGAACGGATGGCGACAGACTCTGACTTAGTTGCCCAAAGCCGGAGCCGTATTCAGGTTGGTGAAGAAATTGCCGACGAAACTGTCATTGAGGAATTCGGGTGTTTCTTGAAGATCGACATCGCAACTATCGGCGGGAAACGGCAGACTGAGATCCGCGAACGGCTTCGATACAACGTCGCGATAGCTGTTGTCGGTTTTGATTCTGCGGAAAAACTAAAGATAGAAAACGACCGCGAAATAAAAACCGCTATCGCCAGCATTCCCCGTGCTCTCCAACTCGCAAAGGCCGCCGAGCAATCCCGAAAAGAAAAAATGCCCGCCGGGTCACATCTCCGACGGACACCATAGGTAGAAACAGGAGGACTTGGAAAGAATGATGCCTAACAAACCAAAAAACGGCAGCCGACTTCCGTCTTCCATATTTCAAGATGCACCGAAATTTTAATCGGTTGCCACACATACAAAAAAATGCCCCAGAAATCTTTCGATCACCGGGGCAATTCAAGAGTAACCATTCGGAAAATCTAGAAATTGAACTTTCCAGAAAACTGAATACGACGTGAGCTACTGTCGATCGTCGTACGAATGCGTCCAAAAGTGGAAGACGTCAGGGTCGTAGTTGGTAAACCGTACGAGACAGCGTTGAAGACATTTTTTGCATCGATCCGTACTTCGAAATTCATACTTTCGGTAAATCTAAATTTCTTTGACAGTGACATATCGGCACGAAAATCGGGAGCCCCGATAAAATAGTTTCGACCAGTATCGGTAAATTCACCCGGCAACGGCTCTGAAAACATAGCTCTTTGTTCAGCGTTAAAGAGATAGCTAGTTCCGTTCTCTTCAGTTACACTGCCTAAATTTCTCGGACAGCCACTGCAATTGGCGGGTGTTGTAACCGTATTCGAAAACGTGAACCGATTCGAATAAACTGTGAACGGCCTTCCACTTGAATAATTTACGAGGCCGGAAAGCTGCCAGCCACCGACGAGCCAATCGAGAGCCAACGGAACGTCCGAACCGTATCTACTGCCCCTACCGAAAGGAAGTTCCCAAACGTACTGAAGATTAAAAACATGCCGCCGATCAAAATCCGACCATGCGTAGTTCAAATCCCGATTATTGATGTCAAAAGCAGCGCTGCTTCCCGACTGAGCAGTGCTGCCCCCGACGACAGTAAATGTAGGATCGAATGAACCGTTGTCTTTGGAAAGCGACCACGTATAGCTTCCCTGAAACCCAAATCCGCTTGTGATTCGGCGTTTGAAGATCAACTGAAGACCCTGGTAACGCGAGTACTGATTTGTATCCAGAATGCTTAGTGTGCCAAATTGTGGATAAGGAATAAAGAGAGACGGGCTAAACCCGTTTTCCGCGATCAACTGTAAACCCGTTGCCGTGCATCGCATTGCCGTAACATCCGCAGTGCTACAGGCTCTTTGCGATACCGAAAGAGCTGCCGAAGCTACGTTGCCATTAGTAATATTGGCCGAATTCGTGGAGCGGAATAAGGCCGTTCCGACACTGTCCATTGCATCTCCTCTATAAAGAGCATTGAATAGTGGACTGTTATACGAACTATTTGCTCTAACCATATTGAATTCGGTTAGGAAATCGTTGAATCCGTCCGGTTGGGCCCTAATATTTGCCTGATTCCCATTGTACGCGCCAAACAAATTCTCACCACGTTTTCCGATGTAATTTACTTCTAAAACGCTGTTCCAGAAAACCTCCCGCTGGAAACTAACCGACCATGAGTGGACTTCGGGATACACGCTACGTGGATCAAAAACCGCTTGTAAACCTGTACCGAATGACGGAGGTTGGCGTAAAACGTCTGGCGAAGATGTAGGAGTTAAAACCGGAAGCGGATTTCGTAAGAGACCGCCGCCCTGCCCAAAAACCACGTTATTTACACCGGTATTATTCCCGGGAGCGCTTTGAAATAATTGGGCACCATTTACTTGTGAGTTAAATCTATCATACGCTATCCGGTAATTAGCTCTTATCGAGGTTTTTCCATTATTAAATGGGTCCCAAGCGAATCCAATTGATGGCGCGAAATTATTAAGATCGTTTTTGAACAACTTCCCTTCTTCCCAACGAATAGTGGTCGATGGAGCTCCGCCGTCGGCGGCGACCAACTGGTTAGGTGCCAGAATAGGTAGCCCTGTGGACGACGGTGAAAGTCTTGCCTCATAACGTACGCCAAGATCGAGCAAGAAGTTGGGGGACAGTCTCCAGGAATCTTGAAAGTAGAAGTCGAGCTCAGGATAAAAATGCTGAAACGTCCACCGTGTTTCAGGAGGTGCGAACGACGAGCCGTCCTGATTAGCAACAAACGCCTGACTGATAGTTCCTACGCGGCCCAGAAAATCATTTATCTGACTTTGTAATCGTGATAGATCGTTCGTATTTATCACGTTCACGTTGACCGTAGGCAAGCCAAATGCGTCGAAATTATTGTTTACGTCCGTGCTAAAATTAAGTCTCCCTTCGATTTCCGATCCGCTGACCGAGGAACGGCTGTCGGTATGGCGTCCAAATCTGAAATTGACCCCTGCCTTAAGTACATGAGAATTCAAAACGTAGGTGTAATTATCAACGAATTGTAGCGTCCGGAGTGATCTTATGTTTCCAAAAACGTTCGTATTTGGTGTCGTAACAAGGTTGAAGTTAAAATTAAAAAACGGATCGGTCTCGGGCGCAATGAAATCAAACGAAAACTCACTATACCCAAAGATGAATTCGTTTGTCGATTTACTTGTCGGTGAAAACCGATGGTTGATGGCTAAATTCTTCGGCTGTCTATCAGTTACAACCAAGATCGGTGTCCCCGGAAATGCCGAGCCGCCACCGTTTACAGTATCACCGAATGACTGCTGTCTTCCCTGTGCATATCGGCCATAGATTGAATTCGTTGGCGAAAATTTATAGTCGATCCTTGTCACAAAATCCCACTGTTTTTCCTGTTGCGGAGCGAGAAAATTGTATCCGGCTATGTTCAGGCCGTCACCGGTCGAGTAATCATTCGGAAGCGGCATGGAGTTGATGACACCGAGAAGGGTGGGGTCAATACCGGTACCGGAGGGATTTGTCCCGACATTGTATGTTGCGATACAAGGCGATGTCGGTGTCGGTCCGGGACAGACAGGTAAGAGCACATTGCCGTTCGCATCAACCGATGCGCCAGAAGTTCCGGCCGGATTATTTCGGTCGTTTCGAACATATCGAAAAATACCGTTTCTTGCATCGGGGGTATAAACGGTTCTCTCAACCAAGCCCGTTTCGCTTGCCCTCAAAAATTGTAGATTGACAAAAAAGAATGCCTTGTCACGCAGCGGCTTGAAGAAGGGCGTTCCTTCCCCAAAGCCGGGGTTGACGATCGGGCCACCGACGCTTCCGCCAAAAATATGCTGAATGAATTTTTCTCGCGGGAGACCCAAAAGGTTGTTTTCAAATTCGTTCGCATTTACTCCAGGTGTTTGAAAATATTCGAAGAGATTTCCGTGCAAATTGTTCGTTCCAGGGCGAGTTACGAAAGTAACTTGAGCTCCTGTACTACGTCCGAGTTCGGCGGTAAAATTAGCTGTAACAATCTGAAATTCCTGAATAGAATCTGGGTTTGGACGAAGCGGCGTAAAATTAGAACCACCTGCGCTCGGGTCGTTTATGTCTATTCCATCTAACGTATAGTTAAAAGATCGGTCACGCGATCCGTTAACGTGAATACCGCCACCCGTGTTGGATCCAACTGTCACTCCGGGTTGGAAATCAACCAGATCAAGCGGATTTCGACCGCGAAGACCGACAATCGGTAAACTTTCGACCGACCGTTGGTCAATAGTGGTCCCTATATTTCCAGAGGTCGAGGTTTGGACCTGCTCCACTGAGCTTTCGACGTTGATAACGGCTGAGACATCGCCAACTTCCAATGCCGCATTAACCGTCGCCGGTTGATTGACAAGAACCGGATTATTGCTGGAGACATGCTTTTTGAATCCGGCTTTTTCGACCGCAACCGTGTAAGTACCCGGCTGCACAAGGTCGAAAACATATCCACCGCTGTCGCTGGTGGTGGTTGTTAGTGACGCATTCGATCCGTCATTTGTTAGCGTTACGGTTGCCCCAGCGACAGCGGCACCTGAGCTGTCCGTGATGACACCCGTTACGCGGGATGTTGTGCCTTGAGCGGCGGCGGCGAGGGATAACGAAAGTGTCAAAACAATAGCGGAAAACGCTTTTTTGAAAGTTAGATTGCCCATCTTCACTCCTCCATTTTCTGTTCTACTTGTATAACATCTCCTTATGAGAATAAGGATTCCGTGCAGAATTGATGATGTAACATAACACAGGTTTACGGGAGTGTTAAGCGGTGAAGTGAGTTTTTTCGGTAACTAACGGAGATATTCGATGAGCAGGCCGTTTTCGCCGACGGCCCAGCCGATCTTTTTGTTCATAAAAAGGCCGTAGAGATGCTCGGTTGCGCCGGAATCCTGCTTGATCCAGTTGCGGCCTTTGTCGTTTGAGCGAAGCACGGTTCCCTTGTAACCGACGATCCAGCCGTTCTTGTCATCGGCAAAATCGACGCGCATAAGCGATTCGGTAAAAGGCGTCAGAACGCGTTCCCAACGGGCACCGCCGTTGTCGGTTCGCAGGATCACGCCCGATTTGCCGACGGCATAGCCTTCGTAATCGTCGCGGAAATCGACGTTATATAGCGGCAGGCGAACGCCCGAAGATTGCAGTTTCCAGGTCTTGCCGCTGTCGGTCGAGCCGAGAATAACGCCGTGGTCGCCGACGATCCATGCGTGCGAACTGCCGTTATAATCCAGATGATAAAGCTCGCCGCGGGCGGGAACCGCTATTCTCTGCCAGGTTGATCCGCCGTCCTCGGAACGCATCACAAGCGAATCGACGACAACATCGTCTTTGCCTTGTTTTTTCCAGATCGAGCCGATCGCAAGGCCGCGTTTTTTATCGGCAAATCTGATGCTCAAAAACTCCGGCGTACCGGTTTTGATCTCACCTGGCCTGACCAGATTTGTTTCCTGCCAGGAATTCCCGGCATTGTTTGTGATGAACATTTTCCGGCCGGCAACGATGTATCCGCTGCCCTCGTTTCTGAAATAAATTTCGTTTATGTCGTCGGTACTTTTTAGAGCATATTTTATCCAGGTCTTGCCGGCGTCGTTCGTCGATGCCAGATAACCGCCGTCACCGCCGATCCAGCCGTTCTTATCCGAAGTGAAAAATACGGCCACGAGGTCTCCATCGATCTCACAACGCGTTGATCGCCACGGCCCTTGTCCGAATAACGCATTTGAAAATATAAAAATCGATATGCAAATAAGAATCGTTCGACGGTTTAATAGCACGAAAAAATCCTCCCAAACTGCTAACAAAAAAAGTGACCTATGGCTTTAGGATAAACGGTTTTCAGCCAAAGGTCACCTTTTTGACGAAGTATAACTCCGCATTTTGCGTAAACAGCTACTTTGTAATGCGGTAGACGCGGTTTCGCCAAACGACGACTACCTCGTCACCGATAGCGAGATATTTGGCCAGTTCGCGTTCGCGTTCGATAAGTTTGAAATACTCTTCGCTCGCAAATTTCAGATTCGTTTCCGGCAGTTTCCTGTCGGCGACAAACTCCGAATCGACCCAGACATTGTTCTCAAAATAGAAGTTTCGATTGCCAACAAACTGGTTCGTCGCGGTGCGTCTGACAAGCACCTGATTCTCAGCTGATTCTTCTCTATCGGAGGCAACCTTTGCGTTCTCTTTCTGTCGGTTTTGCTGAACGCTCATTTGAACTGCATCCGCGCCGCTTATACTGCTCATTCGTTCTGCTGCTCGCGGAGCCATTGCCGCCTGTCCGCTTGCGTCACGCCGAGTCGAAACAAAGCTGCCGTCCGTCGCGAGATATGATGTGTACGGCGTAACGATGCCGTATTTGGTGCCGAGGTCCATCACCTCGTCTTTTAGTTCCTTGGTCTCGCCGTTAATCCTTATCTCTTCGACCAGCCAGCCAACACGGCGGCTTGCCCAGAGACGCGGCAGAAACTCGTTCTCGGTCGCATGCTCAGGAAAATCGAGTTGATCGTAACTAAAACTCTTGTTCTCGGTTCCGGTTTTTCCTTTGAGAAGCAGCGTTATGTTTTTGAGGTCGGACGAGTTTTTATATCGCCCAATAACAGCGAGCTGCATTCCTTTAAATAAATCGCCGAGTTTTCGCGGATACATCATCTCCGCTTCGACCGGACCGAAATCGAGTTCAAGGCCGGATAAAACAGGCGAACTTACGCGTGAAAAAAAGTTCGAGACCTTTACTTCGAGGTCTTCCTTTGGCTGAACGTAATCCGAAATGCCGCCGTTCTCGGTACCGATCTTATCGAGCAAGGCGGTGTTTACGTCGTAGCCGAAACCGAATGGGAATATTCGCACGTCCACATTTTTAGCCTTAGCTAAATTCGCGACGATGCGTTCCGTATTCGCTTCTCCGACTGTTGCGAGGCCATCGGTCATAAATACGAGCATCTTCGGCCGATTGTTGTTGTCGAATTGTTTTAGTGAAGCAATCAGTGAATCATTTATGTTCGTGCCGCCGGTCGGACGTAGTTTCGCGACGAAATCCTCACCGCGCTTCTTTCCAGCGGCATCGGAGGTTATCAATTCGCGGCTCATCAAATGTTCTTCGCCGGCGAAATTGATCACATTGTAACGGTCGCCGTCGTTAAGCGTTTTAATACCGAAAAGCAATGCAGCCCGCGCCTTATCCATTTTTCCTGCGTCGGCCATTGAGCCGCTGGTATCGAGCACGAACACGATGTCTTTATTCACTACTTCCCTTTCTGTTTTATCGTTTGGAGAAAGCAGCAGTAGAAAATAGCCGTCTTTGCCGGGCTCGCGATAGGTCAGCAGCGACATCCCGAAATCGTCATTCGACAGGCCGTAGAAAAGCTGAAGATCGTTATCGTTGTTTGTGGTTTCAAACGAAACTGTCGCCGTCCGCTCACCTTTTTGGACAACTTCGACATTGTGCGAAGGCGAATAGATGTTCCGCAAAGCTTCGCGGCCGACGATCTCGATCTTGCCCGAAACCGTGCCGAATTTCTGCGGTGGCATATTGCCTGGACGCGTCTCTACACCTTGCCCTTGATTTCGCCACAGGTTGCGGCCGGTTCCGAGCGGATAATGATAAGAAACAGTACCGGAATCGGCTTTCAGAACTTGAGAATAAGTAAGTTCTAGTTTCTTATCGGAGTTTGGCGGAATCGGGAATATTGATGCCTGAAATAGATCTTTACCGGCATATTCAAGAAGTCCCGGATCGCGTTGGCTTCGAACAATTGCGTCGTAGATCTTTCGCGCTTCCTCCCGCGAACGCACTTCGCCGACCAGTTTTTTGCCATTTTCCCATATCGAAAATTCCACTATCGAAGCGGTTTCAGGGATCGGGAAGAAATAAGTTCCCTCAAGCGTAAATTGCGTATCGTTGCGAAAGACCTGCTCGACATGCGTCGTCGCGACCTGGCCGTTTATTTTTGTATCGAGCTTGATCGATTTGACCGGAAGCACATTCGGCAGCGGAATCGGCCTAGGTATCGGACGCGGCGGCCTGCACGGCCTTATATCGCAAACGATCGGGATGATCACACCTTGAGCCGACGCCGATATGGCGCCAAGAAACCCTGCGAAAGCCACGCAGAGAAGTATAGATATCTTTCTAAAATTCATTTCTCACTCCAAAAATTTATGCTGCCGGGGAAAGCAATGGCATGTGCCGAACATCTAAAGAACGTCGCCAATAGTATTCGCTTGCAATATTTAGTAAAAGTTTCGCAACTTTTTCTGTTAATTATGGTGCTACACTGAAAACAGGTAACTCCCGAACCGTATCCATGAAACCTTTTTATCGATCATCTGCCATCCTTATTTTGTTGTTGCTGACCTCGGCGACTCCGTCCCAAATAACGGCCGAACTCGACGAGCGATGCAATCAGGAAAACTCGATTGCTCTCGTAACACAGCTTGTCGAAGAAAGCCGTTCGGTAGCCGAATCGCACAAACGCATCAAGATCCTTATTCGCTCCGCCGAATTTTTGTGGCCCTTCGATGAACCGACGGCAAGAGTCTATTTTACCGACGCTTTTAAGGTTGCCAGTGACCATTTTCGAGATAAAGGCTTTGAGACAAAAAAAGTCGGTGACGACAGCCGTTCGGCTTTGACCTTGCTGCCTGATTATCGTTTTGAAATTATAGCGGCGATCGCAAAAAAAGACGGAAATTGGGCACGTAAACTAACCGACCAGATGTTAGAAGAGTTTGAAAAGGCGGCAAAAGACCGGAACGAGCGTGATCAATTGCGCGAGATAAATGCAACACTCGGCATTGCGGTGGAGGTCGCGGATCGTGATCCGGCACTCAGTCTTTATCTTTTCCGGCGCGTGATGAAGCTCCCGCTTGATTACCATTGGTATTTTATTCTCTATCAACTTAGTGCTAAAAACCCATCGCTGGCTGACAGTCTTTATGCGGAATTGCTTCCGAACTATCGTAACGAATCTCCGCGAAGACTGCTTTTTCTTTCAGCATATCCGTTCGGCAATTCCCGCATTCTCGGTATCGACAAATTTCAAATACGGGACATCCGTTCCCGATGGTTTCGAATCGCGGCCTGATTTGCAAAGATCGTTTATAGAAATCTATCTAAATCGTATCTCGGCCTATGTAGCTAATCCACAGGAAAGGCTTCGATCTCCGGATCAAGGACGCCAGCCTGAGCCCGTCTATATGCTCACCGCCCTTGCCGAGTTGGAACCGATCGTGATTGAGCGATTTCCATTCCTGCTCCAGAGATTCGCCGAGGCACGTTCGCAGGCGACCTCATTGCTTACCGACGAAATGCAGAAAAGCATGACAGACCGGGAAAAGACTGATGAGATATCCGCGCTTAGTTTCGACGAACGATTAAAGCGTGTCGAAAAAGCCGACGAAGAAGGCAAGTTGACAGATGCAATGATAGTCAATCTGGTCACTTGGGGCGATAAGACCGAAGCTCAGTTTCGAGCACTCGAACCGTGGCTCGACAAGCTGAAAGAAGAGCGGGTAAAGATCGCATCGACGAGTTATTTTTTGTTCTTGCGAGCCAAACTCGCGATCAAGGAAAAGCGTTTCGATGATGCCGAACGGCATGCGAAAAAAGTTCCTGAGGTCGAGCATCGCTCGGTGCTCGCATTTGAAACGGCCGAAGAACAGTTAAAGAACGTCAATGACGCAGCGTTGGCCTATCAAACCTTGAACGAGGTTGCAAAACTCGTTCGAACTACGGAAAACTCAGCGACGAAGGCTAAAATATTACTCGGTCTCACGTACCAATACGAAAAAATCAATCACGGATTTGCGCTAGAGGAATTGGGCGAGGCGATACGCGTCATCAATCGAATGAAAGATCCCGATCTTTTTTCAACATCCGTAATTCGCCAGATCGTTGGAAAAACTTTTGCACATTACGCAATGTATTCGATTCCGGGTTATGACCTCGAATCTACTTTGCGGAACATCAGCAAGAACGATTACGATCTCGGCCTTTCCAATGCCCGATCGCTGGACGACAAATACTTGCGAACCATCGCCGTTCTCGCAGTTGCAAAAAACTGTGTCGAGAGCGCCAAGCCCGTGAAAAAGTCGGTCGCAAACTAGTTGCTGCTGGGCTTCTCGTCGTCGTCAGCGAGAGCCTCGTCGATCTCTTTTTCAATTTTTGTGCGGAGGCGTTCGACGAGCGTGTCGGCACGTTGGATGCTCAAGTCGAGGTTGGCCTTGTTTTTTTGGACTTCGGCAAGCAGGGTTTGCAGCTTGGTTCGCTCGGCGGCCAGGGTTTTCTGGCGAGCCTCGCGAATGGCCTCGGGGCGTAGCGAGCCGGCAAAGGCGACGTTTCGTTCGATCGAATCGGGCCGTATATCTATATCAATGGTGTCGAGCCTTTCCTGCACCTTCCCTTCTTTCTCGATCATGTCGAAATACTGCTTGCGGAGCGATTCGACACGCTGTTCGGCTTTTGTGAGAATTTCAAGATTCAATGCAAGCCGACGCTGCTTTTGATCTCTGTCAATTCTGCGATTACTTTCGAGCGATTTAATTCGCTGATCGAGTTCGTCAACCGAGCTGCCGGTGCGAACAGCCCCGCCGGTTTCCGTCGTATCTACAACAGTCTGTTCCTCGGGCGTGACGACGCGGCCATTTTCGTCGATAAATTGGTCGGCCCGGCTGATAACTTCAGGGCTTGTACGCGTCGGCGTAGGTGTTGCCGCGGGCTTGGCAGTGGTTTTCCGGCGGTTATTTTGCGCGTCGGCGTCGGATACAAAACATACGAGGCTCAGCAAAAAAATCGTGGATATAACTGCAATCTTAGCTCTTTTTTTCATCTTTGTTTGTCCTCGCTCCATTCGCGGATTCCGGTTTATCCGCGATAAAATCCCCTGTAAAAAGCTCGACGCCGTTCTTTGCCAAACCTACCAGCGGAATCGCGTCCAAGCCTGAGTTTAACACGCCTTTTACAAGCCCTTTCTTCTTTATATCATGCCCGACCAGCCCGAGAACAATAAATGTGCCGCCGAACGGCAACATTTTCGCACCGCGTTTGACCAACTGCCAGCCGCCGGCGTGGAGCAATTTCGTCCCTAAGGTCTTCTTTTTCTTAGTCATCGCTAAAACAAGTATACTTGCTTTATTCCGATGACAACAGCATACTTTTGTTTGCACGCTCATTGCACTGAAAGGTTCCCGCGAACCGCATTTCTATGACGCTTCAGGTCTCAAAACTATCCAAAAGACTAGGAAATCATTGGCTTTTTCGCGATGTCGAGTTCGACGTCGGTTCCGCCGAGATCTTCGGTGTTTTCGGACCAAACCAGAGCGGAAAACGTCAATTGCTTGAGCTTATCGCCGGTGCTGAAAAGGCCAACGGAGGATCTATTAGTGTCGATGGCAAAGAGCCGCCTGATAGCGTTTTTCTCTACGGGCCACAGAACAATGGCTCTGTCGTTTCTAAGCTTTTCGGCAAACAATCATCAAAAAAGCATCTCGATCCGGACGATCTTTCGGCATTGCTTGTCAAAAATCAGCCGCAATTTCTTTTGCTCGACGAACCGTTTCGCGATCTCGACCGAAGGACACGCGAAAAGATCGCGGACATTATGCAAAGGTTCCGAATCACAGGATCGTCGGTGATTTTCACCTCTTCAAACTTCGATGACATGCTCGAATTTGCCGACCGCGTCTGTGTGTTGACGGCCGGATATGTCGAGCAGACAAACACGCCTCAGGAAATTTACGACGAACCGTCTTCAGTTGCCGTCGCCGAGGTGGTCGGGCGCGGAAATCTGATCGAGGCTCGCCGCTTAACATCAAGCAAATCAGACACGCCGGAATACATAACGATAAACGGCGAACACAGGCTGTTTACCCGTCGCACCGAAAAAGCCGCACTCGGTGCCCTGAATCAGAACATCTCTTTGATGATCCGTCCCGAACAGATATCGATCTCGTTCGGTGCATCGTTTCCCGAAGACAACCTGCTAAAAGCGACCGTTTCCTCGGTTAAACCGATGGGTGCGACAACGCGCGTCGAACTCGACTGCGACGGCCTGCAACTCGAAGCCCTCGTGCTTCGCCTCGTCGGCCTCAACATCGGCGACGAATGCATGGTCGGCCTCCCGCCCGATCGAATCATCGTTCTTCGCGCGTAATCCTTCAACCGCCCCCAAAAGCTCATAACAATCCTCTCTCCCCAGATCAACTATCTGCGGCATCATATTGTTCCCTCAACCTTTGCGAATATCTAATGAATTGATTAAATTTGTACCATCATAATGAATAAGATTCTTTTAGGCGACGCTGAAACGCAACTAGGCAGTCTTTCTGATGAGTCAGTAGACCTGATCGTCACGTCTCCGCCATACGCCGACCAACGCAAGACTACTTATGGGGGAAAGGCACCAAATGAATACGTGGATTGGTTTCTCCCTATTTCGGCTGAACTAAAACGAGTTTTAAAGCCCAAGGGAACCTTTGTTTTAAACATAAAAGAGAAAGTTGTTGAGGGTGAACGAAGTACTTATGTACTTGAACTTATCATGGCGATGCGAAGCCAGGGTTGGCTATGGACGGAAGAGTTTATTTGGCACAAAAAGAATTCCTATCCCGGAAAATGGCCTAATAGATTCCGGGACTCTTGGGAACGTCTTCTCCAATTCAATAAACGGAAAGACTTCAACATGTTTCAAGAGGAAGTAATGATTCCGATGGGTGATTGGGCAAATAGCCGCCTGAAAAAGCTCTCGGAAACTGATAGGGTACGGGACAACTCAAAGGTTGGTAGTGGTTTTGGTAAGAATATTTCAAATTGGATGGGCAGAACAATGGCTTATCCAAACAATGTTCTCCACCTTGCTACTGAATGCAACAACAAGAATCATAGTGCGGCCTTTCCGGAAGAATTGCCTGAGTGGTTTATCAAGTTATTTACTCAGAATGGCGATACCGTACTCGACCCTTTTATGGGATCTGGCACGACGATTTTTGTTGCGAATCGAATGGGCCGCAATGCAATCGGTATTGAAGTCGTTCCTGAATACTTCAAGATGGTTAAAGAAAAATTAGAATTGCCGTTATTCGATTCCAACGGAAATAGTCAAAATGGGCAAATTGAAACTGAGCGACGTCACACAATACGTTGAGCAAAATATCGGAACATTCCATCAGAAGCGCATTGAAAGTTTAAACACGCTGAAACTTGCGACTGTACTACGTCGGAAAAATCCTTATCTTTACAAAGCCAAATATATCTTGACTGCCGATGAGATTATCCGTCAGATCGTAGATGCTCATATATCTTCAAACGAGGAAACCATTTTTGGTGACTGGCTTGAAGGACTCGCCATCTTCATCAATCAGAAAGTTTACAGTGGCAAGAAGTCTGGAATTCTCGGAATTGATCTCGAATTCGACTCAAAAAATGTTCGTTACATTGTGACGATCAAATCCGGGCCTAATTGGGGGAACGCGTCTCAGATCGAAAAAATGAGAAGCCTTTTCAAAACTGCTGCCAAGACTATTCGAACAAGCAACTCCAAAATTGTTGTGGTCGCAGTGAACGGTTGCTGTTACGGACGCGACAATAGTCCAGATAAAGGCGATTATCATAAACTTTGTGGCCAAAGATTCTGGGAGTTTATTTCAGGAGATGCGAGTCTATACACTGGTTTGATCGTGCCGCTCGGACACCTTTCAAAGGAAAGAAACGATGAATTCAGGAAATCGTATGCTGAAATGATTAATCGCTTTGTAAGGGAGTTCGCGAACGATTTTTGTTTGGAAAGTGGTGCCATTAATTGGCAAAAGCTAGTTGAATTCAATTCAGCAAAATAGGAGAGAAAACATGCCTAATTGTCTTATATTTCAAAGTAGCTTGAAAAGGTTTTAAGGCAGCTTGGAAATGTTTCAAGGTAGCTTGGCAATGTTTCAAGGCAGCTTGGGAATGTTTCAAGGTAGCTTGAGAATGTTTCAAGGGTTCTTGGAAATGTTTCAAGGTAGCTTGGGAAGGTTTCAAGGCTTCTTGAGAACTTTTCAAGGGTGCTTGGGAATGTTTTAAGGTAGCAGAAGAATGTTTTCGATTTGCATTGAAATGAGTAGTTGTGGCAGTATCTTTGAAATTTGCTATGTTTGCTTATCCCACGGCCCACAAAGTTGTTTGAGACGCGGACAAAATCTCAAGCAAGTTTGGAGGAAAATATGGCAACAGATTCATTAGCGAATGCTTCGGATGCGGAGCTGTTGGCGATAGGGGAGACGGTTTTGGCGGCGATAACGGCGATACCGACGAATTTTGGCGTTACGGCCGGATGGGTAACGAGTTTTGAGTTAGCGAGGGACAACGGCGTGACGGAACTAAACGGACACAACGTGCAGCAGGCGGCGGCCAAGGCACAGACCATCACTAAGGACGCGTCGATGGACATTTTGCGTAACCTGATACGCGACCTGAGAGCTTCGACGAAGTCGGCCAAAACGCCTCCGGCCGAGGTGGCGAGTTTGGGCATTCCGTCGTCGTCCGATCCGGCGCCTTCGAACGCGACTGTGCCGATCGGCGTGATCGATACGAGCAAGCGAATGGAACACACCATCAGCTTTCGCGACGCGGCGAGCCAGGACACAAAAAAGAAGCCGCGCGGCGTGAACGGATGTGAAATATGGATCAAGATCGGCGAACCCGCACCCGGCAACCAAAAGGACTGTGTGTTCCTCGGGCTCGATACCAAAACGCCCTACGTCGCCCAGTTCGAACCCGAAGACGCCGGCAAAATCGCCTACTACATGCTCCGCTGGCTAATGGCCGACGGAACCGTTTCCGCCTGGGGAGAAACGATCTCCGCAACGATAACTGCGTAATAACGCGGGCAGAAACCAGGGCCGTTAGGAAGCGTGGATATTTCCGCCGCGAGTGCAAAATATCCACGCTCGTTAACACTCGCGTTTCTGCCCGTTTTTATCGAACGTATGCGGACGGAACTGCCATATCAGTTGTAACCCCAAATTGAGCGACAAAGCTCCCCGCGGTCGAACGGTTTACAAACCACAACGAACCGGTTGGCCGAAAGACAGCTGCGTCATATTTACCGTCTCCGTCATAGTCACCGGGAACCGGAACATCGCCTAACTGGCCGTAAGGAAAGGCAAGGAAGCTGTCATTCTCGCTTCGCAAAACGTACCATTCGCCCGTCGAAGGCCGCCAGACTGCGACATCAGTTTTCCCATCGCCTGTGAAATCGCCCTGAACGATCTTGTCGGTTGGCGACCCGAACTGTAAAGCCGTAACACCACCGGTACTGCGGTTTATCCACCACTCACCGCCGGACGGGCGATATATCGCAATGTCGGATTTGCCGTCACCGTCGTAATCACCGACCGCGGGCCGGTCGCCGTTCATACCAAACCCGAAGAAGTCCGTGCCGCCGCTCGAACGCACAATAAACCAGGTTCCGGTCAACGGGCGGAAAACCGATACGTCGGCCTTTCCGTCCCCGTCAAAATCACCGGGAGCCGGAATGTCGCCGGTCGAACCGAACTGGAACGCGTAGAACGTCGAGTTTTCGCTTCGCAAAAAGAACCATTCACCGGTCGCGGGCCGCCAGACTGCAAAGTCGTCCTTTCCGTCACCTGTGTAGTCCGCCGGGACGATGGTGTCGGTCGAAACTCCAAACTGTGCCGATCCGCTGCCGCCGCCGGGTTCGGTCGAGGAATACCACCACTCGCCCTGTGCCGGACGATAGATCGCAATGTCCGTTTTGCCATCACCGGTAAAATCGTACGGCGCGGTTGCGTTGGTTGTCGTTTCGGCGAAATTGTATGCGACGAGTGAAAAATGCTGATCGGTCGGGTCTGCATTTCCGAGTATTCCATCCCCGTTAAGCGCAACGGCACTGATCGTAATAACAACCTGTGTACCCGCCGGAATTCCCGCCGGAAGGAACACGTTCTCGACGTTATCTACCGTGCTGCCAGCGCCGCCGGTAGTCGAGTTGCCGCCTGAAAATACATTTCCGCGATAAATTGTGCCGCCAACATTAACCGTCAGGTCAAGGTTGTTTACGAGAGCAGGGTTTCCCGTTCCCGGAGGATCGGTCCAAACGAGGCTGACGCGAACCGGCTTCGTGCCGTCACCGACATTTCCAAGAAAAGCCAGAATCGAGGCCGGATCTGAAAACTCATGCTGTTCGTTAACATACTTCATCGGAACGCCGGTGTTCAGCATCGATTTCAAATGAACCCGGCCCCAACCCTCGTTTCCGTCGGGTCTCGCTCCGCTCGTTAGGTTGCCGTTCATTTCCTGTGCCGTGTTGATAATGGCGGCTTTGATCAGCGAAGGACGGGGGTATTCGCCGCTATTGGCATTCTTCCAATATTGCGTGAAAAGCGCGGCGGCGCCGGCGACCTGTGGAGCCGCGTGGGATGTCCCTGAGCTAAAGCTGTGGTTAGCGTCTATCTGCCCGCTGACGCTGCCGCCGCTGCCTGCGCGGCTGCCGGTAATGGCAGTTCCGGGCGCTGTGACGTCAGGCTTAACACGGCCGTCGGCTGCGGGACCTCTGCTTGAAGAACTTCGAAGATCGTCCAGATTGTCGGCTCCGGTGCCAAGTATTTCGGTTCGAATATTCTCTGAGTTGGCGACCGCGATCGTGTTTTTTGACATCTTCGGTCGGGTCAGGCCGGAAGTTCCGGAATTTCCAGCAGAAAAAATGATTGTAAACGGATCGATCGTTCCCGCGAACGAAGCATCGCGAACGAGGCCGTCGTAGGTCGCGGCGAAAGAATCGTAACTGTTGCCGTTTGTCCCTGATCCCCAACTATTATTCGAGATAGTCCCACGGGCTCCGTTTGGCCCCAATGTGTTGAGCGCATCGTCAACTGCTTCGGCGTCCGTCGTCGTGTTGCCGCTTTTCAAGAACGGTATGTTGATAATATTGGCTTTCGGAGCGACTCCAACGCCGTAGTTGTAACCAGTCGGATCCAAGCCGCCGAAAGGCGTGTTACCACCGATGATGCTTGCGTTGATGTGTCCGTGGCCGCCCGATGCTCCCGCAGTCGCTCCGCGAAGCGGGCCGTCCACAGTGTTCGACGACGTTATATAAAACCCGCCGTTTCCGGGAATGCTTATTCCGTCATCCGAAACCATTACCGTCACGCCGGTTCCGTCAACACCGAACTGCGTCAGCGGGTTATAGCCCGGAGCATTTAAGACTGTCGTGCTCGAGTAATTTCCGGAAACGATCTGTGCGGCTCGTTCGTCTTCGGCGACGGGTTTGACGTAAGGGTCGATGCGGAATACGCCCGGCAGTTCGAGAGCTTTTGAAAGCTCGCTGACCGGCATTTCGACGCGGATGACGTTAAAGAAATTCGACGGCAGACCAGTTTCTTCAAGAACGCGTCCGTTTACCGCTCCGCGAAAACGCTGTGCAAAACCGGGAATGTCTTCGCGTGCGAAGATCGCTATGTCGAAAGTTGCGGTGCCGCCTTTTGATTCGGCTGCGAAGTCGGTCAGTTCCGGCGAGCTTTTCTGCTCGGCCGTGTATTCGCCGACCCAGCGGACGCGTGAATGCCCCGCGACTTTCTTAATAGCATTGCCCTCGCCGTAAACAAAAAATGCCTGATGCGGTACGTACTGGAGAACCTCGACACCGGCGTCACACAGGCTGTTGAGAAGCTCATCGGTCGTTGCCGCACCAAATTGGACGACGAAATAACCGCCGCGATTGGCCGCTTCGGTTCCCGGCTTGAATGTGCCAGACGGTGGCTCATTTACCGGATCGAATTTTGCTCCGGGCAGATTTATCGTTGTCTCAAGTTTTTGCACGGCAAAACCGGCCCGCGTCATTTCGGATGACTTTTTTGTCGCGACAATCGCGGTGGAACCGAAATCCTGAACGATAGTGCCAAACTCTTTAATGCTTTCGCGTTCGGAATATTTGCCAAAATTTACACGGACAAGATCGCTTCGCCCGCTTCTAATTTCAGCCGTCAGAGCGTCGACCCGTTCGTATTTTTCAAACGAACCCTTGAAATCCGGTTCCGGTAAAACCGATTTCTCCTGAGCCTGTTGCGTCGCCGCACCGTCGATCAAAAAAATGACCGCAATGATAGCGGCCAAGGTTGCCGCAAAATACGCCCGCGTGCCAAAAACCTGATTCATTTCGATTTGTTCTCCAGTTGTTAAGAATGAAATAGCTGAAAAGACGGAAAGAGAATTCTAACACAAGCGGCGGCAATGTCGTCGAATTTTTCCAATTGTTACCTTAGCGGGCTTTGTGTCTTGGCGTGAGATTATTCACGCAAAGACGCTAAGTACGCAAAGAAAAACCCCGACCTATGGCAAATCGCTGCAAGGTCGGGGCTTATAGGTTTTTAGTCGCGATCAGATCGTCGGAACCAATATCATCTGCACACGCCGGTTGCGGGCGCGGCTGGCGTTTGTGGTGTTGGGCGCGACTGGCAATGTTGCCCCCATTCCCCGTGGTTCGATGCGGCTGTTTGTGACGCCGAATTCAGCCAGACGATCCGCAATCGCTTTCGATCTTTGCTGCGTAAGCGATTCGAGCTCGGCAGCCTCACCGCGGTCGTCGGTGTGCGATTCGATCGTTACGCGATAGTCAGGATTGTTCCCCAGTAACTCGCCGAGCGAGAGAAGTTTCGCATCAGCATTCGGTGCAAACGTCGTCGCACGGATCGCCGACCAGAAGTTTTCCGGGATCGTCAAAACAATTCCGCGCTCATTTTTCGACACGGTTCCAAACTTCCTAAGAGCAGCCATCAATGCCGGTTGGTTTGCCTGCATCGCGGCGAGGCGTTCGTCGCGCTGACGCTGCGCGTCGGCTTCCTGCTGCTGGTTTTCGTATGACGCGAGGCGTGCTTTTACGTTGTTTGCCTCCAACTGTGTCCGTCCAAGTTCTTCGCGGAGACGACCATTCTCGGTGCGAAGGTCGCGGATCTGATTTGTGTAATTCTGAACATCGCGCTGCGATAATTCCTTATCGCGTGTTTCGGTGGCCATCTGCGATTTCAGGTCCTCGATCTCACGCATCGCATCGGCGAGTTTGTCTTCGATCTGACGCATTTCGCCATCGGTGCGGGTTTTTTCGTTTCTGGCTTCGCGTGCTTCCTTGCGGCTGATCGCGGTCGATTCGGCTTTAACGGCGGTTGAAATGGAACTTCTCGCTGTCACATCGACGGTTTCCTCCGGCCTGCCTGCTCGCCAGGCGTCTTCGGCGGTTTGGAGAAGTCCCTCGGCCGATCTCAGTTCCTCTGTCGCGTCACGCTCGGCTCCGGCAAATCTTGCGAGAGCAACGGCCTGTTTCGCTTGAAGTATTGTCGAAGGCGTTTTTGAATAATCTATCTCAGCGATCTCCGGCGTTCGCGAATCGCGAAAAAAATCGCTCGTGTTTCCAAAATACTGAACTGCCGGTGTGGTTGTTATCGCTTTCCCGGTTCGCGTCGTTGGGTTCAAATTTTCGAGCATTATTTCCTGGCTCGGACGGCGAACAAGGAAATGCGGCTCGGCGGTGATTATGAGCGCAAATGTCTGCAGCCGCGTCGTCACACTCATTTTTGAGTCGAACTCAAAAAAGCCTCGTCGTTTTATTTCGCCAAGATTATCGACCTGGCCTTCGGGTGAGATCGCCCATAGAACATAAGTGGCGTAACCGGCACCAAGTTCAAATGGCCGCGGCATCTTGGAAACTGAAAGCTCGATCTCGCTGCCATTTCGGCTGGTGCGTTTGATCCGAGCATCGCCTTTCATTCGAGGAAAGCGTGTCGTGCCGCGAAATTGGACGGTCACAAGTTCATCGAGCGGATAGGTTATGGCGGTCGTACGGCGGCCGATATCGACCTGTCCAAATACTAATCCAGTCGAGCCAAGAAAAAATAAAAGCGAAAATATACCCGCTATCGTCTTTGTTTTGTTCATATTGATCACTCCGAGAAAACGGCTTATACAAAAAGATGCCATAGATCGCGGGGCGGTTGCAAACTTTGCTCGCGGGTCAGTTTGTATCAAAATTAATAGATTGCTCAACTTTCGCTCTATTAGGCTTCCTTTGCGGACTTCGCAGCTTTGCGTGAATTCCCTTTCACATCAAGAGGATTTCCACGCAAAGTCGCCAAGCACGCAAAGTAAGAAAAGCAAGAACAAAGTAAAGTGACCACTAGTCAAACTTTACGGTTTTGGACATTGGCAAAGCCGATGACGTAATATCGTGTTTTCCCGCGTTGCCAGGATGAACGAATTTACAAGGCTTTTACAATATGTCCGTCCGCATTGGCTGACGTTTATATTCGCTTTCGTCGCGATGGTTTTCGTCGCATTCTTTGAAACGGCGACTGGCGCCCTGCTGATTCCGATCTTCGATCAGTTCATGCCCGCACAGGCGAGCGAGACAAAAACCCTTTTTGATATTCACAGCCTGATCCCATATAACGACTGGTTCCGGGCATGGCTCGTGATCTCAGGGTTACTCTTATTTATTACAATCGGCAAAGGTATCGCGGAATATTTTTCGTCATATCTGATGGCAAAGATCGGCCAATCGGTCGTTCTCGATCTTAGAAAACAGCTTTACGATCATTTACTCAAGCAGCCTGCGTCGTTCTTTGAAAAGCACCGGACCAACTTCTTGGTTTCTCGTATTGTCGTAAGCTGTGCCGCCATCGAATCGGCGGTTTCGGCGAACCTGCGTGACGTATTGCGTGAATCGCTAGTTTTGATCTTTCTGCTTGGAGCCGCGTTTTATTTGAATTGGCGAATGATGCTTGGTGCCATTGTGATCGGGCCCGTCATCGCGTTCATGACAACGAAGTTCAGCAAGGCCCTGCGGCGGTTTGCGGACGAATCGTTTGAGGGCAACAAGCTGTTGACCGACACCGCACAGGAAACGCTTTCGAACCACACCATCGTAAAGGCATATCGAGCCGAGCCTCGGGAAAAAAGCCGGTTTGCACGCGTCGCAAATATCATCGCAAGGGCAAACCTCCGTTCGGGACGTATCGCCGCGATCTCGCCCCCGACCATCGAGCTGGTCGGATCGTTCGTGTTGCTTGCACTTTTTTTTGTCGGGCTTCGCGAGATAAACGCCGGGCGGATGGAAGCGGCACAGTTTTTTGCGTTTATGTATTTTCTGTTTAAAAGCTATGACCCGATGCGGAAAATTTCACGCCAGCATAACGAGATATCCAAGGCATTCGCCGCCGCAAAAGACGTGTGGAATGTGCTCGACGAAGATGAGGTTTTGCCTGAAAAAGAAGATGCCGTCGAACTAAAGGCGTTGACCGACAAGATCGAGCTGCGAAACATTTCGTTCAGTTATCAAAACGATCCGAAGACGATCATTGACGACCTTTCACTTGAGATTTCAAAAGGCTCGGTCGTTGCTCTGGTCGGCGAAAGCGGCAGCGGCAAATCGAGCTTGATAAAACTGATCCAACGGCTTTACGACCCGAGCGAAGGCTCGATCTCGTGGGACGGCGTTGATCTCAGAGATGCAAAGATCGGGTCGGTCCATCGCCAGATCGCACTCGTCACACAGGAAACGGTTCTGTTCAACGACACCGTTCGATACAACATCACATATGGCAAACCTGAAGCGACCGACGAGCAACTGCACGAGGCGGCACGCATAGCATTTGCCGATGATTTTATCGACGAGCTGCCTGAAAAATATGACTCGCGTGTCGGCGAACGCGGAACGATGCTTTCCGGTGGCCAGCGTCAGCGTATCGCAATTGCCCGTGCCGTTTTGGTCAACGCACCGGTCTTAATTCTCGACGAAGCGACCTCGGCTCTCGACACCGAATCCGAGCGTCTTGTGCAAAAAGCTCTCGAAAACCTGATGCAGAATCGCACGTCGATCGTGATCGCTCACCGCCTTTCAACAGTACGAAAAGCAGACAAGATCGTCGTGATGGATCGCGGCCGTATCGTCGAAACCGGAACACACGACGAACTGCTCGAACGCAACGGAAAATATCGCAGACTGTATGAAATGCAGTTTGCGGAGGAAGAACCAAGTACGACAGGCTGTTAGCCTGACGGGTGCGAACAGGCTAACAGCCTGTTCTACGTGAAATATATGAAATCAATGACAGGCTTTGGCCGCGGTGCTGCGGCGGGCGACACATTTTCAATCAGTATTGAATTGAAGACGGTGAACAATCGTTTTCTCGATATTTCATTGCGATTGCCGAGCGATTTGCAGGCACTTGAAAGCAATTTTAAGAAGCTGATAACTGCACGCCTTTCACGCGGACGCGTCGAGGTTAATTTCCAGTTCGAGCGTTCCGAAGAAACCTCTTATGAAATGAACCTTCCCGTGATCGACGGCTATCTTCGGGCTATGCGTGAGATGCAAAAGCAATTCGATCTGGCGGGTGAGCCCGATCTGAATGTTCTCGCACGGCTGCCGAACGCTTTTCAGGTGAAACGTGCGGAGCTTGGCGATGATTTCACGACTGGGGTTGAATCGGCCTTGAGTATCGCACTCGACGACCTTGAGAAGATGCGTTCGAGCGAGGGCGAAGCCTTGCGAACCGAATTGGAAACACGGCTATCCGAGATCGAAAACCGTCTCGGCCCGATCGAAAGCGAGGCCGGAAAGATCGCCGACGAGTATCTTCAACGGCTTACAAAACGTATCGGCGAGATGCTGGCGAAAAGCGAATCGCAGATCGAGATCGATCAATCGCGAATGGCACAAGAGGTCGCGTACTTGGCCGATAAGGCTGATATCGCCGAGGAGATTTCGAGGCTTAGAACGCACATCGAACATTTCCGCACGATAATGAAAGACGACAAAGAAGTCGGCAAGCGGCTCGATTTCCTGACACAAGAACTTAACCGCGAAGCCAACACCATCACGTCGAAAACGAGCAACATGACCGTCAAGGAAAACGCACTCGCGATCAAGAGCGAAATTGAGAAAATCCGCGAACAAGTGCAAAATGTGGAGTAAGAAATTAGCCACGGATAAAACGGATAAACACAGATAAGAAATTAAGCACAATAGACTCTGTAGAATCATAATCCGGAAAGCATCCGTGAAAATCCGTGTTTATCCGTGGCAAATATAGGTAAGAAATGAAACACGAGGAACTCACTGAAAAAATTATTGGAGTGTTCTACGAGGTTTACAACGAGTTGGGTCATGGTTTTTCTTGAATCCGTTTACGAGAATGCGATGGTGATCGCGTTGCGGGGAAAGGGACTTTACGTCGAGCAGCAATACCAAATACCGGTTTGGTTTCGCGGCAATAAAATCGGATCATTCTATGCAGACTTGATCATTGACGGCAAAATAATCATCGAACTCAAAGCAGTTCGATCCTTCGCACGAAGCACAACTTTTAAACTATCTCAGGGCAACCGAGATCGAAGTCGGCTTACTGCTAAATTTCGGCGTAAAGCCAGAGATGAAAAGAAGAATCTACGATAATCCCAGAAAAAATATCCGTGAAAATCCGCGTTTATCCGTGGCTAATTTTCTTGAGAAATGAAAGGGAACCTTATTATCATCAGTTCACCGTCGGGCGGCGGGAAAGGCACTCTTATTCGGGAGGTGCTGCAGTCTGTGCCGGAGGTCGGTTATTCAGTCTCGTTCTGTACTCGGGAGCGTCGGTTTGGTGAGGAAGACGGGCGTGATTATCATTTCATTTCGTCCACTCAGTTTCAGGAAAAGATCGAGAACGGCGAGTTTCTCGAATACGCCGAGGTTCACGGGAACTATTACGGCACATCGCTGATCGAGACCGAGCGAAAGCTGAATTCCGGGCTTGATGTGATCCTTGAGATCGATGTTCAGGGTGCATTGCAGGTGATGAAAAAGATTCCCGGTGCGGCTATTTCGATCTTTATAATGCCGCCTTCATTTGAGGTGCTGAAAGCACGACTGACTTCCAGAAACACCGAAAGCCCGGACAATCTTGCACTTCGCTTGCGGAATGCTCACGGTGAGGTCGAACAGTACACGCGGTTTGACTATGTGATAGTGAATGACGAGGTGCATGTTGCCGCACGAAAGCTGGCTGCAATAATCCTTTCGGAAAGACAACGACTGGTTAGACAATCCGACCGCATTAAGGCTATAATGGAAAGTTTCGTGCATGTAAATCATACGAGCACCGGAGAATAGCTTTAAATATGGCAGATAAAGAGTTTATACACGACGACGAGCAAGACAATTCAAACGAGATCATCGACCCGCCTGAGATTGATTCCAAATACCGAATGATCATTCTCGCCGCCCAGCGAAGCAAACAGCTTCAGCGTGGTGCCTTGTCGCGAACCGATATCGACATTCGCAAATCCAAGCCGACTCGCGTTGCAATGCGTGAACTCGAAGAACGCCGTGTTAATTTCACCTTTACCGATCAGGAAGAGAGTGTTGACGAAGCGAAAACTGCGGAATAGTTTAGCTTAAAATTTTAGATGAAAAAGCCGTCCGGTCTGGGCGGCTTTTTTCATCTTGTGTCAGTAGCCCGCACGTAAGTAAGGGCTCTGACACGAAAACTGCCTAAAGGCGGGACTCAGAACTACATTCCCTTATAGTTCGGGCCACCGCCGCCTTCGGGTGTTACCCAGTTGATGATCTGATATGGATCGGCAATGTCGCAGGTTTTGCAGTGGACGCAGTTTGAGAAATTGACCTTTAGCTCCTTGCGTCCGGTCGCGGCATTGTCTTCCATTTCATAGACCGCCGCCGGGCAGAAACGCTGGCACGGATTTCCGTATTCCTCGGCACAACGTGTCGCACAAATCTCGGTGTCGAGAACGTGCAAGTGCGACGGCTGGTCTTCGTTGTGTGATACACCAGCGTGGAAAACGTCGGTTATCTTGTCGAAGGTAAGCTGTTTGTCGAACGGCACGTCCTTATATCGGTCATCTGTAAGAGTGACGCCTTTAGGCGTTCCATCTGAACGGCTAAAGCCGTCACTCTTACCTTCGATCTTCTCCATCCTTTCATGTCCTGCGACGTGGTGTTCTTTTGGCATAAAGCCCCACGCAAGGCCGCCTGTGACGAATTGCAAACCGCTGTTTATGAGTGCAGACCAGCGGCCGCTTTGGAAAGAGGCGTGGAAATTACGGACGGGATGCAACTCGTCGTATATCCAGCTCATGTTCACTTTCTTTTCGACTTCACCAAGTTGTTTGGCGGAAAAATCACCGCGACCAAGAGCTTCGATAATAGTTTCAGCGGCGAGCATTCCAGATTTCATTGAGGTGTGAATACCCTTTATCCGTTGCCCGTTAAGGAACGATGCCGAGTCGCCGATTATCAGTACACCGTCAGCATACAGCTTTGGCATCGTCCAATAACCGCCTGCGTTTATCGACTTCGCACCGTACTTTATCATCTTGCCGCCCTTTAATATCTCGGCGATCTTCGGGTGTGTTTTGAACTTTTGAAACTCGGCGTGCGGGTCAATGTTCGGGTCTTTGTAATCAAGCCCGGTCACGTAGCCGATGCTGATCACGTTGTTCTTCATCCCGTAAATCCAACCACCGCCGTAGGTGTCGGTGTCTGATGGAAAACCGAGCGTGTGGACGACCTTGCCCTCGTCGAAATTCCCTGCCGGGACTTCCCACAGCTCTTTCACGCCTATCGAGAAAACCTGCGGTTCCTTGCCTTCCATCAAACCGAGCCGTGCCATCAATTGCTTTGCAAGCGACCCACGTGAGCCTTCGCCGAGGACTGTAACCTTTGCAAGCAGATCGACTCCGGGTTCAAAATTGTCTTTCGGATGGCCTTCTTTGTCAATGCCTTTGTCGCCTGTGCGGATGCCGATAACACGATCTTGCTCGTCGTACAGAACCTCGGTTCCCGGGAATTCGGGAAAGATGTTAATACCCGCTTCTTCACACTTTTCACCGAGCCATTCGCACATCTTGCTCAAGGAAAGAATGTACTTGCCTTTGTTCTTTAGAGGTGGCGGAACAATAGGGGCGTTGATCGCTTTTTTCTCGGTCAGATACCAAGCAGCGTCTTCGGTGACAGCCGAATCGACCGGACAGCCCTGCTCAAGAAAATCGGGCATCAGTTCGCGAATCGCTATCGGGTCCATCACGGCTCCGGACAAGATATGTGCCCCGACGAACGGGCCTTTTTCGACAATGCCGATCTCGATCTCGCCGATCTTGTTGCCTTGTTTCAGCCCACGTTCGACGTATTCGTCGTGCTCGGCGATCTTATTCTTCAGGTGCAATGCCGCAGCCAGATTCGCAGGCCCGGCACCCACAAAAACAACGTCCATCTCGATCTGTTCGCGTTCGATCATAAAGGTAAGTGTGACGGCCTTAGCCGTTCAGTTTTTGTCACGCGAAAAGTATATCAAAGTCAGAACCGCCTACGTAAGCAGTCGGCGTGACGAGAGGCTGGAACGGTCATTTGGCGAACATTTGTACTACAGGCTGTTAGCCTGTAGTGGACAGGCTAACAGCCTGTCCTACTCCTCAAACTGCTTTTTCAGACTTTCGATATAGGGAGCACGGGCGACGCCTTTTTCGGTGATTATTGCCGTGACGAGATCGTTTGGCGTGACATCGAATGCGTAGTTGCTTACCAGCGTGTCGTCGGGTGCAAGCTGGATGTCTTTGACGTGAGTGACCTCGCGGATATCGCGTTCTTCGATTGGGATTTCGTCACCGGTCGGGCAGTTGAGATCGACAGTCGAAAGCGGTGCGGCGACGTAGAATGGAATGCCGTGACGGCGTGCGAGAACTGCGACCATATACGTACCGATCTTATTCGCAACATCGCCGTTTGCGGCAATGCGGTCGCTGCCGACAACAACCGCCTGAACGCCGCCTTTTTTCATTATATGGCCGCTCATGTTGTCGGTGATGAGCGTGACCGGAATGTCGTCCTGCATCAGTTCCCAAGCGGTCAGACGTGCTCCTTGTAAGTAGGGCCGCGTCTCGTCGGCGATCACGGAGATATGCTTGCCCTGATCGACGGCTCCGCGAATAACGCCCAAAGCAGTTCCCCAAATACCGCCAGTCGCCAAAGCTCCGGCGTTGCAATGCGTCAAAACTGTGGAATTATCTTCGATCAACTCACCGCCGAATTGTGCGATCAACCGCTGTGATTCAATGTCCTCATCGTGAATTGCAATCGCATCTACTTTCAGTATTTCCTTGATCTCGCTGACCGATTTGCCGTCTGCTTTTGCTTTGGCAAATGTGCGTTTCATTCGGTCAATCGCCCAAAAGAGATTTACCGCCGTCGGACGCGTCGCACCAAGCACATCGCAGATGTAATCGAGATCGTCCTCAAGGTCTTCGACCGTAGTACCGACAAACTGCTTAGCTCCGAGTGCGATTCCATAAGCCGCAGAAACGCCAATGGCCGGTGCACCTCGCACGACCATATCCTTGATGCCCGCCGCAACCTCATTATAAGTGCGAAGCATCAGCCAAGTCTCCTCAGTCGGCAGCAACCGCTGGTCAAGCATCGAAACGCCCTCGTCCGTCCATTTAACAGGAATTATATTTAACTTCATAAGTTTTGAGTCCCGCCTCGCTAGTCAGTACCGCTGGGTCAGTACCGCTTGCGTAAGCAAGTGGCACGGTCTGACGGCGAGATCATGCCACCCGCTCACGCGGGCGGTACTGACCTGCTCACTCCTGTTCATCTTGATCTGTGGTTAAGAAAAGTAAACCACAGAACTAGATGAATAAGGAAGGAACAAGAAAATTACTCTAAACATAACAGATGAAACATTCAAACACCTTTTGCTGTTTGTTTAGTTCGGAGTTCCAACTTTAGCTGGCTCTTTCTGCATCCTTCCTCGATCACGATTTTGCACACTCCCTACTGGTCGTGTTTCTGCCTACTTTATCCTTTATCCTTTATCCTTTATCCTTTACCAGATGGATCTGACATTTCGCTCATTTAGCCCATTGGGCATTCAGCTTCCTGAGCCTTTGAAAGCTCTGGAACGCATTTCAGGTAACTTTTACTGGTGTTGGCAGCCCGAAGGCGTCGAGCTGTTTCGCGACATCTCGCCGACGCTCTGGGAAAAGTACGAACAGCACCCACAAAAGCTGCTTGCCGAAGTAGGCGAATTCCGGTTGTGGCAATTGGCGGCGGATCAGGAGTATCTGGAACGGCTAGGCAAGTTTGATGCGAGGCTCGACGAATATCTATCAGAACCACCGGCAAGATACGAGAACGGCCCGTCACCTGAAAACCCTGCGGCATATTTCTGTGCGGAATACGGTGTGCATAATTCCCTGCCAAACTATTCGGGCGGACTCGGCATTCTAGCGGGCGATCACCTGAAATCGGCAAGCGATCTTAATGTCCCGCTGGTCGCGGTCGGGCTGTTGTATCGCTACGGATATTTCCGTCAGGACATCGCTCACGACGGCTGGCAAGAGGAGCATTACGCAAACATTTTCGATCTCGGGCTGGCGATAACGCCGGTCATCAGCGGCAACGGCGAGCGTGTGACAGTCACGGTGCGTATCCGCGAACGAGAGGTTCATGCTCAGGCGTGGCTTGCACAGGTCGGACGAATAAAGCTCTACCTGCTCGACACAAATCTCGACCAAAACTCCGAAACCGACCGGATGATAACCGGCCATCTTTACGGCGGAGACACCGAAACGCGGATCGTGCAGGAAAAGATACTCGGCATCGGCGGTGTGCGGCTGTTGAGAAAGCTGGGAGTTTCGCCCTCGGTCTTTCATCTAAACGAAGGCCACGCCGCGTTCTCGACACTAGAACTGGTTCACGAATATCTCGCACTCAACACCGACAAGAACTTCGCCGATGCACAGGAACTGATACGTCAGCAATGCGTGTTTACAACACACACACCCGTTGCCGCAGGCAATGATGTGTTCGCGCCGGATGTGCTGAAAATATGTTTCAGCCCGGAATACATCGCTTCGTTGAAGCTGACAGAAGATGAATTCTTTGCTCTCGGACGCGTGGATCCAACGAACCAATCCGAAGCGTTCGGCATGACGCCTTTCGCTCTGCGAATGACGCGTTCGGCAAACGGTGTTGCTGAAAAGCATGGCGAAGTCTCACGCGAACTGTGGCGGGCGATGTTCCCGCCTGAGATGGAAGTTCCGATCACGCACGTCACCAACGGCGTTCATCCGCCGACGTGGATCGCTCCGCTGTTTCAACGGCTTTATACCGAAACAATCGGCAACAACTGGCTTGAGAAAACACGGGACGCGGGCAGTTGGGCAGAAGCAATTGCCTCAATACCCAACGAGAAGATATGGGCAAACCACCTTACTTTGAAAAATCTGCTGATCGCGTTCATTCGTCATAGAACGAAGGCAAAAGAAACCGGCGTTCGCGATACGATCAACGAACGCACTGATACTACAAACCTGTTTTCGCCAAATGTGCTGACTATCGGTTTCGCCCGCCGCGTTGCTCAATACAAACGCTGGAACCTGCTGCTGACCGATCTCGAACGGTTGTTGAAAATGGTCGATGACCCAATCCGTCCGGTGCAGTTCGTATTCGCCGGAAAAGCTCATCCGCAAGACAGAACGGCGAAGCAAATACTGCAAGACCTGATGTCGATAAATCACGATTCGGGCTGGCAAAGCCGTGCAGTTTTTATCGAGGATTACGATCAGGAAGTCGCACGTTATCTCGTTCACGGAGTAGATGTCTGGATGAACGTCCCGCGTCGTCCGCACGAGGCGAGCGGCACCAGCGGAATGAAAGCCGCGATGAACGGCGTGCTCAATTTTTCGATACTCGATGGCTGGTGGCCCGAGGGCTATAACGGCAAAAACGGCTTTGCCATCGGCGACGAGCGAGACTTTGAAAGCGACACGGAGATCGACGCCATCGAGGCCGGGGCACTTTACTCGACGCTTGAAAACGAAGTCATCCCGACGTTCTATAACCGCAATTCAAACGGGCTTCCCGGCGAGTGGATCGAACGGATGAAAGATTCAATTGCCACCCTAACGCCGCAGTTTTCCAGTGATAGAATGGTGATGGACTATATCGAGAAGATATATTCAAATTAGTTTTGAGTCCCGCCTTTAGGCGGCTCTCAGTGTCAGTAGCCCGCACGTAAGTAAGGGCTTGGTGGCTGACGGAGCCCTTACTTATGTGCGGGCTACTGACACGTTAAGATGCAGAACATTCAAATAAACACAGGTGTAATCCGTGCATTCGACTGCTATCGCGAGGCTTGGGAAATGATCAAGCCGCAGTTCGGGATGGTGTTGGCTGTTTACTTTGTTGCGATGCTGATCGGAGGCATGGTCGGCATCATAATGGGTGCGTTGATGTGCGGCCTGTTCTTGTGTCTGTTTGACCTGCAGGAAGGCCGTGAAATTAAGATTGACCGGCTGTTCAACGGTTTTCAGTATTTCCTGCCGTCATTCCTCGTTATGCTGGTCGTTATGATTCCGGTCATCATAATGATGGTACTGATCTATATTCCAATGATCGGAATGGCCATCGCCGGATCGAAAATGGATGAGAGCGAGATCATTCCATTCATCATCGTCGCCGTGATAGTCGAGGTGATCTTTGCCATTCTAATGGTCTGTTTTCATACGCTGATGATGTTTGCCTTTCCGCTTATCGTCGATAAGAACTTGTCGGCATTTCAGGCAATGAAGACAAGTGCGAAAGCCGTTTGGATGAATCTGAGCGGAGTCGCTTCGCTTTTCGGCGTTGGTTTTCTCGTTTCGCTGTTGGGAATGATGATCTTTTGCGTCGGCATCTATTTGGCAATGCCGCTGGTGCTGGCGGCACAAGTCGTTGCGTATCGCAAGATCTTCCCCGGCTCGATTCAGCCGAAATTCAACGAACCGCCGCCACCGGCCATGTATCAAGGTATCTAGGATGAACTCACAATTTCGGCCTCTTGAATCGCTTCAAGATTTGGACATTCTGTTCGTACACTCGTTCACCGAGCCTGTCGTGCTGTTCAAACACAGCAATTCGTGCGGCACCAGTGCGTACGTGTTTGAAATAATGTCCGAAGTTCCCGGCGACGTTCATCTTGTCACAGTTCAGGAACACCGCGACATCTCAAACGCTATCGCCGACCGCACCGGCGTTCGCCATCAGACGCCGCAAGCGTTCGTTATCGTAAATGGCGAGATTGCTTACTCTTCCTCGCACTACAATATATCGCCCGAAGCGATCAACGATATGGTTTCCAAACTATCAACTAGAAACTAAGAACTATAAACTGTTAGTAAAATCTTTTATAACAGTTGGTAGTTTCAAGTTGTAAGTTAATAGTTTTCAGATGATAGAACCACGCCAAATAATTGAGGAAAGCGATTCGGAAATATCGATCAAATGGTCGGATGACACTGAGTCAAAATACAACGCCGTTCAGCTCAGACGGGCGTGCCCGTGTGCCGGCTGTGTTGACGAATGGACGGGTAAAAAGATACTCGACGGCGATAAGATAGCTGACGACCTGAACTTCAAACACATCTCGATAGTCGGCCGCTATGCCCTGAATTTTCACTTCTCCGACGGCCACGATACGGGAATATTCAGTTTTAATTTTCTGAGGGCGCTCTGATGGCTCATGTCAGTACCGCCTGCGTTAGCGGGTGGCGAGATGCTGACTATCGAGCTTGCTAACTTCACTTGGGTACTGACCAACCGAGACTTTGCCACCTGCTGACGCAGGCGGTACTGACTTGCAGGCGGTACTGACCCTCAACCGACATCGTTCCATCATTTGTTGTAGAATGTAATCAATGCATGAACGCGATATTTTTGACGAAAAACAAGAAGTAAAAAAGGCAAGTTTCCAGTGTCCGACTTGCCGTGAGCGAAACGATTACGACATCCGATGGATGAAACGGACCAGAAAAAAGCAGCCGCCGCGTGGAATTGCCGAGCAAGATCGTTCGCGGTTTGAGAAATCACGCGACTATATGGTCCGCATAGACGATCAGTTGATGTGCAAAAATATGCGGTGTCGGAAACGGTTTGAGATACCGTCGTCGCAGACCGTCGTGTTTATCTAGCCGCCTCGCGTTGTCTGTGCTATGCTGAACTCATCCGATGACGCAAGGTGAGTTTTATGACGGGGAAACGTCTCGAATTTTACGGCTCAGAAGAACCTGCTGACGAAGAGATCACGGAGTTCATGAACAACGAGATCGCTCACGTCCCGCAGGCTCCGTCGGAACTCGCACAACGACTTTTCGAACATCATTCATCATCACCCGCAGACTCCGGCGGCGACATCGACGCAAGCTGGGAAGAAGTGAACAGCTCGGGTTCAGAGGCAGTTTTCGGTCACAACCCGACGCCGGACCAATCGGATGTCGAAGACAACGCCCACGCGATGGGAATCGATTTTGAGGACAACGAACCGCTCGATTTCACAAAAAAATTCAATAAACGCGACCGCGAAAGATTTGAAATGCGTGAATCGTCAAAAGGCCGCAACAACTCCATCTAGACAAAGAAAAAGCGGGCCGAAACCGACCCACTTTGATAAAAAAGATACTAACCTAATTTAATAGATCGTAAAGGTGTAGTCGCGTGTAATTATCACGGCCTGGGCCACGCCATTTACTTTCTTGGGTGTAAACGAGATCCTTCTCGCTGCTGCGATTGCCTGCTCAGTTAATCCGTTAGGAAGCCGCGTAACAGGCGTTATCGAACCAATCTGGCCGCTGGCAAGAAGCGTGATTCTGAGCCTGACCGCCCCTTGAATATTATTCTTGCGAGCTTCTTCCGTATAGGTCGCTTTCGGCGTGGACATAATACGGTAATTTTCCGTTACTGCTGCCGTGATCTTCGGAGGAGCTCCACCGCCGCCAGTGCCGGAACCAATACCGCTGCCACTGCCGCTTCCCAGACCCGAACCACTTCCACTGCCTGCGCCGGTTCCCGTGCCAGATCCAACGCCGGTTCCAGTACCAGAACCCATCCCACCACCGGAACCTGGTCCGCTGGAGGCCGGGCCATCAAGTCCATTCGGGTCTCCATATTGACCGTATTTCTTATCAAATTTCTTTTCCGGGCCCTGTATCTGTGCCGGCGGCGTCTTTAGCTCAAAACTGTCAAATCTCGGCACATTTGGATCCGGCGGACGCGAAGGATTCTTCGTCATGTCCGGCAGATCACCTCGGCTTACAGGTGTATTTTCGTTCTTACCACCACCACCACCACCACCGTCTTCATCATCGGCCTTCTTCTGCTCTTCCTCTTCTTCAACCACCATTGGGATCTCATCAAACAGCACGGCTGAAAACAGCGGGTTGTCGTCGATCGAGCCAACATTGAGATCTTTCGAGAAAAGCGAGACAAGCGTAATGACCATCGTTCCGATCAGGATAAACGCCGTAGAACCGAGCAGCAGAGCATTCCGCTGTTTGGTGTTCTTTTCCTCGATAACGGTGACGTAATAGCCGCCGTCGTCGGCACGCGTTACATTAGGCGCGGCAAACGTTTTTCGCGGCTCGTCAGCGTGCATCTCAGGAGCGGTATAGAAATTTCCCGAGGGTGTTGCGGTAACCGCGGGACGCTCATATTCAATTACTTCCGGGGTTTCCAGCGGACCGGTCTCATAGCCTGCGGCCTCGTATTCTGTGAAATCTTTATCGAGAGTTTCGATTACCGGAGCCGCCTCAAGCGTGAAATCTGACGCTTCGCTCGCGAAAGGCGCCGTTATCGTTTCGGGCTCCTGTTTGGCGATAAACGCCGGAGCGGCAGGTTCGGCCGTTTCAGCCTTAATTTCCTCAGCCACAGGATTTAGCTGAACAGCTTGTAGTGAAGCTCCGCAATCGGGGCAAAACGTAAACCTTTCGGCAAATCCCTCTTCACATGAACCGCAATACTTTAAGATCTTTCCCATTTTTTCAGAACCTCGCTTTTTCCTGCCCAACGGACCGGTGAACAACCAACCTATATAATATAACGACAAGCCGCAGATGTTAAGTCTTTTGAAAACAACCGGGCAAACACAGAAACTTCCAGTGAATGCTCAATCTTGATAGATGCGATTGCGTTTTGCAGCGATGCCTGTGGTGATATGCATTTTTATGGATTTTTTCGCACCCAATGCTTGCGATCTCTGCATTACAACGCCTCAATGGAAATTTGCAACTAAAAGCGATACCATTCACTTGTCTAAAAACATATACGATGAAATTTTCAAAACTATTCGAAAAAGTTGCGGCGGCGGCGCTCGTCGCGATCGCGTGCGGAACGGCTGCGAGTGCTCAAACAGCCGGAAAACCGCGTCAGGAAACGCTGCTAAACGGGTTAAAAGTGCTGATTTGGAACCAGCCGACGGCGGAAACGGTGAGCGTTACGCTTCGGGTACACGCAGGTTCGTCGTTCGATCCGCAAGGCAAGGAAGGCGCGATGAAGATGCTGTCCGAGGCCATTTTTCCATCGGACGATGCACGGCAGTTCTTTGCAGACGAGCTTGGCGGAAAGCTTGAGATCGTCAGCAATTACGATTACATTCAGCTAAATTCTTCGGCGCGCAAAGACGCATATTTGAATTTGCTCGACACTTTCGCAAACGCCGTTGCCAGCCCGCAGCTTGATAAGGAAACGACCGATCAGGTTCGCATCCGCGTAAATGCCGAGGGCGACCAACGGGCGGGCGAGCCGGCTTATCTGGCCGACCGCATGGCGTCGGAACGGCTTTTTGGCACGTTTCCCTATGGCCGCGCCGCGATCGGGACAACGGAATCTCGCGCTAAGATCGATTTTGCGGATCTGAGATTCGCCTACGGGCGTTTTTTCGGTGCCGACAACGCGACGCTGACGATCCGCGGGCCAGTCGATTCCGACCTTGTGTATCGCGCCGCCCGCCGATACTTTGGCGCTTGGCTAAAGTCGGATAATAAAGTGCCGTCAACTTTCAGACAGCCCGAAACGCCGGACACAAGCCTGCGTGTTTTGAATTTGCAGTCGGATCAGGGAGCCGAGGTGCGGCATGTTATCCGTGGGTTTTCAAAGGCAGACACTGATTTTCCAGCGTCTGAGATACTTACACGCGTGCTCGATGCCCGCCTGAAACGCCGCGCGGCTATCGACCCGAACGCGACAGCCGAGGTCCGAAACGAGGCTCATATCCTGCCGGGACAGATAGTTTTTTCTGTCTCGCGCATCTCGACCGACGCTAAGAAAAAGCTGTATCCGGCAGGCGAAAGCGTTGATCCAAAAGGGCTTATTCTTACATTGCTTTCCGAGCCGATAACGGACGCCGAGTTTCAGGCTGCGCGCGCAACGGTTCTGTCAGCGGCAAACGGCCTGCCGCCGGAATCTGCCTGGCTTGATTCGGATACATATAAGATCACGCCGGTCGCTTCGCAAACGAAAAAACTTGAGGCCGTGACCTTGGCAGACGTGCAGAAACTGGCCGCAGCGTTGAAAACACGCCCATCTGTAAACGTTTGGCTGGTCAAGGGAATCGACGCAACATAAAAAGCGTGTCAGCAACACCGATCGACAGCGAAATTGAGCATTCACGCGCCGTGCGCAAGATGTTTTCGGGCATCGCGGGCCGGTACGATCTGCTTAATCACGTTCTTTCCGCAAATATCGACAAACGATGGCGGCGAAAGGTGCGTGCGAAATTGGCCGATATTTTGGCTGATAAAAATGCTGTTGTTTTGGATGTCGCATGCGGCACAGGCGATCTTTCCATTGAACTGCAAACTAATGCAAAAGCAAGAGTTATCGGGACGGATTTTTGCCGTCCAATGCTCGCGGTTGCTCAGCAAAAAACTGCCGAAATCCCTTTCGTCGAGGGCGACGCGATGCAGCTTTCGTTCGCTGAAAACAGCTTTGACGCCATTACTATTGCTTTCGGCCTCAGAAATTTGTCCAATTTCCGAAACGGCCTGGTCGAATTGCATCGCGTATTGAAACCCGGTGGCAAACTCGTCATCCTGGAATTTTCGGCACCGGTTCTTCCCGGTTTTCGCGGTGCGTTTCGATTTTATTTCTCCAATATTCTGCCGCGAATCGGCGGTCTGGTCAGCGGTGAGCGCGGCGCATATGAATACCTGCCCGATTCGGTCTCAAAATTCCCCGACCAAAAAGCTCTCGCCGAAATGATGAAGGAAACTGGATTTAACGACGTTTCGTTCGACAATCTGACCGGCGGCATTGCCGCTATACACTCGGGCACAAAGTTATCTGAAAACGTATGAAAGTAGGCTCCAGATACACACTTTTTCCTTCCAGATAACACATTTTAGCCTCCAGATAACCCTATTTTTCTTGTCTGATAACATAGCGATTCACCGCCGGTCACTTTTTCAGTGGTCCTTTTTCCTACCGTTCCTCCGCATCCGCCGATGCCCAACACCCGCCGCATCCACCGCTGGTTTCGCATTCACTTTTCCGCCGCATAATCCGTTCTCATATGGTTCAATATTCGTCATTGTTTCTAATTCATTAATTCAATCTGCAACTATCTGCGATGTAGAAAATCGGTTTCGATAGTGTAGAATTGGAAAAACGCACGGACAGAATTACCGTGATTTTAGTTAGGAGAGAAGTTATGAGCGTTACATTGACGGTTTCGGATAAAACCTTTCAAAAATTGCAAATTTCCGCAAAGCAACAGGGGAAAAAAAATGTTGAGGAACTGCTTGAGGAATGGCAAGACGAAAAGGCGATTGATTTCGAAAAGGAGCTTGCCAGACGCAAGGAGTTAGGCGAACGAATGCGACAATTACGCGAACGTATATTCCGTGAACATGGAACTATGCCGGACAGCACTGAGTTAATTAGGGAAGATCGGGAGCGTTAATGGCGGAAGACCTTGTTGTCGATAGCGGAATTATTGCCAAATGGTTCGTAACGGAATCCGATTCCGAGGACGCAGTTAAGATTTACCATCGTTTCCAGAATGGTGATTTTCGGATTCTTGTTCCTGGTCTGGTCTTTGCCGAATTTGGGAATATAATCTGGAAGAAAAGGATTTACCAGAATCTGTCGAAAGAGACAGCGGATATTGCCGTCGAACTTTTTCAAGAAATTGCCTTCCTTGTAACTCCAAGCCGATCGCTTTTCAATTCTGCACTTTTGCTCTCCATCAAACATAAAAGGTCATTTTACGATTCGTTGTACCTCGCTTTAAGCTTAGAAGAGGACTGCAAATTCGTTACAGCAGATGAGAAACTATACAATTCTGTTCGTAACGATTTCCCAAAGATAACCCTTCTTTCCAATTGGCCTAAATGAAATACACGCTTCTGAACATTGCCCGGCAGTTGGGCTTGATGCTGCTCGTCATTTGGACGGTGGTGTCGCTGGTTACGCTGTTGATCGAGTTGGTGCCGGGCTCGCCGGCGACGACGATACTTGGCGAGACGGCGACGCAGGAACAGATCGACAATTTCAATCAGAAACACGGGCTGGATAAACCGGCGTTTTTTTTCTCAGTATCGGCTGACGAAGGGTTTGTCTGGAACGGTTTTGACAATCGCTACAGCGAATATTTCGGCGGGCTGTTTCGCGGCGATCTGGGGAATTCGTTTCGCACCGACCGGCCGGTTTTGGATATGATCGTCGAGCGTTATCCGGCGACAATAAAACTCGCGCTCGCGTCAATGCTGGTCGCGATCGGGATCGCGATTCCGCTTGGCGTGTTGGCCGGGCGAAACAAAGGCGGCGTGACCGACAATATCGCATCGTTCATTGCGCTGCTCGGAATTTCATTGCCGACGTTCGTGGTCGGGCCGTTTCTTGTTTATATTTTTGCGGTAAAATTAGGCTGGTTTTCGCCAACCGGCAGCCTTTACCCGGAAGACATAATTTTGCCCGCCGTAACGCTCGGAGCCGCGCTGTCTGCAATTCTGACACGAATGGTCCGCTCAAGCGTTATCGAAGAACTCGGCGAAGACTACGTCCGAACGGCGCGTGCAAAAGGACTGAGCGAACGAAAAGTAATTTACAAACACGTCCTGAAAAACGGCCTGATTCCCGTTGTCACTATTTTAGGTTTGCAGCTCGGAGTGCTGCTCGCCGGTTCGATAATCACCGAGAAAATTTTTAGCTGGCAAGGCTTGGGATTGCTGCTGCTCGAAGACGGCATTGCAAAACGCGATTACCGCTTAGTGCAGGGTTGCGTGTTGGTAATTAGTGTCACGTACATCGTGGCAAACTCGCTGACGGATTTGGTTTATCGCTGGCTCGATCCAAGAATTCGACTGTCGTAGAACAGGCTGTTAGCCTGTTCTCGACAGGCTAACAGCCTGTTCTACAATATGAATCGTTTGACTTACATCGGCCTCGCAATCGCATCGCTCGTGATATTCGCGGCGGTGTTTGCGCCGTTTATTGCAACGCATGATGTAACGGCGCAGAATTTGGCGGTGCGGTTTGCGGATCCATCGGCCGAGCATTGGTTCGGGACGGACGCGCTTGGACGCGATGTGTTTTCGAGGGTTATTTACGGAGCACGCATTTCGTTACAGGTCGGGCTGATTGTTGTCATCGTTTCTGCGATCATCGGCATTATTATCGGCTCGATCTCGGGGTTTTACGGGGGTTGGATCGACAGGTTTTTGTCGGGTTATGTGTTCAATGTATTTTTGGCGTTTCCCGGTTTGCTGCTGGCAATCGCTCTTGCGGCGTTTATCGACGAACGCAAACTCCTAGGTTTTATTACCGGTCCGGATGCGGCCGATTATATCCTGAGCTTTTTCACGCCTGGTTTGTTTAAGATGCTGCTCGCTTTGTGCATAATCGGCTGGGTCGGTTACGCTCGCGTGATGCGCGGTCAGGTTCTGAAAGTGCGCGAGTACGATTTTGTGCAGGCCGCACGAGCTCTCGGTGCAAGCAATCTGCGAATTCTGTTCGTGCATATTTTGCCGAACGCGATACAACCGCTAATCGTGCAGTCGTCGCTCGGCATGGCAGGTGCAGTATTGTCCGAGGCGTCGTTGTCGTTTCTCGGTTTGGGAATTCCGCCGCCGGCACCGAGTTGGGGGACGATGATCGAGGAAGCAAGACAGCTATTTTCGGTCTATCCGCACGTCCTGTTTTTTCCCGGTGCCGCGATTGCCCTGACCGTGCTCGCATTCAATTTTATCGGCGACGGCATGCGCGAATATCTCGACCCAAAACAGCGCACAAGGTAATCCGGATGAATTATTCGACCTTGTGTTTATTTCCTTTATTCATCTTATTCTTCTTTATTCATCTTGTTCTGTGATAAAAACCCCGAACCACTGAACAAGATGAATAAGAAGGAACAAGGATAAATCGTGATGCAAATCTCTCCGCTCGGTGACAATGCTCTGACTGTCGATTTCGGCAACGTGATCTCCGCCGAGCTGAACCGCAATGCAATCGCACTGTCACGGCGACTTACTGAAAAACCGTTTCCAGGTTTAATCGAAACCGTTCCGGCTTATGCATCCGTCAGCGTTTTTTATGATCTGCTAACGGTCCGCAAAGCATTCCCCGATTATGCGACCGCATTCGATACTGTCGCAAATTTCATACGCGACGCGGCAGGCGATTTAAGCAATTCGGTCGAACCTGAAACTCGCACAATCGAAATTCCAGTAAATTTCGATGAAGAATCTGCACTCGATCTGGAATCAGCCACAGCGTCAAAACATCTTTCTCCTGACGAATTTCTCGACATATTTCTTTCGCAAACCTATCGCATTTATATGCTCGGTTTTCTGCCGGGGTTTGCATATATGGGCGAGGTTGACGAACGCATCGCGGTTCCGCGAAAGCAAAACCCACGAACCCATGTCCCGAAAGGCAGCGTCGGCATCGCCGGACGCCAGACCGGAATCTATCCGCAAGAATCGCCCGGGGGCTGGCAAATAATCGGCCGAACCGATCTCGAACTCTTTGACGTTACGCGAGATGAACCGTGCCTGTTCCGGGCCGGCGATGAAGTGCGGTTTATTAGAAATGCGGTGTGACTTTTGTTTTACTTTGCGTTCTTTGCGACTTGGCGTGATAAGTGAATTTATTTCACGCAAAGCCGCTAAGTTCGCAAAGTAAGAGTCGGGCAAATTCGTTCTGTTTATCGCAGAGAGATTTGATTGATGAGCTTATTTATTCGAAAACCTGGAATCTTTACGACGGTGCAGGGTCTTGGTCGTTCCAGTTATCGAAATTTGGGTGTCAATCCCGGCGGCGCGATGGATAGGACGGCGGTTCGTTTGATCAATTCCTTGCTCGGAAATGATGAGAACGCGGCTGTGCTGGAAATGCACTTTCCGGCTGCGGAGATCGTCTTTGAATCCGCTATGCATTTTGCGCTCGGCGGTGCAGATTTTGATGCTGAGCTTGATGGCAAGAAGATCGATAATTGGCGGTGCCGGAAGGCTGATGCAGGTTCTATGTTAAAGTTTCACAGGCCGGTGAAATGCAATCGCGTCTATCTTGCGATTGCAGGCGGTTTGAATTTTGATCGGCCATTAGGAACCCCAAGTACCACGTTGATTGCCGATGCCCGGATCGGAATTAAAGACGAAAACCGGCGGTCGCTGATAGGCGACAACATTCGCGTCTCAAACTCTTTGATCCCGTTCTACTCGCGGTTCCCGACCGTTCGTATTATTGATGGCCCGGAAGCATATCTTCTCACCGACGAAAGCGGAGGGAATTTTTTCAATAAGCAATTCACCGTTTTGCCCGCGTCGAACCGCATGGGTTTTCGCTTTGTCGGCGAACCGCTTTTTTTGTCTGAGCCGTTTGAGATGGTCTCGTCCGCGGTGTGTTTTGGCACGATCCAACTGCTGCCCGACGGACAATTGATCGTGCTGATGGCCGATCATCAAACCACGGGCGGTTATCCTCGCATCGCAAATGTCGCGTCAGTCGATCTGCCTTTGCTCGCACAGCACGGGGCCGGCGACAAGGTCGCATTTCACAAGATCGGAATCGACGAAGCCGAGGAACTCAGTCTGCAATTCGAACGCGATCTTGCGTTGATGAAACTCGGCATACGGCTGAAAACCTGAGCTCGTGTTACTCTGTTCGACAAATGACATTGCGGGTCAATCTAAATTGCGATCTAGGCGAAGGCTGCGACAATGACGCGGAGCTGATGAAATTCATCTCGTCAGCAAATATCGCCTGTGGTTTTCACGCGGGCGATGCAGAGACAATGCGGCGAACAGTCGAGCTTGCTCTTAAGAATAATGTTGCAATGGGCGCACATCCGGGTTACGCAGACCGAGAAAATTTTGGGCGACTTTCTCAAGAACTCGACCGCAAAGAAATAATCGATCTGGTCACCGATCAGATCGCCGCATTGCGTTCCGTCTGCGACGAATTTGACTCAAGGCTGACTCATGTAAAACCGCACGGAGCACTTTATAACCAATCCGCAAATGACACGGAGATTGCAGCCGCTATCGCGGAAGCGGTAAAAACTGTCGATCCAAAACTTATTCTGTTTGGCCTGTCGGGCAGCCATTCGATAGCCGAGGCCGAACACATCGGCCTCGTGACTGCATCGGAAGTTTTCTCCGACAGAACCTATCGATCCGACGGCAGCCTGACGCCGCGAACCGAGCCGAATGCCCTTATTTCCGATATTGAAACGGCAGCCGAACAGGTCATCCAGATGATCCGCGATCAAACGGTAACCGCAACAGACGGCTGCACCGTAACTATCAAAGCCGAAACCGTCTGCATCCACGGCGACGGCGAACATGCGGTAGAGTTTGCACGGGCGATAAACAAAAAACTCACCGAAAACAGGATTGAAATTCGCCGTTAACAAAAGCGGTTCGTCACTTTCCACTATCCGCTATACGTTAATCGGAGAAATCTTTCCCGAATAACGGATAACTAATAGTGTAAAACGGATAGTGTTTTCGCTCGCTAACGGGTTCAAAAATGAAAAAACAAGGAACAACTTCGGTGATTCTCGGTGCCGCATTTCTCATGGCGACATCGGCAGTCGGGCCGGGTTTTTTGACGCAAACGACGGTTTTTACGAAACAGCTTCTTGCTAGTTTCGGTTTCGTCATTCTGCTATCGGTGATACTCGATATATTTGCCCAACTAAACATTTGGCGTGTTCTGACCGTTAGCGGCAAACGCGGACAGGACGTTGCAAATGAAACGCTTTCGGGCAGCGGTTACGTGCTTGCCGCAATGATCGTTTTTGGCGGAATTGTTTTCAATATAGGAAATCTAGCCGGAACTGGACTCGGAATGAACGTGCTGTTTGGTATTCCCGTCGAGGTTGGTGCGTTGGTAAGTGCGGGAATCGCTATCGGCATTTTTCTGATAAAAGACGCCGGACGGGCGATGGACATTTTCGTAAAAATACTTGGCGTCGTGATGATCGGTTTGATAGTTTACGTTGTTTTTGCGTCGCAGCCGCCGATCGGCGAAGCGGCATTACGGACGTTCTCGCCGCTTGAGATCGACGCCCGAGCGATCGTCACGCTCGTCGGCGGGACTGTCGGCGGATATATCACATTTGCCGGAGCTCATCGCCTGATCGACGCGGGAATTTCAGGCGAGAAAAATCTTCCTGAAGTTAATCGAGGTGCGGTTACCGGCATTATTCTAACAGCGATAATTCGGTTCATGCTCTTTCTTGCCTCATTCGGCGTGATCGCGATGGGTTTTGCGATCGACGACGCAAACCCGCCCGCGTCGGTTTTTCAAAACGCGGCAGGAAATGTCGGCTACAAGATCTTCGGCGTCGTGATGTGGTGTGCTGCGATCACGTCCGTGATCGGTGCGGCGTTTACGTCTGTCTCGTTCTTTAAGACCTTTAGCTCAAAGCTTGAGGCGAAAAGTAATCTTATCATCGTCAGCTTTATCGTATTGTCGGCTGTGCTTTTTCTTTTTATCGGAAGTCCTGTAACTGTTCTGGTTTGGGCCGGGACGATCAACGGTTTTATTCTTCCTCTCGGACTTGCGATTATCCTGCTTGCGTCGAGAAAACGACGCGTTGTCGGCGAATACAGCCATCCGATCTGGCTACAGATCGCCGGCTGGGTTGTGGTTGCGGTGATGGCGTATTTCTCGGTTAAAACGCTTATTCCGTGATTTTTTTGGGAATCCTTTCAGCGTTCTGAAGCGTCTAAGTTTCTTACGACACTAAAGGAACGCTTCGGACAATGAGAATATTTTCAGTCTCTGTGATCTTGGTAGTTCTGTTTGCGGCATCGGGTTTTTCGCAATCCGGGCGACGGATTACGCCTGCTCCTTCGCCAACTCCGGCCGAAGAAATTGATTACTCCGAAAATGTTCCGCTCAAAAAACGCCCGCCGCGAATCTCGCCGCTATTTCGAGGCGTTGGAATAAACTCTAAACCCAAGTTATCCAACACTACGCCAACGAACACCGAACCGGCCACGACAGAAGACGGCGAAGAGATCGTTCGTGTCGAAACAAATCTCGTTACCATTCCGATCTCGGTGTTCGACCGCAATGGACTCTACATTCCAAATCTAACAAAGGAAAATTTCAAGGTATTCGACAACGGAGTCGAGCAGCAGATCGAATATTTTGGGACGTCGGAAAAACCGTTTACGGTCGTTTTGCTGATCGACACAAGCCCATCGACCGAGTTCAAGATCGATGAGATTCGCGACGCCGCGCGTGCGTTTGTCGATCAACTAAAGCCGCAAGACCGTGTCGCCGTGATCGAATTTGACGGCAACCCACAGGTGCTGACACGTGCGACGGGAAACCGCGAACAAATATACAAAGCCATCAAAAAAGCCGACTTCGGCGGCGGCACCGCGCTTTACGATGCGGTCGATCTTGCCTTAAAAGAGCACCTTAGCAATATCGAAGGCCGCAAAGCCGTCGTGCTGTTTACAGATGGTGTAGATACAACGTCGCGGAATGCAAACTACGACACAACGCTTGATCTCGCCGAGGAATTCGATGCACCGATCTTTCCGATTTACTACAACACTTTTCTTGAAAATGCGCGACAGACCTATCCCGGATCGAGACCCGTGCTCGGTGCCGGCAGAACCGCCGGAGAGTATGCTGTCGGAAAGAAATATTTAGAAGAGCTTTCTGCCTACACAGGCGGACGCATCTTCCGGCCCGAATCGACTCCGGGCGGATTGACCGCCGCTTTCGAGGGTATTGCAGAGGAACTCCGCAGACAATACAACATCGGTTACATCCCGGCCGAAAGCGGAACGCCCGGCCAGCGCCGCAGCATCCGCGTTCGCGTCGATCGCAAAAATCTGGTTATCCGCTCCCGCGACAGCTACATAGTCGGGGCCAAAAAATAAAAAACGCCCGAGCCTTTCGGCCCGGACGCCCGGGTTAAACTTGTCGCAAAATTTTAGAATTCGCGAATATTCAGAATTCCGTTCAGGATCGTTCCCAGAATATTTACAGAGTTGTTTGACTGAACTCCGTAACGCGTCTGGCTGTTCACGCCGTCCTGATATCCTCGTTGGAAACCCTGCTGGAAATAGTGCTGATATTGGCCGCGGTCAACGTACGACTGATAGCCGTAGGTACCGCTGCGATATACGTTCGAGCCATAATAACCGCCGTTTCGGTTATATCGGCGATCGTTGGCTCCTGCCTGATAGCCCTGGCGATAGCCGTTCTCGACAGCCTGTCGCAAAAGCTGTGCACCACGTTGGTCGGTCTGGTAGTACGAACCGTTTCGATAAACTCGATAGTGTTTCGCCGCCTGACGCTGCGTCTTTTGATACTGACGCTGTTCCTTTCGGATACGGTTCTGCTCGCGTGCCCACTGGCTGTTGCCCTGTGCATTCGCATCAATGCCCGACACCACCACAAGCCCCGCACCAAACACCGCTGTAAGAGCAAATTTTTTAATATTATTAAGTTTCATGACAATTCCCCTTTTTCTTTGGTTCGATCGCACTAAATAGCGGCCGTTCCGATTTAGTATTGTGCCCGGAAGCCTGTCGTTCCGACTCACGCCTGGGTAAGCGCAATGCACGTGCCAGAATAGATAAGTCTCTTAACTGTAATGAATTAACGAAAATAGTTGGATTTGCGTGAATTGCGAAACACACGATATAGTGCAAACTTAGTTGTTACAGGCAACAACACGCAAAAACATGCGTTAGAAAAAATCGCAGAAAAATTTGCGTAGTTAAATGACTTCATGTATATTTGTAGTCAAGTAGCTACTAGAATGATTTTAAGACGAGACGTTTTTCAAGCCATAGCAGACCCGACACGAAGGGCGATACTTCTGTTGGTCGCTTCGCAATCGATGACTGCGGGTGCGATCGCGTCAAACTTTGACACAGCCCGACCGACAGTTTCAAAACACCTGCAAATACTCACCGAGTGCTCGCTTCTTGAACAAGAACAAAACGGCAGAGAAATCCGCTATCAGATCAATGCAACGAAAATGAGAGAAGTAGCAGACTTTATCGAACCATTCCGCAAGATGTGGGATGACCGATTCAACAAATTAGAAACCGTGATGAAAAAATACGAGGGTTCTCCGAAAAACTCTTAATTAGTGCATTCGTGGCAGAAGTTTTTAGCCACGAATGCACGAATAATAGGATCATATGGAACAAAAAACAAATATCAATGCTGAAGACGGCAAACAGGACCTGGTGATTACACGGGAATTTGATCTGCCGCTCGAGTTACTTTTTAAGGCGTATGTAGATCCCGAAATTGTTGAGCAATGGATGGGAACGAAAGTGCTGAAACTCGAAAGCAAACCTCACGGCGGTTACCAGTTTGAAACAAGCGACCCGCAAGGAAATGTGTTATTTCGGGCCAATGGGACGATCCATGAGTTTGTTCCGGACCGGAAGATCACACGGACATTTGAAATGGAGAATGCGCCCTTTGGCGTCCAGCTTGAGTTCCTGGAATTTGAACAACTTACCGACGACACGAGCCTTCTCAATATACATACAGTATTTAGATCCGTCGCACTCAGAGACCAACTGCTGCAGCTTCCCTTTGCTCAGGGCATAAATATGGCACATAACCGATTGCAGGACATCGTAAGCAAATTAAAATAACACATCATGACGGAGGCAAAATAAAATGAGAAGTATCTTGTATTGGATTACCACTGCTTTGTTAGCGTTCATACTTATTTCTGGCGGATTGTGGCTAATGGCCGGCACGCAGCCCATGGACGCGTATCTCGGGTTCCCGGCTTATTTTTGGCAGATCCTCGGCTTTTGGAAGGTTCTGGGAGGGATCGCCATTCTTGTTCCCCGTTTCCCAGTACCAAAGGAATGGGCTTATGCCGGCATAGTTTTCAACATGACCGGCGCTTCCGTCTCACGCATATTCGTTGGCGATTCGGCAGCACATATTATTGTTCCATTGGTTATTACTGGTATAGCTGTAGCATCCTGGTTTTTGCGCCCTGAATCACGAAAGGTAAAAGTCATTTCAGCTGATCAATAAATGAATAGAATGAACCCTAAAGTTGATTGGTACTTCAATAAAGCCAAACAGTGGCAGGAAGAATTTGAGAAATTGAGAACGATCGTTCTTGACTGCGGGCTGACCGAAGAATTGAAGTGGGGTTGTCCGTGTTACACATTTCAGAAAAGCAACATAGTTCTAATACATGGATTTAAGGAATACTGTGCCCTTCTGTTCATGAAAGGTGCCTTGTTAAATGATGGCCAAAGAAGAGATTGTTTGTGTGTGATAAGTGCGGCTTGTTAGGATTGGACTCATGGAGACAATCAAAACGGACATAATTATCATCGGTGCGGGACCGACTGGACTTTCACTGGCTTGTCAGTTAGTCAGATATGGTATTGATTTTGTCATTGTTGAGAAGAACGAAGGCGTTACGCCCTATTCCAAAGCTATCGGCGTTCAAGCCCGCACGCTGGAGATTTACGAGCAAATAGATTTAGCTCAAAAAGCAATCGAACGCGGTGCGATTGCCGGAAAAGCGCGTCTGCTCGCAGGCGGCAAAGTGCGCGGCGAATTTGATATGTCGAACATTGGACAGGGTTTAAGTCCCTATCCTTTTATGCTCTTTTTGGAGCAAAGTAAAAACGAACAACTTTTTTACGAATATCTGCAAAGCCGCCAAATAGAAGTTTTCTGGAAAACCGAACTCGAAAGTTTTTCGCAAAATGATTCAGGCGTGAGGGCGCAAGTGAAAACTGCCGACGGCTCATCTCAAATTATTGAAGCCAAATATCTGGTCGGCTGCGACGGTCCAAAAAGTCCGACGAGACATGCTCTCGGACTTTCGTTTGAAGGCACTACATATGAGCATTTGTTTTATGTCGCCGATGCGCAGATCGATTGGAATCTGAGCCATGACGCTGTGCATGTTTGTATGTCAAAGAATTCATTTCTACTTTTCTTTCCACTCAAAGGCGAAAAGCGTTATCGAATTGTCGGCATTTTACCCGAAGAATTTGTAAAAGACGAGGACAACATTTTGTATGAAGAAATCGAAGCGCGAATTAAAGAAGACGCAAAACTCGAACTAGATATTCACGATGTCGAATGGTTTTCAACCTACAAAGTCCACACGCGATACGTCAGCAGTTTTTCCAAAGGAAGAGGTTTTCTGGCGGGCGACGCGGCACACATTCACTCGCCCGCCGGAGCGCAGGGAATGAACACTGGGATTCAAGACGGCTACAATCTCGCTTGGAAAATGGCTTTGGTTTTGAAAGGCAAGGCCGACGAGAAACTACTGGAAACTTACAATGAAGAACGGTTAGAGAACGCCAAGAATCTTTTGCAGACGACAGACCGGCTTTTTACAATCGGCGCGGGTTCTAATTGGTTTCTGGCGTTTGTTCGGACAAAGATTGCCCCGCCGATTGCAAAATATATCCTCGGTTTCGATACGGTTAAAAAACTCATTTTTCCACGACTTTCGCAAATCGGCATCAATTATAGGCACAGTTCACTGAGCAGACACGCGGGCGATGAAGATTTCAGAGTCAAAGCCGGCGACCGAATGCCATATTTTTTAGTTGACGGCAAGAGCGTTTATGACAAACTTCATCAGCCGAAATTTCATTTGCTTGTTTTCTCTGATGCAGAGAGCGATTTCAAAGCGTTGAGAACGGAATTCGAAAGCAAATACGTCGGATTAGTTGATTTCCACGCCATTCCCCTTTATCCGCAAGTGGCAAAAGTCTTCGGAGCGAATAAACCTTTTAGCGTCGTGTTAAGACCGGACAACTACCTTGGATTTATCACGACGGAAACTTCGCTTGACGAGCTAGGAGTCTATCTAAACAAGTTCGTCGGACACTCGTAAAATCAAGCAACTTTGTCTAAGGACGATAAAAAAGTATGAACAAAATAAATAGCAAGAAAAAAGAGTTGTCACCAGAACATCGTGTAGAACTACTCAGCGAATTAAAGACGCGTTTTGAGAAAAACATGGACCGCCATAAAGGACATGAATGGGGTAAAGTGCAGGCAAAGCTGGAAGCTAATACTAAAAAACTGTGGTCGCTCAGTGAAATGGAACGCACCGGCGGCGAACCGGATGTTGTCGGGTTCGATAAAAAGACGAGCCGTTTCATTTTTTATGATTGTTCGGCGGAAAGTCCTAAAGGCCGCAGAAGCCTTTGTTACGACCGCGAAGGGTGGGAATCAAGAAAAGAGCATAGACCTGAAAACAACGCTATCGATATGGCCGCTGAAATGGGCATTGAGATCTTAACGGAGGAAGAATATCTGGAATTGCAGAAGCTTGGAGAATTCGATGCAAAAACGTCGAGCTGGCTTAAAACACCTTCTGAGATCAGAAAACTCGGCGGTGCCATCTGTGGTGATTACCGCTACGGCCGTGTCTTCGTGTCTCACAACGGTGCACAATCTTACTACGCCGCCAGGGCGTTCCGCGGCTCGGTAAGAGTCTAAATTTTTGCACAGACAGCTAAAATTTGAATTTGAGAACGGATTCACCTGAAAAAAAAGAAAGAAATTTTCATGGATTTAGGTTCGAACCTCACTCTCAATTTCGGAAACTCATTCTAGTAACTGAATTGGAAAATGGCATCCGAAAGGACGCCATTATTCCTAAGTAAAATGGTGATCCGAGCAGGACTCGAACCTGCGACCCAGTGGTTAAAAGCCCTTTCTCGTTAATTCTAGCTGATCGAATAAGATACAAACTCCAGCATTTATGGGCATTTCAGCTTGATAATAATACTAGCCGAAGCTATATTATTTATGTCAAATAGTCCCTAAAATAGTCCCTAACCTTACTGCAATTTGATGTGGAATTCGGGATAATCACTATGTCAAAAACCCGTCGAGCAAGATACGGAAACTACGCTTTTAAGGACGCCAATGGCAAATTGTATGCTCGCGTCCAACTCCGGCAGGCTGACGGAAGCCTCAAGACCTACAAGAAGCGTGCGATAAACCTAACCCATGTTCAACAGCTGGCAGAGGAGATTCTCTCACAGTATAAACAACGTGGCCAAGCCTATATTGACGGGCACGGGATGACCCTTGAGAGATTAGCTGAATGGTACAAGACCGAATATGTCATCCCACCTGTATACGTGGACGGCGTGAAGATCGAAGGAATGCGAACCTGGGAATCCGAACGCAACAAGATCGATCGAATAGTAAAAACTATCGGAGGAGCTAGTCTGATCGCCGAGCTTGACGAATCATCCTTCCGCACGTTTAGAAAGAAGCGCATTAACCAGGGAGTGACCATCACTACTATCAACCGTGATTTTGAATCAATTCGTGCAATGATGCGAAAGGCAAAGAAAAAGAAGTGGCTCAAAGAGGTGCCCGATTTTGATGGTTTTATACAGAAAGCGTTAGAAAATCGAAGAACTGTAACGGTTACAGACGAGCAAGAAAAACGGATCCTTTTTGAAGCTCGAAAAGTATTGACTACAGCCCCACGCTTATATCCTTTGATCATATCGCTTAGGGATTCCGGCGCCCGACCAAATGAACTCTATCCGGTCAACGATAATGATACTGACTATTCTCAGGATATAGACACGTTCTATGAACCTATTCGTTGGCGCGATGTACTTGACGATGAGGACGCCTTTAAGGATTTGACTGCTCTTGTATCGTTCAAGGGCAAAAGACGCGAAGTACGGTTGGCTATTGTCTCTGACAGGATGAAAGCTGCACTGAGAGAGCTGCAAAAGCGTTTGCAAAAGAGCAAGATAATTCCAGAACACGCTGCTCATCCTCACAATCTAATTTTTCCGTATTCAACTTTCAAGAAATCGTGGAGCTTGGTTCGAGAGGCGGCAGGATTGCCTGGGCTCCGTTTGCGGGATTTGCGTCGTGACTGGGTAACTCGTCTAGGCCGTCTCGGCTACTCTGACAAACTCGCCCAACGCGGTGCAGGACACAAAAAAATGCAAACAAGTTTTGAATATACTGAATTTGATGAGGCAGCCGCCCTTCAGGCGAAGATGTTAATTGATAGAGACAATCGGTAATGATGCGGAAGTGCAATTCTCGGTGGGTCATGACCATCTAGCGAACTCTCGAACCCCAACCAATCTGAGGGCGAATCATAAGTTCTCAAAATCGCTCAAAACGCTCTATAATCGGCACTTGCACGATCAACTGTAAAAGTCCCGCTGTTAGTGCCAGTTAGGAATACACATTTCCGGTGTTGTGTTTAGCCAGGAATTCGCTGGGAGGCATGCCTCCCAGCGAATTGTGCGGACGGTGATGGTTGTAAATTTCCAGCCACTGGTCCGTCTGGCGTCTTACATCGTCTAAAGTTTCAAAGATATACATATCGAGCACGGCCTCGCGGTACGTGCGGTTAAAGCGTTCGATGAAGCCGTTCTGCATAGGCTTGCCCGGCTTGATGAATTCGAGTTCGACCTGGTTTGCCTCGGCCCAATCGGCGACGGCCACAGCCGTGAATTCCGGCCCGTTGTCGAACCTCAGTCTTGCGGGAAGCCCGCGCCACGTCGCGATCTGGTCGAGCACTCTTGTCACGCGCTGTGACGGCAAGCTCGTGTCCACTTCGATCGCCAGGGCCTCGCGGTTAAAATCATCGACCACGTTGAACGTCCGGAACCTGCGCCCGTCCCACAGAGCGTCGCTCATGAAATCGGCCGACCAGCATCGGTTAGCGGCTTCGGGAACCGAGAGCGGCTCAGGGTTTCTGGCAGGTAATCTCCGCTTGTGCTTTCGCCGCTTGTTCAGCTTTATAGAGCAATAAACACGATGCATCCGCTTGTGATTCCAACTCTTGCCCTCTCGCCTCAGCATAGAGAAGAACTTCCCGAACCCCATCTCCGGATGCTATTCGGCAAGCCGTCGAAGCTCCTCCTCGATCCGCCGATCCTCGCTCGGCTGCGGACAGTAGTGAAATACCGTCCGTGCCAGCCGCATCAATCGGCACGCTCGCCGCTCGCTCAAACGGTGTTCTGCTTTCAGACCCGTCACGACCGCCCGCTTTTCAACTGCTCCCAGGGCTTTTTTCCAGCACGTCCTTCAACACACGGTGATCAAGACTCAGATCCGCGTACATCCTCTTTAGCTGCCGGTTCTCTTCCTCAAGCTCACGCATCCGCCGTATATCAGACGCTTCCATCCCGCCAAACTTCGACCTCCACTTGAAATACGTCGCCGTCGATACACCCGCCTCGCGGCAAACATCTGCCACCGTCCGTCCGTTCTCCACCGCCTTCAATACACCTAATACCTGCGTCTCGCTAAACTTCGATCTCGTCATCTTCCGATCCTCCTTCTTCCTTCCTATTTTGACCGAAAACTGTATTCTTGTCTGGTACTATTTTAGGGGATGCTTACAGTGACACACTGCTAATGTTCGGCCCAGTAGTTACTGAAACCGAATTCGAAACCACGGAGTTGGTGAAAGTTCCAAAAATACTTCCTTTCCGCAAACCGCGAGGAATGATCGTGAGATAGAGGAAGCTCTGATGCGAGCGTTGACAGCGAGGACAAAATACTCTTACCCAAACGACGCTTGCTTCATCCTCGAGGTCCTTTTCTCAACGAAGGCTCCATTGATCGCATAACCGATCCCGGGGTCGGACGAGGCGATTATCACGCCTTTTTCGTTTACTATCACTGGAGGCTCGATTATATCTTCGTGCCAGTATCTTGCCGAGGCCGAAACGTCTCCGGGTAGCGTGAAGCCCGCCAGAGTTGACATGGCGATATTGTGAGCTCGTCCGACGCCTGACTCGAGCATGCCGCCGCACCACACCGGAATGTCTTTAGATGCCGCGAACTCCTGTATCGCTTTGGCCTCGCTATGCCCGCCGACGCGGCCCAGCTTGATGTTGATGATCTTACAAGAGCCTAACTCAATAGCGTGTCGAGCGTCCGCCAAACATGTGATCGATTCATCCAGGCATATCGGTGTCTCGATCTTTGCCTGAAGCTTCGCATGGTCAACTAGGTCGCCCGCGGCAAGCGGCTGTTCGATCATCAGGAGATCATATTGGTCAAGTTGTTGAAATAGATCACAGTCCCTTTCCAGCAGATACGCCGAATTCGCATCAACCGAAAGCAGTATATTCGGGAATGCCCGGCGGATAGTTTTGACGAGTTCGATATCCTCCCCCGGCTTGATCTTTAGCTTGATCCGCTGATATCCGCTTTCCACTTCCCGAGTCACCTTTTCGAGCAGTATCTCGGATGTCTTTTGCAGTCCGATCGAAACCCCGCAGTTGATCTCACCCCGCACGCCGCCAAGATGCTGCCGGAGCGGTTTAGAAGCCAGCTTTGCTTCCAGGTCCCAAATAGCGGTCTCGACCGCACCTATAGCCATTCGATTGCCGCGGATCGATCGAAGGGCGGATGATACGTCTGCCGCATTTCTGATCTTCGCTTTACCTAGAAGAGGCACGACAAAGTCGCAAATTATCGACCACGCGGTATCTATCGTTTCGTGGTTAAAGAAGGGCGCTTCCGGTGCAGTGCATTCACCATAGCCGGATGCTCCGTCACGGTCAAAAACACGGATCAACAAGACCCGGCGATCAAAGGTCGTGCCGAAACTCGTCTCGAAAGGCGCCTTTAATGGCAATCCGATCTCGCGCAACTCAAGCGTGTGTAAATCCAAGCCTTCCATCTCAAAAGTTAAAGGCAAAGCTCAACTGATTTGCCGAAGCAGAACCTAAAGAATCAGAGCGAGTCTACTCGCCTCCAAGTTTGCCCGAAATCCCGGCCGCTACGGGTCGCGTCCGCTACCCGGTTATTTCACCTTCTTTGCCGGAGTATTTCCCCCACCTTGTTTCAACGTAAAGCCGGTAACCTTCCCGTCGGAATCTTTGGTGAACAAGATCTGTGCATTCACATCTTTAGAGAAGAAGTCGGTTTCGGACTCGGCGAGCAGCGAAAACTTTGATTGCCCACCGAGTTGGCCCATCAACTTGCCGTTCTCCAGCGTGATGGCGACTATAATGTTCGTTCCGATCTGATATTCACCGACGTATGATTCGAGTACCTTTGGATCGAGAGCGATCTCCTTGCGTTCTTTCGGCAACTCGTACGCCGCACCGAATACGATCGCCGCCAGGTTATTGCCGATCGGACCCGCAGGGGCAGATTGAACATTGCTGAGAACGATCACGGTCACCCGGTCGTCAGGATATCGAGCGATATGTGTCGCATATCCGTAGATCCCACCGCCGTGCGATATGGATAAACGGCCGGATCTCTTGCCGACACTCCAGCCATACGTATAACCGGTGTCACCTTTCTCGGGCCGGAAAATTTCGTCTAGGGTCTGTCGGGACACAAGTCTCTCCGTATACAACGCCCGGTCCCATTTCAACAGATCGCCGGTGGTGGAATACAAGGAACCCGCGGCAATAAGGGACTGACATGTCCGTATACGATGCGTTGACGATCTTGCCGGCCCGCTTTTGGTAGCCCGCTGCCCGGTTCATGATGATACGAATCGGATCGTCGTAGCCGGTTTGCTCCATCCCGAGCGGCGTAAAAATATTTACCTGCAGGAAGTCAGCATAAGATTTCCCAGAGACCATCTCAATTATTATCCCAAGCAGAAAATAGCCGGAATTGCTGTAAGACATCTCCTCGCCGGGGGCGAAATCGAGAGGCTCCTGCTTGAGCCTTTCCGCCATCTCAGCGGTGGTTATCGGGCTGATCGTCGTTTTTGCGAAATCGGGGAATGCTGTGTAATTAGTTATGCCGGACGAATGTCGTAACAGATGGTTGACCGTTATTGGTTTCCAGATCTCGGGACACTCGGAGAAATACTTGCAGATCGGGTCGCTGACGCTCAATTTGCCGCGTTGCTGAAGCATCGCGATGGCCATACCTGTAAACTGCTTGGTGATCGACCCAAGGCGAAAAACTGCTGTCGGAGTGTTCGGTACACCTAATTCAATATTGGCTTGTCCGTATCCCTTGCCGACGATCGGCTTGCCGTCGCGCGCGACGAGTACGGTCCCGCTGAAGCCATCGACTTCCAGGACGGCTTTCATATACTCGTCTACTTTGGTTACCACTTGCTCCTTTGTCGAAAGCGGAACCGTAGCTTGGGCCGTAACAAATGACGTCACTGTGGCCACGAGTACCACTATCACCATCGCTCGAAAAAATGTCACTTTTTTGTTCTGCATTTGATCTTCTACCTATTGTCCTCACATGAAACCTATTCGTTTCCTTCAGGTTTCTTAGGCGGCATCCGTTTGAACTCGCCCATGCCTCCGAAATTTAGGGTGTCGATCTTGCCTCGCGCGTTCAGGTCGAAATCCATAAAGCCCTTTCCCATTACGGGGTCTCGCCAAGTGACCTGGAACGTGTTGTAGTTCCAATGACCAAGTTCGCCACTAAAACTCGGACCGTAATTGACGGACAATTTACCATCTTCAAACCTGATATCAAGATCGCCGTACATCTCGCTGTTATAAGTTCCAGCGTACTCTTTCAATTCAAGCGGCGGTGATGTGCCCATCACCCGATCCGCCAAGGCTCTTTCCTGCGCGGCTTTTCCTTGCGCTTCGAGCTGTTTGATCTTTTTGAGTCCTTCTGCAGGCCAGTCTTTCGCCGGCTGACCCATCAGGGAATCAAAGATCCTGTAAGCCATGAACTGCGGGAGCAAGGAACCATTTGCGTTGGTGAGGATCACGACCCCGGAATTCTCCTCAGGGATCATCGCGACTATCGCACGCATTCCATCGATCGCACCACCATGTTCGACGAGTTTCTTTCCGCGGAAATCGCTAAGGAACCAGCCCATACCGTAGGTAAGAAAATGTGCGTCGGGATAGAAAAAGGTATAGGGGCCTTCGATACGCATGACAGTCTGGGGCGTTTGCATTTCCTTGACCGAGGCCTCGCTGAGGATCTGCTTTCCGCCGTACTTTCCTTTTGCGAGATGGAGCCGCACCCACTGTGCCATATCCACTGCGTTCGAGTTTATGGAACCGGCAGGGGCAATATTGTCGATAAGTCGCCATGCAACCGGCTTCATCTTGTCGTCAATTTTCACATGGGGCGTGGCGACATCATTCGATCTGGATAGCGTTCGGATCGATGTCCCTGAATCCTTCATGCCGAGCGGCGAAAAGATCTTTTCACCGACAAAATCATCCCATGGCTTTTTCGTCAGAACTGGCACGACCTCTCCGGCCGCGAGAAACATAATGTTCTGATAGCCGAATCTTGACCGCATGCTTGATGAAGGCGCGAGGTAGCGAACGCGGCGGAGCACCTCCTCGCGGGAATATGGCGTCGCGTACCAAAGCTGATCGCCGCGTTCGAGTCCGATGCGGTGCGTCAACAGATCGCGAATCGTCATCTCACGAGTTACGTAGGGATCAAATAACTGAAAAGCGGGTAGATACTGGCTCACCTTATCATCCCATTTCAGCTTTCCTTCATCGACGAGCATGGCTATTGTCGCGGCAGTGAACGCCTTCGACGACGAGCCTATCGCAAAGATCGTGCGTTCGTCGACAGTTTCCGGTTTGCCGATCTCGCGAATGCCGTAGCCTTTCACATAGACGATCTTGTCATCCTTGATAACTGCGATCGCCATGCCTGGAACGTCCCAGTCTTTCATCGCCGCGTTGACATAATCGTCAAAACCCGAAAATGGCGGAGCCTGGGCTTTCGCGGACGAAAAACCTACGAGGAGGCCTACGAAAAGAATAGTTATACTGCGATAGATTTGCGATTTCATTAGCATAAGTAACCTCATGAACAGCTTCCTAAGATACGGTCCAGACCTGCTTTAAGACTCGGGCGAAATTACCGCCGAGCACTCCTTTTATGTCGGCGTCGCTGTACTTTCGTCGTATCAAGCCCTCGGTCAGGTCGTACACTCGCTTCGGGTGATTCAGGCCCTCGACATCGATCTTTTCGCGGAAGCCGTAGCTTCCCTTGTAGCCCGAGCGTAGCTGCTTGTTCAGTTCCGGAGACATCGCATCGTAGCCGTAGAGATCGATATCGCTTCCAACGCCAATATGTTCCGGGCCAGTCAGTTTTCTTACGTGGTCAAAATGGTCAAGGACGTGTTCGATCGTCGTCGGTTCGTCTGCCTTGACGAACATCCGCACGCCGGTAATCCCCATCACGCTCCCAGCCGCTCCCATCCTTTTTATCGCCTCATCAGTTTTGCATCGGGGATGGCCGTTGACGAGCGAACGGGCATTTGAGTGAGTGATAAGTACCGGCGACTTCGATATCTCGAACGCATCGAGTGTCGTCTGATCTCCACAGTGGGAAACATCAACTGCCATTCCAACCTTGTTCATCCGCTCGATGATAGCGGCACCAAAATCTGAGATACCCTCATCCTTGCGCTCGGTAGAACCGTTTCCGATAAAATTCCGTGAATTATATGTAAGTTGTGAAACGCGTTGGCCGAGGCTGTGAAAGAAATCAACGTCACCGGGCCTTCGGAATTGATCGGAATTCTGCAATCCGAGAACTACCCCCAACTTGCCGGAATTCTTGACCCGGTCGAGATCGGAAGGACTATCGATGCGCATAAAGTGATCATCGTGACTTGCAACGAATCCGTTCCAGAACGCGAAGAAATTCAAGGCGTTTCCGTACGATTCCATTCCGCCCATTCCGATCGCCGGGTGGATCACATTGATGCCCGATTCTTTGAACGGCCTCAGATCGGCCTCTGTGAAGTTCTCGGGGTTCTTGAACCACTTATCCTGTTTCGGAAAGTCGAGTGTCATCACGCAGAGCATGTCGATGACGGTCGATGCCTTCACCAAATCGATTGCCCGAGTCGAGTATTCGGCCAACGAGCCGACGAAAACACGCGACCTGCCAAAACTCAACATGGGAGCCGCGACAACCCCGGCCCCAGCGGCAACCATCCCCGTCACCATTTCTCTTCGAGTAAGCATTTAAGAAGTTCCTCGTTTCGGTATTCCTAGTTAAGCCTTTGAGTCTCTGCAAAGCACATACCTGCCGATTCTCTTGTTGGCCGCTGTGTCGGCGGCCAGCGAATAATCTACCGCTACAAAACCAGCCGCAAATGCGTCGATAAAGACGTGGCGAGTAGACAACCGCCATTCCTCAGCCAAACAGCTATCATGCTTCAATTCACTTATGTCCGCAGGTATCTCGATCAACGCCAGAGCGTCCGCAATTTCAAGCGCGGAACCGTTCGTGTGTGGAGCATTGTTGTCGGCAACTTCGATCAGCCGACTCGCTCGTTCGAGCGGGTAAACAGGCTTCGCATCCAGGAGCCGTTCTTCAACCGAAGCACTCGCCAACTTCCATGTCACCCACAATCGATCCGTACCGTTGCGATGCAGAAAACTCGCAGAATCCGTCCCATAAAGATCCACGAGATATCGATCAGCGACAACACCCAGTCGACTGAAATTGAAATATGCATTCACGCCTTGTAGCGGGTCGAACGTCCACGTCATCTCGGCTATGCCCTGAGCAAGAGCGAAGTCACGCTGGGCAAGCTTCAGTCTGTAACCTATGCCCGAGTTCCGATAGACTCCGTTGACCGCGAGCATATGCGAATGATGAGTTACGCTTCCATGTTCGAGGCCCGCAAACCCGTATGCGAACCCCGCCAGCGTGTCCCCATCAAATGCACCAATCACGACTCCGCCCGCGCTAACGGCCGCCACAAGCTGTGTGACCGGAACTACATCTAAATCTGAGAACCCCCAGACGGATTTCTGAAGTTCTTCGACAGCACGCATTTCTGCGGGTTCGACGATTTCCCGGATAGCTATATCAGTTGCCCCTCGCGCCTTTGCTTCGCTCGTCATAGAAAAATTGTTGGACTACTTTGTCCCGATACCCGGGCCGTAAAGCACCTTCCCGGGCCGCGCTCCTGTATGCTTTCCGTTCTCTGCAACTATCGCTCCGTTTACAAGCACATAACTGATCCCGACCGGGCTCAACAGGGGCTGTTCAAAAGTTGCGCGATCCTGGATCTTGCCATAATCGAAAACCACGACGTCGGCCCATAAGCCTTCCTTGATCAGTCCTCGGGAATCGAGTCGCATCCGCGTCGCGGGCCACGAGGTCATCTTTCGAATCGCTTCGGGGAGAGTTAGTACTTTCTTCTCTCGCACGAAAAAGGCAATCAGTCTCGGATGATTCCCGTACGAGCGGGGATGAGCCAGACCCAAACCGTCTGCAGTTCCTGGCTTGAGGGCCGCTCCCGCATCACTGCCAATACTCGTCCAGGGAAACTTCAAGGCAGTGACCACATCCTGCTCGCTCATCATGTGGTAGATCGCCATGACCCTGCCGTTACCCTGCGTGACCAGATCCCAGGCGGCATCGGCAGGTTCCCTGTTCATCTCCTTTGCGATCTGACGAAGATTTTTGCCCTCATATTTCGCATTCGCTGGATTCTGAGCGTTCACAAGTACTATGTTGTCCCAGCCGCCCGAGGCTTCGACAATGTTCCACCATCCGGGAGAACCGGTGGTCAATTCCTTCTTAAGACGTTCGCGCGTCTTCGGATCTTTGAGCCGTTCAAGCAGTTTCTCGGTCCCACCTTCGAAGGCCCAGGAAGGTATCGTCGCTTCGAGCCCGGTGCCGCCCGCGGTATAAAGGTAGATGTCCGCGGCGGCGTCCACACCCCGCATTCGCGCTTGGGTTATCTTGTCGCCTGCCTCGTTCATCAACTTTCCCCAACCGGGTTGAAATGCCGCCTTAAGGTGAAAGATCTCGACCGGCAAACCGCCCTCTTCCCCGATCCGGATCGCTTCCTCAACCGCCGAAACAAGCCCTCTGCCCTCGTCGCGTATATGGCTTGCGTAGATCCCGCCGTACTTTCCGGCGACCTTCGCCATTTCGATAAGTTCTTCGGTCGAGGCATAACTAGACGGTGGGTAGATCAGAGCGGTGGTCATGCCCATTGCACCCGACCTCATTGCGGTCTCCATGATAGACCGCATACGGGCAAGCTCATCCGGCGTCGGTGCCCGAGAATCATTCCCCAAAACCGCAACACGGGCCTGTGTTTCGCTGAAGTAACTGCCGAAGTTGATGCTGATGCCGCTTTTTTCAAGCCCGATGAAATATTCGGAGATCTTGTCGGCTGGGACGGGCGTTCCGCCTTCTCCGCCGATAGCGGTCGTTACGCCCATGAACACCTTGTTCTCCGCCAAACCGTTCTGGGGCAGGACGTGTCCCGACTGATCCATGACGTCGATCCAACCCGGCGAAACATACTTGCCGCGGGCATCTATCTCACGTTTTCCCTTGCCTTCGACGCGACCGATCTTGACGAACCTGCCGTCTTTTATCGCGACGTCCGCCGCGATCCATGGATTGCCGGCGCCGTCGAGCACCCGGCCATTGCGAATAACAATGTCATAGCGGGCGTCGCGGTCTTGCGGCGTGACGGATACGACCGACCCGCAGATCATGATCAGGCAGAGAAGGGCTTTGGAAATTATCCGTTGAACTTTTGGCCTCATTTTAATGCTCTCTTATTAATCAACTCGAACCACCGAATCCCACTACCGAATCTGACGCCCCGGGCCGTAGATCACCTTTCCGGGTTTTGCACCAGTATGCTTTCCTTTCTCTATGACAACCTGCCCGTTGACCATGACGTAATCGATCCCCTTCGGCATCCGGAACGGATATTCATAGGTAGCCTGGTCTTCGATCGTGTCCAGGTCGAAGATCACTACGTCCGCCCACATACCTTCCTTGATCAGCCCGCGGGACGGGATTCGCAACCGTGTCGCCGGCCAAGAGGACATTTTTCGAATTGCATCAGGCAGCGTGATCACCTTTTTTTCGCGGACATATTTCGCAAGCACGCGCGGGAAATTTCCGTATCCCCGAGGGTGTCCCATGCCGGGAGTATTCGGATCGACCAATTGCGCCGATGCCGCCGCGTCGCTTCCGAAACTGATCCACGGATATTTGATAGCGGTCTCGATATCGCTTTCGCTCATCATGTAGTAGAGAGCGGAAACGCGCCCGCCGCTGCCCTGTTCGACAAGATCAAACGCCGCGTCTGCAGGATCTTTATTCCATTCTTTCGCGATCTGACTCAGATTCTTTCCTTCGAACTTTTTATTCGCCTCATGCTGCGCGCTGACGAGGACGATATTTTCCCAGCCGCCCGACGCCTCAACGATATTCCACCAACCAGACGATCCGGTCTTGATCTCATTCTTGAGACGCGCACGGATCGCGGGATCGCGCAGACGTTCGAGCAGTTTTTCGTTTCCGCCCTCTGAAGCCCACGTAGGAATCACGGCACTCAGCCCCGTGCCGCCCGCCGTGTAAACATACATATCTGCCGCAACGTCAACCCCACGACTTCGGGCAGCTTCGATGGTTTCGCCGGCCCGTCGTATCAACGTACCCCAGCCGGGCTGATACGCAGCCTTCAGATGGTAGATCTCTACAGGCAGTCCGCCTTTCTCACCGATCTCGATCGCCTCGTTGACGGATTCGATCAGTTCTGAGCCTTCGCCGCGGATATGGCTCGAATACACGCCCCCATATCGACCCGCGACTTTTGCCAACTCTATAAGCTGTTCCGTCTTGGAATAACTCGCGGGTGGATATATGAGTGCCGTTGAGATCCCTAATGCCCCGCCTTTCATCGCGGTCTCGACGATCGCCTTCATCCGGTCGAGTTCGTGCGGTGTAGGATCCCGAGCCTCCTGACCTAGTACGGCGACGCGGGCTTGAGTCGCGCTGTAGTAGGTGGCAAAATTCATCCCGATGCCGCTCTTCTCAAGGCCGGCAAAGTATTCTGCGACCTTCTCGGCCGGTACCGGCGTGCCTCCTTCACCGGAGATACCGGTGGTAACTCCCATTTGCAACTTGCTTTCCGCCAGCGAATTCCGCATCAACACACCGCCAGAAGCGTCAAGCATGTCGATCCACCCGGGAGAAACGTACCTCCCTTTCGCGTCGATCTCGCGGTTTCCTTTGCCGAAGATCTTTCCGATCCGGACGAACTTTCCATCTTTGATCGCCACATCGGCAGCGATCCAAGGATTTCCAGCGCCGTCGAGCACCCGGCCGTTTCGGATAACTATGTCGTATTCGGTGGTCGGTTGGGCGGCGAGTGGGACGAAAGGCGCTAGGCTTACAATGCCGAGCAATGTTGCTGTTAAGACTTGTCTCAGATTGACTCTCATTTATTTCGTTTCGCTGTAACTCCCAACCGAAGCGGCAGCAGGCACCACGGAGTACTTATTCATCAATTCCATTGAACGGTCGGCCAGCATGAAAAGGTGCTGATGGGCCCGGTGGCCATTGGTCAAGACCGCAAATCCCCACTTCCTGTCACGATTGCCGAGCAGAAAGGCCGTATAGCCGGATAGACTTCCGCTGTGAGCGAAGTAACGCTCACCATCCCTTTCCTGCGCCCACCAAGTCAACCCGAATCCGGATGTTTCGTCGCCCCAGATACCTTCAATACGCCCTTTGAATTGATCGAACTGACGAGTCATCATCTGGTTCAAGGTCGCCTCGGTGATAATTCGGTTTCCCTTGAACACGCCGCCGTTCAGATTCGCGATGAGCCAGTTAGATTGGTCCCTGATAGTGCCGTACGTGATGCCGGCGGGATAGACGGCAGCACGAATGCGAGTGGCGGGTCTATGCTGGCCCGACTTCTCGTCCACAATATAAGGAACGGCTAACCGCTCATCCATATACGGCGTCGGGTCGAAGGCGGTGTTTGTCATTTCAAGCGGCTTGAAAATGTGTTCCGCGATGTATTGTCTGTAAGGAACCCCCGAAAGTTTCTCGACAAGGTATCCGATTAGGGTGAATGCAGGATTCGAGTATTCGACTTTCGTCATCGGTGGGTGACCGACCTTGAGTACCGTTCGAACGTAATCATCGAGTTTGATCGTAGCGTCGTTGCTCCAAAGGGGGACGGCTCCAAAATCGCCCGTCAATCCGGAGGTGTGTGCGAACAAGTGCCGGAACGTTACTGGATTTTTAGGATCGTCGCCCTGGATCTTGAAATCCAGATACTTGCTGACCGGGTCGTCCAGTTTGAACTTGCCCTGCTCCATCAACTGAAGCAACGCGACGGTAGACATCGCCTTGAAAGTAGAACCGATCAGATACACCGTGTCTTGTGTCGCCGGCGTTCTCGCCCAGAGATTCGATTCGCCGTACGCTCCCGTCCACACGACCTTGTCGCCTTCTACGAGAGCGACCGTCGCCGAGGAGATCTTACCTTCGATCATGGCTCGCCGAATCTCAGGCTCCAGATCGAAAATAACTTTTTTTACGTCGAACGCCTGAGAAAATGTCTCCCCTGGCAAGGCACCGTACACGGCCACGATTCCCAGCACCGCGATCGCAAGGCTCATCTTTCTAATTGTGCGGAAAAGATAATTTTTCATTGGTCATTTCGCCATGATAGGCATTTCTATATGGGAGGCATTCTTCTTGGAACGAAAGATCCTTTGTGTAGCCACCTGGAAGTCCGATTCATTTGCCAAGAAGATATTCGGCACGAACTTCTGCGGGTTCCGGTCGATAAGGGGAAACCACGAGCTCTGGACCTGAACCATAATGCGATGCCCCTTTTTGAACGTATGATCATTGGCGGGATATTTGATCTGGTATTTCAGCACTGAATTTGCCACGATCGGACGAGGCTTTTCGAAACTTTCGCGATATCTGCCACGAAAAACGTCTCCGGCGATCATTAACTGGTAACCGCTCATAGCGGGATCGGAAAAGTTTTCCGGATAAACATCGATCAGTTTAACGATCCAATCGCTGTCCGTGCCGGAAGTCGAGGCAAAGAGGTTCGCCGTGATCTTGCCGGACACTGTAACGTCCGCCTCAAGCGGCTCGGTCTGCCAGACGAGAACATCCGGACGGCCGTTGACAAATCGCTGGTCGTTGACCTGCCAGGTCGACCATCCGGATCTCAGCGGAATCGGCCGCTGACGGTATGGAACTGGATCGCTGGGATCTGATCGATATGAGTCATATCCTTTGGCGTCAGTCGATCTTGGAGCCTCAAATGAAAGGCTTCCCTTCTCATGAAAGTAAAGATATCGTGTTGTGGTCTTCTGCTTCGGAGGCCAGGCATCGTTTCGGACCCATTGATTGTCTCCGGTTCGAAACGTCAATGCCTCGGGTAGACTTGGATCAGGGTTGTCCTTTAGATAATGCGCCAGGAACCGCGACATTACCTCCTTTCGATAGTATTTAGAGGTCTCGCTGCCAAAGTCGACCGGCCCCAGCTTTCGACCATCGCTTCTCGACCATCCACCGTGATTCCAGGGGCCGACGACCAGGAAGTTCTTGTCCGCAGTATCATGGCGTTCAAGTAGTTCGTAGATCGTAATCGGCCCGTAAAAGTCTTCCTGGTCCCACCAACCCGCAACATTCAGCGTCGGGACGGTTACACGATTCAGCCAAGGGGCGAATGCCTGCCGCTTCCAGAACGCATCGTAATCTGGATGGTTGACGAAATCATTCCACGTGGGCAATTCTCCCTTGAAGTGTCGGGTATTAACGTTCGATAAAGGCCCCAGATCCAGATACCACTGATAGACGTCATCCTTGTTCACCAAGCGGGCGGTATCCGTCATCTCCTTTGTTGACTCCATCATATAGGTGTATTCGAGCCCGTAACTCAGCCGAAAGGCACCGTTATGATGGAAGTCGTCGCCAATATACATATCCGCGGGCGAAGCCTGGGGAACGACGGCCTTTAGAGCAGGATGCGGATCGAGGGCCGCCATAACCGTGAGCCACGCTCCATAGCTTGTACCCGCCATTCCAACGCTGCCATTACTGGACGTATTTTTGAGGAGGTACTCGATGGTGTCGTAGGCATCGGTACTCTCATCGATCGCCTTCATATCTTTACGATCCCGAGGCTGTCGGAGCATGACAAATTTTCCCTCCGACTGGAACCGGCCGCGGATATCCTGATTCACCACGATGTAGCCGTCGGCGGCAAGTTCGGGCAATGCAGACGCGAGCCGCGCGGGGCTTAGGTTGCCTGTTCCATAGGGCGTACGGAGAAAGAGGATCGGAAGCTTCTCGTCGCGGTTGGTCGGAACGTAAACGAAAGTGTGCAAGCGAACGCCGTCCCTCATAGGTATCATTACTTCAGTCCTTGTGAACGGCTCAGCCGTTTGCTGGGCAAGAACCGGCAAACAGGCCGCGAGGAATACAAGGGGCAAGAGCGACCGCGAAAATACTGAGATGTTTCTTTTCATTGTCTATTCCCAAAATCGCGCCGCCGACTTCCCGTCGGCGCGTTTTTCAATTTGGCTAATTACCGGGTTTCGGCGAAACCCGATCGATCGAGGGAGGTCGCGGGAGCCGCTTAAAGGGATTCTTTTCGACCAGTTTCATCGCTTCTGTTACAGCCCTTTCGAGTTGCGGGTCACGACCTTTCAGTACTTCGGCGGGCGAATATTCGACTTCTATATCAGGAGCCACCCCCACATTCTCGACATCGTATTGCCCCTCAAGGTTGTAAAATGCCAGGATCGGAGCTGAGATCCCGCTGCCGTCGATGGTCGGCGGAACTCCCAACGTTCCCACGAGCCCGCCCCACGTTCGGGTTCCGACCAAGGGACCGAGCTTGCGCTGCCTAAAGTAGTATGGAAGGGCGTCACCGCCGGATCCGGCCGATTCGTTGATGACCATCACCTTTGACCCATAGATGCCGGCAATAGGCGACGTAATAGGTTCTCCATCCCGGAGCGTAAAGAAGCCCATCGGCTTCCGGTCGAGTTCATTCACCACAAAATCGGCGACCATACCGCCCTGGTTGTAGCGAACATCGACAATAGTGCCCTCTTTATCCTGCTGAGAATAAAAGTAGCGAATGAACGACGAATAGCCGGCCCCGCCCGTATTCGGCAGCCAGACGTAAGCCAGCCGGCCGCCTGACAGCTTATCTACAAGACGTCGATTGTCCTCGACCCAGGCACGCGTCCTCAATCCCGTCTCGCTCGCGATCGGAACGACGGTCACGAGCCTTGAGCTCTCCAGCGATGGCGTCTTGTTTATCCTTAAGACCGTTTGACGGTTAGCTGTGTTCTCGAAAATGCTGTAGAAATTCACAGAGGCGTCGAGTGGCCTGCCGTTCACCTCCAGTATGTAATCGCCTTCCGCGATATCGATTCCGGGAGCGCTCAGCGGGGCTCGCAATTCAGGATTCCAGTTCTCGCCGCTGTATATATGCTTGATCCGATACTTGCCGTTATCGATCGCGATATCAGCTCCCAGCAGGCCCACCGGAACCGGATCATCCGCGGGAACATCACCCTGGCCGCTCAAATAGGAGTGGCCAACGGTCAACTCGCCGCCCGTTTGGGCGATCAAATAGCCAAGATCCGATCTGTGACCTACGTGTTCGACCAGCGGAAGATACTTCTTATAGATCGCATTCCAATCCGCACCCTGCATCTTGGGATCGTAAAAATACTCGCGCTGAATCCGCCAGGTTTCGCGGAATATGTTTGCCCACTCGGCACGCGGATCCACCCTCATCTCGAGTTGGGCGACATTCAGCGGCCCATCTCCAACCTTTGCCGGAGCTTCGGTACCCACGACGCCCCACCTGCCGCCCCGTGCGCCATAAAGCAGTTTCTTCTTGTCCGCCGAGACCGAATATTGGCTGATACCCTCCATGAAGGGTGCCGCGGTGCCGGATTTGATCTGATATCGAAGCAGCTTGAGTGTTCCGCTACCGGCAACCGGTTCGGTGAAGAATATCGTCTCGGCCGCTCCTGCGCTGAGGTTGTCGTAGTCGCCAGCCGGCACGTTAACCGGAAGAACTCTTTGACCGATACCGGCGATGTCGATGCGAACAGCGCCGGATGCCGGTTTAGGTTTCGCTGCCTCTTCACCCGCAACCGCTTTTCGCGGCTCGTCACCGGTCTCGGGAAGGAACGGGGAAGGATCTTCGGAACTCAGCACGACCACGTAAAGTGATCGCCGCGTCGGATGATCAAGCGAACTCATTTCAAGCCAGCCCGTCTGCGGCCCGAAATCTGTGCTTGCCAGGAAGTAAATATACTTTCCGCCGGTATCAAACGTCGGCGAGATCGCATCCGCCAACCCGTCTGATATCTGATAGGCTTTTTTCTCGGCTAGCGAATAAACAAAGATTCCACTCAGACGGCTTTTAAGATTCTTCGAGTAAGTTATCCACTGAGAATCGGGTGACCACGAAGCGTCGAAGCCGCGGCCGGGAGCGGAATAGTGATCATTATCGACCTTTGTCGTACTGCCGGTCTTGACGTCTATCGTCCACAGATTTCCGTGGTTATCGTCGGTCAGGATATACTCGCCGCTCGGGGACCATCGGGGGTTGGCAAAGTAAGCGGTCGATGGCAGCGAGATCGCTCGAGGTTCGGATAGTCCGGAGGCGTCCCCGATCATTAATTGATATTCGCCGCTGGGGTCGGAAAACCAAGCAAGCTGGCTTCCGTCCGGCGACCATACGGGATCTCGATCATGATTCCCGGAACTGTTCGTCAGGTTTCGGTAATCGCCTTTTGCGGACGGAACTGTAAAGATATCGCCCCTCGCCTCAAAAGCCGCCCGGACGCCGCTTGGCGAAAGTTCCGAGCTTCTGATCATCGAACTCACTTTCTTGAATTGCGGGCGAGCCCACGGCAGATCACCCGTTACCTCGATATTGAGCTGTTTTGAATTTCCAGTCTTCGTGTCCAGGAGATGTATATAGCCCGCCTGCTCGTAAACGACGGCGTCTGGCCCTGCAGATGCGCTCATTATATCGAAGTCGCGATGATCGGTAAGCTGCTTAAGCTGCTTTGAGCCGACATTGTAGCTGAACAAGTTTGAGGTGAAGTTCCGGTCCGATATGAAGTAGATCGTGTCACCGACCCACATCGGAGAACTATCATTGCTATTTGTCCAGGGAATCTTTACGACAGAATCATTGGTAAGATCTATCAGCGAAATGGGATGAGTTCGGCCTCCCCTGTAATGCCGCCAGAAACTTGCGTCGATCCACGGCGGAAACATTGTGGTCGCAAACTCTTCGTAAGCGAGCCTTCGGCCGTCGGGAGAGAATGATCCCGTAAAGGCCCGCGGAAGCCTAACCTTCTCGGGCATGCCGCCATTGATGCTGATCGTCCAAAGCGAAAAGTGTGCGTCCAGGGGAGCACCGGTGCGAACCGAGGAGAATAAGACCCGCGTTCCGTCCGGCGACCAGCCGCGCACGTTGTCCAACGCCGGATTGAATGTTAGCCGCTTCAACTCGCCTCCAGAAGCGGGGATAACGTAAATGTCCGTATTCCCAGCAACCGTGGCTGTAAACGCGATCTTCGATCCATCCGGCGAATAGTAAGGGTCTCTCTCGACACCCGGCGTCGCCGTGATCCTCCGCGCCTGTCCCCCGCGCAGCGAGACCGTCCAAATGTCGCTCGCATACGCAAATGCGATCGAATCACCGCTCACCGTAGGCTGCCGCAGCATACGAGTTCCCTGCGCCATCGCGGTGCCGGAAACGGTCAGGCATACAGATATGATAAAGACCAATTTTTGTCGGTTCATGATTCACACGCTTCAATGCTTCTGCAATTTGATCTAGCCACTCTTTTCGGGTCCGGTTTCGCCTGCATCATACCAAGTATTTCAAGCCGACGATTATCGACACGAGAATTTGGCGGCAGCCGGCGCGAGCATTAATCGCTCTATTCTGCTCGCCGGCCACCTCGGCCATTAGTTCGTAAGGGGACGTCCTAGACCCTCTTCACGCTTACACTACCTATTGTGTAATTCGCTAGAATTCGATTCTAAATCCAACCTGTCCTTCACGCGCTGGAAGCACTTGATCTGTCGATCCGAACGGGTTGAGCGTACTGCCGTCAACATTAAATACTGAGCGTGGGTTCGCGCGGTTGAACACGTTGAAGAATTCCAGGAGTAACTGCAAACGAACACGCTCGCCGATGTCAAAACGCTTGGAAAAGCGTAGGTCGAGATTTACAAAGGGCGGTGCGGTGAATGCGTTCCTTCCGGCGACAAAATCAATTCCATTGAAATTTCCGTTACCGTCCGGGTCTCTATTTTCCGTGTCAAAGCGACTGAAGTGAAATCCACTTTGCGCCCGGAATATCCCGCCGATCTGAAACCGCCACGGGAGATCGACCAGGCCATTGACCTGAAATATATGATCCAATGCCAAAGAAGAAGGCCCCTTGTCTAGATCGGGGCCATTAACAAAGGTGCCTGCCTGCGCCACGAAGTTGCCATTGCATGCAGTGAATGAACCGTTCTGGTTGTTCTGAGTGGGGCAATTAAGGGCAGGATTACCGGGATCGGTGACAACGGGGGCTATACCAATGAACTGGTCCGTTGGAAATGTCTGTATTCCCAGCGAATTGTCGGTAGCTTTTGCATAGGTATAACTCGCGCCGATTAGGAATCGATTGCTGAGACGCTTGTTAAAACTTGCGACCAACGCGTCGTATCGACCTTCAAAGTACGGGCCGAAAGTCGGTAATTCGGGGCTGCCCGGGGGGTCAAATCTTCGGCCAAGCACACGTGAACTGAATGCAAGATTACTAAGGCGTGTGCCGAGAAGGTTCTTCATCTCGCGGTGATAATAGTCCACCTCGATCATTAGGTCTCTGGTTATCTGTCGCTGTACTCCGACGCTAAAGCTTAGCGTGTGTGGCGTCTTAAATGCGCTGTCGACCGCTACCGGCCCCGGCGCCGGCGGGATAATTGGATTATTTAAGACACCGAATTGACCCCAGACGAAATATCCGTTCGGTTGGCCGATGGCGGCCGCCGCCTGGGCCGCATACTGATCCGGCGTGAGGCCAGTAAGGGCCTGCACGTTATTGATATTAATCGGCGCATTCGCCGGTATCGGAGCGTGCCCCGGCGCCACGACATTGTTTAGCCTGTCAACGCCCACCAACGGTCCGCCGAACGGGCATGTCGCTCCCGTGGCCAAAATCTGGGCATCGGTCAGTTGGTTTGAAATGCACGGCCCCGGGAGGGCGACCACAAAAGCCAGACTGGAAACTAGACTGGGAGAACCATAGAATCCCCGCGGGAAATACAATGACTGTATTTGTCTTCGATCACTGCCGCCGAAAGCAGGAACCCGGCTTACCAAACCAAGCCGGAACTGATCGAAAAACTTGCCGAAATGTGCACGAATGATGGTCTTAGGAGTCACAGACCAAGCCACGCCCAGACGGGGCGCGAAGTTTGTGTTCGACGTAAACTCCGAATCGTGCTCCCATCTAACGCCGAGATTGACAGTCAGGTTCTTTAGTATTTTCCAGTCGTCCTGAACGTACAAACCGTTATACTGATTATTCAAATGAAGTTCGTTAGCCTCAGGTGTAGGACCGCCGGCCTCCAGTAAGAGAAAAATGCCGCTGTTTACAGATCCAAAGTCCAAATAATCATCCACCGTTGCGAAGATCTGGTTTGTCAGAGTTTGGGAATCGACACCATCAGCCTTTGTTCGCAGATATTGCCAGCCAAACTTCAAGTCGTGATCGCCAAATAGCTTGTTCGCATTGGCCGAGATGGAAGTATATTGCTGATCCAGAAATGAAAGGGTAGCGGCGCTACCGAACTGAACCGACGGGGGATCGACATCCGGTATTCCAAAAAACCCGCACGTCGGCGGACAGGTTTGCTGGGCGGAGAAGGAGTTTAGCGTGGTAAGCCCAGCTATCTCAGGGCTGGCCGGACGGTTATCGGATGGTTCGCCGCGATAGGCTCCACGAAGCGTAACGATCCAGGGGGCGGCCGTGTCGCCGAGCAGCATTGTATCGCCAAACCCGAACATTAAATGGCGAGCGCCCGTGTTTCTTCGGGACGACGGAATCCCAGCACCCTCTCCCTTAATATTTCCGTTTGTATAATTCATTTCCTGAACCAGTTGATGACGTCCAAAGCTCTGGTTGAATTTCAAAAAATTGCGGGTTTCGCGATTTCGTTGCGGGCCATCCAGCGGATCCTCTTGTGCATGGAGCAGGTTAAGCAGCCGCGAATTTGCAGGCGTCGGCGGAAAAGTCGGGAAGACGAAACCAGCGGCCCGGTCCTCAGTGATCCGCTCTGATGAACCGAAAAAGAAGATCCTGTCTTTCCAGATAGGCCCGCCGCCAGCCAGGCTGTAGTCGAAGCGACGCAAGTGCAGGGGCTCAGGGATCGCGGGATCGTTCACTGAATCGAAAAATTCATTCCGGTGAAACAGGGAGGCCACACCGTGGAAACCGTTTCCACCACTTTTCGTGATCACATTGACTATCGCGCCTGACGCCTGGCCGAACTCGGCCTTATAACCCGTCGTCAACACCTGGAACTCTTTGATCGTTTCCTGATTAAACTGTGCAGCAGGTCCCCCATTGACGGTATCTTTATTCGGTTGTCCGTCGATAAAGAAATTGTTATTCCCGCTTCGTTCACCGAGAACTGGATTCGCATTGTCACCAGTCGATTGCCGGTTAATAGCTACACCGGGCACAAGCTGAAGAAGATCGAGATATTCTCGGCCATTTACCGGGAGATCCGCGATCTGCTGGGGCGTTACCGTCGCCCCAGTGGACGATGCACCAGGATCAATTAACGGCAATGCGTCGGTAACGACTACGTCACTAACAACATTTCCCACCTGCATTTGGACATCAAATCTCGCCGTACGGTTGAGCGTCAGCTCGATGCTGGAGGTATTGTTCCCAAAGCCTGGTTGTGAAACCGTCACCGTATATGTTCCAGCGGGTAGAGCCGTGATGCGATAGGCACCGTTCGCATCTGTGGTAGCGGTACGCTCAGTGGCAAGAGTGGCTCCGCTCGCCTTGACGGTAGCCCCTGCGACGACGGCTCCGTTCGGGTCCGTTACGGTACCTTCGATCGTAGAGGTCGTCGTTTGGCCTATAACTGCTGAGGAGATACTTATCGTGGTAATTACGGCAACTAGGCCGAGAAGATACTTTACTGTACGCATTTCTTTTCACCTCTCCGAAGTCTTCTAATTTAAAACTTCCCCTTGATCTCACCGGGTCTCTACCAACGCAGGCGATCCGTGATCCCGCGAGTCAACCTCTCGTGCCCCGAAGTCGCAGATCGAGGCGTTCTTTTTCCTGAAACCATCTGGATCTGGCCCCAAGTCCTTTATCGAATTGCGCGAGCGTTTCAAGCGATCGTTTAGGCCGGCTATGAGCACACGCAACAAGTATCGCGTTAATGATGGCGACTGGGGCCACATACGAATCAAGAAAAGAAGAGCGGCCCGTGGACGTCGTCACGTAACTGTCGCAGTAGCGAGCGATCGGGGTTGCATCGCCATCCGTAATGCCGAATGTCGGCACGTTATGTTCTCGCGCCTGCAACACCGCTTCGACTGATTCACGCAAACATTTGCCAAAGCTGATCGCAATGAGCAGATCTTTCGGAGTCAAAATGCTCACCTTGTTCTGTACCGATCCGCTGCTTCCCACGGGGGCCTCGGCATCGCAGCCTAAGCGGACTAATGCATAGGAAAGCGAGAGTGCTAGGGATGATGCAAAATCTAATCCGACGACCACAATGCGCCGCGATCCCTGGATCTGCTTCGCAAGGCCAATTATCTTTTTCGCGTCGAAGCTGGATTTAAGAGTGTTCAAATTCGCTAGATCATTGTCGATACTCTGGTTGACGTAATCGATCACGCTCTGATGCTTCTTCGTTGCCACCCTCATCGAGGCGTATGGCGTGATCTGTGTGACAAAGTGATTTCGCAGGTCTCGGGTGAAGTCTGCAAACTTCTTATACCCCATTGCCTGGACAGTTCGCACGATAGTCGCTGAATCGACCCCGTAGCGACGGCCCAAATCTCGTGATGAAAGAAAAAACGTCTCATCCGCCTCGTCCAATATCTGCGTGAGAAGCTTTTGGCGGCTTGTGCTTAAACTCGTCTGCGACTCAAGAAAACGAGCCTCGAGCGGCGTTTTCTCGTCCGCGCCGTCAATGTTCACGGGCATACCGCGGTTGCCATCGCTGGCGCTGCCCGCTACCGATCCGATGTCGGTTAGGGCTTTTTTCCGTTCACCTCGTTTCATATAGAGGACGTGACTCCTTGATTTCACTCTAATTCTGCTAATCACAGCGAGGCTGAGAACTCAATCCAACTTGCTTGTAACGCACGCACTTGAGAAGCATTATTGCCATGCAACGCGCGTCCCAACCCTGAGCATTTCTGGTGGTTCGGCTGAGTGCAACAGTTGATGCATTTGTATCGATTGCTCCGCGAATATACATTACATGATGCGGCGATGTCAATCCGACCGGACAAAAGCGGGCATCGCCAACGTCGATTCACCTCGGCGCGATGCCCCTAACGCGACCGATTCACTGGCGCAATGGATCTTCGCCTTCGCTACTCTTTAACAACAATGTGGTGGATCCGTTCGTCAAAAATGATCCGCAAGATGAGTGTCCAATGATGGTTGTAAAAAATGGAGGCGCTTTTTTCGACGGATGAATCGTCGTAACCGGATCAATTAAAAAAGGGTTTACCGATCAGCCCTCTCGTGGCTTATATGAACTGACGAAAAAAGAACTTTCGGATTTCTTCGAAAGCCCTCCAACACTAAACTATCTTCTGCGGTCGGCGGGCCATTTGATCAGCGCTCGGATACCACAACCATAGGATCCTGATTTCTTAAGTAGGACATTTCGTGTCCTGATTACCCTAATTAGGGCAATAATATACTTGACTCACCGGATGGTAGGGAGCTAGAATGGTTATTTAACTCTTCTGGCAAAATCACCCTACTTGATATGAAGAAATTTGCTGTTGGCCAGCTGCAAGGTCTGACCATGCTTTGGATGTCACTTGGTTATACTCTTCGCGAAGAATATAACGCAGACTCCACTCTAATAATTACGGAGCATATTACTACCGTGATTAAGGCAAGGTTTGAGCATGTCGAGCGTCTTCTGATCGGATTCGGACTTGTGAACGCTCGGAAGTATCTAAAGAAAATTCACGAGAAACTTGACGGCGAGTACATGAGTTATGCCACGACCGGCTACCCATGGGAAGAGTATCAACGTGATCTTGAAGTTCTGGAGGGGCGCATTGATGACGATTTACAGGAAATTGTATTCGGGTTTATTCCGAAGAATAAAGTTGCTTATTTTCGTCAAGAAAAATTATTCGGGGATGAAGTGTATGACGTATTTCGGTTAGCCTCTAAAGATATTCAAGACGCAGGAACCTGTTTCGCGCACGAAGACTATAGTGCCACGGTTTTTCACCTAATGCGGGTCGCCGAAATTGGGGCTAAAAAACTTGTTCGAGATCTTCGGGTTATCAGCCTACTCCCTAAACCGATTGAGCTGTGCGATTGGAACACCCTATTAAGCGCGATGGAAAAAGGTTTGAAAAAACTGGATGTAGGTAGCGGAAAATCCGTTAAAAAGAAACGCAAACTCGAATATTATAGTAAGCCAATAGGCTTATTTAGAAATTTTAAGGATTCGTGGCGAAATAGCGCAGCACATAGTCGGCGAGATTTTCAGCCAGGCGAGACACAAGATATATTGGACAACACCCGCCAGTTTATGCAGCATTTAGCTAAAGGATTCAAATAAACATACGTGATATAATGCCGATTATGGAAGGTGAATCGAAGACAGAACTAATTCCTAGCGGTTGTAAAACTGAAGAATTCTCACGGTTTGAGCAATTAGCTAAACAGCTTGTGAATGTTCCGAAAAAGGATATAAAGGATCGTGAGAAAATAAAGGACAACAAAAAGGATCGTAAACGTGCTTAAAAAGTGCGGTCTTCATCGAGCGTAGCGATCAACGAATCTTAAATCCGAGCCTCGTGTTCATCTCAAAAAGGCTGATGCAATCCACCTTAAAGTAATCGCAAACGGTTGGAACCTTGACGACCGTCTTGGTTTGCCATCGAGCCTCATGAGAAACAACCGTATCGCCGGCCATCCCGTGAGCCACAAGCCAACCGTCCCCACCTCTGAGAAAAGGACTGTAATCATCCCAGCGAGGATATTTGGAAACGACGTGAGCGGCAACCAGTCTGTAATTATTGTTGACCGTGTTGCTCGGCGATATGCAAAGTTTGTTCTTTCGCGCTTTGCACCATGTAGCTAGATCGTCCGTTCCTTCGGAGAGTTCCGCAAAAACCACCTTCGGGCAACACACGACGCCTTGCTCAATCTGATCAGCAAGAAAACTCCAGAACGGAGGAACCTCATCAAACTTGTAAAAGAGGTTCTTTGCCTGAATGAATACATCCGTATCTACCCAATATTTCAAGGCGGCGAACCTCCTAATAACTTAGGAATGGTTGCCACTTTACGCCCTAGCAATCGAGCCGCTTCACGATAGGTCGTCGTACCATATCGAACCTCAGTCAGTAAGGCACTAAGAAACGTCGGGGAGTTGCGTACCTCAATGTTGATTAGTGCGTTGCCACCACTCTGACGCTTCTTTTGCTTGATATTCGTAATCGCCGTCCTTCGGAATGCATCCCAAGTATTCCAGTCGATTAGGTTCGCATCGAGCGCACGGTTGTTGACGACAAAAACACTGACCTTGAAATGATTGGCTAGCATCTCAATTTCGTCGTAACGCCCTGTCCAAGATCGTTTGAGTTGGTCTAGCGGAATCAACGCTTCAGCGGCGACGCGATCACAGAAAACCTCAACATCGAGTGTTGGCCTAACCTCCACTTCTTGATTGGTTATCGAGATACCCGAAACTCCGAGCAATATGTGGCAGAGTTCGTGAATTAGCGTGAATATCTTCGCTCCCGCATAGTCTCGCGGGTTGATACATATTAACGGTGCTATCAGGTCTGCGACGGCAAATCCTTGGTATTCGTCAACCGACACGGGCCGATTAGCGGACTCACCTACCTGCCCTTTCCGCATCACCAAGACCCCCGCAAGCTCAGTGCGAGCAATCAGAGCCGAAAGATAAGCCTCACGGGTTTGTACCTCAGCAAGCAGTTCCGGCCCCATCCGTAACAACTCCCTGATGGCCTTAGCGACTTCAAGCGTTTCCGAGTTCAAAGAAAACTTACCGACAAAGGGCACTTGTTCAGCGCCCTGCTCATACTGGTGCTTCTTGTACCAATCGTGTTGACGCATCGCCTGATGCAACAAGTCCATGAAGTCAACCCTTGGTTCCTCAAGAGGCATATTCCCCAGTCGGCGCAAATCCGGCAGGGGCGTGTCAATAGTCGGCGGGACGTCTAAGAACAGTACGCCAAAAGGAATGCGGAGAACATCTGCTAGCCGCATAGCTAGATCAAAGGGCGGTTCGATTCTGCCCTCCAGAAAAGCGTTTATGAATGTGGCCTTTAGGCGAGCTTTTTTTGCGAGATCGGCGATGGATAAACCACGGCGCTCAATTGCCCAAGCAAGAACTTTCGGGTTGATGGTAGCAAGATCGTTGTTCATTGTGCGTCTCCCTGTGATAAAATCACGGTTGACACACATCTACTGCCTCGTTGGGAACGAGTCTTGGGTGAGTTTAGTAAGGCATTTTGGCAAGCTGGCAGGCTTGTCGTGTTTGTCATCAAAACGCTAGATTAGCTTCTTTTCTTTCCGCGTTTCTTCTGTTTAGTGCCCTTCTGATTGCAAGCCAATTAGCTGATTGTACGTTAGTCTTTTTCCGCTAATGGCTTTGATTACTCCAAAAAATCTTTGTTGATCGTTTCCTTTTCGTTCATTGTATCTGAACGATTGTTCCTCAACATATTTCTGTAAATGTTCCGGTGCTACAGAAACGTAAGTGCCTTTGATGGTTCGTTTCATCAGGCTCCAGAAATTTTCAATCGAGTTAGTATGCACGTTCTCGCGAACATACTCAATAGAGTGATTGATTGCGGCGTGCTTGAAATTATCTCGAAGCGGATTATAGGCGTCTGCAAGATCAGTAAAGACTTCACAGCCTGCTTCTACGTTCTCAAGTAGGATAGGTATAAGGGTTTCACCTTTCACGTTTGGAACAACCTTTGCCCGAACTTTGCCGCCACGCTGAACCATTCCGAAAACCGCAGTCTTAGAACTGGAGCCGGTTTTCATTTCCTTTTCCTTTCGCTTCCAAGCGTGCATATTCTTGGAAAGGCCACCTATAAAGGTTTCATCGGCTTCGATGGTTCCAGACATCTTTTCAATCGAACCAACGTCCATTGCGGTTCTAATGCGATGCAAAACGAACCAAGCGGATTTTTGAGTTATGCCTAATGCTCTGTGAATCTCATAGGAGCTAATGCCGTTCTTTGCGTTCGCAATTAGCCAGATCGCAACAAGCCATTTATCTAAACCGATTGGCGAATCTTCAAAGATGGTTCCGAGCTTTACCGAGAACTGCTTTTTGCATTTCTTGCACTTCCAGACGTTTCGAGTGGATAGAAACGAGGTTTCGGTTGCTTCACAATTCGGACAAACGGCAACACCATCAGCCCAACGGAGCGATGCCACAAAGTCGATACAGGTCTTTTTATCCGAGAAATATTTAACTGCTTCCTGAAGGGTTTTGGGCAACTCGTTTTCCATATACTAATTAAAGCATAATGGTGTAGGTGAGTCAAGTATATTATTGCCCTAATTAGGACCGACCCAACTCTGCACGATAGCTGTAAGCTTTGGTTCCGTGAATTCAACAATAAGCATGCCTTGTCATATGTCGCACGCAAGTATTCCGGAAAGCTTGCGGGACCGCCTTGCCCCGCCGCCGGACCTGGTCCGATTGTCTATTGGTATCGAGGATGTGGATGACATCTTAGAAGATATGCAAAATGCGTTCGACTTATCCTCCTCGGGATAGTCGACGGGTAGCAGAGCTTAACTTCGATGAAGAAAAATCGGGCCTGTGAAACCAAGTTGTTGTCTAAAACCTGCGGGAAGGTTAAAAGTCACGACATCGACAAAATCGAATTTCTCTGCCCTCTTTACAAGCTCACTCGTTGCATCGGCACACAGTATCAACACCTGCCTTGCTTCGCGTTCGACTACACTTTGAAAAGCCTGCAAGATATCGACGTTCCGCCCGCCTCGCTTGCGGCATCAGTCGCAGGCGCTGGAGAGAGTTTATACTCCTTCATCGTCGCGATTTCACGTTCAATCACTCTTATCGATTCAATGAATGCCGAATCGTAACGTCTAAGCTCATCCTGAACGATCGAGTTCCCGTTTTAAATGGAGGGTTACACTTAATTCTTTTTTTGTCTTCGTTAACTGGTCTCTCAGGACAAAAGTCGAAGCCGCCGCCGCTCTTCATGCATATATCAAAGTGTCCCCGCCAGATATTTATTCAAATTTTTACGATAGCGATGGCTTAGCTTTAACTCGGTCCCATTCTTTAAAATTACCTTGTAATTTCCGCGAAACCACGATTGAAGCTCTTTTACGTAGTCAAGATTGACTATCGCCGACCGGCCGATGCGCTGAAATTTTTGCGGGTTGAGCGATTGCTCCAGTTTGCTAATCGCTTCGCGAAACATATATTTATCTTCCGATGTGTATATCGTCACATAATTTTCCTCGGCTTTGATCCAGCAAACCTCTTCGGCTTTAAGGAGAAAAACCCGGCCCCCGACTTTGATTATAAAGCGTTCAATGAACTGTTCGACAACCGTGCTTTTCGAGAGAAACAAGCGGAGCTGCCGGTTAATTTCATCGTTGTCCCGATTTTGGATTTGTTCCAAAGCCCGCTTGAAGGCCCGATCAAAGCGTTTTCTATCATACGGTTTCAGGAGATAATCGGAAGCATTTACTTCGAATGCGCGGATAGCATACTCATCGTAAGCAGTCACAAAAACGACCGCCGGCTGTTTATCCTCAGCGATTTGCTCGAGAACACCAAAACCGTCCAGCTCGGGCATCTGGACATCCAAAAAAACCAAATCAGGAATCCCGGTTTTAATTTCGCGGACTGCTTCCAGCCCGTTGTGACATTCGCCAATAATTTCTATATCGGAGCGGTCTTCGAGCATTTGCCGCATCCTTTTTCTTCCCAAAGGCTCATCGTCAACAATTAAAACCCGAATCTTGATTTCTCGCTGCAAAGCTGTCCCCTTATTAATTTAGTTATTTTTTTGACGGTAAGCATAGTGTTACCAGGAACCCTCGACCGGTCAGACTCTCGAGGTCGAAGCGAAAATTCGTGCCGTATAATCGGCTTAGTCTGGCGCGAGTATTCGACAAACCGATCCCGGCGGAGAACATATCGTCCCGGTTCACAAAGCCTGCTCCATGACCGTTATCCTCGATTTTCACTTTTACCCAACCGTTGTCCCGGTCGGCCGAAATATCGATCCTTCCGTCTCCGGACTGCGGCGCGATGCCATGCCGAATCGCATTTTCGACCAGAGGCTGCAATATGAGATTTGGGACGCGAAAGTCCCGGACATCGGCAGCGATATTTATGCTTGTCGATAAACGGTCACCGAAGCGAACCTTTTCGATATCCAGATAGCATTCGAGAAACTCGATCTCACGATCGAGCGAGACTTCCTGAACACCTACATTTTCCAGGGTAAGGCGGAGAAAATCGCCGAGCCGGGCGATCATCTGTTGGGCCTCTTCCGGGTTTTCAATTTGAAGGGCAGAGATGGAATTCAGGGCGTTAAAGAGAAAATGCGGGTGTAACTGCATTTTTAGAGCCTGTAGTTGTGCATTCGATAACTGCAATTCCAACTGGGAAGATCGAAGCTCCTCATCCCGGTATCGTTTGTAATAATCTACAGCCTGCCCCAGCGCGAGAACGAACGAATAAAAAACGAGGCCGATAAGAAAATCCGTAATGAGAATGTAGAATTTACTGGGCAACCATTGACCAAGATCGTCAAGTCCGTTGAAAAACGCAGCATCGACCAGAACCGGAAAAAGCGTCCGCAGCAGTGCGGACGCAATGCCGATCAATAAATAAACAGGCAACCCGATCCGCCAGGTTTTCCGGCTGAGCGGGTATCGTTTTGACAGCCAAAAAATGAACGGAATAACAACGACCCAAATAAGCCAGCCGCTTACATCCCAGCGAATCGAGGCAGAAAAATCCGCAAAAAACCGGCCATTATAATACGAGCTTACCCAGGAACGGGCCCCATCTATCAACCCAAGAATCAGGCAGACCAAAATCAACAAGGCATATCGAAGCCAAATCTGCTCAAACCATTTTTTTGAATCGGTTGAATTTATGCTTTCCATTTCACATGCGACTTACCGGTTGCTTTTGGCTGGTTGTAAGGCCTCGATAAAATAGCCCTCGGAATTGGCTTTAATCGACGTTTCGATTACCCGCGTCCTGGCCCAGTCAGGCGATTTCAACTGCCACTTCAGGTTAATATAGTTATCTTTTTGGTATCTGCCAACGATTGTTCCACCGGCCACGTTTTTATTTTCGCCCTGGTTGATGGTAAACGAGCCTTCGAAATCCGTTGAAGTGGCATCCCGGCCCCGACATCGTCCAGGAATTTATGCCTGACGGGGCTTCTGTTATGTTCACGTCGCCCCGCGCGGTTTTTACTAACCGATACACGCAGCTTTTTACCGTCCCAATTAAGGGCGGTGTCGAGGAGCCGGTAAAACTTCCCAATGCGGCGTCCGCGACGTGCTCGCCCGATGGAACGAAGCTCGCCTACAACCCGATCTACGAGGCGTTCAACCAGTGGAAGAATTATCGAGGCGGGACGAATTCGGTCATTTGGATCTTTGGCCTGAACGACAACTCAAGCGAAAAGGTCCCGCAGCCCGCTGAGCGCGCAAACGACGCCGGGCCAATGTGGATCGGCGATTCGATCTATTTTCGCTCGGACCGGAACGGTGAATTTAACATCTACTCCTACAATCCTCGCACGAAGGCCATTAAACAGCTTACAGACCACGAGGACTTTCCGGTCATCTCGTCATCGGCGGGCAATAACGCGATCATTTATGAGCAGGCCGGGCATCTCCACACTCTCGATCTGCGTTCCGGTAAGTCGACGCGGCTGGTGATCGGGGTCGCGGCGGATCTGGTCGAGACGCGGCCGCGTTATGTCAAAGCCGCGCGTTACACCCGAAACGCCGGGCTGTCACCGACCGGGGCACGCGCCGTATTCGAATATCGCGGCGAGATCGTGACGCTTCCCGCCGAAAAAGGAGACGCCCGCAATCTGACAAACACCACAGGTGCGAACGAGCGCTCTCCTGCGTGGTCCCCGGACGGTAAGTCGATCGCCTATTTCTCGGACGAATCGGGTGAGTACGAGCTGCACACCCGCGTTCAGGATGGTAAGGGCGATACCCGCAAGATAAAACTCAATGGAGCCGGTTTTTACGAGGGCCTGGTGTGGTCGCCCGACAGTCAAAAAGTCTCATTCAACGACAACTCGTGGAGTCTCTATTGGACAGATGTAGCGTCCGGCAAAACGAAAAAGGTAGGCTCGGAATACGTTTACGGACCGACCCGTGTGCGGACCATTTACCACGTCTGGTCGCCCGATTCTAAGTGGCTGGCATACACACTGAACACCCGGGCATACATTACGTCCGTGTATGCCTATTCGACCGAGCAGGACAAGTCATTCCCTATCACAGACGGCATGAGTGAGGTGACCGAGCCAACCTTTGACGAGAGCGGTAAGTACCTTTACTTTTTCGCCTCGACCGACGCAGGGCCGGTCAAGGATTGGTTTGCACAATCGACCGCCGACATGCGTGCGACGCGTGCGATCTACCTGGTCGTACTTCGCAATAATCTGCCCAATCCGCTTGCAAAAGAAAGCGATGAGGAAAAAGGTATTCAGCCGACTGAACGCTCGGCGGGAGCTCCCACGCCGAGGCCGACTCCCGAGCCTTTCTCGATCGATTTTCAGGGCATTGAGAACCGGATAGTTGCTTTGCCGCTCCCGGGGCGGAATTATCGCAATCTACAAGCCGGCACGGCGAATCAGTTCTATTACATCGAGCCGGACGACACGCCCGGCCCAGGGCCGGAGCGGGCAGTGCTTCACCAGTATGATTTGGCAAAGCGCAAGGACGATTCATTCATCAACGGCGTGACCGACTATGTAGTCTCCGCCGATAAAAAGAAGATCCTTTACCGAAGTCAGCAAAACTGGTCGATCGTCAATGTCACGCCAAAGCCGCAGCCTGGAAGCGGCAGGATTCAGGTCGAGGAGATCGAGGTGCGCATCGACCCGCCTGCCGAATGGAAGCAGATATTCGACGAGGCCTGGCGTATTAACCGTGACTATTTTTACGCGCCGAACATGCACGGCGCCGACTGGAACGCGATGAAAAGAAAATATGCCTCGTTCCTGCCGCATGTTACTACCCGCGGCGACCTTAACCGTGTGCTGCAATGGATGAGCAGCGAATTGGCCGTCGGCCATCACCGGGTGGGCGGTGGCGACACATTTGCTCAGCCGAGGAACGTCCCAGGCGGTCTGCTCGGCGCCGATTACGCGATCGAAAATGGCCGCTATCGGTTTAAGAAAGTTTACGGGGGGCTGAACTGGAATCCCGAACTGCGCTCGCCGCTGACGGAACCGGGCGTTAATGTAAAAGCGGGTGAATATCTGCTCGCTGTGCGCGGAAGCGACTTGCGTGTTCCCACAAACCTCTACAGCCTGTTCGAAAATACCTCAGGCAAACTTATCGAAATTACCGTCGGGCCAAGGCCGGATGGCACGGGCTCACGTACCGTTTCAGTGGTTCCGATCGCGAACGAAAGCAATCTGCGCAACCGCGACTGGGTCGAGGGCAACCTGCGTAAAGTAAACGAGGCGACCAACGGCCGTGTCGCTTACGTCTACGTTCCCAACACCGCCGGCGCGGGCCACACCTATTTCAAACGGTATTTCTATCCGCAAGTCCACAAAGAGGCGATCATCGTCGACGAGCGTTTTAACGGTGGCGGGCAGATCGCGGACTATCCCATCGATCTCCTGCGTCGTCCCTACGCCTCGTATTTTGGATTTCGATACGGCGCCGATCTGAAAATTCCCGCGGCGTCGATACAAGGGCCAAAAGCAATGTTGATCGACGAAACGGCTGGTTCCGGCGGCGATTTTCTGCCCTTTATGTGGCGTAAATTCCAGATGGGTCCGCTAATCGGCAAACGCACGTGGGGCGGACTCGTCGGCACGCTCGGCTATCCGGCTCTGATGGATGGAGGAACGATAACCGCGCCAAACCTAGGAATGTGGACCGAAGAAGGCTGGGTCGTCGAGAATGTCGGCGTCCCTCCGGACATCGAGGTCGAGCAGAATCCGGCCGAGGTCATCAATGGCAAGGACCCGCAACTCGATCGAGCGATCCAATGGATCATGGAGGAGCTGAAGAAGAACCCGCCGCGCACGCCAAAGCGGCCGCCGTATCCTGTACGGGCTAGGGCCGGCGAAATAGCAAGACAATGAAAAAACTTCTGTATATCCCAGTCGCTGTTGTATTTCAGCTTCTGCTGTTCTCCGCTGTCCTTGCAGAAACACGGTTTGAGATCTCATATGACAAGGCCGCGCACGCAGGGCCGTTGACCGGACGTGTGATCCTCATGATCGCGCGCGCGCAATCGCCCGAGCCACGAATGCAGGTCGCCCCCAACGCGATACCGATCTTCGGCGTCGATGCCGAGAGCCTCGCCCCGGGACAGCCTATCGTTATCGATCAAACGACATTCGGCCACCCGACCGAAGGCCTGTTGCAACTGCCTGCAGGCGAGTATTTCGTCCAGGCACTGCTAAACGTTTACACCGAGTGCAAACGAAGCGACGGGCGGACAGTTTGGGTACATTGGGACATGAATGGTCGTGCCTTTAACGTATCGGCCGGCAATCTTTACAGCGAGGTTCAAAAAGTCACGCTTGACCCGGCCGCGTGGTACAAGGTCAATCTGGTGTTAAACAAAGTACTTCCCCCGGCGCGTGAGCCGACGGAAACAAAATGGATAAAGCGCATCCGGATCAAGAGCGAGGCGTTGAGCAAGTTCTGGGGAATTCCCGTACATCTCCGAGCTACGGTCATTTTGCCAAAAGGCTATGACGAGAATCCGAATGTTCGCTATCCTGTCGTGTACGCGCAGGGGCAGCTTGGCAACGCTCCTTATTACTTTAACGAGGACCCGGAAAGCGCTAAAAATCAGCAGGGCTTGCGTGCGTCCTCTAACGTCCAGCCCGGATATGAGTTCTTTCAGGAATGGACCTCGGATAAATTCCCGCGCTTTCTTGCGGTCTCCTTCGTCGAGCCAAGCCCTTTTTTCCCGGATGGTTACAGCGTTAACTCAGCCAATAATGGCCCCTATGGCGATGCCATTACACAAGAGTTGATCCCGGCGGTCGAAAAGCAATTTCGTGCTATCGGTAAGCCACATGCGAGGATCGTGCAGGGAGCTTCGACCGGCGGCTGGGGTACCCTCGGGCTTCAGTTGAAGCATCCCGACTTCTTCGGCGGTGCGTGGGTGTTCAATCCCGATCCGATCGATTTCCGGCGATGGCAGCTCGTAAATATCTACGAAGATGAAAATGCCTTTTATGCCCCGGGCCGAGCGTGGACATCGTTAGATCGCCCGTTTCGCCGCACGGTCGAGGGCCAGCCAACGTGGACCGTCAAGCAGGTGAGTCATTTCGAAGCCGTGCTTGGAAACAAGGGCCGCAGCGGCTTCCAGTTCGGGGCGTGGGAAGCGATCTATGGTCCGGTCGGTGCTGACGGATATCCGCGCGCGTTGTGGGACAAAAAGACAGGAAAGATCGACAAAGAAGTAGCCGCCTACATGCGCGATAACGGCTATGACCTTCGCCATTATGCCGAGAAGAACTGGGCGACGCTCGGGCCAAAGCTCCAGGGCAAGCTCCATTTTATCGCTGGCGAAATGGACAATTTCTATTTGAACCTCGGTGTCTATCTTTTCGAGGATTTCACTAGTAAGACGACCAATCCAAAGAGCGATGCGACATATGCGTACGGGCGCCCGATGAAAGGACATTCGTGGCACGCGGTGAATTTCGCGGACATGATCCGCCAGATGGCCGAACAGGTAAAAAGGAACACGCCTCAGGGCGACAACGTCGCGTGGACGTCGCACTAGACATTGTCAGGCTCGCTTGCTGGTACCGATCAAAAATTCAGTTAATCAACAACCGGAGGTTTTTCATGAATACCAAACTGCAAAAGGATGTGCGGTTTTTAAAGGCATACTGCGTAGTGATCACCCTGTTTTTCGGCGGCTTTGTTGTGTTCTTCGCATTGTCGTCCGGCACTCAGGCGACCCAACAGAAGACAAAGTTCCAGGAGATCGACGTCGAGCGGATCAATGTGGTCGAAAAGGACGGCAAGCTTAAAATGATCATGTCAAACTCGGATCGACAGCACCCGGGCATCATCGACGGACGAACAATACCCGATAGGAGGCGCTCGGCCGGGCTGCTCTTTTTCAACGACAAGGGCGACGAGGTCGGCGGGCTTAGTTTCAGCGGGAACACCGCCTCCGACGGCAAGGGAAGCGCTAGTGCGCTGCTTGCTTTCGACCGGTTCAATCAGGACCAGACGGTAGCAATTGTATATGGTGAGAGCGCCGGACGTTATCAATCCGGTCTGCGTGTTTGGGACCGGCCGGACAGGTCGCTCGGTCTGGTCATAGACGAGATGAAGAACATCGAAAAGATGAAGGACGGCCCGGAGAAAACAGTCGCTACGCAGAAAATGCGCGAAATGGCATCTCCCGGCACAGCCGAACGCGCCTTTGTCGGCCGCGACCGCGAAAATGCCTCCGTACTAAGGCTCAACGATGCAAAAGGAAGAACACGAGCAAAGATCTCGGTGGACGCAAGCGGTCAGCCGAAGCTCGAATTTATGGACGAATTGGGCAAGACCACTCTCAGCTTCCCAGAGTCGGGGCCAGCGATAAAGAAATAGTCGACGAAAAACGAAATGCGAGGATACCAGGCCCTCTCTTCGAAGAGGCCTATTGGGTAGCAGTACCTCACGCAGTTAAGATGAGCGCATTATTTTTACGGGCGGAATGATTCGAGTCATGCGATTTTCGACCGCGCCGCCGATCGACCGTGCAGCTTCTTTTTGGTGCAATAAAAGTGCGCCAAAATCAATGAAATTCGAAGAACTCATGCAAACCAGCCCAATCAGAAAACACTCCAAATCAAACAAAATCAATCATTTAGCACCTATCAATACTCAAGAAAAAGTGAGCTTTGTAATTATCAGGTCGGGGTCGATGCAAATGATGCTACTACAGTTCTACTTAGGATCGCGGCTCGAACTATGCGTATTATGCGATGAAGATGGTTTAAGACAAGGCGCCGAATCGGACGTTGTCCTAAGCAAACTTCACACCGAATACCGGCTACTATAATTGATGGAAGATAGCTCCCTATCGTCCCTACAGTTGCCCATTGATTGACTCACCTGCCCTCGGCAACAAACAATCAAATACCTTGATAGGTTGAACAAACTGGCAATACCAATCAAGAATTATGTGCGAACCCGCCGCTCACTGTAGTGAAAAATGTAGGGAGTCTGTGCAGTTTCGGAGTGTTACCTGTTAGACGGGGAAATCCATAAGTATAATAAATACAATCAGATAACATTCTATGCTATTTGGTGAAAAGGAGCCAAATAGAATTTGTAATCATCCCGACGTGCGCGTCCTACGCCATCAACTGCGGGGGCAGTTCGCCGACGGCTACGTCCTCTTCTTCGGCCGTCCGCGTAACTTAAAGACTCTGCAGCAGACTGGGTTAAGAATAGTTCGCACGACTACCGACGATGGAACACGTCTCGTAGGCGTGAATATTTCCGCTCAGTGCGTCCGCGAGATTCAACAATATTTTGGGATGTGGAAATGTACGGCGTCAACCGCAGACGAGATCCTTCAAACCGTAAACAACGAGAATCAGAGTATCGACCTCCTCGGTGACATCAAGATCAGGAGAACCCGGTTTCAAGGTGTCAGCGTAACTTTTGCGGATTTACTTTCGCGAAGAACGATTCAACTTTCTACACCGCGAATTCGCGATGTATTTGATCCGCACGAAGATCCCCCGCCGCCAACAATGGCCACAAGCGCGATGCGGCTGCACGCCTTCTTACTGGGACGAGAAAGCCTATCCGACAGGATGTTTGAAGGAAGCGGCTGTTAGCGTATTCAAAAGAGTTAGGTCGGGAAACCGCACTGACAATTGCTCAGACGTGGATTGGTGCCGATCGTAACAGCGGTAACGTTTACGTGAATCGATTCCTCCGCTTCGACTGCGGAATGGCTGTCAAATCAGTGTCGGCGATGCTCTTCCGCCAAATTTAACCGACGGAAGCGCACCGCTCAACACGCAGCGTTTCGAAACAACCTCAACGGCTTGTTTGCTGCTGCGCCGTAAAGTTCAGATCCGTCAAATCATCGAAGACCGTTACCGCCTGCGGCATGAACGAGTAGCTTTTGCTGCTGACGCTGAACACGTAAGTCTGCCCGGCTTGGACCTCATCGAAACGAAAGTAACCGAACGAACTGGTGCGCGCCGTGCGCCGGTTGCCGCTTGCATCGGCGAGAATAATGGTAGCGTTCGTCAATCCGCGTCCGTCCGGCGTTAAAACGCGTCCGCTGACGGAAACATTAGCGGCGGTCGGCGCGAGAACTTGGAGCGAGTAGTCGGTCACGTTCGAGCCCGCGCCGTCCGAAGCGGTAATTGAGAAATTAAATGTTCCGACCTGCGTCGGCGTTCCCGACAAGGCGACGACGGCGTTCGGCGCGAAATTGGTCGAGAGGGTCAAACCACCGGGCAGCGCTCCGGCGGTGACGGTGTAAGTGAACGAGCCGTTGTTCGGCGTGACAACAAAATCGTAGTTGACACCGGGTCTGCCGTTGCGAAGCGGCGCGCGGTAAGAGCCGTTTGCGGAATTGTTCAGCTCGAACGCGCCGATGTCCACCAGTCCGACACGTGAGGCGCCGCGCTGGTCGGTCGGGAGGGCACCCGTTGTGGTACCGGCGTTAATTGCCGGAGAATTGGACAAAAGCGCAAGCGTCGGCGTTGCGCCGCCGTAATTGCCGAGCGGTGCGAGCTGCGGCGGCGTGTCGAGAATGTCGGTTGGTTGATACGTTATCGGTGTCTCCGTGGCGGCAGCATCGCCCGGCGAATCGCCGATCAGATTGTAGCCGTTTGATATTCCCGTGCCGACGAGCACCCAAATGTCGGGAACCGTGAGACCTATGTTTCCGGCGATAATATTGTGCGAGAAGGTAAATGTTTCGGAGAATGAGGAGTACCAAACGCCGCCGCCGCCGCCGAAGCCGTTATTGCCGGTAATGGTGTTGTTTTGCAGCGTCAATTCTGCAGAAAAACCAACAGCGCCGATCGCGCCGCCCTTACCAACAATAGTACGGTTGCCGGTTAGAGTTGAGTTGACAATGGTTAAAGAGCTGAAAGAAGTGGAGTGACTTAAGCTGACCGCGCCGCCATCCCCGTGTGCGGTATTTCCGGAAAATGTGCAGTTTTCGTATCGATGATGACTCCCGCTGCCACCATGATAGACGCCACCGCCGCCCGCTGAGAAGAAACCGGTCGCTGAATTGCCGATAAAATTAACGTTATTAAAAAAGGTGTTATCGGCGTTGGTCCAAATAGCACCGCCGCCATTGCCCTCATTATCTCCCGTGCCGTTGCCGCCCGTCAAAGTTACGCCGGTCAGAGTAAAGTTTTTACGCACAAAAAATATGCGGTTCGCTCCCGGACCGCCGTCGATCGTCAGGCGGTCCGCGCCCGTGCCGTTGATGGTCAGACTGCCTGCCCTCTGAGTAGTCTGGATTTCAGACGCGAGCGTGATCGTGCAGACGCCGGTCGCCGAATTACATCCCGTATCCGAGATCGGAATGTTAAAAACAATCGTGTCGTGGGTGGCGGCGCTGGTGGCATCGAGAACGGCTTGGCGCAAACTGCCCGCCCCGCTGTCCGCCGTTGTCGTCACCGTATAAGTCGCCGCAAACGTATTTTGCGCGGCGGAAATTAAAATGAAAAACGTCAAAGCGGCGATTACGGCAAGCGACCGCGTTAAATGTTTTGTAACTCCGTCAATTGCAAATATTTTGTTCATATTTTTGTTCATATTGCTGTTCTCCTTCCTTTCGATCATCATCTGATTAAAGAAAAAATTGGCGCAGCGCCTGTAAATCGTCCTTGGAAATGAAACCGCTGACGCCGGCTTTTTCAGCCGCTGCTCGCAGGTCGGCTCGATTGTGGAGCGTGACCATCACGATCTTCGCCGCCGGAAAAGCCGAAATTATCTGTTTCGTGGCGGTCAGTCCGTCCATTCGCTGCATTTCCCAATCCATCAAGACCCAATCCGGCGAAAAATTCCGATAAGCATTTAAGGCTCCCGCGCCGTCTTCGCATTCTTCGATCTCGGTCGCCAGATCGCCGAGCCAAAGCTCAAGCATTTCGCGCGTCTGCAAGTTATCCTCGACAATCAAGACTTTCATTAGTTCACGGGTCAATGTAGATATGATGAAGGAAATAACGGCGGCTGAACATCGAAAGGCATACCTAATTCGGCATCCGTAGGCATACCTATTTTGCTATCCGCAGGGATACTTAGATTCAGTCGTTGAGAAATGAAAAACCGGGCAAACCTATGTCGGTTCATCCGGTTTTGAAACGGTTTCGATCAATGAGAAATTAAAGCTCGTGCTTGTGTTCGAGAGCGAATTTGACCAGCGAAAGGTTGCCTTGCAGATCGAGCTTGCGGCTGATGTTGGCGCGATGCGCCTCGACGGTGCGCCGGCTGATAAAAAGGATTTCGGCAATTTCCGCCGACGCTTTTCCGCCGGCGATCAATTTCAACACTTTTAACTCGGTCGGCGAAAGCAAATGCAAACCGGGTCGGGCAGTTTCAAGTTCCCCTTCGCGGCGGCGCCGGTTTAAGAGCAGACTCGATATTGTCGGGCTGATGTAAGACTGTCCGGCGGCGACAGCTTTGATGCTTGCAACGATCTCGCTGACCGCGCTGTCTTTGAGCACATAGCCTTTCGCGCCCAAATCCATCGCCGCATAAAAAATCTCCGCTTTGCTGTGCATCGTCAGAAAAATTATTTCGACGACGATTCTTTTGCGGCTGATTTCACGAGCGAGAGCAAAACCGTCCATTTCCGGCATATCAACGTCAATAACGGCGATTTGCGGGCGGTGTTTTTCGATCAACTCGAGCGCATCCCGCCCGTTACCGGCTTCGGCGACCACCGAAAGCTGCCGGTCGGCTTCGATCATTTGCCGTAAGCCCTGACGCACGATCGGATGATCGTCAGCTAAAATTACTCTGATAACTTGTTCCACGTTCCTATTTCGTTTTATCTAAATTTATGATGATTAAAATTTTGGTTCCCCCTCCCGGTGCCGATTCAATATTAAATCGCCCGTCGAGCATTCGGACCCGTTCCGAAATTCCGATTAGTCCGAAACCGCCCTGATCGTAGCCGTTTTTGGCGGCATTGTTCGGATCAAAACCTTTTCCGGTATCTTCTACGAAAACCGTTAAACTCGCGTTTTCTTTTTTGATCGACACGCGGGCGAGTTCGGCTTCCGAGTGTTTGACGACGTTATTTAGGCTTTCCTGAATTATCCGGTATAAATTCATTTCCTTTTCCGGGTTGAACAAGCCATCGATGTCGTCGATTTGAGTTTCGATTTTTATTTGCCCAAGGTCCGAAACCTCATCCAACAGCGATTTGATCGATTGCGTTAAACCAAGGCGTTCAAGCAAATATGGGCGTAGGTTATACGATATTTCGCGAACTTCATGAATTGCCTGCGACATTTGTCGGGTGATTATTTCGAGATGTTCTTTCGTTTCTTTATCCGGCGCTTTCATTTGGCTGAAAACGGCGCGATTTTTAATCATCGCCAAACTTTGCCCGACCGAATCGTGCAGTTCGGCAGCAATCCGGCGGCGCTCGGTTTCCTGCGATTCGATCAGACGGCGCGCGAATTCGGTGCGTGCCTCGTTGGTCTTCTGAAGCTGCCGCACACGGTAGAGATAGATAAAGCTTATCAATCCGAAAACGCCGACAATCGCCAGCACATAAAACCAGGATTCGCGGTAAAATGGCGGCACGATTCTTAGTTTAACGGTCGCGCCGTCGTTGTTCCACACGCCGTCGTAATTGGCGGCGATGACGCGAAACGTGTATTCGCCGTAGGGCAGATGCGAAAAATACGCGGTGCGCCGTGTGCCCGCTTCCGTCCACGCCTCGTCGAGACCTTCAAGCCGATAACGGAAACGCATTCTTTCCGCGCCGACAAAGCCGAGCGCCGTATAATCGATTTCGAGGGCGACCTGATCGGGATTAAGTCGAATTTCTTCACCGGAAACAGCTAACGGTTTTTGATCGACGCGCGCTTCTTCGATTAGCACCGGCGGTGGTGGCGGCGCGAGTTTTACCGTTTTCGGATCAATAACGGCAACGCCGTGCGCCATCGGAAACCAGAGTTTTCCGTCCTTTGCCTTGAGTCCGGCAGGATTTTTTCCGCCGTTGCCTTCGACTTCCAGAAGTCCGTCTTCGGGACCATAAGAAACCGAAGTGACGGATTCCGTTTTGCCGTCGGCGAAATCGTTGAGTTCCTGCCGCCGGACGCGGTAAATGCCTTGATTCGAGTTCATCCAGAACCAGCCGGAATCGTCTCCGAGAATGACGAACACGCCGTCGCTGAAGAGCCCGTTGCTCTTGGTGATTTTCGTGAACGTGCCGTTTTTGCAGCGCGTCAAACCGCCGTCGTAGCTGCCGATCCAAACGGTGCCGTCGGCATCTTCGTAAAACGAGCGCGTGTAATTTCCCGCCAAGCCGTCCTTTTCGGTAAAAGCGTGGAATCGCCCGTTTTCCAGCCGTGCGACGCCGCCGTCCGTGCCGATCCACATCTCGCCCGACCGTGTGAAAAGATACGCGGTGACGACGTTCGAAGGCAGCCCGTCACCCGTCGTAAAAATCTGTGAGCCGCCAGGCGCATAGCGAACCAGTCCGTAGTCGAATCCGAACCACATTGCGCCTTGCTTGTCTTCGGTGATAAAGGCAAGCTCATTACCGACATCCGGCTGGGTATTCAACGGCGGCGGGAGTGTCTTCTTGAAATCTACCGGCACCCATTTGTTGTGTTCACGATAGCTGATTTCCCACCAATTGCCCTTCCACAAACGCGACCGGCTGTCAACGAAGAGTGAAGCCAAAAGATCTCCTCCGTTTTCTGACGAGAATTTGCCGTCGCGGTAGTTAATTAATTTGTCCTTCCAGGCGGCAAACCAAATTGCGCCTTCCGCGTCCTGCACAATCGGGTAAACATTATCGGCAGGAAGTCCGGTCGCCCGCGAAAAGACTTTCACCGCCGGATCGGGATTGATTAAGCGGAGACCTTCCTGACCATATGACCAGAGGTTATCGTCGCGGTCGCGGAAAAGTGCCCACCCGTTGATCGATGAAGTTTGAGTAATCGATGAGGTTTGAGTAATGGGAAAATTCGCCGGATCGCTCCGCTCGATCGTCGCGGCATCAACTTTGATAATTCCTCTATCCCAACTTTGTATCCAGAGATTGCCTTTGGCGTCAAATTCGAGATCGCCGACGGCAGAAATGTTTGAGAATATCTTAATCTTACCGTCTTTGAAAGAGAGCAGGCGCCAGGATATGGGATCGGCATCATAAAAGGAAACCGGATCGCCATCATAAAAGGAAGCCCAGAGCGTGCCGTTTCTTTCGGCGCTACTCCAGGGAATTACCTGTTTCGGGGTAATCGGCAGCGGCGCGTCCTTTCCGTAACGCGTCAGCTTATCACCCACAACGTGATAGATCGCGTCCGCGTCGTTAATCCAGACTGTTTGCAAATCGGCGGAGAAAACCCGCGACGGAAAATCTCGCTCCTCCGACGCCGGACGAGCGACGAAACGCCCGTCTTCGTAAACGTATTCGGTCTCGCCCTTGCGAAACTTCATTTCAGGATGGCGAAGCATATCCCGCAGTCGTTCGTTATAGTAGCGAATACGCGGATCGGTATCTTCGTCTTTCTCGAAATCGCGCCCCTTTTCGAACGCGTTGAATTTTCCGTTCTCGTAAACGACGACCGTCTGATCGCCCGTGTAATTTAACCAGAGCCGACCCGCCGTATCGGTGAACATACTGTAAATCCGGTTGTTCGGCATCTCCGGCGTGCTGGATTTATTAAAGACCTTGAAGCGGACGCCGTCGAAACGGGCGAGCCCGTCGAAGGTCGCGACCCACAGATAACCGTCCGGCGTCTGCGCGACGTTGATGACGTTGTTCTGCGGCAATCCGTCCTCGGTCGTCCATTTTTTGAAATACTCCTGGGCGGAAACGCTCAGAGCAAGAACGCCGAGCATCAGCCAAAGAATCGCCAGCGGTTTAATAATTTCGGTAAACTTGTTCAATCCAAAATCCAAAATCACTTAAAAATTAGTAGTCAGTGATCGGGGATCAGTGGTCAGTCGAAAAAATTTCACCGCCCGCCGATCACTATCCACCGACCACAATGCTTTGGTTTTTATAGGCGCCAACCGGAATGCCTGTGCAAAATGAAGAACTTCATTCCCAAATTGAATTTTTCGGGCGAAACTTTCGTTTAATCGTGTCTGCCGACCTGCTGAAGTTTTGTGAATATAACCTTTATTCAGCCGGCGATTTCGGTGTCGTGCTATCAAGTCAGGCTTTAACCAGATATAAATTAAACCGAGAACGTGAGTTTAGCAAATAAACACAAATCGTGCTCGATTTTCGGAAATTTCTGGCAGAATTTATGTCTTTTCCTAAGCAAGCTAAAAGCAATTAAAACTTTAAGGAACGATTAAAAAATAATGACAATTTAGGAGTAAAAAATACTAATTTTTGACAAATTATGGATATGACCAGTATATGGGTCTGAAAGTTCAAACTATTGATCGTACGTACAGGTTAATGATAACTTACGGGTCTATTTACACATGGCTCAGAGGGTACAATGATTCTTTGAGTTCGAACAGAGGAGCCGGCTTTTACGGCATAGATCTGTACAGTCTGCACTCTTCGATTGGAGCTGTCCTCGACTATCTCGGCAAACCGGTCAAGTTCTAAGCAAGTGCAATTTGTTCCCCAATTCGTTCAAGTCGTGGATGAAGTCACCGGCCTTGTGATAACGGGTCTTCCTTAGGTGTCGTTGTGCTTTGATCGGGGGCGGAAGATTGATCTTCCCCCCTTCCCGAACAACTTCCTCGCTCTTGTATTTCAACTCGAATGGACTGAAGCGTGTCGCTTCATTTTTACCTCGTCAAGTTTCATAACAAACGATGAGTAATCGCTCACAATGTAGTCAAGATCGTAACGCTAGCTCTTCCCTATTCGCCAGTAATTTCAGGACTCTAATAAATTACTAATGAGTCCCTAATATGGGATTGGTTGTTTGAGGATACAGTAAGCACGTCCGTCTTCGTCGGTAAGCCAGGACGGAATCGAGAATCAAAGGGTCTGTATATTTACTCCTGCTCATGCCAATAAGAACGTCTACCTACCACGGACTTCTTCGCTCACCCGCGAAGACAGGAATAGTGTATTATTAGGACTCCTATGGTAGGTCTAATACCTTGAACTGAGAATATCTAAACTTTACTCTTGAATAGTTTACATATTCCGCTATGATGGAATTGTGAGTACCGATACCTCAACGAAAATAAACCGCCTCCTGACTTCTCAGCCCTACGGCATCGTCTTCCAATCTGGATGGCTATCTACACACGGGTATAGTTCTGACCTTCAGAAGAGCTATCGAAAGGGGCACTGGCTAGAGGCGATAGGAACGGGAGCGATGATCCGCGTCGGCGATAAAGTAGGTTACGAAGGGGCAATCTACGCTCTGCAGAAACAGACGCATTCAACTGTGCATCCCGGCGGCAAAACTGCATTATCTCTGCTGGGTAAAGCTCACTACCTCGAACTGAATGTGAAAAAGGTAATACTGTTTGGCGCAACTGGCGAACAATTGCCCGTTTGGTTCAAAGGACACGATTGGGGAGTTACGGTTAACTACTACTCGACTTCTTTTTTGCCACCCGGATTGGGAATGACGGAAGTCGAATTTAAGAACTTTTCAATAGGTATCTCCGGAGCGGCCCGGGCGCTTATGGAATGTCTTTATCTTGCACCCGAAAAACAAGACCTCGCCGAATGTTACGAACTCATGGAAGGGCTAAACAATCTCGTGCCGGATCAGGTACAGGGTTTGCTCGAAAATTGCAGGTCAGTGAAAGTTACACGCCTGTTCCTATATTTAGCGGAAAAGGTAGGTCACCAATGGTTTCAATATTTGAACCGGGAGAAATTTCATTTGGGAAGAGGCAAACGCAGCATCGTTAAGGGCGGCGTTTACGTGAACAAATATCAGATAACGGTCCCGAAAGAATTGGAGGAAAGTGATAGAAGCAGCCTATAAGAAGCAAGTCTCGCTCCTGCTAAACGTCCTGCCTGAGATTGCAAAGGAGAGATCATTTGCATTGTACGGCGGAACCGCGATCAACCTCTTTCTCCGAAACATGCCAAGGCTTTCCGTGGACATCGATCTGACCTATATCCCGATTGAAGATCGGGCCACAACCTTGGAAAATATTCAGTCTGCCCTGCTGCGGATCAAGGAACGAATTGGAAGCGTAGTTAGAAATGTACAAGTAACGGATCGGAGTAAATACGGAAAGCTCCTTATCTCCGTTCAGGATGCCGGAATCAAAATCGAGGTCAACTTGGTAGCGAGAGGGACGATGGCAGAGCCGGTCGAAATGACGTTGTGTCAAAAAGTTCAGGAAGACTTCGAGGCTTTTTCGACGATGCAGGTTGTACCGTTCGGCCAGCTGTATGGCGGCAAGATATGTGCAGCACTAGATCGTCAGCATCCTAGAGACCTCTTTGATGTAAAATATCTCCTCGAAAACGAAGGATTCTCGTACGAGATCAAGACCGGCTTTCTCCTTGCCTTGATATCAGGCGAACGACCGTTACACGAACTGTTAGATCCTCATCTGCTAGACCAACATTCGCTACTGGAAAATCATTTCGTCGGCATGAGCAATGAAGAATTCACATACGACGACTTCGAGAATGTAAGAGCACAACTGCTGGACGTGATTCGCACAAACTTGACGAAAGAAGATCGCGAGTTTCTCCTTGGAATCAACCGATTAGGGCCGGTATGGAGCAAATATGACTTCGACAGGCTACACCGCTGTTTCCCACGACGTATCGATCAGGTAGAAAAGTTTGCACGGTAGCAGCCTTTTAAAGCGCCTTCGGTAACCAGAACCGTCCCAATCGTCTTTCCTTTGTAACCAAGAGCACCTTCATGGTGGAGAGGAGTTCCCGGACCGCATCCATCGCGCTGTCAAATTGACGAAAGCCATAGATACTTTCCGGATGTGTTTGGAGATTGCCGCATAATCCGGATCTGGCAAGCCTGAATGAAACCATTCGGATCATAGAAAGGTATCAGCAGTAGATCGTCAACGGAGTCAAAATCACTGCCTAATCGTAGGCCCCCGTTCAATCCGCTCCAGAATCCTGGCACACCCTCGAAGGCGGGAACGATAGCATCATCTTTTACAAATGATTCGATGAGTGATCGAACAAGTCGATGCCGTTCGATAGTTGCTTTTGGAAATAGACCGTAGCGGCCCATCTCTCGAATTTGAACGCTGATCCAGTCGTCGTTAAAACGTAACTCCTTGCATTCAGATAAAGGCGAAAGCTGAATAAGTTTTTGATAGATCTTATTTCTGAGGTCGATCGGGGCTATTGGAGTTTGTTTTGCCCGGCAAGGTTGTTTTGCCGAAAAGGTATACCTCGAACTGAGGGGGTTTTTAATCTTGTAATAATAGATTCCCCAGCCATTGCGACTAAGTCTATCTGCGTTTGTCCAAGAACGGGCGCAAAACGAAATATTCTGATCTTTGCTGGTACTGCACCAGTCCGGTTTGCCGCAAATGCGGCATGGACTTTTTCTTGATACTCGACGGTATCCGGTGATCATCTTTTTCTTTTTCCTTTTCCTGCTTCTTTCCCGCCGCTTTTTTAATATTTCGGAAGTAGCTGCATGTCTTTCTAGCGATCGTTGCGTGTTCCTTACGCCGTTTGGAAGTGCGGATTTCTTGTGTTGTCGCTTTTACGTCTTCCCTATCTGACGTTTTTTGACTTTAATTGCCTACAGATTTGACAAGGACTTATTCAATAAGTCCTCAAAGCACACCAAAACTATTTGACACGTTACAAAATTGACACTATCTTAGTTACTACGATAATTAGCTACCAAGATAAAATAGTTAATGACCAATCAAACGATTAAGGAAGCTGAACAACTACATTCTCTACAACAGATAAACTCAACAACAAAAGCTGAACGACAATGAGAAAATTAAAATTACAAATGAATATGTCTCTGGATGGTTAT
>CAZSEL010000007.1:0-132355 GCA_964605905.1 uncultured Chloracidobacterium sp. | reverse complement strand
TCCTGGGGATCGTTGGCCGGCTCTCTTGTCGTTAAATCATTCATAGTGACACTCCGCCAACTGTTGTGGGTTGCTCGACCTTCACTGAAAGTCTATCGTCGTCACGCGCCGGGCGTTAGTCTGCCGCCTAACCCGCGCATGCAGCCGACAAGCGCGTCCGGGCTGATCTCCGAGCGCCGCCACCCGCCGATGGCGGGCGGCGGAACGTAAGGTTGATGCATGCGCGAGCAGGTCGTTTGCGACACACTCCCTGCCCGGTCGTGTTTCTGCCCTATTTCACCCGTTCCATATACTTCGCTTCGGCCGGGTTTACGCGGATCTTTTCGCCCTCGGCGATGAACGGCGGGACCGAAACCGTGACGCCGTTTTCGAGCGTTGCGGGTTTGTTTGAGTTTGAGGCCGTAGCACCTTTTAATTGCGGATCGGTACGTGTAACTGTCAGGTCCATTGACGCCGGAAGCGTTACGCCGATCGGTGTGGCGTCGTAAAATTCGACCTCGATCTTTAGTCCTGGCATCAGCCATTGAGCAGCGTCGCCGAGTTCTTCCTCGGTCAGCGAGACCTGCTCGTAATTTTCCTGGTTCATGAAATGATGATGCGAACCGTCGGAATAAAGATATTCCATCTTTTGCTGGTCGAGCACGATGCGTTCGAGCGTGTCGTTCGAGCGAAAACGGAACTCGAACGAGTTTCCGGTCAACAGATTTCGCAGCCGCGCCTGAACCATCGCCCGCAGATTGCCAGGCGTGTGATGATGAAATTCCATTACCTTGACGGGCGCGCCCTCGTGAAGGATCACCATGCCTTTTCTGATATCGTTTGCTGAAAGAGCCATATTAAAAAAATTGTCAGTATCGTATGTCTGATATTTCGATCAATGTCGAAACGAGAAATCTATCAAATTCCGCCGTAACTGTGAAACCGGCAGGCTCTTTCTTACTTCTTAAACAGCAGCGGCGGCGGCTCTTCGCCCGGTTTCGGATATTCCTTTTTCATCATCGAGTAAATGCCGATGATCTGTTTCTGCCATTTGATCGATTCTTCGTGGTCAGGGACCAATTTCAAAGCGCGGCGATAATCTCCGAGAGCGGAAGCATACTGACGAGCCTCGGTCAGTGCAAATCCGCGATTGAAATAGGCGTTGGCTGTTGTTTCTTTTGCAGCGGCGTCTTTTGGTTTTGCCTTCAGGGCCTTTTCGGCGTCGGTGACGGCTTTATCGAGTTCCGTCGTGTCGATCGGGTTTCCGCCGGCCGAAAATTTACCGCCTTTCGCGTTATCGGCGGCCGTGGCGGCCGTTTCATTGACAACCGGCGGCGTTGCCTGGCCTTCGGTTGTATGAACGGTTGTCGATTGCAGCTTTTCGGCCCGCTGAGGCTGCGAGGCGGTGTTTGTATTCTGAACCGGAGCGGCGTTGTTTCCACATCCGAAAGCAAATATTGCGATGACTAAGACTATTAAAAATTTCATTATTAAAACCATTTTCTTACTTTGCGTTCTTAGCGGCTTGGCGTGAAATAAGTTCTCACGCAAAGTCGCCAAGACCGCAAAGAAACGCATTTAGTCAATGTACGGCCGCGACTGAACGACATAAAGCCGGCCGAGCATTATTCCCCATTCGATGTCCTGCGGAACTTTGCCGAACATTTTCTCGATGCGTGTTGCGGCGGTCGCAAGGTTTCGGGCTTGCAGATCGGTCAGTACGCGGCCCTGTGCGTTGGCGCATTTATCGGTCACTTGTTTCAGGTCGCCGGTGTCGTCAAACCTAAGCGAATTTTCCTGATCTGACATTGTCATCACCACGATCGAATTCGATTTCGGGTTGAACATTATCTGCTCGGGCAGACCGCTGTTATTTACGACGCGCGAATTGTGGCCGCATACGGCGCTGATGTAAACAGCATTTTTATTGTCGGCGTCAAACGGGTCTTTTGTTATCAAAACGCCGCCTTTTTGCATATCGATGCCGACCTGGATCAGGGCGGACATATAGACCTGTTTTTGATCGACATAATTGCGGACACGCGCCTCATACGCCTCAAAGTTCCACATTGACGCCCAAACTTTCTTTACGCCCGTTATCAATTTTTCAGGTGTTTTTACATTGAACACGCTCGAATATAACCCTGCGCCGGAAAAGTTCTTAAGATCCTCGGCGTTTGACGAGCTGCGGACGAACACTGCGCGCGCGCCCAACTGCGTGCTCCACTTAGCGGTTATCTGCCTTTGTAGAACCGGATCAAATTTGCCGCTTTCGATCTTCTTGCGAAATTCATCGAGTTTTTGGCGCCGATGTTTTGGGTTGTGAACGAAATCGAGGTCTTCCATCATCGTGGCGATCTCTTCGTCGAAACCGTTATCACGCATGAACTTATCGTAATAATGAAAGGGCACGGAAAAACCGTCGGGGACGATTATGCCGGGCACGCGGCCATTGATAACCTCGCCAAGATTCGCCGCTTTTGCTCCGTAAACAATGCTGTCGCGGACACGCATCTCGCGAAGCCCGGCGAGTTTTGTAACCACCAAATTGGACGGCGCGACCTGCTGGTCGGGCGACGCAAATTTTTCCTGCAGCTCGGACGGATCTTTTATTTCCTTCCATTTATAGTCCGTCAGCTTCGCGTCGAGTTCCCAAACGAACGTGTCCTTTTCGGCGAACAGCTTGTCCGCGTCTTTTATATACACGTTCGGTATGTTCCAGTTTTTCGCAAGAATATTAATGTGCGAAAGCGGCGACGACGGTTTTGTTAAAATGATGCCGCGAACCGGCGGCAGCGAGATCGGCAGCTCATTCAGCACGAGTATCTCGTTATCGCCGATCTCGACCGTGTCGTCGAGCTTGTCGATGATATGGATGCGGCCGACGGCCTTCCCGGGATTTAGCGCGAGATATTCCTGATTTTTTGAAATATCGCTTTGCAGAACTCGGTCTAGGCCAAGCGTTGCCGAAACATCTTCCTGACGCAGCGAATTCGGCTTGTAATGTACCTCGGCAAAAAAGCCTTTATTGATCGCGTCGTTCGCGGCCTTGATATGATCGGCGGTCGCAAGGTCGCCTTCCCACAGTTCCCAGGTGAATTTCTCGACCGTCCGCTGCCAGGCGATTGTCCCGACGATAAACCGGCGGTCGGTGTCTATATAGATCGGTTTGAAAACATCCGCGCCGCGCGGCACCAAATATCTTGCGAGCAGAAAATCTTTGTGAAATTTATACCGCTGCGAATTTACAAAATAGATCTTGTTTTTACTGCGACGGTCGATGACGAACATCGCGTGCGGCAGAGCGTATGGCGTGTTTTGATGATACGTCCGGGCGATGGAATCGAACTCGGCCTGTGACTCGACGCTCGGGAGCGACGTTTTTTTCGAGTCCGGCGTTTCCGGCATTCCGCCCGCGGGCTCTTTTGACGGCGAAGGCTTGCCGGCCATCTGGCCGAATGCTGTTGACGGGACAAGCAATACCGCAAAAAATATAGCGATAAAAATTTTCGAGATCATATTGGGGGAATTAGTAAAACTCATGCCTTTGCACCGATAGTATGACGCTCATCGAATGTTCTTATCCTGAGAGCGTCAAGCTGTTCCAAACTGCTGACTGTAACCGACAGGTCGCGATAGATACCGTCGGCGATCGTGTAGATCCAACCGTGGACGAAAAGCTCTTGACCGCGTTCCCACGCGTCCTGAACTATCGTCGTTTCGCCGACGCCGACTATCTGTTCGATGACGTTTATCTCGCATAATTTGTCCAGTTGAGCTTCGTATCCCTGCTGGCTCTCGATCTCGACACGATATTTATGCATCGTGTCCTGAATGTGCCGCAGCCAGTTATCGACCAGCCCAAACCGCGCGTCATCAAACGCCGCTTTAACGCCGCCGCAGTTGTAATGTCCGCAGACGATGATGTGCCTTACGCTGAGAACCTCGACCGCGAACTGCATAACGGCGAGACAGTTCATATCGCTATGGTTGACCAGATTCGCGACGTTGCGATGGACGAACATCTCGCCCGGCAGCAGGCCGATGCTCGATGTCGGCGAAATGCGGCTGTCAGAGCATCCGATCCACAAGAATTCGGGGTTCTGAGCCTCAGACAGACGCTCGAAAAACTGAGGGTCTTCCGCTTTTAAAGTTTCGGCCCACTGCCGATTGGACGCGAGCAACTCTTCGATCTTTTTCACGGTTTGATTTTAACTCAAGTGGGTTTCTGCGGCTATCGGGAGTGTGGAGTTCCGCTTTCAAGTCAGTACCGCCTGCGTAAGCAGGTGGCAAACTCCCGCCGTCAGTCATCAGGCTCGATAACGAGTCTCCGCCACCTGCTCACGCAGGCGGTACTGACTCACTGGCCTCGGCTTCTGCATCTTGCCTTGCGATGATCGCGGCCTCGCGTATATCGTTGCGCCGTTTTACCTGAACGCGAATGCTCAAAAAGAACGCAATGCAGCCGAGCACCGCACAAATATATAGGCCGTCCTGATTGTCAGCCCACAAAAAATACGCGGCGGCTCCCGCAAGAACCACCGCCGAGATTTGAAATATTCTTTCTAAAGTCATTCGACTGTTATCTCTTCTTTTGCGATCTCGCTAGCAGTTCTTTTTCTCGCGTTTCTACGCCAATAATAGCGTCCAATAAAGAATGCGGGCAAACCGATAAAGAGGGCAAATGGAAGTATGCCGATAAGAAACGTTATCAAACCAAGAATAAAATTCAGGGCGATCTCGATTCCGCGGCCGAACGAATCGGTCAGACGATAACCAAAACCCGCAGAACTGGCAGAGATGGCCGCCGGTGATTGCAGATTTACCTTGATCGTGGAGAGCGCGGTCTGGTTTTCGAGAAAGCGCTTTCTTCCCTCGATCTTTTCGATCTCGCCGCGAACTTCGGCAAGCTGGGTGTGTACTTCCAGAGCATCGGCCACGGTGTTCGCACGCTTCATGATTTCCATAAATTGGAGTTCGAGGGCCTTTTTGGCTTTCAATTGAGCTTCGATATCGATGAACTGTTCGGTCACGTCCTGCCCCTTGACGGTTTCGATAACGACGCGTTTTGCGGTCTTTCTGATCTCGTCGAGGGCCTCGGTAAATTTGTCGGCCGGAACGCGCAAGGTTAGTTGAATCACGTCACGCGTTGCAGAGCGAGCATCGCTGCTGCTTTGTTGCGATTCGACCAAAAATCCGCCCATGCTTTGAGCGATAGCGGTTATCTTGTTCTGAGATTCTTCCGGCGAATCGGATTCAAGCGCGATCTCGGCATTTCTGATTATTTTGCGATCGGTTGGGACAACGGACTGCTGAGAAGTCTCGCTGATCTCCATTACGGCGGGTTGATTTTCATTCCTTCCGCCACCGCCACCGCCACCGCCGCCGGTGTCAGTAACCAGGGTCGCCTGTTCGGCAGGCTCGCGGCTGCCGGATGAAGACGCAATGTCGTAGAAACTAAAACTGATCTTCCCATCGCGACTTGCGTTGGCCGATTGCTGATTGCCGCATGACGACGTTAGGAAAGCAGTGATTAAGAGAAAAGAAAGCCATGGAGTTCGCATTTTTATTTACCTCAGATCTATTAGATGCCCAACTCACAAGAACGTTCCATCTCAGCCCGCCTTGCGTGCAATTTCCTTGAATCCCTCGCCGTGCAAGAAAGCTCGCGTGGCGTTTATCATCCGGCGGACGGCGCGGAATATTTTGGGGAAGAACCAAATAAAGAATATTGCGAAGATAAAGAGAACAATCGCAATGATGATCGGTGCAAAGACGGCAAGCAGCGTTCCGGCGAATGCAATCGCGTCTTCGACGAGCGAAAGCACCCAATTTGAAACAGGTTCGGGCGAAAGGTTTGCGCCGACGCGGACGGCCGCTTTTGTGCCGTGCGAGGCGAAGGCAAATCCGCCGCCGATCAGCGTTGCGGGAATCGTGACTTCGGGTGACATGTCGGACACCGCCGCATAAGCGACGATCGCTCCGGCGGGAACACGGATAAAGGTGTGAACCACATCCCAAACGCTATCGACATACGGTATCTTGTCGGCAAAAAACTCAACGATATACAAACCGCCCGCAACACCGATGATCCACCAGTTATCCAGCACCTCAAGCCCGCCTGGTAGCTTGACGCCGCCAAACCGCTGCAGCAACCCAAGCACCGAAACCGTCGCGTAAAGATTTATCCCGCTCGTCCATGCGGTTCCCAAGGCCAAACTAAGTGTTGAAAGCCATTCCATTTCCTACGCTCCGTTATTAATATTCAAGCCTTAATTTTAGTGGCGGGACCAATACTTTTTTAGGAATGTACGTTGCTTTGTACTCTTTCTGTCCTTCAAATCCTGTCCGCCCGGCTTTTATCCAATACGTAAATTTTTCGTAAACAGGTATTGAAAACCTTCCTTCTGCATCTGTTAAAACAAAAAGGTAACCAACCTTGGCTTCCGAAAATCCGACGCTCACAGGAAATTCGGGAATTGGCCGATTATCAGCATCTAAAACAACTCCTGTCAATAAACGTTCTTTATAGTCCGGTTTGGTTAACCCAAAGTTAACCTTATAGCATGGCAAGATAGTTTCATCGATTATCGCATCCAACTCTTTTTTGTATTGTAGTTTCAATAGACTAAGTTGCGGATAGGGAATCAGAACTGGCGTAGGTGTTGGATCGGGTTCTTTTTCTGGATATTCGTTTCCGCACCTAAGCTGAAACGGTTGAAATCGAAAAAAAGACATCGGAATCTTACAATCCCTCAATGGCTCGACCGCGAAATCCCATTCGCGCTGAGTTTGCAACACCGTCTCTGGAATCGGATTCATGCTGGAAGATCTGTTCTGCAATATTACGTATTGCTTCTTCTTTGTACGAACAAGTAGCATCGAATCCCAGACATAACCAACTATGACTCCGCGAACTCTTTTCGGCGGATCAGAGCCAAAGCAAGGAATGGCAGAGGAACAAGTTAAAATTAAAAGCAACATTGTGTTCGTCAGTAGGATTCTCTTTAATTTCATATATTTTGCCCGAATACATAAAGAACCCTTAACGTAATACAATCTTGCACTTAAATTTTTTAGAGGATTTCGATTTCGTTATGATCAGCCAATACTATTAACGTCCGGTCTTCGAGGACTGCTTTGGCGTTGTCATAATCGTTGTAAATGTCTAGTGCGGAATCGTTCCAGTCTTCGAACGAGGCGAATTTATTCCTCAATTCTGCGGCTTCTCCCTGTTCGATGCGTCGGGTGACTATCGCTGAATAACGAAGAGGGTTTCCGCGTCCGGGTTCTCAAGCTGAACGGTCAGGGAATCCAAAGCCTTACCGACGGTTTCACCAAAGGATTCCTTCCCTTCGCCTACTGCCCGATAGGTCTTTCCATTTTGGCCGTTTTGCGTAACTAAAACTGTCCTCATAACATATTCCGTTAGAATTCTAACACAGATTTACGCTTCTTCCTCGCTTTCGGTTCCGTTCGATTCGTCCTTTTTGAACCCGAATTTCTCCAGCCTGTATTGCAGCGTTCGGAATGTCAGGCCGAGCATTTTGGCGGATTTTGTGATGTTGTTGTCGGTGCGGTCCATGGCCTGCATTATCAGGCTGCGTTCTACGTCTTCGAAATTTACGCCTTCGGGCGGGAGTTTGAATTGTGTGTCGCCGCCGGATGAAACTGCGCCGACCGAACCGGATTGCGTCATTTCGGGCGGCAGGTCATCGAGCGTGATGGTGTCGTTCTCACAGAGTAAAATGGAGCGCTCGATCCCGGATTCTAATTGGCGGACATTTCCGGGATAGTGGTAGTCGGTTAGGAGCTTTTTCGCTGCTGATTCAATCTCAATCTTGCGGTCTGTTCCGCGCGTGTGTTTTTTGACGAAATAATCGATCAGGACAGGGATGTCGGTACGCCTTTCACGCAGCGGCGGGATTTCGATCGACAGAACATTGAGACGATAATACAAGTCCTCGCGAAAACGCTTTTCTTCGGTCATCTTTAACAGGTCACGGTTGGTCGCGGCGAGAACGCGAACGTCTATTGGAATTTCTTTTACGCCGCCGACGCGACGGATCTCTTTTTCCTGCAAGGCACGAAGCAGTTTTGCCTGCAAAGCGATGTCGAGCTCGCCAATCTCGTCCAAAAACAGCGTGCCGTTATTTGCAATTTCAAACAGGCCTTTCTTTTCCGCGACGGCGCCTGTAAACGAGCCTTTTTCGTGGCCGAACAGCTCCGATTCGAGCAGATTTTCGTTTATCGCGGCGCAGTTTACGGCCTGAAAGGTCTCGTTCGCACGAAGGCTGTTTTTGTGCATCGAACGTGCGATCAGCTCCTTTCCGGTGCCGCTTTCGCCGCGGATCAGGACGGTCGAATTCGATTTGGCGATCTTAAGGATCAGCTTTTTGACCTTGTCCATTTCGGGCGAAATGGAAACGATCTCGGTGTCCAACGCCGACAGTTTTTTGAGCGCCCGATCGACCGTTTCGAGCAGCTTTTCGCTGTCGTACGGTTTCTGTAAGTAATCGAATGCCCCCAAACGCAGTGCATCGACCGCCGAATCGACCGAGCCGTGTGCGGTGAGCAAAATGACGATTATCGACTTATCGAAATTCGTCAGTTCCTTTAGCAGATCGAGTCCCGACATTCCGGTCATTTTCAGATCGGTCAGCACGAGATCGAACCGCCGCGATTCGACAAACTTCATCGCCGCTTCGCCCGAGCTCGCGGTGGTCACGTCATAACCCTCGCCCGAGAGGATCGTCTCCAAAATTTCGCGTTGATTTTTCTCGTCATCAACGACCAGTATTGATTTTCTTGCCATAGTTAGGTTTTGCCACAGAGCACACAGAGTAAGAAATTATTGCCACAGATCAAACGGTTTAAATCGAACTATTACAGCAAATCTGTGTTCATCCGTGAAGATCTGTGGCACAAATCTCTGTGCACTCTGTGGCTAATCTTCCGCCTTCGGTAATCGTATAATAAATTTAGTTCCCTCGCCCTCCGTCGATTCCACATTGATCATTCCGTTATGCAGCTCGATTATTTTTTGGACGATGGCGAGGCCTAAACCGGTGCCTGTTTCTTTTGTTGAAAAATAGGGCTCGAATATTTGTGCCAGATTTTCGGGCGGGATGCCGTTGCCCGTGTCGGAAATTTCGATGCGAACAAAGCCGCTGTCGTCGTTCGGTTCGATCTTTACGTTCAGATGTCCGCCCTCGTTGCCCATCGACTGGACGGCGTTGATGAATAAGTTATTGAAAACCGAACGTAAGAATTCGGGGTCGCCCATTATTTGCGGCACATTTTCATGTTCGACGACGGCGATCTTTATGTTGTTCTCTTGGGCCTGGCCCTCGACTATCCGCAGCGAATCCTGAATAACCTGGCGAGCATCTATCGGCCGCGGATTTACATTTGCCGGACGCGAATAATTTAGAAAATCCGAGATCTGCTGATTGATTCGAGCAACTTCGTCTTTGATCTGCGAGATCAGTTTTTTGAATGTTTCTTGTTTCTCGACATCTTCCGGAGCCAGTTTTGATCTTAGATGATCGAGCGTCAGGTTGATGTAATTCAGAGGATTCCTTATTTCGTGGGCGATCGCCGAACCTAGCCTGCCGATCACGGCGCTTTTTTCCGCGTGCTGCAATTGTTCTTCGAGCTGTTTTGATTTTTCAAGCTCCGATGTCATCTCGTTGAACCGCTCGGACAGCCGGCCCATTTCATCGTTTCGTGCGACCGGGACCCTTACGCACAGATCGCCATCGGCGACGCGACGGGCGGCGTTCGACAGGTCTGTGATCGGACGCGTGAAGCGCCAAACCAATAGAAATGTGATCGCGGTCGAAACCAGAAAGATGCCAAGAGTGTAGATCAGCGGCTCAGCGGCACGCCATGCTGCTTCGGCGCGGTCATTTTTGAGAATGACCATAATATACCAACGCCCTGCACTGGTTTCGATAGGGATCGCGTGAGCCTCATCGTCAGTCGTTTTACCTGCAACGGTTTTTTTGTTGGGAAAATTCTTGAGATCTTCGCCGAGCCGTTTTCCTTCCATCAGCGGCGGCAGATCGGTCAGTTCGGAAAGTTGGCGGTATGTTGTCGTGCCGTCAGGTTCGGTCACAGGTGCGTAGTTTTGGTTAAGGTTATCCGTGATCTGCCATTTTTCGTTGATCAAAATTATATCGCGAATGCGCTCTTTCGCCTGTTCATCGAGATATGTCTGTCCGGGCTGGCTGATCAGATCTTGCAGGTATTCGTCCTGTGAGGTGATGCCGCTTACTCCGAGAGCAATGCCGGCGGTCAGCGTCTGTTGCTGTATCGCACGGCGGTCGTTGTTTTCCTCTTGATTCTTTAGATTTAGATAGTACTGAACGCCGAGCGTTGCGATCAGCAAAAAGGCCAGGATCAGCAGCAATCTACCGCGAAATGTGTTGAAAAAATTCATTTGGCCTGTGTTGTTTATGCAAGTGCTTAAAATAACTTGCGTATGTTATCAACGGATGTTATAGTGTCGTTTAGCGATTATCGCAACGAGTCCCGTAACCATATCATTTTCTGATCGACGGGATTAATCTCCTCGATTCACCCAAAACTTGTAAACCGTTCACTTGAGGTAAAACATGAAATTTATGTATCCCGAAAAGCGTCCAGCGAAGCTATTCTTATTTTTATTATTAATTATATCGCTGACCGTCTCGTCTGCCGTTGCTCAAAAAAAGAAACCCGCTGCAAAGCCCGCAGCTAAGAATACGGCAACGAAGAAAAAGGATGCAAAGAAAGTTCCGGCAAAAAACAGCAGGAACGCCAAGAGTGCTGCAGCAAAGAACACCAAGTCGTCATCTAAGGCGTCTGCGAAAAACCGCAAGCCGACCGCAAAAGAACTAGCCGCACAGAAAAAGGCTGCTCAAAGCAAATCAAAAAAACCGACTGCGGCACAGCTTAGGGCTGAGGCCGAGCGAAAGAAAAAAGAAGCTGCCCGCCGTGCTGCGGCATTGGCCGAACAGCGTCGCCGCGAACAGGCTGCCCGCGAGGCCCGTGCCCGCAAGATAGCGTTTGAAAAAGGCTTGCGGACGGAAACAATCGCCAATATTCTAAAAGATTCGACCGAGGGCGAAGACCTTCGCATACGCCAAACCGCAGTCAACGCGCTTGGCGAGCGTGCCGGAACGGTCGTTGTGATGGAGGCCAAAACCGGCAAGATCGTCACGATGGTCAATCAGGAATGGGCGGTTCGTCACGGATTTAAGCCGTGTTCGACCATTAAATTGGTGACGGGCGTCGCGGGATTGAACGAAGGATTGATAACCGAGGACGGCCGCGTAACCGGCAGCGCCGGAGACATGGAACTCGATTATGCTCTTGCAAAATCAAACAACGGCTATTTTCAACGCGTCGGTGCAAATCTTGGCAGCGAGAAAATGATCTCGTATGCAAAACGGCTCGGGCTCGGGCAACCGACAGGCATTAATCTTGACCGCGAAAATGCCGGTAAACTGCCGTACGGCAACAATAATGCCCGAATCTATTCGCACGCCGACGATTTTGAGGTAACGCCGTTACAGCTTGCCGTGATGGTGACGGCGATCTCGAACGGCGGCGAGCGCATCGTCCCTAAAGTTTCAAAAGCCCGCGTTGAACGAACGGCGATGAGCCGGTCGGTTCGTGGTAAAGTCGATATTCCAGATCGCAGCATTCAGGGTGTTCTGCCCGGAATGATGGGAGCCGCAGAATATGGAACCGCCAGCCGCAGTATGGACAAGTCGCTTGGCGTGGCCGGAAAGACAGGATCGTGCATCGGACGCGGTTCGTGGGTCGGCTTGTTTGCCTCGGTCGCACCGGTCGAGGACCCCAAATATGCGGTTGTTGTAATAACCAGAGGACAATCCGAGCGCGGCCGATATGCTGCGGCGATAGCCGGTCAGATCTATAGTGCGCTCAGCGCCGACCTGAAACGTAATCCTGAAAGGGCACTTGCAATCAGACATCTCGGCACAAGGCCTGCAAATACTAACGCTCTTGCCGAAGACGACGACGAAGAATCGGACGACGACACGCCGGAGGTTCTGGAAACCGAGCGAGAAACGCAGCGACCGGTGATCGTCGCGGGCAGCAATTCACGACCGACAAACGCTCCGGTTGACCCAAACCGCAAGGTCGTAACACGCACCTCGCAGTCAAAACCGTCGTTCCAGACCGTAGTAATTCCGTACAGCAAAGACGATGCGGAAAAGAATCCGCAAGCACCCGCGACTAAGAACCGTCCTCGGGTTGTTAAAAATCGTTAAGATTGAATATAGTTTCACGGATTCGGGCATTTGCCTTTATGTAAGGTTAATGCCCGAAATGCATTTTTGAGGCGTTATTCACCCCAAATTGCTTGACACAAGACAGAGAATTGCGTGATTATTTACCATTCCGCAATTTTCGGGAATCAGCGAATCTAAGCGGTTCCGATTTTCGAATTTTTTGCAACTATTCTGAAATGCAATTCATCAGAATTTGCGCTGGGCCGATGAAATACGGTTTCAGCTTTGGACAGAGAATATATCAGGCTAAATCAGGTTGGAGGAAGTATTAAGATGACGACATTCAAGAAATTTTTAGGGCTGGGAATGATGCTCGCGGCGATAGCTCTCGCAGCAGCAGTCCCGGCATTTGCACAGGGCTGCGACGACGTTGATGGCATAGCCGCCCTCGACGCGAAGATCCGTAAAGACTATCCGAACAAGGCCACTCTTCCGGCAGCAATTACTTCTGGAAAAGAGTTTTTGGAAAAGTACGGCACGTGTCCTACCACAGCTGATTTTTCAACTTGGCTTAAAGGGCAGATTCCTGCGTGGGAAAAAATCGTCGGGGAAGACGCTCTGGTTAAAAAACGCGAGACATTGTACGCAAAGTATGTGAGCGAACTCGGAGCCAGCAAATGGGATGACGCGATTGCAACCTCGAAAGAACTCTTAACAGTCTTTCCAGCAGATAAATCTCTCAACATTTATATCCCTTTGGCCTCGATCGGTCTGTATGAATCGTACAAAAAGAACGACAAGCACGTTGATGTATCGATTCAGAATGCAAAAATTGTACTCGATAAATATAAAGCGAACGAAGAATCACTAAAGGGCAGCAACGGTATTGCTCCGTATGCTTACGCCAGCAAGCAAGACGCTATCAGCGAGATGAAGTTCATCCTCGGCTATATGCTCTACAACAAGAAGGGCGACAAAAAAGGTGGACTGACGTACTTCTATGAAGTAGCCAATACCCCCGGGTTAAAACAAAAAGACCCGCAAATGTTTGTCACGCTTGGCCTGTACGCACTCGATCAGGCAAAGCCTGTTGCGGATGAATTGACGGCACTTGCTGAAAAGCTGAATGCTGCGGACGAAGAGATCAAGAAAGCGGGAACAACGGACGAGCGAAAGTCTGAACTGAGCCGGCTTAAGATCGATCTTGATAAGCAGATCAAAGCAAAAGAAGGCTATCTCAAGGCTTGGGAAGAAAGAGCTTTGGATGGTTTTGTTCGTGCCTACAAGAACGCTAAGGATGTAACTCCGGCTGAAAAAGAATATCGCAAAACGATCTACGGCCAGATCGAAACGATCTATAAAAGCCGTTTTGAGGATGAGAAGGCAGTCGGAATCGATTCGTACATCGCCTCGGCATTTGTCAAACCGATGCCGAATCCGACCTCGGATGTTACGCCTGTAGCGACGGAGCCTGCTGCCGAAACAACCGGCGGAGCTTCGGCAAAGGTTGCAAAGCCGTAAAGGCCAATTTCATTCCAACCTGAACGGACCGAAAGGTTCGTGAACAAGGCCGGATGCCTTAAACAGCGTCCGGCTTTCTTTATTTTGCGAATGCAAATAAAATCAATGCTGATGGATACTGCGGCGCTCGAAGATCTGCTCGGTTACCGGTTTAATGACCGCAATCTGCTTGAACGTGCGCTGACGCATCGTTCGTGGACGCACGAAAACCGGAATGATTCGCCCGATAATGAATCGTTTGAGTTTGTCGGCGATTCAGTGCTGGGGCTTGCTATCGCCGAGCAGCTTTTTGCTGAAAATCCCGACCTGACCGAAGGCGGGCTGACGCTGATGAAACATCGTCTTGTCAGCGCTCCAACGCTTGCCCTCATCGCCTCCGGCCTTCGTCTCAGCAATTACGTCCGGATGGGCCGCGGCGAAGAAAAAAGCGGCGGGCGCGAAAAACCGGCGATCGCCGCCGACACTTTGGAAGCCGTGATCGCGGCAATATTCTTCGATGGCGGTTATATCGAGGCCCGATCGTTCATCTCGCGCGTGTTCGCGGACGAGATCAAAAGCGTCACGCCAAAAGGCTCGCTCGATCACAAGACGACCTTGCAGGAAGTTTTACAGGCAAACAAAATGTCGGCTCCAACGTACAGTCTATTAAAGGCTGAAGGGCCGCCACATGACCGCACATTTTATGTCGAGGCAGTCTGGGCCGATGGCCGCTCGGAAGGAACAGGCCGCTCGCTAAAGCTCGCCGAGATGGATGCTGCCGCTGCCGCACTCAAGATCGTTAGCCCCGCGTAAATTCGCCGACCGTAACACAATCTGATATATTTTAGACAAACTTATGAGCAATACCGAGCAGAACGCTCCGCAGGAAGAGAAAGAAAAAAAGCCGACAGGGCCGCCAAAATCGGTCTTTAGAGAATATTTCGAATCGTTCGCCGTGACACTTGTCATGGCGATCTTCGGAATGACTTTCATCATTCAGGCCGTGACCGTCCCTACGGGATCGATGCAGAACACGATACTCGTCGGCGACTATCTGCTGGTCAACAAGTTCATCTTTTCGCCCGGCGGCAACCCGCTGCCGTTCCTGCCGATGCGGGAAATTGAGCGCGGTGACATTATCGTTTTCAAGTATCCCGGCAATAAGGTTGACGATTCCGATAAAAATCGTAACCCGCCGCTGATCCCCTATCAGATAAATTACGTCAAACGGGTTATCGGGCTTCCGGGTGAAAAGGTCGAGTTTAAGAATAATCAAGTATTCATAAATGACGAGCCGCTTCCCGAGCACCGCATTATCGGTGATTCTCCGTCTCGGGACAACGGACAGTCTGCGCTTGCCACCACCCAGTTTGAGGAACGAGCGCCCGAAGATCTGTGGGATGTATATTACTCTGCGCAGACGATGCGAAGGGTTGAGTCGGGCGGCAACCTGCGGCTCGACAATTGGAATTTCGGCGTTGCAAACAAGCCGATGAACGTGCCCGAAAATCACTTTTTTGTGATGGGCGACAGCCGCGACCAGAGCGACGACGGCCGCGGCTGGGGCTTTGTTCCACGCGACCTTATAGTTGGCCGGGCGATGTTTGTTTACTGGTCGTGCGACCGCGGCGCGTCGAACGGCAGTTGGGCAGGTTGTCTGACAAATCCGCGGCTTGATCGGATTTTCAAATTTGTTAAATAATGTACGACAGACTGTTAGTCTGTCGGTGGCCTTACGATGAAGCTCACCTTTAACGAGGAAGTCGCCGGAGCGATCCACTTCGATTCGCCGATAGTCGCTCTCGAATCGACCGTAATCGCTCACGGCCTGCCATATCCGCAAAACCTCGAAACGGCATATAAGCTCGAACGGATCATTCGCGATGGCGGAGCCGTACCCGCGACCATCGGTGTTTTCGACGGCGTCGTTTCGGTCGGTCTCAGCGAACAGCAATATGAGATGCTTGCAACCGGAAAAGACATTCGCAAGCTTTCAGTACGCGATCTTCCCATTGCGGTCGGACGCAAACTTTCCGGTGCGACGACCGTCGCGACAACCAGCCTGATCGCTCACAAGGCGGGAATTAAAGTCTTTTCCACCGGCGGCATTGGCGGCGTCCATCGCGGGACCGAAAGCGATGTTTCCGCCGACCTGATCGAGCTTGCACGTACGCCGATCACCGTCGTTTGTTCGGGTGCGAAGATAGTTCTCGATCTCGCAAAAACCCGCGAATGGCTCGAAACATTCGGTGTAACGGTTCTGGGTTGGCAATGCGACGAGTTTCCGGCATTCTATTCACGCACGAGTGGACTCGCGGTCGATGAACGCGTCGAAACCGCAAGAGACGTAGCTTTGATCGCCGCCGCTCGCGACGAACTTGAACTTACAAACGCAATTATTTTGGCTGTTCCGGTTCCGGAAAAAGACGCAATTCCGAACGAAGAGATCGAATTAATGCTTGCCGAAGCTCTCCGCTCTGCAGTCGCAAAAGGAATAAAGGGCAAGGATGTAACGCCGTTCTTGCTGTCGGAATTATCTGAGCGAAGCCACGGCAAAACCCCCATCGCAAATATCTCGCTGCTCGAAAACAACGCCCGCGTCGCCGCCGAGGTCGCAAAAACTATTAACTAAAAACTTAAAACTAATAACTGTTATAAAAAATTCTTTTTCTAACAGTTATTAGTTTTAAGTTTTTAGTTGAAAGTTATTTCGCCGCCTTTTTCGCCATTTTTTCTTTTAGACTATCCAACCGTTTTTTAGCCTCTACAGTTTCGGTAACATTTGGAAGTTTTGCGGAAATTTCTTTCCATGAACTGCCGTCGTAGTGGAATTGCTTCGTGGACGAATTAAAAAGAAAAACTATCCCGAGCCGTCGATAGCGGTCGAGGCTGACGAAATTTAAATAATAACTGTGCAACGGCGCTCCCGTTGCGGCCATTTCGCGGCGGCTTAGGCGTTGGCCCGCGTCGCGGGTGAGTTTGGTCGCGGCGTCTTCAAGCAGGTCGCCGAACAGCAGCAATATCGGCGCGCGGAATTTCGACGCCGGATATAGATCGAAAAAAAGTGTCGCTGCTTCGATCTGCTCGAAACCGCTCGACGCCTGGACGAGCCTTGCAAGCCGTTCCTCGTCATCGGAGCGAAACTTGCCGAAAACCGCGTCGGATTGAACCCAGCCTGCGGCGGGCGGCGTTGCGGTGACGCGGAAAAACTTTACACCGTCTGCCTCGGCCACGCCGGTTATTCTTACTCGCCGGCCCATTCGCATTCGCTGGACGGAATCGGCAAACAGGCTTGGTTTTGAGCGTAGCACCGAGATGGTTTCGTCCATCACGACCGCCATTTGCCCGATCTCCGCAGCACGCGGTGCAGACAGACGGCCGCGACGCTGTGCGTCGGCGAGATCGGCACACGGTATCAACAAAAGAAAAAGAGCGAGAACATGACGCATAGTTTTAATTGATTCCTACTGAACGAAGTCTTTCGATAGAACCGGCGTGGTGAAAATGGCATATCGCGATCGCGAGAGCATCGGCGGCGTCGTGCGGTTTGGGAACCGATTTCAAACGCAGCAGCAGTTTGACCATTTCGCCGACCTGATGTTTTTCCGCGTTACCGTAACCGACGACAGTCTGCTTTATCAGCCGCGGGGCGTATTCCGCGATCTCGATTGCACGCTGTTCGGCGAGCAGCAGCACGACGCCACGAACCTGGCCGAGCTTCATCGCGACTTTTACGTTCGTCGCGTAAAAGGCTTCTTCGATAGAGACAACGTCGGGCTCAAATCGGACGATAAGTTCCGCGACGCCGTCGTAGATCGTGACCAGACGCTTTGAAAACGCCGTTTTTGTATTGGATTTTACCGTCCCGAAATCGACGGCCGCATAACGCGACCCCGAGCCCTCGACGACACCCCAGCCGAGCGTTTCGCTGCCCGGATCGATACCTAAAACACGCATTCTATTTCGCTGTAAACCGATTCGTAGCAAAGATAACCGATGTTATTTTTCAAAAGCAAACAGGCGTAACGCAAAAACACGCGTAATTTGTAAAAACCCCCGATAAGCCTTATGATTTTCGTATCACAAACTTGTCGGAACAACGCAAAATGAACGCCCCAAACGCTGCCCCCCAACCGAGCGAATCCGCCCGCGTGCTGCTCGCGGAAATTATTGATTACGCGGGGCTTTTCCCGCCGTCGCAGTTGAGTATGCAGGAGGCTGTGCTCAACTATGCGACCTATCGGATGAGCAATTACGGCTGGATGCTGGGCCGGTTCGTCGTGCCTGCATCACGTCTGGCGGAGTTCATGGAACACGCCGCCGAGTTCATCTCGCGCGACGGCAAAAGCGATTGGCTGCTGAGCGTTATCGCCGGCGAGGACATCAATCAAACCGCCAAACAGATACGCGAATTTCAACGGCTCTACACAAACGGCGTCACGATCGACATGCTCGAGGTCAAGGCGACGACTGCGTCAAAGATCGAGAACACGGTGAGCGCCGTGCCCGAAGGAATTACCACTTATTTTGAGATAGCGACCGGCGAATCGTTCGTCGACCTGGTAACGACGCTTGCGATGAACGGCCAGCGGGCAAAGATCAGAACGGGCGGCGTGGTGGCCGAAGATTTTCCAAAAACGCGCGACATAATCAGGTTCGTTCGCACCTGCATGGCGGCAAACGTGCCGTTCAAGGCGACCGCCGGGCTGCATCACCCGATACGCTGCTACAAACCTTTGACCTACGCCGCGAACGCGCCGCAGGGCACGATGCACGGCTTTCTAAACGTGCTGCTGATGACCGCTTTCGCCCGCGAAAGCTATCGTGTCAGCCTGCTCGAGGAATTGATGGAAGAAGAATTCGGCGAGGCCTTTTCGTTCGGCGAACTCGGCGTAAAATGGCGCGACGATCACTTCCTCACCAATTCGCACCTCAGCCTGCTCCGGCGAAAAGGCATGATCTCGTTCGGCTCATGCTCATTCGACGAACCGATCGCGGACTTACAGGCGTTACGAATGCTTTAACCGCGAAATACGCAAAAAACGCTAAAGTAAGAAAAATCTTTTTCGCGTCTTTTGCGTATTTCGCGGTTTATATATATGACCTACGAAATCAACGAAACCCACGACCCATCCCTAAAATGCTGGGTCGAATCCGCCAACGATCCGAATACGGATTTTCCGATACAGAATTTACCGTTTTGCGAATTCGATTTTGAAGCCGACGACGGAATAGACTGGGCTGTCGGGGTTGTGATCGGGGATAAGATTCTCGATTTGACGGGCTGTCAAACTGACGGGCTATTTGCCGACGTCAATGAAAAGATAGGTAACATCCCGAATTTCTTTGCGATTGAGAATCTAATTGAGGCGAACGCGGAGTTTCCAGGACTTACGATGGATTTTCGCCGACGATTGGTTCAAATGCTCTCAGAATCGGCGGAGTCGGAATTTAAAGCTGCTGTCTCGAAGCATCTTCGGCCCGTGTCGGAATCGGCGCAGGTAGTGCCATTCATTATCGGCGATTACACCGACTTCTACTGCTCGATCTACCACGCGACGAATGTCGGCTCGATGTTTCGGCCGGACAATCCGCTGTTGCCGAATTATAAATATGTGCCGATCGGCTATCACGGGCGGGCTTCGTCGATCGTTATTTCGGGGACGGACATCAGGCGGCCGCACGGGCAGAATCGGAGCGACGCGGAGGCTCCGCCGGTGTTTATTCCTTGCAAGAGTCTCGATTACGAGATGGAGGTCGGATTTTTTGTCGGGCAGGGAAATGAGTTGGGAACAAGCGTTCCGATTACTGACGCCGAGAAACATATTTTCGGCCTGTGCCTTGTAAACGACTGGTCGGCACGCGACATTCAGGCGTGGGAATACCAACCGCTCGGGCCGTTTTTGGCAAAGAATTTTGCGACGACGATCTCGCCTTTCGTCGTCACGATGGAAGCTCTCGCGCCGTTCCGCACGCCTGCGTTCGAACGCGACGCGGATGACCCGCAACCGCTAGATTATTTGAGCGACCCAAACAACCAGAAATTCGGCGGCATCGACATCAATCTTGAGGTCTTTATTCAAACGCAGAAGATGCGCGACGAAAAAATCGAACCTCATCTTTTAAGCCGATCCAATATGAAAGACCTCTATTGGACGATCGGCCAGATGCTGACGCATCACGCATCGAACGGCTGCAACCTGCAAACCGGCGACCTGATCGCGACCGGCACGATCTCAGGCAAGGAAAAGTCCGAACGCGGCTCCATGCTCGAACTAAGCTGGCGCGGCACCGAACCCATCGAACTGCCATCGGGCGAACAACGCCGCTTCCTCGATGATGGCGACGAAATAATAATGAAAGGCTACTGCGAACGCGAAGGCTTCCGCCGCATCGGCTTCGGCGAATGCCGAGGACGTATCCTTCCGGCTGATTAAGCCGCAGATAAACGCAGAGAACGCAGATCAGAAAAGAGTTTTGAATTCTTTCCTCATATCCGCGCCATCTGCGGCAAAAAACACCTTTCTGTTAGAATCACTTTGTGAAAGCAGCACAAGCATACTCCGAGGCCGCAATTCGAAGTATCGAGATCGCGAGCGAAAAATGTTCGACTTATGACAAAAAACGTGTGAAGATCAGTCTATCTTTGAGGTACATATGAAAAAAACTATTCTTCTTACTCTGGCTGTTCTTATCGGTCTTGTCGCATTACCAACTTTAGCTCAGCGACCTGCCCCGCCTCCAGTACCTCAACGGCCAGTATTGCCTGAGAAACGTGAGTTTCCTACTATGCCACCATTACAAGGTGGCGAAAATGAAAAGAAATTTGAAGACAATGCTGACGATGTTGTAAAAGTAGACACAACTTTGGTTCAGGTTGATGCGGTAGTTCTCGATAAAACTGGCAACTTAGTACCCCATCTAAAGCTTGAGGACTTTCAAATTCTACAAGATGGCAAACCGCAAAGGATCGAGTTTTTTTCGTATGTTTCATCTAGCAGCGGCTCGACCGGCCGTCAAAAGAATATCCCTAAAGTCCCACTTTCTATTGGCTCAAACATTAATGTTGATACACTGAAACGCACTATCGCATTTGTCGTTGACGACACCTGTATGTCTTTTGAAAGTATTAACAGTGTCCGCGCAGCTTTGATGGAATTTGTCGATAGTAAAATGCTGGAAGGAGATTTGGTTGGTATCTTTCGAACCCGCAGCGGCAACGGTATGCTTCAGCAATTCACCTCGGATAAGAGTGTGCTGGTAAAGGGAATCAAAGCGATAACTTTATCAAACGTTATCGGTTGTCAGGACGCCTTCTATGCGAACCGTTCAGACTATCTGCTGAAGCAGAATGGTCAGGGTGGAGCGACGGGATTTCAGGATGAGGCTTCCAGAAAATCCGAATCCCGGATAAATGATCTTCGACGTGAATCGGCGTCGCTAGGAACCGTTAAGACCCTTGAGTACTTGGTCCGCGGAATGCAGACAATACCCGGCCGAAAATCAATGATACTACTTTCGGATGGGATCTTTTCCAGCAATCAAAATACGAATCAAGCATCTTCCATGAGGAGACTCGTAAATTTCGCAAATCAATCGGCTGTCGTCATTTACACGATCAACTCGAAGGGTTTATTTGATTCGTCTTTTATATCGGCCGCAGACGAGGTTCTGCCGTTTAGCGGCGACGGAGGGGGTGGTAATGACATTGAAAAACTCATTACAAAGCGCGGCGGTATCTATCAAAACGGTCTTGACGGGCTTCGTTACCTTGCCTATTCCACTAGCGGCACTTTTGTCGACAATTCTAATGATCTGAACAAAGGAATCGGCCGAATATTGGATGACCAGAAAGGATATTATCTGATCGGTTACCAGCCTGATGAATCTGCCTCGAATTTGGACAGTAACTTTCGTAAGGTCAAAGTTATGGTCAGGCAGGCGGATCTTACCGTGAGACACCGTTTCGGATTCTACGGAGTAATTAGCTCGAAGGCGCAAGAAAAGTTAAAAAGTAAAGACAGCGCGTTATATAAAGCTTTGATATCGCCTCTTGCCGAACACAAGTTACGTCTGAAATTCACGGCGTTTGTCGACGAAAAGGCTAAGAATTCTGGCCTACGCTACGTTATTCATCTTGACGCAAACGACATAACAATCAAAGAATTGCCTAACGGTACAAGCAGACTGTCTTTAGACATAGTTGCCGCTTTGTTCGGACCGGATGGAAAATTGGCTGACGAATTTAACCACACAAATAATGCCCTGATTAAAGGTGGCAATATGGAGCAACTCCGGAAGAACGGAATAACATATACAGGGGAATTTAACCTTAAAAAGGCAGGGGTTTATCAGGTGAGGGTTGCAATCCGAGATGGTTCGACTGGCAATATCGGAACGGTAAGTCAATTCATTGACATTCCTGACCCGGATGACAAGGCTTTAACATTGTCGCAAGTTATAATTAGCGGGGAATCAGAAACATTTCCACCTGTTATACCTCCTTTCAAGAAGATGGAAGAGGCGTTAACATTTTCACAATCGGCAACTGAGCCCTCGATTAGAAAGTTTGTTGCAGGAAGTGGTTTGGGCTATGGCTACACAATTCATAATCCCGGTATTGACCCTAAATTGAACCGGCCTAGCCTGACGTCTGAACTCAAGATTTATAAAGACGGAAGTCTCCTCTACGGCGTTAATGAGGCTCCGGTTGACATTGCTTCATCCTCAAACATTCAAGTTAAAGATAGCGGCGTTATACCGCTCAAATCTGATATGCGTCCTGGAATCTACGCATTCCAGGTCATTGTAAGAGATAAGAGCAGGAACAGCAGAGAAGTGATGCAATGGATCGATTTTGAAGTAGTTAACTAACCGGTATTCAGTAGGGGATACGACACCTGGTGCGGAGTCTGGTAAACTACTAGACGGTGACAGAGGTTATTCTCGACAAATTTAAGGAAGAATGCGGCATTTTTGGTATTTTCGGGCATGCTGAGGCTTCGACGCTGACACAGCTTGGGTTGTTTGCGTTGCAGCATCGCGGCCAGGAAGCTTGCGGCATTGTTTCCAGCGACGGCGACGATCTGCATGAGTTTCGCTCCATCGGGCTTGTTGCGGACGTGCTCAACAAGGACGTTTTGAAAAGCCTCGTCGGCCGCAGTGCTATTGGCCACACACGATATTCGACGGCCGGCCGCAACACGATCAAGGAAGTCCAGCCATTTTCCGTTACGTGTCAGCACGGCCAGATCGCGATCTGCCATAACGGAAATCTGCCGTTTGCCGTCGCAAAGCGAAGGGAATTGGAAGAGGCCGGTGCGATCTTTTCTTCGACTTCCGACACCGAAACCATTCTGCACAGCATCGCCCAGACAAAGGCGAAAAACGTAACCGAAGCGCTGACAAAAGTGCTCGTCGATACCGAGGGAGCGTTCTCGCTGCTGGTGCTGACACCTGAGAGGCTAATCGCAATTCGCGACCCACGCGGCTTTCGGCCGCTGGTGCTTGGCCGCTTGCAGGGAGCGTGGTGCGTTGCGTCGGAAACGTGTGCGTTCGATCTGATCGACGCCGAATTTGTCCGCGAGATCGAACCGGGCGAGATGGTCATAATTGACGAAAACGGTTTGCATTCGACCAAGCCGTTTCCCGTGAAACCGATCTCGGTCTGCACGTTCGAGCATGTATATTTCTCGCGTCCCGATTCGACGATCTTTGGCCGCTCGGTAAACGAATCGCGTCACAAAATGGGTAAACAGCTTGCGATCGAACATCCGGTCAATGCCGATCTTGTCGTGCCCGTGCCTGATTCCGGCGTTGCCGCCGCTATCGGCTACGCTAATCAATCGGGCATCAATTACCGCCAGGCGATCATCCGCAATCACTACGTCGGGCGGACGTTTATCGAGCCAAGCCAGTCGATCCGCTCGTTCGGCGTGCGTCTGAAATTAAACCCGATCAAAGATCTCATCAACGGCCGTCGCGTGATATTGGTTGACGATTCGATCGTCCGCGGCACTACCTCGAAAAAGATCGTCCAGATGGTCCGCGAGGCCGGTGCGAAAGAGGTCCACATGCGCATCTCGTGCCCGCCGACGCTCAGTCCTTGTTACTACGGCGTGGACACGCCCGACAAGGCCGACCTGATCGCCGCCCAAATGACCGTCGAAGAGGTCCGTCGCTATATCGACGCCGACAGCCTCGGCTATCTCTCGCTCAAAGGCATGCTCGAGGCCATAAACATCGAAGCCTCAACATCATGCAACGCCTGCTGGACCGGCAAATACCCAACCCTAATCGCCAACGGCAAAGCCGCTTAAGACTAGTCCCGTGTCCCGTGTTCAAGGTCCAAAGTCTAAGAACCTGGGTTTGGGACCGGTCGGGGGTGACAACTAAAACCTTTCAATTTTCATCTTAATGTCGTAAACTTGGCTTCCCGATTTGGGATTTGGGATTTGGGAATTCGGACTTGGGATTTGAAAATCTAAAATCCGCAATCCAAAATCCAAAATCGGTACGGGGGCGACAGGCTTCGACAGGGGCTTGTATAGATCTTTGGATGCACGTCGGGCTTGGCTTGTTAGCTCGTTAAAAAAACTTGTCAAAACACAAATGCTAATCAAGAATTAGCTCTTGCTGCCTAGTTAACTCTAGACCAGAAGTGTCTTACCGGAAGTCAGCCTGATGCGACCGGCTAAGGCATAACCCAGTTCGGGCTCGGCCCACGTTCTCCGCCTGCGAACGTGGCTTAAAGTAAGCCGGGCTAGCCGCCGATGAGGTCTTGTCCGTTCATCTGCTCGTCAGCGGCGAAATTAAAGTGAATGGAATAAACGTGTAGATTTCACTGGTCGCAACCTTTGGATGTGGGTTCGATTCCCACCGCCTCCACCACTTCAATTTTGGATTTCGTATTTTGGAATAAAGAGAGCGGGTGTACGCCCGCTCTCTTTATTTACCAAAGGTTAGTTCACCAAATATAGACGCTTTGCTACGCTGGGAACACCCGCTCTGTCGAGGACAAACAGGAGGTAGATTCCCGGAACCGCTTGCGCCGGCAATTTCGGTGAGATGATACGCAGCTCGCCGTTATCCCGGTGTCGCCGCCCCCTCAGGTCATCATCGTCGTCATCATGACCGTTCTTCGGCCGGAACGCCAGCTTCACGTAGCGATCGCCCGTGGTCAGACTGTGAGTATTGTGGTCGCTCCGAAGCAGCACGACTGAGCTGATCCGACGCGCATCCCCGGCAACCTCAATGTCGAAATGCCCGCGATATGATATCTCGTCGGGCGACTCCGTTATGACCGGACGCGCAGCCCGAGTCCCGTCCGAGTTGAACAGGTACATCGGGGAGAATAGTTGGCCCACAGGTACTGCCACGTCGGGATCGCCCCGTGGAAGAAGTCCGGCATATGTAGTCATCAGCGGAAAGTTCGGGTCATCGGGCCGTACCAACGCTTCGCGGTTCTCTCCCGCAAAGAAGACCGAGCCATCCGGCAGCAGCGTCGCCGTACCGTGAAGGCCACGCGAAACAGTCGTTCTCCCGAGCCTTGTAACAGAGCCCGTTGCGGGATCGAACATCTGGAAATGAAGGCCTTCCTTTTCCTCGTAAGTGCAAGGGCGCCCGTCAACGGTGCAGTTAGGTGAGCGGTTCACACCCTGACCGATGAGCACCTTTCCGTCCGGCAGCAGCACGGCCTTTGTCGTCGCGAGCGGCTGCAGGATATTGCCGACAAGCCGCCATCGCGGACGGCGATCGGCAAAGTCAATGACCTCAACCGTTCCCGTCTGTTCTCCGTCGGCATTGTTTCCAGAGATCATGAACCACTTGTGCGAAATTGTGCGCCCATTGCGGCCGATCTCAATAAGGCTCGCGGTCGGACAGCAATAGGGCCTCACCTCAGAGGCGATGTCGACCAGCCGCCAATGATTCTTCGCCGGAACATCCCGATTCGGATCCCTCATGGCCGCCAGCACGTCGAGGCACCAGGTCGTTCCCCTGGTAAACGGAGGAGTGCCTCCACCGACTCCGAACCTGGCTCCGCCTGGGACGAGCTCAGGGCCGTAGTCTTTTTCCCCGTCGTACGTGCATACTTCCCAATCGTCCCTCCGCGGTCCGGTTTGGACAACCTCAAGCTGCGGGTAGAGCGGAAAAGCCATCCGTGCGTTTTCCAGCGCGATGTTGCTGTCAGTCTCAGGATCATAAACCTCGGGGACAACGATATTGACGCGTGTGGCCGTAAATGCTGTGTCAGATTGGCTCTGGTTCAGACGGCCCTTTTCAACGCGATTGGGGTCGGGCGCGACGGAATTGGCCTGATCAAAACCGCCAACGACCAGCGCCATGTCATTGGGCATCGGGATCGCCGAGGGGTACCATCGAGAGTATTTCTGGTCGGAAGGCTCCGAGGGCTGCGTGCTCTGCTGATCTCGCGGATCGCAGTTCGGGTAGAACTGTGCATTTGGATCGGTGGCGAACAATATCAGTCCGAACGGATCTTTCGCCCAGTTTGAGCGGGTACAAGGCTCGCGCCGCTCAACCCAATTTTCAGTCTCGGGGTCAAAGATGTTCACCTTGTACAACCCGTTATTGCTCTGCATGTCGTGGCCGCCGAAAACATAAACCCGTCCGTCAGCCAGCGTCACGCGGGCATTGCAATAAGTGTTGTAGAACATTCCCTTTGAATAGCCGTTTTCGGCAAACGCCGCCCGGTTCATGGCGAAGTCGTTCTCGTCCAGTAACGCCGTATGAAATTTTCCGCTGTTTGCAAAAGCGTCGGGATGGCCGACGTCAAAAAGGAGCTGCCTTTCCATCGCACGATTTGCGAGGATGCGTGTCGGCACGCTTTGGCTCAGGCCCTGTCGCATCAGGTATCCGCCATAAGTAAGTTTTTGGAACGAATCGTCCGCATTTCGCGCTGTACCGAGACCCAGGAACGGGCCGAAGCCGTGAAGAACGTCCCTCAACGAACTGTTGAATTGATTCCCTGCGGTAGTGAGAGCGCCGAGTGTGACCGCCCGGTCGACCAGCGCCGGATCGGCCATGTCGTTTGGCGTGTATTCGGGAAATCTCGAGTGAAACAGTATTTTAGGGGTAGCGGAACTCCTTTTCCAAACCAGGCCCATATGAACAGCTTCGGCGCTCTGCATTGGGATAAAGGGCGATACTTCCCCGCACACGGCACGAGGACAGTTCGCGTTAGGATCCGGAAATGTGGTTTGAGCGGACGTACTATTATCCGCGCTAAAAAGGCTGGCGGCTAAAAGACACGCGAGCAGTATGAACGCCGTCAAGTAACCATGCTTGCCGGAAATCCTGCGCGACAGCCCGTCAGCGCGTGTAAACCCTCGTACAGTTGAGAGAACTTTAATGATCATATTACCTCCTTTAATTCCTTGTGTTCAGGGATTCAATATTGCAATCGCGGGCACAGCAATATTGCAATGTTCGTGGGCTAAACAATATCGCGGACGATCAATGCTGTAGGTGGGCAATTTATATTGGAGACACACCAATACTGCAACGGCAGCGGGCAGTTAATACGGCTGAGGTAACTAGAAATACACGCAAGGGATATGCCAGCTAGGTTATGATGCAGTAAGTTTTGCTTATAGCTGTGTTTAACCTTATGAGAATCCGGTAGGGTAATAGAACAGATTTTCGACATTCGGAATAACGTCCGAAAATTTGGATAATCAGAGCATGATTTGTCCTCCGAGAAGCAAATAACGGATCATAGTTGTGTGTTAAAGTTTTCCGCAACAATCTTCAAAATAGGAATCAATCCGGTGGTCGATCCGCCGGGTGATGTGCTTGATGTGATTTTCAAACAGGCAGGGAAATCGAAAGGCCCGATACCGGTTCGCGGTACGATCAATGGAGCGGAGTTTATTCAAACGCTGGTCAAATATCAGGGCGCGTGGCGGCTGTATATAAACGGCGAGATGCTCAAGGATTCCAAGACCGAACTCGGTGATACTGTCACGATAGAGATCGAATTCGACCCGCGACCTCGTGAAACTCCGATGCCGCCAAAGCTTACGAAGGCGTTGAAAAAAGACAAAATAGCAAGTGCTGCGTTTGAAAGCCTTTCACCTAGCCGCCAAAAAGAGATCTGCCGTTACATCAATTATTTGAAATCAGAAGACGCGGTCGACCGCAATGTCGAAAGCGTTCTCATGCATTTGCGCGGCGAAGATGCACCGACACTTCATGCCCTTATGCGCAAAACAAAACCCTAAATCTACACACGATGCCGTTTCTGATTAAGATCCAACAGTGGCGGTCAGGCAAACGGACGGAAAGCGTCCTGTCGGCTATTACAACGGATAAAAATAGAAAAAGAGCGGCGTGGGAGAGCCGCTCTTTTTCCATTACCGGACAAGTGGGAGCGTCCGGTGAATCATTCCTTTTTGAAAGGAGGCGATGCGGTCGGCAAAAAGTCGATATCCGTCAGATCGTCGGTTAACGTGACAGTTATCGGAACGAATTCATAGCCTTTCGCCTGGGCTTGAACTATATAGTTCTGACCCGCTCGAAGACTTTCGACTCTGTAGTAGCCGAAGTTGTTCGTAAGAGCCGTCCTGGCCTGGCCCTCCATATCGGTCACGACGATCGTCGTTCTCGGAATAGCCCTGCCCGATCCGTCACGCACCTGTCCGGAGATAGATGCGTTTGCCGCGCTGGGCAGCAAGCCGCACACGATGTCCGAATGGGAATGCGCGATTACGATGTTGGTATCAAGCAAGATAGTCGGCAGAACCGCTATTTGTATCCGCAACGCGTTTACCGTTATGTCGCCCGGCCCCGCGCTAACCTGCTCGTTTATGATGAGCGTTACATTGCCCAAACCTAAAACCGGGATGTTGACCGTCTGATTCGGAGCGCCGCTGATCACTATCGGGACGTTTAATCCCAACACCGTGACATTCAGGCCGACCAATGTCGAATCACCGGTACATGTCGGCACGCCGAGCGAGCATTGACACAGCGTCTCTGATTCGATCACGTTTGCCGTCAAATTCAGTACGTTCGGCCCAAGAATGTTTACTACTGTAACTTCCAGGTCGTCGACGCTTGTGTCCGATTGGCTCGTGTTTTCATTGCCGCCGGGGATGCCGCCCGATGTGTTTGCCTCAACTACGCCCGTTGACAGCAGAGGAGCAAGCCCGGCGCCGGTTGTCGAGGCGGTGATATCGCCGCCCTGTGTCGGCAGCGGCCCGGTGTCCGAAACGATTGTCGATATGTCACCGGTCAGAGCGCTGAACTGACGCACCCTGACGCCCGTTCCGCGACCGCTGTAGATGCTAAACGTAGGCGTTACCAGACAGTTGATGCCGGAACGCGCCGAGGCGACAATAACATTGGTTGTCGTCAAACCCAGCGGATCCTCGAGCGTTATGTGGAGAGCGTTAACCGTGATCGTTCTCGGCAATAATATCTGCTCGTTGATGACAACGGTCAGAACCCTTGATCCAGCCAGATTTAGGGTGATGGTCTGATTCGGTTCTCCGGTAACTATGATGGGATTTCCGGCAATTACAAGATTTGCGATCACCGAATTGCCTAATCTTACCGGCCCCGGACAGGTACACGACGTGGTCGATGAGACCGCGTCGGCCGTAATGCCCGCACCGAGAATGCCGACGTTCAAATTATTGATGCTTGCGGCAGACTGGCTGCTGGTTCCGGGGGCTGGCCCGCCGGACGTCGAGCTGTTTGACGCGCCCACCGTGACAACGCCGCCCGGCAGATTGACGCCGACGCTGGTCAGCGAAATATTGCCGCCCGCAATTGGCAGATCGCCCGTATCGGTCACTGCTGTCGTGACTACGGGGTTTCCGAGCACGTCAACCGTCACGCTTGCGGCATATGCCTGACCACTGTAGGTTTGAGCGTATATGTTGCCGACGCCGGCAACGACCAGCATTACTGCTGCAATAAAAAGTAATTGTGTGAGATGCTTCTTCATTTTCATTTCTCCCGGCTCGAAAATCCCACTGAATGGGCGAGCCTATTCAAATTCAAAGTTCGAGGATGCCAAAAAAACCCATGCGTTACCGGACCGTGCAAATTATTCGCGTCGAAACGAACATCACCGCCGTCTGTAAATGACCCGCGTTTTGCCCAAAATGCCTTTGAAAACGTTAAGCCTCAAAGATTCAAGCAGGCGCGTGCCCGCTAACCATTCGATACTTGTGCGAACCTAAAAATAAGGCGCGGGCAAATATCGACCGGTCAAACAAACGGTCAGTCTGGTGGATGTTCGGTTCGCAAGTCGCGAAACTCGTTAAAATAAAGAAGAAATGAAACAGAAACCAACGGGACCGCTGGTTCAACGGAATCGGTTTTATTTGGGGAGAAGGGAGTAAAATTTTTATTCGCTCCAACTTTCCGACCCAATAAAATGAGAATCGACGCATGCGTCATGGCAGTATCCTCCTTTGGGTTAGGCAATTGTCCGAAAGCTTACAAAAGTCAACGATATCGTTAAAGACATTGAAAACCAATATAAGCAATGTGAAAGATCAACGCCGTGTGAGAAGCCGGTTTACAGAAAACCGGACAGCTAGTGATTATAGTTCATCACGTCAACGTATAAAGTAAGTCAACGATTATTTTATAATTCGAATCGAGTATAAACTCCAGAAAGGCTATAAGTCAAGTAAAATTAATAGCTTGCGATGCAATTCAACAATCGGCTTTAAGTCGCCGCTTTACTGCCTCAAAATCAAATCCAGTCAGGTCGTCGGTCGGATTCACAGTCTGTTCTATAATATTTCCTGACGCGGTTTGCCGGACGAAGATGATTCTTGTAGCCTTTATTTTTTTGTCATAAATGTCGAACAAGTTACCAATAGGAATTTTCGATTCAGGCGTCGGCGGGTTGACGGTCTATCGAGCTTTGCACGACCGTTTGCCGAATGAGCATTTTGTTTATCTCGGCGACACGGCGCGCGTGCCGTATGGGACAAAGTCGTTGGCTACGGTCGAGCGATACGCTCTTGAGAATGCGCAGTTTCTGGCCGACCAAGGGATCAAGATGCTGGTGGTCGCGTGCAACACCGCCTCGGCGCTTGCTCTGCCGTCGATAAGGGAACGGATCGGCATCGATGTTGTCGGCGTGATCGGACCGGGCGGGCGAAAGGCTGTCGAGATAACCAAATGCAATGCTCCGCGTATCGGCGTGATTGCGACGGAAGCGACTGTCGCAAGCGGCGCGTATTCACAGGCGATAAGGCGAGCGTGTGGTGAAGCCGAGGTTATGGAATCGGCATGTCCGCTTTTTGTGTCGCTTGCTGAAGAAGGCTGGACGACGGAACCGGAGACGATCTCAATCGCCGAGCGATATTTACAACCGATTCGCGATTTTCAGCCCGATGCGGTCGTGCTCGGCTGTACGCATTATCCGATATTGCGTGATGTGATCGAGAAAACTCTCGGTGAAAGTGTCAGGCTTATCGATTCCGGCGAGGCTGCCGCCGAAGAGGTCGAAAAACTTTTAGCTTCAACCGGGCTTGCCAATACAGCGACCGTCTCGGGAAACCGAACGCTCTGTGACGATCTCGACCATTTTTATGTAACGGACGCGGCGGACAGATTTGCACGAGTTGCCGAAAGATTTCTCGGAGCCAAGCCGTCAAAACTCGAGGCCGTCGAGCTCGATTCGCTGCGTTAGTTTTTATTTATAGGCTCCGCAATATACCATAATTAAATGACTTATCAGAGACCTGATTCAAGAACATACGACCAGATTCGCAACACCAAGATTACGCCTAACATTTCGCCTTATGCTGAAGGTTCGGCGTTGATCGAGGTAGGCGGGACAAAAGTGATCTGCACCGCGTCGGTCGAGGACAAGGTTCCGTTTTTTCTTCGCAACAAGGGAACCGGCTGGGTGACCGCTGAATATGCAATGCTGCCGCGTGCGACAAACACACGCACGCAGCGCGAAACGCAGCGTGGGCCGTCTGGTCGAACGCAGGAGATCCAACGGCTGATTGGCCGAAGCCTGCGTGCGGTCGTTGACACAAAATTGCTCGGCGAGCGGCAGATCTATATTGATTGCGACGTGATCCAGGCTGACGGCGGAACGCGCTGCGCGTCAATCACGGGTGCTTATGTCGCTCTGGCACTTGCCTGCCGAAAACTTGTCAAAAACAGCATCGTAAAAACTAATCCGATAATCAGTGAGGTCGCCGCGATCAGCGTCGGGATCGTCGAGGAAACGCCGGTTCTCGACCTCGCATACCTCGAAGACTCGACCGCCGATGTCGATATGAACATCGTTTGCACAGGCGCCGGAAAGTTCATCGAAATACAAGGAACCGCCGAACGCGAACCGTTTTCACGGGAGCAAATGGACGAAATGCTGCTGCTCGCCGAAAGCGGAATTAACAAGCTGTTCGAGATACAGCGGAACGCATTAAGTTCTTAACTGACTTGAGCGTTTGTGGTAAATTATTGTCAATGGGACTCGCTCAGCGAAAAATTGAATACACGCCGGAAGCATATCTCGAATTTGAGAGAGCGGCCGAGACGCGCCACGAATATAGTGATGGCCATATTTATGCGATGGCCGGCGAGAGCCTCGCTCACAGCCGGATATGCATAAATATTGCCCGCGAGATCAGTCTTTCGCTAAAAGGGAAGAATTGCGAGGCACTATCGCCGAATATGAAAGTGCGTGCTGAGACGAAAGGTCTTTTCGCATATCCCGATCTCTCTATCGTCTGCGGTGAACCTATTTTTCATGATGAGCAGAAAGACGTTTTGCTTAACCCGAAAGTTATAATTGAGGTGCTTTCGCCATCAACACAACGCTACGATCAAACCAAAAAGTTTTTCAAATATCGCAAAGAAATCCCCAGTCTAACCGACTACATCCTTATTTATCAGGACGTTGCCTTCATCGAGCATCACGAGAAACAGAACGATGGCCGTTGGGTTCACAACGTGTTTGACGGCTTGCAAGACACATTAAGAATACCGTCTATTGAAAGTGAAGTTTCGATGGCTGAAATCTATGATCGTGCTGAAGGATTAATAGAGCAGCCAGTCGATCAAGAGTTTGTGTCGGAAGAAAACAACTGATTACCGTTTGTTTCGCACAGTCGATCCGGGCAGACTTCCCGTCACCTTTCCGCCGTCCCAAACTTTAATGCCGTTCACGAAAACTTGTTTAATCCCTTCGGAAAATTGTTGAGGTTCGACAAAGGTTGCTTTGTCGATAACGGTTTGGGGATCGAATAAAACAATATCGGCCTTCATTCCTTTTTTGATAAATCCTCGATCTTTTAGTCCGAGTCGTGCGGCGGGCATTGCCGACATTTTGCGTATCGCGGTTTCGAGCGTCAGCCATTTATTTTCGCGAACAAAATGGCCGAGAACGCGAGTGAATGTTCCTGTCCCGCGCGGATGCCGGCTGCCGATGCCGCCGTCGCTTGAGACCATTACCCACGGCGTTTGATAAAAGTTCTTAACATCTGCTTCGTTCATTCCGTACCCGATCACGCCCGCACCGCCTTTTTTTACGATCTCGATATAGGTATTCACAGGCGTCGATCCGGACGCAGCCGCAGCTTGCTCAAGCGTTTTTCCTTCATATTCGGGAAACGCGCGGCAGCTCGTTATCAGAACTTTATCCGGCCCGCCGAGAGCGTCGATGCCTTTCTGCACCTCGACCGGATCGTCGTGTTTCCGGTTTGGCACGAGCACGGTGATCGTCGAGGCCCACGCCGTGTATGGATACGCGTCGGCAGTAATGTCCTGACCGGAAAGCTTTGCTTCGTTTATTAGAGCGATGGCCTCGGTTGACCGGTTCCAGACACTTTTATTTCCCATTTTTAGATGTGAGATCTGAACGGGAATGCGGGCCTCGCGGCCTATCTTGATCGCTTCGCGGATGGCGTTCATTACGCCTTCTTCCTCGTCGCGCATGTGCGTCATATAGACGCCGCCGTGCCGAGCGGCAACACGTGATAATTCGACCAACTCTTCCGTCGTCGCCGAGAATCCGGCGTCGTATTCGAGACCACTTGAGAGGCCAAACGCCCCTTCGGTCATCGCGGCTTCGAGCAGTTTACCCATCTCGACTGTTTCGGATTCAGTCGCGGCACGTTTCAGATCGGGCTTCATTACCAGGCCGCGTAGCGTTCCGTGCCCCATAAACGCGCCGACATTGACGGCGATCTTCCCCTCAAGGCTCGTAAAATATTCCGCTATCGAATCGGGCGAGCCGCCGTCCGGCCCGACGATGACTGTCGTGATGCCTTGCGAAACCTGATTCGCCGCCGTGCCCTCACGTTGAAGTCCGGATTCGGAATGGTTATGAATGTCGATAAATCCAGAAGACAAAACGAGGCCGGTCGCGTCGATCGATTCTTCGTCTTTCTTTGATTTCAATTTTCCGATCGCAACGACCTTATCGCCCTTTACACGAACGTCCGCTTTGTATGGCTTTCCGCCGCTGCCGTCGATTATGGTCGCATTGCGGATGACAAAGGATGTGACTTGAGCGGCTGCGGTTCCGGCAATAAGCAGAGTCAGCAGAATAATCGCGATGTTTTGTTTCATTGTGGCTGATGATAAATGATTTCGGCCTTTCGGTTCAATTGCGGATGCCGATACTTTGACGTATGACGGCGGCGAATCTAGAATCAAATCAGACAAAATACGGAGCGTAAAACATTGGGCGACAAACAATTTGAAGGCCGTGTGGCGATCGTCACCGGCGGAACCCGAGGGATCGGGAAGGCGATCGTAACGGAATTGGCAAGACGCGGATGCGGCGTTGCGTTTAACTATTCGCGAAGCGCGGACGAGGCGGAAAAGCTGAAAACCGAGATCGAGGCGTTGGGCGTAAAGGCCTTTGCGGCTCAATGCGATGTCGCAAACACCGAGGCCGCCGCAGATTTTGTAAAGCAGGTCACGACGGAATTTGGCTCGCTCGATTATCTCGTCAACAACGCCGGAATTACCCGCGATCAGTTGATAATGCGGATGAAAGAAGACGACTGGGACGCCGTGATCGATACGAATCTGAAAGGCGCGTGGAATTTTTCTAAAGCTGCGGTTAGGCCGCTGATGAAAAACGAAAACGGCGGTTCAATCCTGAATATCGCATCGATCTCCGGCGTTGTTGGCATGCTCGGTCAGTCGAATTATTCCGCCTCAAAAGCAGGTATGATCGGCCTGACCAAATCGCTTGCAAAAGAGATCGCAAGCCGCAAGATCACCGTCAACGCACTCGCACTCGGCCTGATCGAAACCGAAATGGCCAGCGAGATGAATGCCGGGTATCGGGAAAAAATCCTTGCGTCGATACCGCTCGGTCGGCTAGGAAACGTTCAGGAGGTCGCCGAGATCGCCTGCTTTATGCTTTCCGATTCGGCTAAATATATTACGGGTCAGGTCATCCAGCCAGATGGCGGCGTTGCGATGTAAGACATCGCAAAGGAAAAATGCAAAACGAAAAAGGTAAAACGGAAGAATTTCCTGAAAACATTGTGTTAGAAACTCCGGTGAACGAGAAGATCTGGGACATTCGTGAACGTGCATTCGCTTTTGCAGTGAGGATCGTAAAACTGTGCCAATATTTGGATAAGCATCGCTTAGTTAGCAAAACTTTGATAACTCAATTATTGAAGGCCGGAACGTCGGTTGGAGCAAATTTGGAGGAAGGACAAGCCGGCCAAAGTAAGCCGGATTTTATAAGCAAACACGCCATTGCCTTAAAAGAAGCACGCGAATCATATTACTGGCTTCGCCTTTTTCTTGCGTCACATGAGTTTGAAATACAAATCCGAACCGGTATTGAAGAGTTGCGCGATGAGTCAAGGGAAATCTCGCTCGTTGTTGGAGCAATTATTGTTTCGGCAAAACGAAATTCCTGATTTTTTTTGCGTTTTACTTTTTTACTTTTTCCTTCTCGTTATGCGAGTTCGCGTTCATCAACATGTAAACCCGAATTCTCCTTACTATCGACAGGAGCCAAAGCCTGTCGATATTGAGAGCGTTTTCGCCGAGCCGGATAAACCGCTGCTGCTTGATATCGGCTGCGCTCGTGGGCGATTTTTGCTGCGAATGGCCGAAGCCGAACCGTCTTGGAATTACCTCGGCGTCGAGATCCGCGAACCGCTTGTCTATGAGGCGAACCGGCTTGCGTCAGAGGCAGGACTGACCAATCTTCATTACACATTCTGCAACGCGATGCTCTGGCTCGACCGTTTGATTGAGGCAATTCCGCCCGGAATTTTACAAGCCGTAACCATTCAATTCCCCGACCCGTGGTTCAAGAAAAAACACGCCAAACGGCGCATGGTCAACAAAGAAATGGTCGAGACAATCGCCCGCCATCTAGCCCCAAACGGTCGCGTCTTTGTCCAAACCGACATCGAGTTTCTAGCCGGGGAAATGTTTGAATTGTTTCGCGCAGATGAACGATTTCAGGAAACGCCGGTCAATGAAAATCCGTTTCCGGTAAAGACGGAGCGAGAGAAAGCAGTTGAGGACAAGGGCCTGCCGGTGTACCGGTCAGGTTTCCGCCCCGTCACTTCCAATTCTTCTCCTTCTTAAACCTCTTCACCACCATTTCCCTACGCAACTTTGGCAGGTGGTCGATGAACAGTTTTCCGTTACAATGGTCGGTTTCGTGCATGAATGCGCGGGCGGCGTAGCCTGTCGCGTCTTGTTCGAACCACTCGCCTTTTTCGTTTTGGGCTTTTAGGCGTGCTTTCATGGGGCGAGAAACGACAGCGGGGACTTTGCCGACGGAGAGGCAGCCTTCCTGGCTGGATTGCTCGCCTTCGGTATGGACGATCTCGGGGTTTGCGGCTATCAGCTTGGTGCCTTCGCAGTCCATTACGAACAGGCGGAGATTAAGCCCGATCTGCGGTGCGGCAAGCCCGACGCCTTCGGCTTCGTACATCGTGTCGAACATATCGGAGCAGAGTGCGGCCAGTTCCTGATCGAATTTTGTGACGGGTTGGCCTATTGCGGCGAGAACCGGTTCGGGGTATTCCGTGATCTTTCTGACTGCCATAAATGGAGTGTCAGTAGCCCGCACGTAAGTAAGGGATCCCTCGGCAACGAAGCCCTTACTTACGTGCGGGCTACTGACACTGACTATCTCGGTATCACGCCGCTGCGGGCGCCGCGTTCGAAGCTGCGATGGGTAAAGAAACCCTTTTCTTTCCGTGCGAGGCATTGCCAACAGACGTTCGTTCGCTCATTTGTTGGCGAAACAAACGTGTTGTAGTGATCCATTTCGCGGTCGCACTCTTCACAGCGGACGGCCGGTGTGTCAGTAAGTTTTGGGTCTTTGGATTCGATCATTGAAAAGGCTCTTTAACGACGAACTATACAAGAAACAGCCAAGAATCTTTTTCTAACAGTTGGTAGTTTATAGTTGATAGTTAATAGTTTCAAATAAGAAGGCGGCCTAATGACCGCCTTATCGAAAAAATTCCCAGTCGCTATCGCTACTGACAAAACAAGCCACTTACTCCGGCTGGCCTTTACAGTTCGAGGTGAAAAGGGCCGGCTGCTTGGTGCTGATGATCGGATAGTTTTCGGCCTCTTTGTTTATTTCGAGCCAGTTCAAATATTCTTCCGGTATCGACATATCCGAGAAAATGGCCTCGACCGGACATTCCGGCAGGCAGGCATCGCAGTCGATACATGCGTCGGGGTTGATCAACAGTTTGTCGGGCAGTTCGTGAAACGCCTCGACGGGGCAAACTGCGGCGCAGTCAGTGTATTTGCAATCTATGCAGGGTTCGGCAACGATGTAGGTCATCTTTTGGCGGAAAACTCCTATCCCACAGGGGAAAATCAAATTAAAACCGTAATATTCCGAGCATAACTTGTCAAACCCTCGCGGACAAGTGTTAGAATGCCATCATCAGCATATCTTATTCTAACGATAACAGTTGGGTCTAAAACAGATGAAAAATAATAAAGCCGAGCGCGAGTTGTCGCTCGATTTTCTACGCGTGACCGAAGCCGCCGCGATCGAATCGGCACGAACGATGGGACAGGGCGACCGCAAGCACTCCGATCACGTTGCCGTTGAGGCAATGCGCGAGGTGATGGACAGCGTGCCGATGCGCGGTCGCATCGTCATTGGCGAAGGCGAACGCGACGAGGCGCCGATGCTCTACATCGGCGAAGAACTCGGCGGCGGGAACTATTCTGACGAGGCCCGGGCAGAATTTCCCGAGGTCGATATCGCCGTCGATCCGCTCGAGGGAACGAACCTGTGTGCGCTCGGTGCCAATAACGCGATCGCAGTGCTTGCGGCTGCCGAACGCGGCGGTTTGCTAAACGCGCCGGACATTTACATGGACAAGATCGTCGTCGGCCCTTCATGTAGAGGCTCGGTCGATATCGATGCTCCGGTTGCGGAAAATTTGAAAAATATCGCGCGTCGGCTTGGACGCGATGTCGATGATCTGACCGTCATTTGTCTTGATCGCGGGCGGCATAAACAGTTGATCGCGGATGTGCGTGCGACCGGAGCGAGGATCAGGCTGATCTCGGACGGCGATCTGTCGGCGGGAATTTCTGCCGCAGTCGCGGGAACAAATATTCACGCCCTGATGGGAATCGGCGGAGCGCCTGAGGGCGTTATTACCGCCGCCGCTATGAAGTGTCTGAACGGCGAAATTCTCGCAAAGCTCGTGTTTGATCCCGATCGCCTCGGCGTCGATAAATCGAAAGTCCCGCCTAAGGAAGAAGTGATGAAACGCATGAACGAAATGGGCATCACCGATCCTGACAAGATCTATGACACGAACGATCTCGCTCCCGGCAAAAAGATAATCTTCGCCGCAACCGGTGTGACCGACGGCGCGCTTTTAAGAGGTGTTCGTTTCTTTGGTGCCGGGAAGCGAACCCACTCGGTCGTTATGACGACCGACAGCAAGAGCATTCGATTTGTAGATACGGTGCATGTCGAAGGCGGGCCGGACGCGGTAATAAGGTTTTAAACCATTGAACGCGGATAAAGCGGATCGAGCGGATTTTCGCTGATCTAATCTATTAAAAAAATCCGTGTTGATCCGCCTGATCCGTAAAATCAGCGTTCTATTTCTTTATGTCAGACACGAATTCATTTGTTCTTGATTTCAGCCAGGTTGGCGCGGGCGATGTTGCTATTGTCGGCGGCAAGTGTGCTTCGCTTGGTGAATTGTTTCGCGAACTGACGACGCAGGGCGTTCGCGCGGTCGATGGATTTTCGACGACCAGCCACGCTTACAATACGCTGCTCGATACCGACGGGCTGCGTAACAAACTCAAAAAGCTGCTCAGGAAATTGGACGTCAACGACCTCGACGAACTCGCCCGCGTCGGCAGCGAAGCTCGTGCCTTGATGATGGAAACACCGTTTCCAAGCGGCGTCGAGGCCGCGATCATTGAGGGTTACGCCCGGCTCGGCGATCGTATCGGCAAAAAAACATTTGAGGTCGCGGTCCGTTCGTCGGCGACTGCCGAAGATCTTCCGGACGCATCGTTCGCCGGACAGCAGGACACAATATTGAACGTGCGCGGCGAAAAGCATTTGATCGAATCTTGTCGCGAATGTTACGCCTCGCTCTGGACCGACCGAGCGATCTCGTACCGAACCGCGAAAGGATTTGACCATTTCGATGTCGCGCTTTCGATAGGAATTCAGCCGATGGTGCGTTCGGACATTGCGTGTTCCGGCGTGATGTTCACGCTCGACACCGAAAGCGGTTTTCGCGAAGCGGTCGTCATCAACGGCGCGTGGGGTTTGGGCGAAGCGGTCGTTCAGGGAATGGCGACGCCCGACGAATGGATCATTTTTAAGCCGACTCTGAAACTTGGGTTTAGGCCGATCATTACACGAAAGCTTGGCGTTAAAGAAGTAAAAATGGTCTTCGCCGACGACGGTGCGGGAACGGTTGTGCGGCCGGTTGTCGAGACGCAGCGAAATCGTTTGTGTCTCGCCGGGTTTGAGGTGCTGCAGCTTGCCCAATGGGCGTGCGCTATTGAGGACCATTATTCGAAACTTGCCGGCAAGCACCAGCCGATGGACATTGAGTGGGCCAAGGACGGCATCACCGGTGAGCTGTTCATTTTGCAGGCCCGGCCCGAAACCGTTCACGCGCAAAACACCGAGAATTTTATCGAGACATACGAGCTTAACGGCATCCACGGGGCACCGCTCACGTCGGGTGTCGCGGTCGGGCAAAAGATCGGCAGCGGCAAGGCCCATGTGATGCTCGACGCGGCCAAACTGAACACATTTAAGGAAGGCGAAATTCTCGTCACGACGATGACCGATCCCGCGTGGGAGCCGATAATGAAACGCGCCTCCGCTATCGTAACGGAACGCGGAGGCCGCACCTGTCACAGCGCGATCATCAGCCGCGAGCTCGGCATTCCGTGCATAGTCGGTACCGGAGACGCGACCGAAAAGGTCAAGAACGGCAGCGATATCACCGTCAGTTGCGCCGAGGGCGACATTGGAAATATTTACTACGGCCAGATCGATTTTGAAGTTAAACGGCTACAGATCACTGAGACCGAAAGACCGAAGACCAAGATCATGATGAACGTTGGCGACCCCGACCATGCGTTCTCGGTTGCGCGTCTGCCGAACGACGGCGTCGGGCTTGCCCGGCTCGAATTCATCATCAACAACCACATCGGAATTCACCCGATGGCGCTTGTAAATTATCCGAACCTCAAACGCCGCGAAGATATTGAAACCATCGCAAACCGCGTTCTTGAGGAAGACCCGAAAGAATTTTTCGTACGTTCGCTGGCCGAAGGCGTTGGACGCATCGCCGCCGCTTTTTATCCAAAACCGGTGATCGTGCGTATGTCCGATTTCAAATCGAACGAATACGCGATGTTGATCGGCGGCAAGGAATTTGAACCGATCGAGGAAAACCCAATGATCGGTTTCCGTGGTGCGTCGCGCTATTACGACGACCGTTACAGGGCGGGTTTCAAACTTGAGTGTCTAGCCCTACAACGTGCCCGCGAGGACATGGGCCTGACGAACATCACGCCAATGATCCCGTTTTGCCGCACGGTCGAAGAAGGCGAAAAAGTGATCGCTTTAATGGCCGAGCACGGCCTTGTTCAAGGCGAGAACGGCCTCGAAATTTACGCCATGTGCGAGCTGCCGGCGAACGTCGTTTTTGCCGATGAATTTCTACGAGTCTTTGACGGCTATTCGATCGGCTCAAACGATCTGACGCAGCTTGCCCTCGGCCTCGACCGAGATTCTGAAATGGTCGCTCATCTTTTTGACGAACGAAACGGCGCCGTCGAAAAAATGGTCGCAATGGCAATCGACGCTGCGATCCGTGCCGGTAAAAAGATCGGTATCTGCGGCCAGGCGCCGTCCGACTATCCCGAGTTTGCCGATTTTCTCGTTGAACGGGGAATCAATTCGATCTCGCTAAATCCCGACACCGTCATAAAGACAACACAGCATATTTTAGAAACTGAAAAAAACATCGGATCGAAAGCTGTCGGAAGCGAAGTTTAGTTCCAGCTAACAGCCGATAGCTATCAGCCGTTAGCCAATCCATAGATTCATGGCCGAGCCTGCTGAAAATTACACGCCGGTTGATTTGCAGGTTCGATTTCGGGCACAGGCGAACCGCGTTTGGGCAATAACTGCCGCCATCGTTTTTGTTTGGGTTCTGCTTATCGTCCTGCCGCCGATCTTTGCGGCGAATGGGTTTACCGGATTTTCCTCGCCGCTGTATAAGTTTTTCAGCTTTATCTGCCATCAACTTCCGGACAGGACTTTCCATTTTGTCGAACATCCGTTTGCGGTCTGCTCGCGTTGTTTCGGCGTCTATTTCGGGCTGCTCGTTGGTTTGTTGATCTATCCGCTTTGGCGACCGATCGACGATATCGAACCGCTGCCTCGCAAATGGCTGATACTTTCCATTATTCCGATGAGCATCGACTGGTCGCTGACGTTTTTTGAGATTTGGGAAAACACATTCACAACGCGTTTCGTTACGGGTTTGATCCTCGGCTTTGCGTGCGCAACCTACATCATTCCTGCGGTTGTTGAGATTGTCCGCAACTTTACGGGTTCGAGGCGTTCATAAAGATTATCGGCGTCGAACAATCGTTGACTATCCGGCGTATTAGTAGCAGAATTAGGAGGAATAGCAATGAAATTCGATAAGGAAAGTGCAGTAACCAGAGCCAGGCAGGATCTTGCCGGACGGCTCGGGATTAGCGAAGCCGACATAAAACTTGTGAACTCGTCGTCGAAAGAGTTTCCCGACATGTCGCTTGGAGCTCCGGCTGACGGTGAAATGTCGGCGCAGATGATCTCAAACGGATGGGCGATCGAGCTGGGCCACGGCGGGAAATCGTACGAATATCGCGGCGATAAATATCAGCTGCGGCTTCGCAATTTCAAGGGCAAGAACTATTTGGTTGCCGGTTAATATTTTTCGCATCTCATAGAAGGAGTTTTTACTATGAATCGCAATAATATCTGGATACACGTAATGTTGGCCGCGGTGGTGATCACCTTTGCCGGGGTCATCGGGCAGATCGACCGTTGGCGGACGGCGTTGAATACGACCCGCTCGGAATCGCCGAAGATCGTTGCGAAAACGACCAATGTTCACATCGGCGGTGAGGCCGAGATATTGGTTAAATTTAAGCCGCATGTTTCCGCGAACGAGATACGTAAGATTGCGGGCCGGTTCAATGACCGTGTCGAAGACAAGATCGAGATCGTTCGCGGCCTTGCGTCGATAGACGACATGGACAACGCCGATCCGGCGCGTTCATCGGCCGAGTACGCGGCGATGAGCGAATTTGTCGAATACGCCCAGCCGAATTACAAAATACAGCTTGACCAGCCGGAATATCGCGAGGTCACCAGCGATAGAACAACGCACGACGCGCCCGTTGGAGCTCCGAACGATCCGATGTTTGCCGACCAATGGGCTCTTGCCAATTCCGGCCAGAACGGCGGCAAGGCAAATGCGGATATCGCGGCTTCGAAAGCATGGCAGAAAACGCGCGGCAGCGAGGATGTTGTTGTTGCGGTTTTGGACACAGGCGTAGATTACACGCATTCCGATCTTGCACCGAATATCTGGTTCCGGCCCGACAATATTCCGGCTTACGTCGATAACGAACTCGGCACTTTCAACGACCGACGCGGATTTAACGCCGCCGACAACCTGAGCGATCCGATGGACGACAACGGCCACGGCACGCACTGCGCCGGTGTTATCGGTGCTAAGGGCAACAACGAGATCGGCATAACGGGTATCAATTGGGACGTGCAGATAATGCCGCTCAAGTTTCTGGGACGCGGCGGTTTTGGTACGACGAAGGACGCGATCGAGGCGATAAACTACGCTGTCGATAGAAAGAAAAAGGGCGTAAATGTCCGCATTATCAGTGCAAGCTGGGGTTCGACGCAGAAATCTAAGGCTCTCGAAGACGCGATTCGAGCAGCGGGCGACGAAGGTATTTTGTTTGTGGCCGCCGCTGGGAACAACAGTACTGATAATGACAAGCGGCAGCATTATCCATCCAATTACGACCTACCGAACGTGATAAGCGTCGCGGCTCTCGACAATGCAGACCTGCTCGCGTCGTTTTCGAATTTTGGCGCAAAAACGGTTCACGTGGCAGCTCCGGGCAAAGAGATCGTTTCCACATGGCTCAATGACGGCTATCGCGAAGCCTCAGGCACATCGATGGCGACGCCGCATGTTGCGGGCATAGCCGCACTTATTCTCGCGAGCGAGCCGAATATTACTGTTAAGGACCTGCGCGATCGAATCCTTAAATCGTACGATCCGCTCGATATTCTGAACGGCCGTATATTTTCGGCTGGCCGCGTAAATGCAGATAAAGCTCTGGACGCTGCTGGCAGTTACTAACCATCTGATGCAGTGTTTCAACGAAAACGGATAGTATCTGTTTTGCCGCATGAGAGCCTGTTTCTAAAAAATACTGTATTTGTAAAGAAAAGCCTCGATTTTTCGGGGCTTTGCTTGTTTTTGTAAGATTTGCCAGTTATGGCACGCACGTTGCTAATTTAGGGACGGCAATGACAAAACCATTGCGAACATTCAAAAGGAAAGGGGAGATAAACAAATGAAAAGCATTAAGGGATTGATCGCATTAGGGGTATTTTCGCTCGTGGTTTTGGCACTGCCGTCGGTTGCGTCGGCACAGTGGCGTGATCGCGGCCGCAACGACGATTACGGCCGCAACGGCAATCAAGGTTACAACAGCGACATTCGGGGAACGATCCAGAATCTAAAGAATCGAGCCAAGAGCTTTGAAAAGGCGACCAACCGCATCGAAGACCGTCGCGATGATCGTGACGACCGCTGGGGCAACAATCGCAATGGCGGCTGGGGCAATAACAACGGTGGATATGGCAACGGCAATGTCGGCCGTATTGAAAACCTCGCGGACCAGTTTAAGAAAGCGACCGACGATCTCGCCGACGATTATGGCAACGGCCGCGATCTTCGCAACAGTGAAGACGAGGCCCGCCGCGTACTCGATATCGGCAATCAGATCGACCAGGAGCTGCGGAACATTCGCGGCGGCCAGCAGCTGAGCAACGAATGGGGTGCGATCCGGCAGGATCTGAACGTGATCGGCCAGGTCTATGGTTATGGCGGATACAACAACAATCGCAATCGAAACGGTACAAACAACCGCAATGGCGATTGGCGCAACCGCATTCCGTTCCCGCTTCCTTTCTAAGCAAAGTTAACTGAAACTAGATGGTTTTTCGCCCGGGTCGTTTTATCGGCCCGGGTTTTTCGTTTACGGGCGATTTACGATTTACGATTTACGACTTACTATTCACTCAATGCCCGGAACACTTTATTTGGTCGCAACGCCGATCGGGAACCTGAGCGACATTTCGGCCCGAGCGATTGAAACATTAAAAGCCGTTGATATTGTTGCCTGTGAAGACACGCGGCATACGCAAAAGCTGCTCAACCATCTTGGCATCAAGGCAAAGACGGTCAGCTATCACGTACATAACGAACATGAACGAGCCGTTGAACTCGCGAAAAAACTGGCCGATGGAATGTCGGTCGCCGTTGTTTCCGACGCCGGAACTCCGGGAATAAACGATCCCGGCCATCAGCTTGTTCAGTGTGCCATCGAGATCGGTTCACAGGTTGTTCCGATTCCGGGACCGGCGGCTTTTGTCAGCGCGGTGATCGTTTCGGGCTTGTCCACTGATTCGATCTTTTTCGGCGGTTTTCTTCCGGCAAAAAAGGGCGAACGACGGAAACGTCTCGAAGAGATAAAGACAGTACCTGCAACACTTGCGTTCTATGAAACTCCTCATCGCATCGCGGCAGCTCTGGCTGATTGCCTTGACATTCTCGGCGACCGCGAGGCCTCGTTTTCACGCGAGATCACCAAGCTCCACGAAGAAACTATTCGCGGCAAAATTTCTTTCCTTTCAACCCACATTTTATCTGCAAAACCACGCGGCGAATTCGTTCTTGTCATTGACCGGGCACGTGAAAACGAAAGGGCACCGATCAGCGACAGCAGCGAGATATTTGTAAGCCGTGTAAGCGAACTGGAATCTACCGGCCTTGACCGCAAAAAGGCGATGAAACAGGCCGCTAAGGAATTTGGACTGACGCGGTCAGAAGCATACAGAAAACTGCAAACAAGCTGATCCATTTTTCGGAACAATTTCTGGCCCTCGGTGTCTAATCGAAATAGATTTTTCCGGTCATGCAACTATTCACCGTGTTCCATATTCTGAATAGATGCGCGCCTTTATTTTTAAGATTTTCAGGAGTTTGAAGTTATGTTCAGGTCGCTTCTTTCCTTAGCCGCAATTGCCGCCATCTTGGCCGCTACAGTTATTTTACCGACCGAAACCCAGGCCCGACGCTGCCCGGTCGAAATACCCGAAACGCTTTTATCGCTTTACAAAGGCAGCGATGTGATCGTCATCGCGACCTTCGACCGCATTGAGGACGGTGAGGCGGAAAAGTCGGATAATTACACTATCGTCAAAACTAAAAGTTATTACACCGTGGCGACGACTCTGAAGGGCGAACAGCAAAAGATGCTGGTCCTTGAGAATCAGGACTATCGCTACGCACCGGCAGAAACTCCAGAAACGACAGACGAGACCGTCACCGAACGGCTCGAAATCGTAGAAATTATGGGCGAATCGTTGGAAATTGAAGAATCTGACGAGTCGAGTGAGGTCAAGCCAGGCGACATGGTATTGATGTTCCTCAAAAAAGGCGAGGAAGACGAAGAAAAGGGTATAAAAAAAGTAAACCTCGAACCAGTCGGATATCGTGACGGCATTAAGAAAATGTCGGGCGACGTTTTGCGAACCTACGAACACCGCATCAATCAGCTGAATGTTATTTTCAACTCGGCAGGCAACCGCGATGCGGCTGTCGTGAATTGGCTGATCGACGTTACCGAAGATCCGATAACACGCTGGGAAGGTTCGTTCGAGCTTTTGCAGGCGTTCCAGGAATTAGAATGGGCCGAGGCTGAAGCAAAGCGGGAAGCCGAAGCAGAAAAGGCCGACAAAACCGAAGAAGCTGCAGAAGCCGAGACCGCCGAAGAAGAGAGCGAAGATAGGGAAGTAGAAGAATCTGATTCAGCCATGAGTCGTCCACGTTACGCCCGGCTGATAACTGACGGGCACAAACAGGCCCTCTTGAATATCTTGCTTTCGAGTGTCCCGGTCATTACCGACGGTGAGAAACCGGCCGCTATTTCGCGAGGCGATCAGGCATTAATGCAATTGGTACGAAATTGGGGAGACGCGCGTTTAGCCGGATTCCTGCTCGAACAACTATGGGCAGGTGCGGGCGATACATATTATAAATATCAGTTGATGGAAACGATCGCCTCGGCTCTGGGAGATGAAAAACTCACTGCTATTGCCGAAGAATATGGTGACCGTTTGTATGAGGATGACGCCACTGTTATCGAGCCCGACGAACCTGCGAACGATGTTGTGATCGAGGAGCCGACTAACGGAGAGCCGGCCGACGGCAAACATGTTGAAATTCCAGTATCAGATGATACTTCTGCGGACATCCCCGAAGAAAAGCGTCCGACATACGGCGAGCGGCGAGCAGAGCTAATCGCCAAATTTGTTAACGCGGCAGACAAACGAATTGCAACCGCCGCTCAATAACCGGCATCTTGAATAGAGTGTTACACCACTCTAAAGTGTGACAGCCTAACGAATTTAGCAGTATCGAATTTGCTAGGCTGTTTTTGCGTCCATTTTTTGGGCAAAGACATTTCTATTCAAGGAGTTACGTGTTTTATATGCATAAGCTAATAACTGCAATATTTATGGCTGCGCTAATGAGCGTTGCCGCGTTTGCTCAAACGAGCGATTACAAAAAGGCGGAAGTTTTCGTCGGGTATTCTAACAATCAGGTCGATTCGGGTCTTTCGGTCGATGACGATTTTGACGTCACAGAAGATCGAGCCACGTTTCACGGGTTCAATGTTTCCGGCGTATATAACTTTAGCCGTTATGTCGGTGTAAAGGGAGATATTTCCGGGGCTTACAACAACACGCGATTTGATTTCACTGTGCCGACGGCCCCGCCGTCAAACGGGCGGATTTCTTTTGATACAAACAATTCGCTTTACAATTTTCTCGGCGGAATTCAGATCAAGGACAACGCTTCGGACAAGCGTTTGAAACCGTTCGCACACGCTCTGATCGGTGCAGGCCACGGCCGCATCAACGTTAAAAACGTGGATTGCGATCCGGCGGACCTTTGTTCTGGAATTGAGGGGTCAAGTTCGGAAACGGGCTTTGCGGGCGCATTCGGCGGCGGTCTTGATGTGAAACTAAACGACCGTATCGACATCCGCGTGATACAGGTCGATTACAACCCGATCCGCTTCGACGATGCGACAACCCACAATGTCAGGTTCGGTTTCGGTTTTGTTTTTAAGTAAAACGACCGACAGATAAACAAAAAAGGGAGCGGCCAAAACCGTTCCCTTTTTTTGTTTTGAGTTCCGCCTTTAGGCGGCTTATCGCTCACGCAATTCCGCCGGCAGTTCCTTATCGACCTTTGGCCTTTCTTTTAGATCGGTGAGTTTCCACATCGTCATAAAGATCGTTCGGGCTATGCTTTCCATTTTTTTGTAATCGATCTTGTCGGGCGTGTCGCTAGCCTGGTGATAGTCCTCGTGAACGCCGGTGAACCAGAAGACGACCGGAATGCCGTTTTGCGCATAGTGGAAATGGTCCGAGCGGAAAAAGAACCGGTTCTTATCTTTCGGGTCGTCGTATTTGTAGTTGTATTCCATCTTCAAATACGAGTTGTTCGTTCCCTTCGCGACCGTAGCGAGCGTCGAGCTCATCATCTCAGAGCCGATCATATAGACTTCGTTCGGGCCGGAAAGCTCGTCGTTACAGGGTTTTTGTGGTTTTGTCGTGTCGCACGGGATCAGGTTATTCGGATTCTTGCTGCGGCCGATCATATCGATATTCAGTTGGGCGACCACATTTTTAATATCGACTGTCGGAAACTTATTGAAATACTCGGATCCCCACAGCCCTTTTTCCTCTCCGGCGTGCCAGACGAGAAGGACCGATCGCTTTGGCCGCACTTTGGATTTAGCCAAAGCCTCAGCGATAGCGAGTACGGTAACCGTTCCCGAGCCGTCATCGTCCGCGCCGTTCCATATCTTGTCTTCGCCCGGAGCATTCATTTTTACACCGTCGTGGTCGTAGTGGGCGCCGACGGCGATCATTTCATTCTTCAATGTCGGGTCGCCGCCTTCCCAAACCGCGACGACATTCTGCGTCATCAAGGTTTCTGATTTGCTGGCCGCACTCAACTTTGCGGTCTTTTTAGTTTCAAAAGCGGCGGTTGCTGTCTTATCGCCTGATTCGCCTGCGAAGATCGCATTGCCGATCTTTTCAGAAACGAGAAATGCCGGAAAGGTATCAGCCGGTGTGTCGCGCAGTTTTTCCGGGTACGTTGTGCCGCGCCCTAGAAAATTGCGAAGCTGCGGCCACATGCCCTGCAATTGCGGCGGAGCGATAACGATAACAGCTGCCGCACCTTTTTTCTTCGCATATTCCATCGGGCTGGCCCAATCGACGCCAACCTCGCCTTTCAGGTCATCCTGTGTGACGCCGGCCGGTCGCGGGATCATCGTCTGCGGGCTGAACGTCGGGCTGGACAAAACAACGATCTTGCCTGCGACATCAACGCCCGCATAAGCATCGATGCCCTTTGATTTTACCAGCCAGCCGTCCTTGCCGAACACGATCGGGCCGCTCGCGGTGCCCGTTCCACTAACACGAAAGAAATCATCTCCAAACGTGTAACTCTGGCCGTTGATCTCCAACGTGGTCTTCGCCATGTCGAGGCTCTCACGCGTTAAGGCCATCTTCTGAAAGAACGTCCCATTGTCACCCGCTGGTTTAAAACCCCAGCGTTCGAGGTTCATTTTCAAAAACTCGGCGGTCACGTCCAACCCGGCCGAAGGCGTGTCGCGGCCGCCCATCGCGTCCGACGCGACAAAATGCAGGTAGTTACTAAGCTGGTCGGCGGTTATCGCCTCGGCGATCTTGCGTTCGTTGGCAGAGATCTTTACATCTTGGGCCAGAGCGACATTCGGCACGAGCAGCGCAACGGACAAAAGGAACAGAAATATACGTTTCTTCATTGAATCTCCAGAAATATTTAGGATTACGGCAAAAAGGTAATACGGAAAGAAGGCGAAAAAGTTTCGGAATCAGGAGCCAACAATGGCGATCTTGTTACGGTTAGCGAGGGCAAGCATTTCGTCGCGGTTGAAAATAAGGGTCTTTTCTGCCGTGACCGACAAACACGTTGCACCGGCTTTAATCATCGTTTCGATTGTAGGAACTCCGACCACAGGAACATCGAACCGCATATCCTGATCGGGCTTTGCAACCTTAACGACGGTGAGTTTGCCGTTTGCAAGCTCGCCGGCACGTTTTATCGTCGCGTCGGTCCCTTCCATTGCTTCGATGGCGACGCAGGCTTTTGCACGGACGACGATCGTTTGGCCAAGATCGAGTCGCGCGATCTCGTTCGCGATATGTAAGCCGTATTCAATATTTTCGAGTTCAATATCGGTCGGCTTTCGCTTTGTCAGTACGCCGTTTTGAGCAAGCTGGTCTTTTATAAAATGGGTTGAGTCGATCAACTCGATGCCTTCCTTGGCCATTTCGTCGGCGACACCGCCGATGAGCGAATTGGTGTTTCGCTTTGGTAGGTTCCACAGCATCTTCAGCATTCGCGCGTCCGGCAAGGCACCGGAAAATATCTGCACATGCTTGACCTGTCCGGCCATCATCACCTTTTCGACTCCGTTCGATTTGAAGAACGAGATCATCTTTCCCAACTGCCCGATGCCGACCCAAAGAACGTTGTCAGCAGATTGTTCGATCTTCGGATCGGTCTCCTCTTTTATCGCAACAACGGCCAGTTCAGTGCCGGAGCGTTTCGCACCGTCAACCACTAGAAAAGGGAACTGGCCGTTGCCGGCAATTAGACCGTATTTCATAAAAAAGCAGAACCTTAAGTTCTGCATTCTAGTTGATAATGTTGATTATACGGAAATGAGCTACTCGGCAAACGGCTCGATCTCGCCCGGCTTTCGCAGCATCTTGTTGACCTCGTCAAGATGCGTTTCCTCGAGCAGTATCATCTCGCGTGCGTATTCCTCAAGCGTGACGGACTTTCCTTCGGTGAGCTTTAACAGATCGTAATAAGCGGCGAGCGTCGTCGATTCCTGCTCCAGGCTCTCACGCAAGATATCGCCGATATCGTGCTTGTGAGTTTCAAGCAGAGTGCCGATCTTTAAGCTGGGATGCCCGCCAAACATCGTGACAAACTCGCCCGCTCGTTTCGCATGCGCCAGGCTTTCATTCGCGTTGCCATCAAGCCATGAAACTATCGGAATGCGGTTATACCCAAACACCATCAACGCATAATGCGTATATCGCACAACGCCTGCCAACTCCAATTCCATGATCCGGTTCAGGACCTCGATCGCACTTTGTTTTTCGGTTTCGTTCATAAAGACCTGCTTAGATTCTCACCCTGTGTACGGGCCTCTAATATTGAGTACTATGACAACGGTGTCATGAATTGTAAAAAGCACTCGATAACGTCCAACGATCAGTTGCCGTACTTCCACTTCATACTCATCATTGTCCGGAGCCAGTGGCTGGCTTACCGGGAAAGATCCCAGCATCTTAAAAATTGTGGTCCGGAATTCACGAACCCATCTGTTTGCGGCTTCGACGCCCCATTCCGAACTGCCCCAAATATATGATTCGAAAAGTTCGTTATCTGCCTCTTCAGAGAATTCGACATTGTAGCGTTTCATTCAGCTTCAGGAATTCCGAATTTTTCAAATAGATCACGGAAAACTTCCTCGGCAGGTCTGGTTCGGCCGGCTTTCATATCGGCAATACCGCGCCGAACGCCTTCAATTGTTTCGATCCGATCTTTCTGGCGGAGAAATTCCTCATAACTTTCGGCGTCATGAACAACCATTGCTGCTTTTCCATTAACGGTAAGCACGATCGGCTGCCCTGATTTTTTCATCTGTCGCATAAATTTCGACGTATCTCGCTTGAATACACTGAGGCTCTGAATGTCGCGTGTGAGTTTCATTGAGGTATTTTATCACAAGTTGTGAAATTTAGTGCGTATTTAGCAACTTCATTTCGGAGAATCGTTCGGAAATTAGCTCCCAATTGTTTTCATAATCCCCTAATGATTTGACATCGTAATCGCAATGAAACGAGTCAGGCTTTTTAGGACGTTGCCATCCGTGACCTTCTAACCAAGGAATAAATCTACTAATTATTACTGATTGCAGTTGGCCCTTATTTAGGATGGAAAAGCGATCTTATCGTGGCCGATAGAAGTGCAAACATAAATCAGGTTGGAATTGCTCAACGATTTCGGACCTTCACTTGATCTCGCTCCGGATCTGACGTTTTGCTTCTTCCCAGTCAATGTACTCGATCTCACCGCGTTCTACAGCAACTCGCCGCTCTTCAAGGATTCGCCGGTGGCGTTCGGGTACTACATAATCGTCGGGTCGATGGCTCATCGCTTTCCATAACTCTTCCATCAACTTGACCTTTTGGCTGGCCGTCATCTCTTCAATAGCTGGTATCGTCTGAACCGTCATATCACGAATTATAGCGCAGATGCCCTCAGATTTTTAGCTTATTCTGCCTGCTCCCGCGCGTGATAAGAGCTACGCGTCAGCGGCGATGATTCGACGTGTTTGAAGCCCATTGCGGTGCCGATTGCTTTCCATTCGGCGAATTCTTCGGGTGTGACGTAGCGTTCGACTGGCAGACGTTTTTCGTAGGGTTGGAGGTATTGGCCGATGGTCATGATGTCGCATGAGACGGCGCGCAAATCTTTCATCAGATCGACGACCTCTTCGAATGTTTCTCCGAGGCCGGCCATGATGCCGCTCTTGGTTTTCATTGTCGGGAACTGCGTGTCGCGGTAATGTGCGGAGCGCTCCAACAATTCCATTGACTGCGTATATTTTGCATCCGGTCGAACGCGTCGGTAGAGACGGGCGATGGTTTCGGTGTTGTGGTTGAGCACGTCGGGCCGAGCGACGAGAACATTGTTCAGAGCTTGTTCTTCGCCGTTGAAATCTGGGATCAAAACCTCGACCTTGCATTCGGGATTCATCTCGCGGACCTTTGTGATCGTTTCGGCCCAGTGCATCGAGCCGCCGTCGGCTAGGTCGTCGCGGTTTACAGACGTGATGACCGCGTGTTTCAGATCGAGATGTTTTACGGCCTCGGCGACGTGCGTCGGCTCCATCGGATCGAGGTCCATCGGCTTGCCCTTATTGACCGCGCAGAAACCGCAATGCCGCGTGCAGGTGTCGCCGCCGAGCATAAATGTCGCCGTCTTGTCCGTCCAGCATTCAAAGATATTCGGGCACTTTGCTTCCTGGCAGACCGTGTGCAAATTCAACCCTTCGATCAGTTCGAGGACTTGATTCTGGTGTCGCGGGTCACCGAGTTTTATCTTCAGCCAGTCGGGCTTTTTTAGCCTTTCGCGCTGTTTGCGGTTGACAAATGTTTGGATTAAAACCTTTTCTTCGATCATTATTTTAATTACAACAAATCTACATCAAATATTCTATCCGTGTAACGTTTGCCTGGCTGCTTATCGCAAGCGGGACGCTTGCTCTCCGACGAACATTTCATTTGACAAGTGTTCACCGATTCACTAAATTCAGAATATAGACTTTTTAGTAAGGATTCAAGAATGACCGATACGCAGCCAAAATATTGTCCTTGTTGTAGCTGTATTTGTTGTGCCCGCGTGGCACCGCGGCTGAGGTTTTGCGTCGCAACCTGAACTGGACGCAAATGAAATAAACTCCGATAAGCCGTGATTATCTCAATGAGATTCACGGCATTTTTTGTTTAATATGCAGACGGCAGTGAAAGAAACAAAAGTTGCGACAGCGTTCCGGACGGATGAGATCTCGAAAAGTTTTCTTGAAGCGGCGGTCGGGAACACACCGCTGATACGGCTCCGCCGGATCACGAATAGCTTACCAAAAACGGTCGAGGTCTATGCAAAGGCCGAGCATCTTAATCCCGGCGGGTCGGTTAAAGATCGAGCTGCCCTGGCGATGATTCTGGCCGGTGAAAGAAATGGCGAGCTAACTGCCGACAAGATAATTCTCGACGCAACCAGCGGCAATACCGGCATAGCTTACGCGATGATAGGCTCGGCTCGTGGATATCGCGTCACTCTTGCGTTGCCGAAAAACGCCAGTGCTGCGCGCAAACGAATTTTAAAATTGTACGGAGCAGAGATCATAGAAACCGATCCGCTGTCGGGGACCGATGCTGCTCAGCTCATTGCCCGCGAACTCGCCGAAAAATATCCGGACAAATATTTCTATCCCGACCAATACAACAACGAAGCAAACTGGAAGGCCCATTTCGCGACGACCGCTCCTGAAATTTGGTGGCAGACGCAAGGGCGTGTTACGCACTTTGTCGCCGGGCTTGGCACGACCGGAACATTTACGGGAACGACGCGCCGGCTGAAAGAATTTAATCCGAATTTGCATGCGGTTTCCGTACAGCCTGAATCGCCTATACACGGACTCGAAGGAATGAAGCATCTCGACACTGCTATCGTTCCGGGAATCTATGACGCAAGGCTGGCGGACGAAAATGTTGCGGTTGCGACCGAAGATGCACAGGCGATGACACGGCGACTTGCTCGGGAAGAAGGCTTGTTTGTTGGCCCAAGCTCGGGAGCGAATGTATTCACGGCGGTCGAGTTGGCACGTACATTGGGCGACGATGCCGTGATCGTGACGGTACTCTGCGATGGCGGCGGTAAATATCTGAATGAAGATTTTTGGAACGAATAAGTGATGAAGAAGCCCGCGCGTTAGCAAGGGCGATACATCCAACTTGAGCGTTACGCCCTTGCTAACGCGCCGGCTTCTGCAATAGTTCTTTGAAAAAGCGCTTGACAAGGTCAAACGAGTAATTTAACCTGCCTTTAGTTCTTTACACGCTTTCTTTTTTTGAAAGCATATTTACAGTGGCGATTTAAGGTTAACTTGCTCCACTAAAAAAACTGCTAAACAACTGCAAAGAGATTTCGATAGAAGCTCTCGTGCTTTTAAATAGCACGAGGGCTTTTTTTTGTTGTTCGGAGTTCGCCTTTAGGCGGCGGGCCAGCTAAAGCTGGAACTCCAAACGGAGGTTTTATGGCCGACTTTTCGATAGCGACACAATTTGTTCACGCCGGCGAACGGCGAAATGCACCGGCAGGTGTTCCGGCTTCGACGCCGATCTATGCATCGTCTTCGTTTATCTATGAACGGATGGAAGAGGTGGACAGCATCGTCGATGGCGACGTAAGCGGCTTTGTTTACAGCCGTTACGGCAATCCTACCGTTGCCGCGTTTGAGGATGCTATGGCTGCTATTGAGAATGGCAAATTTGCATTCGCATACGGTTCGGGAATGGCGGCTCTTCATGCGGCACTGCTCGCTTGCGAATTGACGAGCGGTTCGGTCGTGCTCGCGTCGAAAGATTTGTACGGAGCTTCATTCGAACTGCTCTACACGATCTTCGGCGCGTTTGGCGTCAAGACCATTACCGAAGATTTCACCGACATCGCGGCTTTGCGTGCAAAAGCGTTCGAGATCAAACCGGCTGTGCTGATATGCGAGACATTGTCGAACCCGTTGTTGAAAGTTTGCGATATCGAGGAAGCGGCCGTTATCGCACACGAGGTCGGTGCAAAGCTGATCGTCGATAACACTTTTGCGACGCCATATCTTTGCCGTCCGCTCGATCTCGGAGCCGATTTTGTCGTACATAGCGCGACCAAATATCTCGGCGGCCATGCCGACGCGACCGGCGGTGTTGTTATCGCAAAAGAAGATTTCGACAAGCCCGCATTGCTTGGCGCCTTAACACTCGCCGGCGGTATTCTCAGCCCGTGGGAAGCTCATTCGATTTTAAGAGGTATCAAAACTTTAGGGCTGAGAATGGAAAAGCAATGCTCGAATGCCGAACGGCTTGCGGCTCAGTTGCAAAAACTGCCGCAGATAAGCGAAGTGATCTATCCAAAGAATTTTGAGGGAACTCAGGCCGAGGCTCTCGACAGCACATTTCACGGATCCGAATATGGAGCGATAGTTTCGATTCGTTTGAAAGAAGACACGCGGGAAGCGGCGTATAGATTTTTGAACTCTTTGAATTTATGCACACGAGCGGCAAGCGTCGGCGATCTGTTCACGGGAATTGTCCACCCGGCGACCGCGACACATCGTGAATTGTCACCGGCAAAACGTGCCGCGATCGGCATCACCGAAGGGCTTATTCGCATCTCGGTCGGCATCGAGGACGTCAACGACATTTTGGCCGACATTGAGCAGGCGGTAGTACGGCAGACTGTTAGTCTGCCGCGACAGGCTGACAGCCTGTCGTACGAGAAAGCGACCATTATATGATCGAACTGAACCAACAAAGTATCGAGGCGTTAACCGCTCACGCCGAGCGCGATTACCCGCACGAGTGCGGCGGAATGCTGATCGGGGAATTCGATAGCAATAAGAAAACGGTCGTTGAGACCTTTCCGTTAGAAAACGCCCGTGAGGAAGAAGCGAGGCACGACCGCATTTTGATATTGCCGACGGATGTTTTGAAAGCCGAACGCTACGCGCGGGAAAAGAAACTGGACATTGTCGGCTATTACCATTCGCATCCGGACGATACGGCTGTCCCGTCGCAATATGATCTCGACCATGCATTGCCTGTCTGGTCGTACGTTATCGCGTCGGTGATTGAAGGGAACGTGGCAGACATTCGTTCGTGGGAAATGGAAAACGACCGTTCGAAATTTAACGAGGAACAGGTGGAACGCCGGCATCTTGCCGGCGAGGGAGTTTAACTTAAATTTTTCTTAAGAAAACACGCCGGCAGGGATGCCGGCGTTCCAAGGAGCAATTTTATATGTCAATTACCATAGTTATACCGACGCCGTTGCGGCAGTTTGCGGGCGGGAATTCTGAGATCGAGGTGAATGCGGCGACGGCTGGGGACGCATTGTTGGAGTTGACCGCAACGCACGCGGAGCTTCGCAAGCACCTTTACAACGACCAAAATAATCTTCGTAATTTTATAAATGTTTACGTCGGCGACGAAGACATTCGCCACCTTGACGGCGCGGCCACGCTTTTGAAAGACGGCGAAACGATAATGATCGTCCCGTCGATCGCAGGCGGCAGCACGGCCGCCGAGGCTCGATCTGCGAGTGAATTGCCTCAGCTTTCGAACGACGAGATCGCGCGATATTCGCGGCATTTGATCTTGCCGGAAGTAGGTTTGGAAGGCCAGCGTAAACTGAAACAGGCCCGTGTCCTGACGATCGGCACGGGCGGCCTCGGATCGCCGTTGGGCCTGTATCTGGCGGCGGCCGGTGTCGGCACGCTTGGGCTGGTCGATTTCGATGTCGTTGATGAATCGAATCTTCAGCGCCAGATCATCCACGGCACCAAAGACGTTGGCCGGGCAAAGATCGCGTCCGCGACCGACCGTCTGCTCGACATAAATCCGAATACAAATATCGAGGCATTTGAAACACGCCTTACGAGTGAAAACGCGCTCGAATTGTTCAAGGATTTCGACGTGATCGTTGACGGCACTGACAACTTTCAGACGCGTTACTTAGTGAATGATGCGAGTGTCTTGACCGGCAAGCCCAATGTTTACGGGTCGATCTTTCGATTCGAGGGTCAGGCGAGCGTCTTTTGGGCCGAGAAAGGTGCGTGCTATCGCTGTCTCTACCCCGAACCGCCGCCGCCGGGATTGGTTCCGTCATGTGCCGAGGGCGGCGTGCTCGGCGTACTGCCGGGAATCGTCGGAACGATTCAGGCGAACGAAGTTATAAAAGTGATTCTCGGTGCTGAGGGAATTTTGCTCAATCGCTTGCTGCTGTTCGATGCGTGGAAGATGACGTTTCGTGAATTGAAATTGAAGAAAGATCCGGCCTGCCCGCTCTGCGGTGACAATCCGACTATCAGGGAATTGATCGATTACGAAGAATTCTGCGGCCTGAAAGCACCGGTCGAAACAAAGCCCGAGATCGAAGAGATCACGGCAAAAGAACTGAACAATTGGTTCACCGGCCAGATCGATTTTCAGCTTATCGACGTCCGCGAGCCGTTTGAATATGAGATAGCCCGCATTCCGAACTCGAAACTGATACCGCTCGGCGAGGTGGTCAATCGTATCTGCGAGATCGAAAAAGGGAAGACAACGGTCGTTCAGTGCAAAGGCGGCGTGCGAAGCGCGAAGGCGATTGGCTACCTAAAAGATGCTGGATTTGAAGGCCGTCTGATAAATCTGAAAGGTGGTATAGGAGCGTGGTCGGACGAGGTCGATCAGAGCGTAGCGAAATATTAAATTATTTAAGGCGCGAGATGACCTTGCCGATAATATCTTCGCGGCTAAAAGCGCCGAGTACGCGGCTGTCGGAACTTGTTTTGGAGTTGTCGCCGGTGAGGAAAATTCGTCCGTCGGATTCGATCGACGAGACTCGTTTTACGATCTTAACGCTTGATTTGAAAGGATGATTGGCGACCACGATATCACCCACTTTGATCGCTGAATTCTTATCGACAAGCACGCGGTCGCCGGCTTTCAGCGACGGGGTCATTGAATCGCCTTCGACGGTAATTCCGTGGAGCCGACCAATCAGCAGGCGAAGTTTTTCAGGGAATCTGGCGATCGGAATTTCATCATGCATACATAGAAATGGGCAGTGGTTTCAACGCCGCTGCCCATAATTTATTTAGCTTAAGAAGCGGTGTACCAGGCGACTTCCTTGTCTTTGCTTGCCCAGAAAATTCCGTGAATTTCCTTGATCGCGTCCATTAACTCGGTTGCGTGCTCAAGGCTGACCTCGACCTTTACTGCTGAGCAAAGCTTTGCGGCTTTCCAAAACGTGTCGTGCAGGTTCGGATATTTTTCCAAATGCACCGGTTTGAAATAATCGGTCCAAAGGATAAGTATTTCTTCTTTTGCTACGCGGGCCTGTTCTTCCTTAACCATGATGTAACGGGTCAGGGTGTTGTGATAAGCCGCCGTTGCTTTTGCATCGCCGCTGTCGGGTGCTTTTAGATCGAGGATCTTTTTGGTCATCGACAACGCGGCCTCAGCCGAGATGCGTGCTGATGCCGGATCGTAAACGCCGCACGGCGCGTCGCAATGAGCCTCGGCGGTTTCAAAATTACCAGCGAATTTATTCTTTAGTTTTTCAAACATAATCGTAATTTCTCCAAAACGAACTGATCGCCTGCTAAAGCAGGGACTCAAAACATTATTCTTCCGGCCGTGTTCCCGGCTCGATGCCGGTAACGCTGGCCTGATTCAACACTTTTACGTGAACATCGCCGGTCAAGCGGACCTGGCACGAAAGGCGCGTGTTCGGTGCAAGATCGCCTTTTGTGGCAAGGATCGCTTCTTCAGCCTCCCCCATTTCGCCGACCTCGCCCGAGATCACCTCGACGCGGCACGTCGTACATCTGGCGTTTCCGCCGCAGCGGTGCATAATATCGACACCGTTATCTTCTATACAAAGAACAAGTTTTCGACCTTCGCCGCACTCGAAATTAACAGTTCCGGTCGCGGTTTCGGCTGTAATATTGGGCATTAAATGGTTTCTCTCCTGACTCGAAAATCTCAAATTCCTGATTATCTTGAATTTGTCACAACTGACGGCTAATCGCAAGTTTGGCGAGTTTTCAGGATCTGCCTGTTGGCGGTTTATCGCCCGAATAAATGACCTTTTCCAAAAACAAACCCGACGGCGGTGCGGTAAATTTTGCGGGAACGTCGGAGTGAAATTTCAGCAATCGCTCGAACGAGTCGAACGTCATATTGCCGCGGCCGATCTCGGCGAGCATTCCAACAATGCGGCGGACCATTTTCCAAAGGAAATGCGAGGCACCGATTCGGAAGCAGATCAGGTCGCCGTCGGTGAATATTTCGGCGTGTTTGATCTCAACGATTGTAGATTGTTTTTTAGTGTCGTCCTTTTCGCAAAACGACGTGAAGTCGTGTTTACCGACCAGCATTTCGGCGGCCTCGGCCATCGCTTTTGCGTCGAGCCTGTCCTTTATCCACCAAACGAGATTTTTGCCAAATGCCGTCCGCCGCGTCGAAATTTTGTAAAGATAATAACGGGCGACGGCGTCGTGGCGAGCGTGAAAATTGTCAGGTGCGTTTGAAACTTTCAGGATATTTATATCGTGCGGCAGAATGTCGTTAAAGCCGTGCCGTATCTGTAACGGCGTAATGTTTGTGGTCAGTTCATCGACTTTCAGATGCGCGATCTGGTGCAGGGCGTGAACACCCGCGTCGGTTCGTCCGGCCCCGAACAGCTCAAATTTCGACGCGAAAAGCTGACGCGCCGCGTCCTGCAACTCGCCTTGCACAGTTTTCGCGTTGTGCTGTATCTGCCAGCCGCGATACCGCGTACCTTCGTATTCAAGTTCTAATTTCCAAGTAGGCATAAGAATTTTAGCCACGAATGCACGAATTTTTCATTAGCATTCGTGAATTCGTGGCAAATCTATTTTCCTATTTTTACTTTTTCGCGGTTTTGGTTGATTGCGACGAATGTAAGATCGGCCGATGTCACTTTTACGATCTCGCCGTGATTGCCGAAGCGTTCGGCTTCGACATCGACGTGTATGGTTATCGACGTGTTGCCGACCTTGACCGTCGTTGCGTAAAAGCTGACAAGATCGCCGATAAACACCGGCTCGTGGAAAATGATTTCATTCATCGCAACAGTTACAAAGCGTTCGTGCTTTGTGTGCCGGACGGCCTCGACGCCGCCGGCGACGTCGATATAGCTCAAAATAATTCCGCCAAAAACCGTGCCGTGAGCGTTAGTATCGCGCGGCATCATTGTTAGTCGGATCGCTGCATCGCGGTGAGTGTTTTCCATATATTTTTTTCCGGTTAGCGGATAGTGAAAAACGTAAAACGGATAACTGTTACACACTCTACACTGCACGCTATACGTTAATCGGAAGATAATTCTTCTTTCGCAATTTGAGCCACCGTCCAATCGCGAACCGCATCACGCAGTTCATTCAAATGTTCGTCGAAAAAATGGCCGCAGCTTTTGAACACTACCAGCTCGGCATCGGTCACCTTTGAAACCTGCTCGAACAGGACGCGAATATTTTCCTCCGCACCGAATTCGTCGCTGTCGCCGTGGACGAACAATATCGGTTTTCGGACATTCAGCAAAAACTCATAGTCGCCGTATTTATCGACCGGCGTGCCGATCGAGATCAGGCGTTTTACGCGATCGTCGTCGATGCCAACGGCCATTCCGGTTCGCGAACCGAAAGAAAAACCGGCAAGCGTAATGTCTTCGCCGTGGAATTCCGTGGCCATGTAATCGATAACGGTTTGGACATCTTCCATTCCGCCGGGAATTTCCGAATGTACGCCGGTCGATGCACCGACGCCGCGAAAATTGAACCTGAGCGTCGTCAAACCCGCATCGACCAAACCCGCGGCCGCACGAAAGACGACCTTGTTATGCATCGTCCCGCCGCCGAGCGGATGCGGATGGCAGACGATGCCGACGCCGAGCCGCTCGCCCGAAGGTTCTTTTAGTATCGCTTCCAACTGGCCGTTCGGGGCCGGAATTATAAGGTTGCCTTTCGGATACATAGCCAAAACTTTGATTTTAGGTTGTGGCCGATGGTTTCGCAATCCGCATATTAGATATTTAGTCCGCGTTCGTGTTACTTTTTTGTGTTAATTCACTGATCGCGAAAGCGTTATTTACAGCTAATTCATGGAAGAAAACACAGTGCAGACAGACGCCGTCATTGCGGCCCGCGAGGCAAAATCGAAGGCCGCATGGCGAGCGTATCTGGAAACCGAAGAGGCCACGCGGATGGTCTATTTGATCTTTGGGTTTATCGCGATCGCGATGGTGATGTCGTTTTTGCAGTTTCGTACCGCCGCGATCTGCTGCGGTGATTGGGACGGCTATTATCATATTCGCTGGAGCCAGCTTTTATGGGAAAGCCTTTCAAGCGGCAACTGGCTGCCGACATTTCAATGGCTGCCGCTGACGGTACTGAATCCGCAGGATTACAACGACCATCATTTTTTATTTCATCTGGCCCAAATTCCGTTTCTGTGGTTTTTTGAGCCGGTAATGGCGGCAAAGGTCGCGGCGGTCGTATTTTCGACGCTGGCGATATTTTCCGTCTATTGGCTGCTGCATTATTACAAGGTCGATTATCAACTGATCTGGCTCGGCGGAATTCTCACTTGTGCCACGATGTTCTATTACCGGATGAACATGGCAAAGGCGCCGCCGCTGACAATCATCTTTACAGTCGCAGGCATTTATATGCTGTTTGAGCGGAAATATGTCTGGCTGCTGCCGCTGATGTTTGCGTTTGTCTGGACGTACAGCCTGTTCCCGATCTTGTGGATCGCGGCGCTCATCTGGACAGTTATCATCGCGTGGAACGAACGCCAATTCGAATGGCGGCCGCTTGCTTATACCACTGCCGGAATGTTGCTCGGCAATGTTATCAATCCATATTTTCCGCAAAATCTTGTGCTTTTTGTTGAGCATGCCTATACAAAGATCAAGATCGGCAGCGATTTTGCCGTTGTGGTCGGCGGCGAATGGTACCCATATACAGGCATGGAACTGCTGACGCATTTTCCGGTTGCGATGATCGCGATGCTGATCGGTTACGTGCTGTTTATGCCGCGAAACGGCAAGCTGCCTGAAAAGGCGACTTTCTTTTTAATGTTCGTGACAATTCTGCTTGCGGCGCAGTTTCGCTCGAAACGGTTTGCCGAATATTTTCCGCCGTTCGCAATTTTGTTTGGTGCGTTTAGCTGGCAGGCGTTTATGACCAGATCGGTTACGGAACTGCCCGAAGATTTTCGCCGCGAGATCGAACCGTATCTCGATACCGCTAAGAAATCAGCGAACGCCAAGAATTGGGAAGTCGCGAAACAGATCGGCATATGGACGCTCGGCGGATTTCTCTTTATATATTTCCTGATCGGTATGGTCGGTTTGCAGCAGATCGGTATCGACCACGGCGGCCTGATGGGAACGATCAAGGACAACGAAGCGAACGACAAATACGAGCGGGCAATGACTTGGGCGACCGGAAAGGACGAAAACGGTGCCGAAAATATCCCGACCGGCGAGCGTTTCTTTAACGCAAACTGGGACGATTTTCCGAAGCTGTTCTTTTACGATCAAAAGCACTCTTATGTGTATGGCCTCGATCCGAACTATTTGTATTCGGAAAATCCCGATCTTTATAAGTTGCTGTTGGAGATCACCGAAGGCAAAACAAACGAAGCCGGCCCGATGATTCGCGACCAGTTCGGTGCGAACTACGTTTTTGCAGACGCCCGCGAAAACGATCAGATGATCGCAAAACTGCTCGACAGCGGCTGGGCCGACATTGTTTATGAGGACGACGAAGCGAGAATATTAAAGATCCGCGAAGCAAAAGGCGAGGCACCAAAAGATGCCCAGGCGGCTGAGACCGAAGAAGAAAAGAAAGCCCTCGATGAAGAGGAACGTAAGCAGAATACAAACATTGCCGACGATCTGCTGCCGGACGACGAGGAGAACGTAAAATGATGGCATCCAATCTCAAAAGGCTACTATTTGTGTTAGTGGCCACAACCCTGATTTCGGCCTGCGGGCCGAATAAGCGGATAATCGAATCGGGTCAGGAAAATCCGTCGCTCGATAGAGCTAATGCAAATCTCGAACGGCCTGCGCGTTCGTTTGAAACCGACCTTGAGGCGATGCGGACTGCAGATTTTGGCCATATCTATGTTTTGCGGCGGATGGATGGCGGGCCAATGGATGCGGACGACAAACGATTTCTCTCGGCAAACATTCCGGCTGACGCAAACCGCCGCGAGCTGTCCGACGAGGGCCGTGCATTGCTCGTCGGCACAAATTTTCCGATTCCTGATAATATGCTTGTGATCTTAAAGGAACGATTCAGTTTTACCGACCATTCACCGGCCGACATCAGGGAAGCCGATACGAACAGCAACGGGAAACGATGAACGAAGAGCAGCGGAAAACCGAGAATGTGAATGCCGACAATACGGATTCGGCGAACACCAGCCAACGTCCGATTTTCGATGCGTCGTGGCCGTCCGTCGGTGCTGTGGTCAGAATAGTCGTCGTCACGTTGATCTTGTTGTTCGTGGCAAACCGGCTTGAGACGATCATCGGTTCGTTGACCTATCTGTTTTTTCTACTTGTTCTTTCGATCTTTCTCGCATATCTGATCGACCCGCTTGTTCGGCTGATCCGTCGCCCGTTCAAGGCAAAAAATCTTGAGCGTTTTATGCCGCGTTCGATCGCTATCGTGATCGCATTTGCGCTCGTTTTTAGTATTGTTGGGCTGACGATCTCAAGCATTGCCCCGCAAGCCATCGAACAGGGGAAAGAGCTGGGTGCGAGCTTTCCGGAATACGCCGCGTCGGCCCGGCAGATGATGAACGATATGAACCGGCGGTTTCAGCGGCTTCGCGTGCCGGAGGACGTGCAAACGCGCATCAATGAACAGGCCGTCCTGCTCGGCGAACGGGTTACCGCCGGTTTCGGTAATTTTCTCATCAACATCGTCACATACCTGCCGTGGTTGATAATCATTCCGATACTCACGTTCTTTTTTTTGAAAGATGTAAATTTGATACGGCTTGCAATCCTGAGGCTTTTTCCGCCGGGCCGCTGGCGTATTCGTGCCGAGTCCGTTATGCGGGATGTGAACACGACGCTGGCGGCATACACCAGGGCTCAGTTGATCTCGTGTTTGATAATCGGCGTGATCTGCACCATCGGCTTTTACTTGATCGGTCTGAGATACGCATTGTTGTTAGGCATTATCGCAGGTATTTTCGAATTCGTCCCGCTGCTCGGCCCACTGACCATCGGCATCATTGCGACCGCGACCGCCGGATTTGGCCAAAACCCGTGGCGGGCGCTTTATGTTGCGATCTTTCTTGTCACACTTCGACTGATACACGATTACATAACGTATCCGCGTATCGTCCGCGGCGGCATTCATCTGCATCCGCTGCTGATAATTTTGTCAGTGCTTGCGGGTGAACAGGTCGCTGGAATTCCCGGAGTTTTTCTGGCAATTCCGATAGTTGCTCTTTTCACGGTCGTTTATAAACACGTTATCGAACATCGCGGCGGCCAAAGGCTTTTTGACGGCCTTGCCGAAACGGACGAGCCGGCTGCCGAGGAGGTTAATTCCTAAATGTCCCCATTCGCCTGGTTGATCGTTTTCTTTTTTGTGCTGTTGTTTATCTGCCTGCTGGTTTATGTGCTGGTCGTGCGTGCGTTTTATTGGGGCGACAAAAAAGAACCGCCGACTAAGAGGAAATCAACAGATCTGTAAATGCTTCGGAATCGTCGATCTCGGTCTCGATCTCAATCACGTAACACGGCATTGTAAACGTGAGACCCATTAGTTTTACGGCATCCTTCGCCGTCGTGACGAGAACATCCATTCTACATTCCCTCGCCTGTTTTTCGAGCCGATCGACATTGTTTTGAGAATAGAAGTGATGATCGGGAAACTTTTTGAATATCGAAAGATCGAATTCACTCATCGACTCTTTATCAAATTCTTCGTCAATCTGGTGAAAGAAATTGTCCGGATTGCCGAGCGCGCAGAAAGCCATTATCCGAACTTCCTCATCCGCGTTGGCCGGATCGCCTTCTTCGCGCAGCCTTTCCCATCCTATGCCACTTTCCGGGTTGGCGGCGTCATCCTCTGAACCGAGTGTTGTCGCGTGAAATTCTTTCAGCGGCAGAACCCGTTTTACTGAATTGTAAGCAGAAAAGACCAATGCGTGCGGATTTAGATTTGAAATTTGAGATCTCAAATTTTCAATTCCATCTACTAGATTCGTTCGCGTGATCACTATCACATCAGCCCGTTTTAGATTTCCAAGCGGTTCGCGCAATCTTCCGGCGGGAAGCACTGTGCCGCCGCCGAATGGTTCTGTTGCGTCGATACAGACAATATCCAAATCGCGTTTCACCCGCCGATGCTGAAATCCGTCGTCGAGAATAAAAGCTGTTACCCCAAATTTTTCTTTTGCCCAACTGCCCGCGGAAACGCGATCGGCGTCAGCAATGACGATTGCCTTTCCGATGAGTTTTCTCGCAAGCTCCACCGGCTCGTCGCCGCCGGTTTCGGCATCGAATAGAACCGAGCTGCCATCGGAAACGACAACCCGCTCACCTTTATTTTTACGCCCATAACCGCGTGTCAGGACACAAACGGTTTCACCCTGCTCCGCCAAAATTTTTGCGATCATCGCAACGAGCGGTGTTTTCCCCGTTCCACCTGTCGTCAGATTTCCAACGCTGATAGATCGAGCACCCAGATCGTGAACACGAAAAATACCGCGGTCATACAACGCATTCCTCGCGTCCATGACCCGGCCGTAGATCTTGCCAAATGGAATAAGCCGCGAACTCATAAACTACCAACTTGAAACTATAAACTATCAACTGTTAGAAATAATTTCCTAACAGTTAAAAGTTCAAAGTTGATAGTTGAAAGTTAAAGAAAAGAAGCAATTTGCCCGATTTCAAAAACTATGAACTTGAAACTTGAAACTACAAACTGTTAGAAAAAATTTCCTAAAGCTTATAGTTGACAGCGGCCAATGTTTAGGAAATTTCGTAGCAATGGCCGGCCGTGTTCTGTAAGGATCGATTCTGGGTGGAACTGAACGCCTTCTACGGGCAGTTCACGATGACGCAGGCCCATTACAAGTCCGTCAGGAGATTCGGCTGAAATCTGGAGGCAATCAGGCAAAGATTCGCGTTCGACGACCAGCGAGTGATAACGCCCGGCGGCGAAATTATTGGGAATATCCTTGAAAACCGTTTTCCCATCGTGTCGAATCTCGACCGGTTTGCCGTGTACCGGTTCGGGCCCGCGAACTACTTTGCCGCCGTAAAATTGTCCTATCGCCTGATGGCCGAGACAGACACCGAGAATTGGAATGCGACTGGCAAATCTTTCAATAACACCAAGTGAAATTCCGGCATCGTCAGGTGTTCCCGGCCCGGGCGAGATCAAGATTTTTTCAGGCTTGATCTCGCTTTCGATCTGATCGACCGTCACCTCGTCATTGCGAACGATCTTCATTTCCGCACCCAATTCGCCCAGATATTGAACGAGGTTATAGGTGAACGAATCGTAATTATCTATAACAAGCAGCATTGCGAAACCTAATTTCGCACCTTTTTCGGCAATTTACAATCTGCTCGTCCGTCAACAGTTTGTTTACTTAACCGTGTTTACAAACTATGATTATTCCGACTTGAAATTTGGAGGCTCAATGAAATTTTCGACATCGCTCTTGCTGACTGTATTACTGTGTGTTCCGGTAAATTCGCTTGCTCAGGCGACCACACCTCTCACACCTGACGAAAAAAAGGCAAAACTGCGTGAATCCGCTGTCGTGTTTTTGCGCGAGACCTACAGCGATATCGGCAATTTGCGATCGCTTGAGAACCGCATAAGCTTTACGTCCGAACTTGCCGCTTTGCTCTGGTATCACGATCAAAAAGAGGCAGCGGCGATGTTTGGCACTGCGGTCGGCGATTTCAAACAGCTGCTTGCTACCTATGATTCGCAGATGAATGCCTTTGGCCCGATCAAGGACGAGGAACCCGCTGCGTTTGGTCCGTTTATGCAGGAACCGACAGACCGCACTCGCATTGCCAAAAAATTTCGTACAGCGATGGGCGTGCGCCAGCAGATCGCAATGAGCATCGCCGAGCACGAGCCGGAGCTTGCCTACAATTTTTTCCACGACAGCATGAACGCCATCACAAATGCGGAATTTCGCAAACAGATGGAAGCCGGCGACGCAAACTACGAACAACAGTTGATCAGCCGCATCGCCGACACAAACGTCAAGAAAGCCGCCGAGCTTGGGAAAGTATCGCTTGGAAAAGGATTTACGTCCGCTCACGTAGCGTTGCTCAGACGTATTTATGCGAAAGACCCCGCAAAGGCGATTGAGTTTGGCCAGGCGATCCTAAGTCGTCTAAAGGAAACAAGTCCGGAAAAGGTTGGGGATGACCAAACCGCGGAACTATTAAGATTTGGAAATGAAACGATCGAGAAATCAAAACTCGAAGGTGGGAAAAAGGCTGTTTATTCGGAGTCAGAACTGAGAGACATCGCGGAACTGCTCGCACGCACCGTGCTGGCTCCGGGAGAGGTTTTCGATACATACGCAGCCCTTAATTATGCGGACGCGATCGAGAAAACATTACCGTCGCGGGCTGCCCAAATACGAGCGAAATACGCATCGAAAGATGAAAACGCGAGAAATCCCGACCGATATACGGTAATGGGAGGCTCTTCGCTGCCGCCGCCCGCGGTCTATCGCGGAAACTCCAACACCAGCGGGTCGGGCACTACTTCGACAATCGGTATAAGCAATGGTTCAGGTGTCGGAACCGGCTCGGCCCAATCGCCAGCCGAAAAAGAACGGGCCGCACGTGAGGAAGCCGAGCGCGAGATGACAGAAGGCGTTGCGAAGCTCGGCCAAAAGGATCTTCCGAAAGAAGAACGTGAAAAGATAGTTGCGAAGGCACGTGAGATGATCGGGAAGACGACCGGCCGCGATAAAAAGATCGCCGGGCTGTCGATGCTGGCCGCGTCGGTCGCCAAGGCTGGCGATAAGCAGCTTGCTTCCGAGATCATGCGTGAGGCGGCGACGCTTGTAAATCCGCAGCCAAAGACATACCTGGATTTTATGTACAGCTGGATGCTCGCGTCCGGTTATGCCGTTGCCGAACCCGACAAGGCCTTTCCGGTGTTAGACGATGCCATTTTCCGCGCCAATGAATTGATAAGTTCAGTTGTTCGTATCGCTGAGTTCGTCGATGTAAATGAAGAGGTGATCGCCGATGGCGAGTTTCAGGTCGGCGCTTTTGGCGGACAAATGATCCGCGGTATGACCGGCAGCGTTGGAATGGCGGATTCGACGATCACTTCATTGATCGAGGCAGATTTTGAAAAAACAAAGGCCCTGACAAACCGCTTCGAGCGTTCGGAAGTCAGGGTTTTGGCGAAAATGATGATATTGCGGTCAGTGCTAGGCAAAATGCCGACAGAGATCGCTGTAGAAACATTTATTGAGCCTTAGTTGTGGTCAACGCATTTTCGAGAATCTTCTACATCTAAGTCGTCGTCGGCATCGACGATTTCAATTTCATGCTAGACTTGTCCCTAATAGCCATTGTCCGCCATCGACTACAAGCGTGACGCCGTTGATATAGTTGGCGGCGTCAGATGTTAGAAACAATGCTGCGTTTTCGATGTCTTTGATCCGGCCGAATCTGCCGAGCGGAATCTTTTTTGTGATCTTCTCTTTCAGTTCCGGCATTAACAGGCGTTTCATGCCTTCGGTGTCTTCGATCGGGCCGGGCGCGATGCCGTTTACGCGGATGCCGTGGCGGCCCCATTCGGCGGAGAGGTTGCGGGTAATTGCGTCAACACCGGCTTTTGCGGCTGATACGTGTATCTGCATTGGCGTTGCCAGATAATGCAGCGTGGCGGAAATATTCAGAATTTGGCCTTGCGATTTTTTTAGTTCTTCAAACGCGGCACGGCAGACGTTGAACGTGCCTTTTGTGTCGATATCGACGACCGTTCCGAAACCGTTCGCCGAAAGCTGATCGGCCGCACAGAGAAAGTTACCGGCGGCGCCGTTTACGACGATGTCGATTTTCCCAAATTTGTCGGCGGTCTGTTTAATGGCGTCTTCGACGGACGCGTACTCGCGTACGTCAGCCGCAACCGTGAAACATTCGCCGCCCGCATCCTCGATAGTCTTTTTCATCGCCGCCAGGTTTTCTTCTTTTCGGCTTGTGATCGCTACTCGCGCACCGTGTTCGGCCATCGCACGAGCAATACCGCCCGTGATGCCCGTTCCGCCGCCTGTTACAAACGCTACTTTACCCTCTAAGATGTTATCTGCGAAAATATCACTCATATTGAGTTGGGATTCTAGCACGGAACGGACGGAATTTATCCACAGATGAACACAGATAAACACAGATGTCGGAAAGATATTGTTAACCGGATGATTTGCAGGCATATTTTCTTATCTGTGTTTATCTGTGTTCATCTGTGGCTGATTTCTTCTTGTTCGTCGAAGCCGACTGATCCGCGTAGTGTGATCCCTGCGGATTCGCTTGTGTATCTCGAAACACGCGATCTTGGTAAGGCTGTTGGTGTCATTGTAAATAATCCAAAGTTGAAAGAAGCCGCGACATCTCTGCCTGACGTAAGCATTCTTAACGGCATGGAAATGGCGGTTGCGGTGACAGGTTTTGAAACCTCGGAACAGGCGGTTAACGATGAAAATTCGGTACTGAATTTTCAGCCGCGTTTTGTGGCGGTGCTTGAAACGCATAAATGGAATTATCAGGTGATCGGTTTTGTCGAAGAGAAACTCGGCCTGTTTATCAGCGAAGCATACGGCGGTGAGGCGACGCTCGAAAGCTCAGATAAACACGGCGGGAAATATTTCGTCTGGTCGGGACAGGACGGCAGAAAGGCCTATGCGTTAGTGATCGGCAGCCTAATCTATTTCGGCAACGACGAATCGGCGATTGAAAAATGTCTTGCCGTGCAGCGAGGCGAAGCCGAGAGCATTGCAAAAAATCCGAAGATCACAACCGGTGACCGTCTCGCCTTTGGTTACGTCTCGCCCGACGGCGTCGCACAGATCGCAAACATCGCGGGAATTTCACTGGCTAAACAATCAAGCGAAGATGGCGATGTTCAGAGCTTCATCGCCCGGGTTCTGCCAGAACTTTTACGCAACTCTTTGAAAGAGGCGACCTGGACGGCGACGACGACAGAACACGGCATTGCCGACAGCTGCAACATAAGCCTCAACGATGACCTCTCAAAAGTCCTAGGCGAAACTGTTGTTCCATCGGGCACAAAGCCGGACGAAAAACTGACCGTTGCGTTGCCGATGGCCGCAGCAAGTTTTACGCGATACGACCTGCGCGATCCGCAGATTGCGTGGCGAAGCGTTTTGCTTTCGTCGCAAAAACTAACCGATCTGGCAAGTGGGAATATTCTGCTCGCATTTTCGTCGAGCCTGTTTGGGCCATACGGGATCGACGACCCTGAAATGTTTCTGAGTTCGATCGGGCCGATAATTCATACGGCGAAATTCGATGAATCGGGCGATAAGGTTTTGGTGATCGCAACCGTAAAAGACGCCGAAAAAGCAAAGCGTTCGCTGGCGAAAGAGATCGATTTTAAGAAGCCGCCGGAAAGGATCGGTAACGCTGATTCGTGGCTTTCTCAGGATTCCGACGTTCGCGTGATCTTCGACGGAACCACGCTGATCGTCGGTGACCCGCAGGAAACCGAAAAGCTGGTTAGCAATCTCAATAATGCGTTCGGTAAAAATCACCTTTATCCATTGTTTGCCGGATCAACCGCGGCATCGGTGACATTTGCAAGTGATAGGATGATCGCCCTGCGAATTGCCGATGTTCTTTCAGAACGCAAAGCGGAAACATCAGCGATTACTTCATATTCACTCACCGAAACACGCTTCAACCAAAACGGAATCGAACGCCGAACCGTTTCAGACTTCGGTCTGATCGGCACGATCATTTCGCAATTTTCGCCTGAATGAAGTTAGAGAGTTCTTTGACAAACCCGGATGAATTATCTGACCTTATGGTTTTTCCTTATTCATCTTTCTTCGTTCATATTGTTCAGTGGTTCGATTTCTTTAACCACAGAGCAAGATGAATAAGAAGGAACAAGATGAATTGGAAAAAAATTAAGAGATGCCTGGGTTTTTCAAAGAACTCTTAGAGGAAGAGATCGGCTCGTACATTGAAACGCTCGGCAAGGCGCCGAGCATGGGTTTTGCTGAACGCTCGTTTTCCGCTGAGGACTTTGGAAACAACCGCCTGTGAGCCAAAAATATCTTCAAGGTCCATTTGCTTGAAATTGTTTTCATCCATCAGAAATCTGAGAGCGTCTTTTGGAGAAACTGGTTCGCCGTCACCAAAAGACCGTTTTTCATAACTTTCAAGCAATCCCGCCAACAGCTCAAACAGACGTCGTTCCTCTGGCGAAAGTTTGTTTTCGCCCTTGTCCATCAACCCGTTGAAGAACGACTCGATCCTTTCGTAGTCAGCGTCGTTGGTTATTACAGCCGGCAGAGCAACTGATAACAGTTTTCCGTACTTTTCTGGATTATATGTCATTCCCGTTTAGCCTTTAATGCAGTCGGTCTGCCATTTCTTTTCGTCGTACTCGTCGTGCGTTAAAACAAATCGAATGAAAACGACCTGTATTCCAAACGCGACCTTTGCAACGATCCTGTACTTATTGCCGCCGACATCAAATATTGTGCAATTACCGCAAAGGTCGCAATGATTGAATGTTCGGCGGATACCCGCAAAATCTTTCCAGTCAGCTTTACGAACGACTGCGATCCATTCGCGCATCGCCTTTTCACGCTTCACGCCTTCGGAACGATCCGCTGAGTTCCAGAAATTTTGCAAATGTTTTTCAGAAATTATGCGCAAAATCTGGCCTCGTGAGTATTATGACAAATTGACATATGGTGGTCAACAAGAATATGACAAACAGGCATATTTTCAAATCTTTTTCTTCGCGTATTTCTTTAAGCGCCGCACATTGTTCTCGATCCAGCGTTCGGCGGTGTGGAAGTGCTCGAATTTTTCTTCGTCGCGGCGGAATGCGGCGGTGTGGTTGTATCGACGGCCGTTGTGGTGGACGGTTGGGTGGTGAACGTGGAGCATTTCGTGAAACATCACATGCTCGACTACGAAGCGGGGAGTTTCGCTTGTGTCCAGCGAACGGCTGATAACGATAGTATCGTGCGTCGAGTCATGGTGGCCGAGAATGCGATATGTCTTTCGTGCGGACCAAGTGAGCGACGGTTTTTCCAATTTGCCGACGAAATATTTGTTATTCAGTTGATCGAAAATTTCGGTCAGGTCATAGACCGCACCTGCTGTGCCGCTCAGGACCTTTCGGCCGCGGGCGCGTTTGTTCTCGGTGGAACTCACGCGGATCTCATCGCTTTTGATGAAATCGCCGTAAAGTTCGCGCATCCATTTCGGGGCTTTTTTTCGATACAGTTTTGAGACAAGAATGTACGCGAGTGAACGCTGCTCGTCGGCCGGCATGTCGCGGCAAAGCTCGGTTAAACGAACATAAGCCCCGCCCGATCTGATACGAATAGTGTGATTTATTCCTATATACGGGTAAAATTCGACATTTACGGGCGGCGGCGTTCGGTCGCGGTCGTAATGGGCAAAGGCTTCGGTGTAAAATTCCGCAATTTTGGCTAACCTGTTCGGCATCTTAATGTTAATCAGAGTTTAACTAATATTTGTTGACAGAAAACGGCGCTAAATGCTATTTCTTTAGATGGCACGTTGTCGTCCTCATACGGCAAACGGCCGCTCGTCCACGTTGAGAAAATGCCGACCCGCGAATCAGACCTGAATTTCGAGAGATCACTAAGATTTCCGGATCAACGCGGGCAGACCATCCTTTCGGCGATCATTAATGAACATTTTGTCACGGGCGAGCCTGTTGGGTCTAAGGCCATTGCGGAAAAATTTGCCAACGCTTCGGGACTGAGTTCGGCGACAATCCGCAGTGTGATGGGTGAGTTGGAAGAGCTTGGTTTGCTCGAACAACCGCACACATCAGCCGGCCGCGTCCCAACCGACAAGGGTTACAGGTTTTACGTTGACAATCTATTGGGTGTCTTAAGTATATCAAACGATGACCTTTATCGCATCGGGGACGAGTTCGGGCTAAATCCGAGCGAGTTTGCCGAAACGCCCGACAGGCTAATGGAACGTACCTCCCAATTGCTGTCTGTTCTTTCAAATAATGTGGGAATCGTGGTTTCGCCCAGCTTGGCGAACGATCGCCTGCAGCATATCGAATTTGTAAACCTTTCCGATGGCAAAGTTCTGGTCGTGCTGGTGTCGCATCCGAACATAGTGCATAACCGGATAATTCGCCTGAAAGTGGGTTTTGCAAAGGAAGAACTCGAACGGGCCTCGAACTATCTTAACAAGGAGTTCGTCGGCAAGAATCTTTCCGAAATACGTGCTGAGATACTGAAATTGATGCACGAGGAAAAGACGATGTTCGATAAATTGCTGCAGACCGCCGTAATTCTTTGCTCGCAGAGCATCGATGACGACTCCGAAATGGCCGGCGAAATTTACGTCGACGGGACGACCAATATCCTGACGAAACGTGATTTTGCCGATCTGGAGCGGCTTCGCGAACTGCTTGCAACGATCGGCGAAAGATCGCGTCTGATCCAGATCCTGAACGAATGCGTGACACGCGACGCGGCCAATCAAGGCGAAGTTCAGGTTATGATCGGGAGCGAAAATCGCACGCCCTCATTTAAGAATTGCACGCTGATCTCGGCCCCGTACCGGATCGGAGACGGTGCAGCGGTCGGCACGCTGAGTGTGCTCGGCCCAACGCGGATCGAATACGCCCGGATGATCTCGGTCGTGTCCTACGTCGCCCGTGTTCTCGAACGAATGATGTCGAAAGACATCTCCAATAACTAACCTATCGAAATTACCGGCTTTTCCAGCGGTTTCATAAAAATGGATCCAAATCAGGAAATTGAAGACCTTGAGGTTTTAAGCGACGATTCGCAATCTGACGATTCCGATTCGGTTGACGACTTTATTCGCCAGCTTGAGGAACGCGAGAAAGATCTGCACATCACCGTTGATACCACGATCATAGAGATCGCCGAATCGTTTGACGACGGCGAGTTTCTCACGCAGGAATTCGGGTCTGCAACGGCAGCGCCGCAACGTGTTGTTGTCGCCGTGCCGCAGGCCGAACGCGCCTCAGAGCTCAAAGCCGAGATCGAACGGCTGAACGCCGCCATCGCAAAAATGGAAGAAGAGCGAGGGGAAATTTTCAAAAATTCGCAGCGCCGTGCAAAAGATTTTGCGAGCTATAAGGCAAGGGTTGAGCGTGAACGAACTGAAACATTCCAGAATCAGGTAGGAAACCTGGCAACATTTCTGCTGCCGGCGTTAGATAACTTTAGCCGTGCGATCGACTCCGCCGAAAAGCTGAACGACCAAGAGAGCGTTGAGTTTCAACATTTTTTTGAAGGTGTAAATCTCGTAAACCAACAGATGTACGAGATACTCGCGAAAATGGGAATAAAAGTTATTCCGACCGTCGGCAATGCTTTTGATCCGAATTTTCACGAAGCTGTCGCTATCGAGGAGAGCAATGACCTTCCGGACAATCATATTTGCGAGGAAATGGTTCGCGGATTTTCTATCGGCGACAGGGTTATCCGCCATTCGATGGTAAAGGTTGTGAAGAACATTTCAGTCTCCGAAGCTGTCGAAGTAGAGGCCGTCGAAACTCCCGAAACAGATCAAGACCATCCTCCCGAATCCGCAATGGATTCCGAATAGATTTATCGCCCCCACCCACCTAAAATAACCCACCAAGATAGGATTTAATATGAGTAAAGTAATTGGCATCGATCTCGGCACGACAAACTGCTGTGTTTCCGTTCTCGAAGGCGGAGCCGTTCAGATCATTTCGAACAAAGAAGGCGGCCGCACAACGCCGTCGGTTGTCGGTTTTACCGATAAGGACGAGCGGCTCGTCGGGCAGATAGCCAAGCGTCAGGCTGTTACCAATCCGGCGAACACGCTTTATGCGGTGAAACGCCTGATCGGCAGAAAATATAACTCGCCCGAGGTCGAGAAAATGCGCTCGACCGTGCCATTCGAGATCGTCGAATCGCCGAACGGCGACGCTCATATCAAAGTTCTCGACCGCGTTTACAGCCCGCCCGAAATATCGGCGATCGTGCTCCAGCGTCTGAAACTGGCCGCCGAAGAATTTCTCGGCGACAAGATAACCGAGGCGATAATTACCGTTCCCGCTTATTTCGACGACATGCAGCGGCAGGCTACACGCGATGCCGGGAAGATCGCTGGCCTTGAGGTCGAGCGAATTATCAACGAGCCGACGGCCGCTGCTCTGGCATACGGCTTTGGCAAAAACAAGAATGAAAAAGTCGCGGTTTACGATCTCGGCGGCGGAACGTTCGATATTTCGATCCTTGAGATCAACGATGGCGTTTTCGAAGTTTTATCGACATCGGGCAACACCTTTCTCGGCGGTGAAGATTTCGACCAACTGATCATCGAGTGGCTCGTGGCAACTTTCAAGGCCGAAAGCGGTATAGATCTTAAGGACGACCGACTCGCGTTGCAGCGTTTGAAAGAAGCCGCCGAACGCGCGAAATGCGAGCTGTCGAGCGTAAACGAAACCAGCATCAGCCTGCCGTTTATCGCGGCCGATCAGAGTGGGCCGAAACATGTAAACGCAAATCTCTCGCGTGAAAAATTTGAAGAACTTGTCAAAGAGCTTGTCGAGGCTTCTATTGAGCCGTGTCAAAAAGCTCTCTGGGACGCCAAGCTACAGCCGTCCGACATCGACAAAGTTATTCTCGTCGGCGGGCAGACGCGTTCGCCGATTATCGCCCGAACGGTTACGGAATTGTTTGGCAAAGAGCCTTCGTCCGAGATAAATCCTGACGAGGTTGTCGCAATGGGTGCAGCCATTCAGGGCGGCGTTTTGACCGGCGATGTAAAGGACATCGTTCTGCTCGACGTGCTGCCGCTCAGCCTTGGCCTTGAGACACGCGGTGGTTTGTTTGTAAAACTGATCAACCGAAACGCGACCATTCCGCTCAGAAATACGATGACGTTTACGACCGTCGTCGATAACCAGCAATCGGTCGAGATCCACATTTTGCAGGGTGAACGCGAGATCGCAAGCGCTAACCGCAGCCTCAACAAATTTGAGCTTGTCGGCATTCCGCCGGCGCCGCGAGGTGTTCCGCAGATCGACGTTACTTTCGAGATAGACGCTAACGGCATCGTAAATGTGTCGGCTCTCGACAAGATGACCGGGCTCGAACAGGCGATGACCATCTCGCCGTCGTCGGGACTTTCGCCGGACGAAATCGAGCGGCTCATTATGGAAGCCGAAACCTCAGGCGACCGCGACCGCGAGGAACGCGAACTGATAATGCAGCGCAACCGGCTTGAGAATATGATCAAAAACGCCCGCAAAGCGATGGTCGAATACGGCCGCGGTTTTCCGCTCGAGGAACAGCAGGAGATCAACGGCATTCTCAACAACGCAGAGGAATCGCTATCGACCGATGACCTGAACGAAGTAAAACTCATTCTCGTAAAAGTAGAGGAAACAGCCAGCCGCATCACTGCGTCGATGCTAACTGCGGTTTAACCCGTGTACGACAGGCTGTCAGCCTGTTCTACAGTGCGACTTGAATCTCGGTTGACACATTAGTTACAATAGTCTTTGGCGTCAGTTCAATTTTGGGCTGACGTTTTGTTCATCTGATATGTCAAAAAGAGATTATTACGAAGTTTTGGGGGTTTCGCGGACGGCGACCGAGGTCGAGATCAAGCGGTCGTACCGTACGCTGGCGGTCAAGCATCATCCCGACAAAAACCCGGGCGATGCGGCGGCCGAGGAAAAATTTAAGGAATGCGCCGAGGCGTACTCAGTATTGTCCGACACGCAAAAGCGGGCGGCGTATGATCGTTTCGGCCATCAGGCGGCCGGTGCGGGCGGATTCGATCCGGGCTTTTCAAACATCGAGGATATATTCGATATGTTCGGCTTCGGCGATATGTTTGGCGGCCGGACGCGGACGCGTTCGACCGTGCAGCGCGGTTCCGATCTACGTTACGACATTGAGATCACGCTTGAGGACGCGGCGCATGGCAAGGATGAAAAACTCCGTATTCCGAGGCTTGAAAAATGCGAGCCGTGCAGCGGCAGCGGAGCCGAGCCCGGAACGACGGCCGAGACGTGCATCACCTGCAACGGTCGCGGCCAAACGCAGTATCAGCAAGGCTTTTTCAGCGTAATGCGAACCTGCTCAAACTGTCGCGGCAGCGGAAAGATCATCAAATCGCCGTGCAAGCAATGCCACGGTCAGGGCCGCATCGAAAAAGAAAAATCGCTTGAGATAAAGATACCCGCCGGTGTCGAAACCGGTTCGCGGCTGCGTGTTTCAGCCGAAGGCGAGGCGGGCGTAAACGGCGGCCCATCGGGCGACTTGTTCGTTGTCATTCATGTCAAAGAGCACGAAACTTTTGAAAGACAAGGTGCTAATTTATATTCCGCTGTGCCGATAACGTTTGCCCAAGCGGCGCTCGGCTCCGAGGTCAGTGTAAAAACCCTCGAAGGCGAAGAGGAATTAAAAATTCCCGCCGGAACCCAAACCGGCACTATCTTTCGCATCAAAGCCCAGGGAATGCCCGCCCTCGGCGGACGCGGGAAAGGCGACCTGTTCGTTGCGGTTACTTTGATAACGCCAAAATCGCTCACAAAAGAACAACGCAAAGCCCTAGAAAAACTCGCCGAGGTCGAAGACACCGATTTCAACGACGCATCGTTTATCGACAAGGTGCGAAACATCTTCGGCTGATGTACGACAGGCTGTTAGCCTGTCGGTGTCGGCCTCACCCAACTCCACCGCCACTCCTCCCAGTTTTTTACCAGCCCTGCCTTTACCGGGTTATTCAAGGTATAGCGAACAATTCGGGCATACGATTCAGAATTCCGTATTTCATGATCGTAGCTCTCAGCATCCCAAAATGCACCGGAACGTCCCATAACCTGATTGCATTTGCGGGCGGTGTAACCTTTTAGCGACTGCATTATCACACCATATGTCGGGTCGGTGCTGACCAAACGTGATGATTTTTCCGCTCGAACCTCATGTATTGAATGCTCATTCAGGTTTGGCCGAAACACTATATGCACGTGATTTGACATGATACAAAACGCCAACAAGATATATTCCTTGCCGTCACGAAGTAAGATGCTGTCGAAAACGATCTGTGCGATCCGCTCATCGCTCAGCCACATTGGGCCGGAAGAAGATGCGTGAAGAACAAACTCGCGAAACCAACGCCGGTGAAACTCGATTCGAATCTCGATTTTAGTCTCGTCAGATGTCTCGTTCGAAAGACTGCATTGTTTTTCAAGGATTTGCTTTTCGTTTTCCCATTGTTTTATCACAGAGCGAGGAATCGATCCTGCCAGCCGGAATGTTACGAAAAGGGTGCCGCCTGGCGAATGCCGATGTGGTAATTTTCGACGATACCGCGGTTTGTAGTTATAGGGCATATCTCGTGGGGTGGACAGGCTAACAGCCTGTCCTACGCTAGTTTCGCTTTTACCGCTTCGCTCACCAGCTTGCCGTCAGCGGATTTGTCGGCGAGTTTTGCTTGTGCGGCTTTCATTACTATTCCCATTTCCTTCATTGTAGAGGCGCCGGTTTCGGCAACTGCTTCGGCGACGGCCTGTTCGATCTCTTCGGGCGTCGCGGACTGCGGCAGATAGACCTCGATAAAGGCGATCTCATTTGCTTCTTTCGCGGCTAGATCGGCGCGGTCGGCTTTTTCATACTGCTCGATCGAATCACGCCGCTGCTTAACCAGCGTTTGCAGGGCTTTCTGCACTTCTTCATCGGTCAGATCGCTGCCTTTCTCGATCTTGCGGTTCATCAAATTCGATTTCACCATCCGCAGCGTTCCCAAACGCTCGGCGTCTTTTGCTTTCATTGCCGCAGTCATATCGGCGATTATTTTTTCATTCAAAGTCATACAGGTAGTCTAAAGTCCCAAGTCTAAAGTCCCAAGCCGCGACCAAAGATAGTGTTGTGTTCCAGAAAGCAGGCCGTGGTCCGTTGTTTACGAACCCGCGTTCCGCGTCCGTTCCGGCCTTGTCCCGGGGGTGTTCCGGGGGTGACCGGAACGTGTAAATAGCTGTAACAATTACGGTTATTGCCGGTTTTGCACGATTATTTCCCGCTTTTTAAAAAAACCGCCTCACAAGGTGGTGACACCTCATGTCGTCTAAAAAATCGACGCATTTTTGACTGATGGCGTTCGATTCCGCGATGTTTGTTCCGTGTGCGCGAGCGCGCGCGGAACAGAGCGGAACAAAATGGGCGTTTTTTTGCTTTTTACTCGGATATCAAAGATCTCGGCCGAAAGCGGTTCCGGGCCGGTCGAATTATCCGATAAATGCCGGTCGCCGCGCAATAGCATATGGCGCGATTTGCGCGATATGTGAAGAATGAGCGATTTGATAGCGTTTGTGGCAAATGGAACGTTTGGAATGATCGGAAAGGTGCCCGGACGTAAGTAAGGGGTCATCGCTGAACCACTTACTCACGTGCGGGCACCTGTCAACTAAGGTGAGACGAAATTATATGTGATGACGCCGACAACTTTCACCGGATTGCCGTCCAGAAGCGTCGGGGAAAAGCTGGCTCCACAGGCGGCAAGCCTAGACGCAGAACGCAATAGAGGATGACCCGAACCCGGTTCAGCAGAAAATACCGAGCCATCTTCATCAATGAGTACCTGGATAGTAACCGCACCTGCGGCTCTAACGGCGCGTGCCGCGGGCGGGTACGGTGGCTTTGGCAGGTGTCTCGCCTTACCATTCAACACACCGCCGGAGATGGACCGTCCGCTCGCGATTGGTAAGGTAGTGGAGCGTTCTGCAGAAACTTTATCGGGTTGGCCCGTGTTCTCAACCTTTGGTGACTGAACAGAACCCACATAATTCGGGGGTGGGCCGATTACAGTATATCTGTCACTTGTTGAACTTGCCGATTTCGGATTGTTTTTCGCCGGAGCACCTGTCACAGGGCCTTTATAGGTTGTCAGATTATCATAACCTTCTCCGTCTTTGGCAGCCGCTCTCAACTTTGGATCTCCAAGCTCGAAATAAAGCCAGCCTGACGAGGCTATCGGACGCTCTTCCGCTTTTGCGGGCGTAAACCTGACCAGCATTGCGGCCGACCGTGCGGCGTCACGTGCGGCCAGCACGTCCGATCTAGTCACAGACGGGCAGATCGAGCCCGGACCCGAAACGCTTTCAACGACAGTGACATTGCCCGCATCGTCGATCAATAGCTTGACGTTCACTTTTCCACTTGGACCGGTCTTGACTGTACGTGCCGCGGTTTCAAATGCGGACAAATCCGCAACTGTCGCAGGCGTTACACCCGGCTGATAGTCAAAACGAAACTCCGGCGACTGGGAACTGACGGACGAGGCAAAACAAAAAGACGCTATAAACAGCAAGAAAAGAGGTTGGATCAATTTCATAGTGTTAAATTTACCCCATAGCCGATTTCGGGATCAAGGCGCGACGAAGTTGTAGGTGACGACGCCCGATACTTTAACGGGTTCGCCTTTTAAGGATGTAGGAGCAAATTTTGCTTTGCAGGCGGCGTCTCTGGCGGCGTCCTGCAAATACGGATGGCCGTTCTGGGCTCCGGCGAGGACGACCTTGCCTTCTTCGTCGATCGTAATGCCGACGGTTACCGCACCCGAAGCCCTCGATGACCGCGCCCTGTACGGGTATTCGGGTTTAGGGAGCGACAATGCCTTTCCGGTAAGTACGCCCGAATCGATTATTACAGGCAGATTTGACCCGTCTTTTTTCGCATCTTCCATTTCACGACGTTTTACCAAGTCTTTGTAGGCCCGCCCGATTGAGACGGTTATGCCGACTTCGACATCCGTCGGTTTGCCGCCTTTTATTGCAGGTGAAAATTTGGCGAGTTTGATCGAATCGACGACGGACTCCCGGAGGCTCTCGATCTGCTTTTTCGGTGAAGAGCTGCAAGGCCACGCAGGGCCCGCAATCACCTTTGCCGTTTTCACCGCACCTGTCTTGTCGATACTGACCGCAAGCAGCAAAGTGCCGTCGATGCCTGCTGCCGCGGCTTCATCGGATAACGAAAATTCAACTGCTTCAAGAATTTTCGCATCGGTATCGGCGGGCGGCGTTTGTGCAGGAGCGTAAACGAAAAAAATAGCCGAGACAAAAAGCATTCCAACAAGCCGGCACAGCAAATCACCAAATTTTAAACAGGTGAACATAGTGAACGGTATTCTATCATACGGCGACAAATCCTTTGCCTTATGCTACTTTTGATTCTTTGCTTATGAAACCCCGTTGGCGGTTTGGCGTTGTTGCCGGGATATTTTTGGCTGTTTTTTGTCTTTATCCGCAGATGAAGATGCTCTATCTGCGTGGGTCGGACTGGAACGGGCATTATGCGTATAACGACATCGATGAGGTGGCGTATGCGTCGTATATCCGTGCGTTGATCGACGGGCGGCCGCGGAAGAACGACCCGTATTCGGGCCGCGACGACACGGCTGAAAACCCGCAGCCCGAATCGCTGTTTTCGATACAATTTGCAGCGCCGTATGCGATCGCGATACCGGCGCGTGTTTTGGGGATCGGAACGCCTTGGGCGATGACCATTTCCGGTGCCGTGGCGGGCTTTCTGGCGGCTTTGGCGGTGTTTTGGCTGCTAGGACGCTTCACGGGCGACAATTGGTACGCGATGGTGGCTGGGCTTGGCGTATTCGCGTTTGGGACGCTCGCCGCCGGCGAAGGAGCGATCAGCGAGATTTTGTTTGAGCACGGGTTTTCGTATCCGTATTTTCCGGGGTTTCGCAGGTACATTCCGGCGATGGGATTTCCGGCATTTTTTGGGTTTGTTGCGTTGATCTGGAAGCTGCTGAATAATAACCGCGAAAAACGCGAAATACACGAAAGCGGAAAACCGAGTGAAAACGAGCACGCGGAATCTAGCGCCGTGCCACCTGCTTACGCAGGCGGTACTGACCTGGAAAGCCAGCCGCCAACCGCCCACCGCCTGCCTTCTGCCCACCGCCTACTGCCCACTGCATACTGCCTACTGGCGATGGCTTGTTTCGCGTTTTGTGTATTTACATATTTTTATATCTGGACGACGGCGGCGGCGTTTCTTGGGTGTGTGTTTTTGGTTTGGCTGGTTGAGCGGCCTGTGGGTTGGCAGCGGGATCTCAAAACGCTTGCGGCGGTTGGTGCGGGTTGTTTCGCCGTATTGATTCCGTATGCTTATTTGCTTTCGCAACGCGGCGAGACGATAGATCACGTTCAGTTGCTCGTCAATACGCGGATGCCGGATTTTTTCAGGTTTCCTGAGTACGTCAGTTTTGTGGTTTTGATAATTTTGATAGTCGGTCTCGCGACGAAATTGATCGACCTGAAGGACCGTTTGGTATTGTTCACGCTCGCGCTTTCGCTGGTTGCGTTTGTGATATTTAATCAGCAGATTATTACGGGCCATTCGCTGCAACCGATTCATTATCAAGTGTTTATCGGCAACTACGTGTCTGTTCTGGCGTTGTTTGCGGCGGTCGGTGCTTTGTGGAAATCGAGGCTTGGGCAAGGAATGACCGGGCCAAGGATCGCTTGTGCGGGAATATTTCTAGTCGCGGTATTTTGGGGGTTTGTCGAGTGTCATTACACCGTCCGCGTACTCGACGAAGCCAACATCGAACGCGATAAGGCTCTGCCGGTCGCAAGGCGTTTGGAGTCGCTTGCAGCGAACCATTCTGCTCCGCATCGGATGACGGTTTTTTCGGTTGACGGCCTCTTCGCCGACGATATGCCGACCGTCGCGCCGCAGAATATTTTGTGGGCGCGTCACCAGCATGTTTTTGCCGGTTTGTCCTGGGGCGAAAGCAAGGAGCGTTATTACCAGCAGCTCTATTACACGGGTGCCGACGAGCGGACGCTCGACTGGCTGCTCAAGAACGATTTTGTTTCGCAGATCGCGTTGTTCGGCTGGGGACGGCACACCGACCGGTTGAGCGTCGATTCCAAACCGCTGACCTACGGCGAGATCGCGGCAGAGGTACAAAATTTTAAAAGGTACATCGAGAATTTCAGTCGTGAAAACGCGTCAAATCCGCTGATAAGCTACGTCGTTATTCGCGATGATGACCGGGCAAATCTTGAAAATCTGGAAAAATGGTACGTTTTGGACGCTGGCGAGGCGGTTGGCGAGCACACAATATATAGTGTCAGATTGCGATAAAACAAAAAAAGACCGCCAAATATCGGCGGTCTCCATAAGTATTGCTAAAATAAAACTTAGGCTGCTAACAAGTCGTTGGACGTTTCCGCGAATACACGGCGTCCGTTCATGGCGTCATCGATTATTTCGCGAACTGCGGACGCGTCAGGGTTTACGTCCATCCGGGCGCATGCCCGCAAATGTCTGATAATGCCCTCGGTTGCGATCTCCACGCAATCACCGGCCAGTTTTGAAAACCGGCGAGCCTGAATATGATCGATCTGCAGGATCCTGTCCTGCAAAGTCATTGGTTTTGCTGCTGCCACTTCTTGTTCTCCTTACACGTAGATTTTTACGCCATATTCCATTAGTGGCCTAAGTCTAATAAAATAAGCAGTTTAAATCGACAAATTACGTGTTCAAACGTTTGCTCCGATCAACTGCTTCATGTCACGAACCACTAATGTAATGAAATGTTAACAGAAAAATATATGAAAGTCACGGTTTTTTTTAATCTCTTGTGATTTTTTTCCCAATCTTGCCCAAAACCAAAAATGCCGGCCAGCTTTTCAGCTTGACCGGCACTCCAAAGCAACAATAAACTACCCGCGCAGACTAACTAACTGCGTCTTTCATCGCTTTTCCGAGACGGAATTTGACGGTCGTTTTTTGCGGGATCTTGATCACGGCTCCCGTTGCCGGGTTGCGGCCGTCACGGGCCTTTCTGGTGGCCTTGACGAGTTTTCCGAAACCGGGGACGGTAAATTCTCCGTTCGTCTTTACTTCGCTGGTTGCTAATGCCGCAAGTCCGTCAAAAAAGGTCTTTACGTCCTTTTTGCTCAAACCGCTTGATTCCGACAGATTGTTTACGATTTCCGTTTGTGTCATTCGAGCCATAGTTATTAGTTAACCTCCAAGGTAGTTATATAAAAATAAATTTTCCTGTTTGTTTTGCCAGAGAAAAGAAAGCATTCCGGGCAATGAAACACAAGAAACTTGCCAAACCTGATGGTCGGGGCGGCAAGATTCGAACTTGCGGCCTCACGGTCCCAAACCGTGCGCACTACCAGGCTGTGCTACGCCCCGTGAATCACCTCAAGACAAGTGTCGAATTCTACAAGCGAAAAATCGATAGGTCAAGTCAAACGCCCGTAAAATCAAGTAAAAAGCGAATAAATAACGCTGTTGCCCGCGAACGGTGGCTAATTTTGCCTTTTATCGCGTCGGACAGCTCGCCAAATGTGCGGTCGTAACCCTCGGGAATGAACACCGGATCGTAGCCAAATCCGTTGTCGCCGGCCTGTATTTGTGAGATCGAGCCGGGACACGACGCCTCGCATGTGTGAAGGATTTTACCGTCCGGCCGAGCGAGGGAAATTGCGGCGGTGAACTGCGCGGCGCGTTCGTTTCCTGCGCGATGCAGCATATTTTCAAGCAGCAGATCTGTTCGACCGCGATCATCCAATCCCGGCCCGCCGTAACGAGCGGAATGAACACCGGGCTCGCCGGCAAGTGCAAATACCTCCAGCCCCGAGTCGTCAGCGACAGCATACATTCCGGCAGCTTTGGCGTAACCTGACGCTTTGATCTCTGCATTTTCGCGAAAGGTGATGCCGGTTTCGGGTATGGATTCGATAGCTGGGAATGATGAAAGATCGATCAATTCCACTTCGATATTTGATAGGAGCTTGCGCAGTTCCGCTGTCTTCCCCGCGTTTCCAGTGGCGAGCAGCAAGGTTGTGAGTGGTAAATCTGTCCGATGCATACGATTACCAACTCTTTCAAATAAGCTGAAATGCGTCAAGCTGCAAAAATTTGCCACGAATGCACGAATGTTTCGCACGATGGGGACACGGTTTTATTCGTGCATTCGTGGCTGAATTGCTGACACCACAAGTTTTAGATTTCAATTTTTCTTGCTAATCACCACCGATAAAGTGTATAAAATAAAAGGCCGCAAGCGCTGGGCCGTCTCGCCGATTTCACTCCTAAGGAGCTCTTCAATTGAATCAAACAACGACAAACCAACCGGTTTTTACGCCGGGAACTATTTACAACGGAAACCTGATCGACATTCCCGTGCTCGAAGATTCGGGGCCGGTCGAGCCTGCCGAGATCGCCTACGAACTGGGTTTGTGGCTCGCCTCGACCGATGCGTTTGTCTCGGGTTTTGAGCGGCTTTTTCTTGACAAGGGAAATGGAGAAATAGACGCGCGAAACTGGTATCGCGCATCGCGGCTCGCAAAGGCCGGGTTGCTGCGATCGGCGGAGCTTCTGCTCCGTCTGCGGCGAAACCAGATCGGCAAGGACGACAAGTTTTCCGGCTCAGAATATTTCGGCGATCTTTCCGAGCTGCTAAGTTCCGCCATCATAATGAACGAGAGCATTGCCAAGACCGGTTCGGTAAGGCCTGATGAGTGGAAGCAATGGCGCTCAGACCTGCGCGCCAAACTGGGAGAGAGCGAAGGCGTTCAGCTATTCCAGAACTTTGCCCGAAACTCTGAGGACAATGCGCTGCCGGAATCTTTCAAGACGATTATCGCGAAAAAGGATCTTGACGGACAACATCTGACGGAAGTTTGCGGCGTTGTTCGAAAATTTGCCGGTATCTTAAAAGCTCTTTCGGTGATCGGGCGAATGCTGCGAAACGACGAGCCGCTAAAGCCGTCGCTGCTGGTATTTACATTTGTTCACGAACAAACTCAGCACCTGATCGGACAGATCAATCATCGGTTGTCCGAGCTAACCGATGAGGAGACCGAGTTTTTCATTTCGCTGGATGCGGCGTCGTACACGGCCTCGCTTGAGATCAAAAAGGCATTTCAACAGGAACTGACCGGCGTTGTCGGAATCAGGCCGGCACAGGCGATATATGCCCGCATCGAGGTCGCCAACTCGCTTTTGAGCTCGAGCTTTGAAGAGATCATTGCCGGCTTTGCCCGAATACTCGAACCGACGACAAATGTCGCGGAAATTTTTCCGAGCTTTAAGACCAAGCTCGACCAGTCGCTGGTTCTAAGGGCCGGGCTGCACAACACGCTCCGCTCCGTGCAGGAAGCAGAGGAAAAACCGGAACCGGGCCGTATCGAAAATATGCGGAACAGCCTCGAATTTTTCAATCACGAGGCGTTCCATTTTCTTTTTTATAAGGACAAGGAAACGCTCGAGCGGTTTTCAGAGGAAACCCAGTTGATGCAGAATCCTAAAGATCTGGTGCCGATACTTCATCGGTTTGGCGCGTATCTCGAAACCCTGCTCGGCCAGGTGAGCATGCGCGCCGTGCTTGCCAACCATCCATTTGAGGGCTAGAAATTATTTTGACCGAAGCGTCGCAAGCGGTTTTTTGAACAGCACGTCAAAGCTCGCGACGACGCCGACCGCCGTTACGAGCAGAGCGGTAACGGCGATTCCCGATAAAAGCAAAACCGGGTCGAACGTCCACTCTATATCCAACACATATCGGCTCACCGCAAACGATAGAACGGCTGCAAAAACCGCTCCGATCAACCCAGACAATATTCCCAGTATCGAATATTCCGCGAACAATATCGTCGCCAGTGAAAAATTACGGCTGCCTAGCGTTTTCAATATCGCATTCTCGTAAATTCGCTGTGATTTCGTCAACGCGATCGAGCCGATAAGAATTAACACGCCCGACAATATTACAAAGCTGCCGACGAACGAGATCGCGAGCACGAAATTATTTATCAGTTTTTGAACGGTCGTGATGATATCGGCGACGTCAAAGACCTGAACATTAGGAAATCTGTCGAGAGTTTCACGCTGCAGGCGTTGCCGGTCGGTCGGGCCGATGCGGCTGAGTAGAGTTGCAGCGTAGGTTTGCGGTGCGGATTCTAAAACGCCCGGACGAAAAACGAAGACGAACGCCGTGCGTGTGTTTCGCAGATCGAGTTTTCGGATGTTCGCGATCCGCACCGTAATTTTTCTGCCTGAAATATCGAATGTCATCGAATCGCCTGGAACCACGCCGAGCGTCGTCGCCATAGATTCTTCGATAGAAACCTCCGGCGTTTCCGACGGTATATCGGGCCACCAGCGACCCGCGACAATGCTTTCATTTGCATCAAGATTTGGGCGATAGGTCACGGCAAATTCGCGGCCGATCTGGCCCTGTTGCTGGCGGACTTCGCGTTGGCTGAAATCGAACGGCTTTCCGTTTACAAACGCGATCCGCGCACGCACGGTCGGCGTTGCTTCAGCTTTTTCGCCCGCCCGCTGTTCGATCATCGCAACAAGCTCATCGATCTGGCTTTTCTGAATATCGACAAAAAAGAGCGTCGGTAACCGCGCATTTCGCGTGAAATCGAACTCGCGAACAAGATTGGTCTGGAGCGATTGAACTGCGAGGACAACAAACGCACCCAAACCGACCGCAAGTAATATTACGCGGGTTTGGTTGCCGGGCCGATAGAGCGAGTTGATCCCTTGCCGAAACGAGAAACTCCCAAACGACCTCAATCGTCTGAGTAATTTCGTCAGGATGAAAGCCGCAACGTACAGGCAAAGCGAGGTGACGCCAAGCCCGGCGATAAAAAAAGCTCCGATAGTAAACGATCCGGCCTGCCATACAGCGAGGCCGACCAAACCGCAAAGGCTTAAGGCACCGATCAGCCATTTGGTAATGTCGAGACGGTTGATACTCGCATTATTTTCGTCGCGAAGCAGCAGTTTTGGTTTGATGTTTCTGATCTGCAGCAGCGGCAGCATCGAGAACAGAACCGAGATCATCACGCCGAGCAAAATGCCTTGGATTGCGGTGGATGGGCCGACAACGTAAGACATATTATCCGGCAGATCAACGGCGAAACGCGAGCGGACGAACCACAGAGTTGCTTGAGCGAACACGACGCCGAAACCACTTCCGATAAGGCCGAGCGTCAAAATTTGCAGCAGATAAACGGTAATGATCTTGTTGCCGCTTGCACCGAGACATTTCAAAACGGCGACAGTTTTTCGTTTTTGTTCGACGAACGCACGCGAGACGTTCCAGACACCTACGCCGCCCAAAACAAGGATCAGCAAACCGGTCAGCGCAAGATAATTTTCCGTTCGCGCAAACTGCTCGCCGAGCCGTTCCTGCGTTTCGCGATACGACCCGACACGTAAGGTCGTGCCTTTTAAGGCTTCGCGCAACTCGGCGACCAACTGCGTCGGGTTGTCCGACGTTCGATACAAAATACCGCGACGAACGCGGCTTGCGTTTCGGGTTATACCGGCGTCGTCAAACGCTTTCTTTTCGACAAACACGCGTGCGCCAAGCCGAAATCCGCTCGAACCACCGGGTTCCTGATCGAAACTGCCTCGGATAGTAAATTCGCCTTCGCCGATCTTTATCTTGTCACCAATTTTTACATTCAGGTCTTCGAGCAGAATGCGTGCGACGACCGCGCCGTTGTTGGCAAGCAATGAATGCTCAAACGCCTGTCTGCCATCGAGTTCGAACGAACCGACAAGAGGAAACGGCGGTTCCACGCCTTTTAATTCAACAAGTCTTAAAGATTCATTCTTGTTGTCCGACGGCCGAGCCATTGACGATGTGCCGATCGTCTCGTTGCGGGCCTCGATGATATTCGACGTGCCGATCACCGATTCGATCCGCTCAAGATCGGCCGGTGAAAAATCGCTCGTCGAACTGATCTCAAGATCGGCCGTCATCAAAGCCCTCGCATCAGTCCCAACCGCACGCGTCAGATTCTGTATCAGCGAGCGCAACGCCACAACCGATCCAACGCCGAGTGCGATGCACAAAAAGAAAAACAACAGCCGCCGCCATGATGAGCGTATTTCGCGGGCCGTAAGATTTAGAATGAACTTCATTGATTGGCTTCGTCGCTAATAACTTTTCCGTCACGCAGCACGATCTGCCGCTGGGCCATTTTTGCTAGTTCTTGGTCGTGCGTGACCAGGACGAGCGTGACGTTGTTTTGTTTGTGCAGATCGGTCATCAGTTCAAAGATATGCTGGCCGTTTTTTGAATCGAGATTGCCGGTCGGTTCGTCGGCGAGGAGAATTGTCGGCTCGTTGGCAAAGGCACGAGCGATGGCGACGCGCTGCTGTTCGCCGCCGGAAAGCTCGGTCGGGTAATGGTGGCCGCGGTTTGTCAGATCGACGTCTTCGAGCAACTGAGAGGCTCGGGCTTTCGCGTCTCTGTTCCCGCGAATTTCCATTGGGATCAACACATTTTCGTAGGCGGTCAGGCTCGGGATCAGGTGAAAGGATTGAAAAACAAACCCGATCTTGCTGCTGCGAAGATCGGCCAAACCATCCTCGCTCATTGTCGTGATATCGTCGCCGTCAACCGTTATGCTGCCCGAACTTGGACTGTCGAGCCCGGCAAGCAGACCGAGCAGCGTCGATTTCCCGCTGCCCGAGGCGCCGGTCAACGCGACAAATTGGCCGTCCGGTATTTTCAGCGAAACATCCGACAAGATTATTAAATCTTCGGTTCCGGACCGAACGGTCTTGGTAACATTCTTAAGCTCGATCATATTTGATAATGTAAATGAATTGGCGAGAGATACGCTATTTTATTTGCCAGGCTGGCAAAAGCGGCTGAATATAATTGCATCTAAATTGGTGGAAAGGTCGTAAACAAATTTCGCATATGCGTAATATTATTCGATTTACAGGTTTTATAAGTTTCATCTTTTTGGCGGCGTTTGTTTCGACGTGCGCCGATTCATCCGCGTTTTCGGGCAGGGCGTACGATACTGAGCGGCCGCTGGTTTATCCTGAAACCGCGAGATCACGCCCAAAGATATTGGCATTCGGCGACAGTCTCACTGCGGGTTTTGGCCTCGCGGAAACCGAGTCTTATCCATACCTGCTGCAGGAAAAACTGCGCGCCGAGGGCTTTGAATACGAGGTGATAAATGCCGGTGTCTCGGGCGACACGACGCTCGGCGGGCTTGAGCGGATCGACTGGGCGCTTGAACAGGAAAATCTGGAAATATTGATACTTGAGCTAGGTGCGAATGATCTGATGCGAGGTGTTCCGGTTGAGAAAATTACCGCAAATCTTGACAAGATAATTACCAAAGCCAAAGGCAAAAACGTGAAAGTGCTGCTCTGCGGAATGCTCGCACCGCCGTCGGCGGGTTCTGATTATCAGCGTGATTTTATGAGCGCGTTTCCCGATCTCGCAACCAGGCACGAGGTCGCATATCTGCCGTTTCTGCTCGAAGGCATTGCGATGAAACGCGAACTGAATCAGGCCGACGGCATTCACCCAAATGCCGAAGGCACAAAGATAATGACCGGGAATATTTACCGGTCGCTACGCCCGCTGCTGACGCAGACAAAATAGCGGTCAATGTGTTTTTTGCCGCGATCTTTCAATCTGTTACAAGGAATTCGTAGGGGAGAAAACAGCCGTTAATCACGATACGGATCGATCTTCTTGAAATGATCGGGGTTGCGGCCCAGATCACTCGCTGCCTCGACCAGTCGGCGACGCGTTCGTCGGACGATCGAGTTTGGCAGGCCGAGGAGCCGGCTAAAAATATTTCCCCGTACTGTCGAATTTGATTTGTAGCCGTTTCCTGCTTTCCAAATGGCCGAATAATCGCTTTGTTGTGGAAACGCTGAGAACACCTCACGTACTTCGGTCTTTTTTGCTATTACCAAAAGGTACGCCGGCGATCCGTTGGTCAGAGTGACGCGCTCGTTCGCAGCTTCCGGGTCGGTGATCTCGTACCACTCTGGGTCGGGTTTGTCTTCGAATATCAGGGCCTTTTCGATCTTGAAGCCATTTGGAGCAGAAAAGACTCGAAAAAACAGCTCTGGACTGAACTGATAGAAGCCATGTCCGAGGAAATTGTTAGCAGGCGTTATCGCGAGAAAATGTCCGCCGCATTTGACCATTTCCATGCAGTTTTTGAGCGCGATAGGATAATTAAAAATATGCTCCAGCGTGCCGCCGTCCAGAACGACCGAAAATCGATCTGTGTATTCGCGCCCGATCGGAATGTTGAAGTCATGCGCTACGGTCGCTCCTTCATATTGCGACCCGTCAAAAGAGGTAACATTACGCGCGCCTAACCGGGCTAAGAATCCGTCCGCATAACCTTCGGAATCGCTGAGAATGCTCTCTGCCTCTGAATGCGAAATATCGTTTCCGAATCGCCGAAAATTCTTGAGCAAAGCGGCCGAATTGAGCAAAAGCGACTGCCGGCCGATCGTCGCGGTCTCGATAAAAGAGACGCCCTTTTGACGCGCATACAATAGAAACGTGGTTCCGTTAGAGTCGAGCCCCATACACGAACGAGTATACTTTGTCGTCTTGAAATTCCCAAAAAAGCCTCTTATTTTATGCTCCGAATCGCGATTTTAACCAGTCGGACGGCATTCACCCGAATCCGAGGACACAAAAAAGATAATGACCGAGTACATCTTTCAAAAGAACTAAAGCCGATGCTCACGGCGGAACAATAATTGCGTCGTTATAGGGATATTGGGGAACTTGTATGAAAAGAGGACTTACTGCGGCAGTATTGCTTTTGCTCGTTTTTTCGTGGTCGGAATCGATCGCTCAAACCAAACCCGAACCGGCATCTACACTCGAGCCGACTGTAACGCCGGATCGCGATCCAGATCCTAAAACTGACGCGGAATATACTCGTCCGGATGGTAAAACAAGGGCCAAACGCTACATCAACAGCATGTTCGGGCCGGAGTCTCTTGCCAAAGCGGTCGGGACGGCAGGAATTTCTACCTGGCGCAATTCGCCCGAAGAATGGGAGCCGGGCTGGGAAGGTTTTGGCAAGCGTTTCGCTTCGAATGTCGGGAAAGGCGTGATCAAAAATTCTGTGATGTACGGAATGGACGAAGCCTTCAAACTCGACAGCCATTACTATAGAAGCGAGAAGCGGGGTGCCGGATCGAAGATCAAGAACGCACTGATCTCGCCATTTACGGCCCGTAAGCCGGACGGAAAACGGGTTTTCGGTTTTCCGCGAATTATTGGCTCATATTCGTCAAACATTATCGCCTCGGAAACCTGGTATCCGAACCGCGACTACAAGGACGGCCTGCGAAGCGGAACAATCTCGCTCGGGTTCAACGCGGCATTCAATCTGTTCAAAGAATTTGTCTGGAAAAAATAGGTAAGAGTGACGCCTTTAGGCGTTGGAACACCAAGGTGCGACAATGCCAGAAAACCGAACGCCTGAAGGCGTCACTCTTACAATATGAATGTCACTCATCTTGAATGTGCATTGTGCGGGCTGCGCCATGGGGCTCGCGAGCTTCAGAACCTTTGCAAAGAATGCGGCAAGCCGTTGCTTGTTCGCTACGACCTTGAGGCTGCGGCAAAAACGCTGATGCGCGAATCGCTTGGCTCGCGCGAGTCTTCGCTTTGGCGTTATAAAGAAGTTCTTCCTGTCGAAAACATAGATAACATCGTCAGTTTTGGCGAAGGCTGGACGCCGCTTTTGAAAACGGATCGTCTCGCGGCGACGCTACGGGTTAAACTTAATCTATATATCAAAGACGAAGGCCAAAACCCGACGCAAAGTTTTAAGGCGCGAGGAATGACAGCCGCGATCTCGATGGCGAAAGAGCTTGGCGTTAAAAAGGTCGCGGTTCCGTCCGCCGGAAACGCCGCCGGTGCGATGGCCGCTTACGCCGCTCGGGCCGGGATGGAAGCATTTATCTTTATGCCGTCCGACACGCCGAAAGCGAACATCATCGAATGCGAACAGACCGGCGCAAATGTGACGCTTGTTGACGGCCTGATAACCGACTGTGGCAAAATTGTCGCCGAACGCAAAGAAGCAGAAGGCTGGTTCGATGTCTCGACATTAAAAGAGCCATACCGCGTCGAAGGCAAAAAAACGATGGGCTATGAGTTGGCGGAGCAGGTAACGCGGGCTGTTAGCCTGCGTCGACAGACTAACAGTCTGTCGTACGTTTTACCCGACGTCATCCTTTACCCAACCGGCGGAGGGACGGGTTTGATCGGAATGTGGAAAGCATTCGACGAAATGGAGCAGATGGGCTGGATCGATTCAAAACGGCCGAAGATGGTTTCGGTTCAATCAACAACGTGCGCGCCGATAGTTCGTGCATTCGAAAACGGCGAGAGATTTGCAGAGGAATTCGAAAACGCCGCTACGGTTGCTTCCGGACTTCGCGTGCCAAAAGCGATCGGCGATTTTTTAATTCTTGACGCGATACGAGCATCGGGCGGAACGGCCATCGCGGTTACAGACGAAGAGTTGGTTGCGGCGGTCAAAGAGATCGGTTCAGCCGAGGGGATTTTCGCGGCTCCCGAAGGTGCCGCCTGCCTTCCGGCGTTGCGTCAGCTCATCACCGACGGTTTTGTGAACGAAAGCGAAACTGTTGTCATTTTCAACACCGGTTCGGGCGTAAAATATTTGGAGTGTTTTGACTGAGATATAAAAAGGCGCCCAAAACTGTAGGATCCTGAGCGCCATTGTCTTACCTAAATTCGTCTGCCGCGAACAAGGTCAACGATCAAAACGACCAGTGCAACGACGAGCAGAACATGGATGAGCGGACCGATAGACGCTCCGCCGACGCCGAAACCAAACCCCAATGCCCAAAGCACCAGCAAGATGATAATAATTGTCCAGATCATAATATTCTCCTTCTTTTCATTGTCAAAAAAATGCATCAATTACATACACTTTCTTGGTTCCAGATGATAAAAGTGCAACGAGTGTGCCAAACGGGACTGTGATCTACATTTGAGAGTTTTCTTAAATGGCTATATGATTTTGTCGGAATTTGTTAATATTCTCTGAAGTCGAATTGCCTGCACTGCATTTATCAAAATTATGTTTAGCGACAATTTCAGACGCGGCGAAGGAAAAGGGAACGGCAAGACGGGATCGAAGGCGATCTCGAAAGCCGCGGACATTGGCTGGAAAGCTTTTCAGGCTGTGAACAAGGTTTTGCCTGAGGGACAGTCGATACAGCCGAATTGGGCTGCCGAGCCGCTGCTCAAATCTTATGAGCGAACTGCTCCGCCGCTTGGTTTCCCGCGCGAGACGGACAGCCTTTGTCCGGCGTGTGTAAAATCGGTCCGCAGCGGCGTTATCTCGGGCGACATTCCTTTGAACATTTTGATGGATTCGCATCCCGGCGAGATCAAGGCGCAGATCGTTGAGGAAAACGGCCAGGTCGTTATGAAGAAAACCTGTCCGACGCACGGCGAGTTTGTCGATGTAATGGCGACCGATCCGAAGTTTTTAGAGCGTATCGAATCGCTCTTTTACGGCCGCGATTTCAAGGCCGCCGAGGACAAGCACGTTCATCATCATGGAACGAGCGACATCAAATTTGGACGCGGGGCAGTGCTGACCGTCGATCTGACCAATCGCTGCAACATGATGTGCAATCCGTGCTTCATGGACGCGAATCAGGTCGGGTATGTTCACGAGCCGACGTTCGAGGACACGAAAGCAATTCTCGACCGCGCGGTTTCGTTTAAGCCAAAACGCCAGATAATTATTTTGTTCTCCGGTGGCGAACCGACGCTTTCGCCGTATTTTATGGATGCGGTCGCTTACGCTAAAAAGGTCGGGTTCTATCGCATACTGGCCGCGACAAACGGCATTCGTTATGCCGAAGATATTGAATTCTGCAAAGCCGCGAAAGAGGCCGGACAACACGGCGTATATCTGCAATTTGACGGTGTAACCGAGGAAAACAACAAACACCGCGGCGTTGGCAATCTTTATGATGTAAAGCTCAAGGCGATCGAAAATCTTGCATCGGTCGGCATCAAGGTCACGCTGGTTACGACGATCGTAAACTCGTGGAATAACCACGGAATCGGCGACATTGTAAAATTTGCGGCGGAGAATATCGACAAGGTTCAAACTATTGCGTTCCAGCCTGTTTCATTCACAGGCCGCGACGAAGACATCGCGGACAAGGATCGCATCGAGCAGCGTTACACGCTCTCTGGAATGACGCACGATCTGAAAGATCAGCTTGACGGAACGCTCCAGCCGCTTCGCGATTGGTTTCCGCTTTCGAGTTATTCGGCGTTCACGTCCGTGATGGATATGCTGCAAGGCGCCGATGCTCCGTGGGGCTGGTCGTCGTGCAACTGCCACCCGAACTGCGGTATTTTTACGCTGATCGTCGTGAACAACAAGACGAACCAGATGCGTTCGTTGTTTGAATTTTTTAATTACGAACGCTTTATGCGCGATGTCGCGACGATCACCGACACGGCCCGCGGCAAGAAACTGACGATGGCACAGCTCGGCATGGCGATAATGCGTAATTACGACGCGTCGAACGCGCCGGACGGCTTTCCGATCTCGCAGATCGTAAATCTATTTAAGCCTTCATCGACCACATCGAACTCAGATCGCAACGACCGGATGAAGGTCGAGCGAAAAGACGACGACGTTTGGCGGGTTCTGTGTGTCGAGGGAATGTGGTTTCAGGATCTGTTCAATTACGATTTCCGGCGTACCGAAATGTGTGTTATACCTTATGGCACACAGGAAGGCGAGATCTCATTTTGCGCCTACAACACCGGTGTCGGCTGGCGTCAGATCATCGAGGAAATGCACAAAACAGCATCGCTTTCCGAATGGTACCAGGATCATGGCCGCCACGCTGTTTACGCAAAAGGCAAGGAAGTTCCGAACATCGGCAAGACGCGATCTTTAAGCCTGCCGGTGATAGCAAAGGTGCTTGAAAGTGATATCGATCTTCCTTCGGCGACGCCGTATTTGGTCGAGACGCAAGAAGGCGATACCGTCGAATTTCATTCGTAAGAGTATTTGCCGATACAAAAACATTTTAAATTTTGAGCGGCCCGATTTGCCGCTTGACCCACGCGACAGTCACCCTCGCGGCCGGGAATTCTGTCATTTTCGCTTGTTAACCATTGTCCTCCACGGCCAATGATATTAGAAACCAACGATCCGACTTGATTGAAACCATTATGAAAATTCGAATAATTGCAGCCATCGTCTTCTTCCTGGTTCTTGTAGTGGTCTCGTTCGACAGCAATTCCGTCGATGCGCAAAAAAACTCCCCTGAACCTATCGTTATAGATGAATTCTCAAAAAGTCTTGGCCTGAGAACCGTCAGGGATCTGCGCGGCCGGGCGAGTTCGACCGACGGAGTCGAGGAGATCGGTTTCCCCGGATCGAAGACAAAAGCATTTGTCTGGACAGAACGGCTGCCAAACGGCTCGTCGCTGCCGTTCTTTGCGGTCAGTCTCGATGGCGAAAATTTGGCAAAGGTCGCGGCCGCCGATAACGAAATAAAGCTGCGTTATTCGACTTTCGATCCATTGACCGGACCGCCGAATGTTCCCGACGGATTTGCCGCCAAAAATGTTGCAGGACGAATGGCGTACATTGTTCAATTCAAGACACAGCCGCTTGACGAGTACCGCGAAGGGCTTCGTGTTGCGGGCGCGAATGTTTTTACCTATCTGCCTAACAACGCGTACATTGTGCATATGGATAGCCCGGCGCTCGAGAAGGTTTCGGCGCTGCCCTACGTCCGCTGGGTCGGACGTTATCAACCGGCGTATAAATTGGATGAGCAGTTGAACGGATTGCTCTCGGATAATTTGAAATCCGGCCGCTATAACATAATGATGCTCGAACGCGGTCCCCGAATGCAGTCGAAACTTGCCGGCGAGATAGTTGCAAAAGGCGGCGAGGTCCATCTCACCATCGAACAAGGATTCAGGATCGAAGCAACACTGTCGCCTGAGCAACTCGCCGACGCGGCGCGCAGCGAGGACGTGCTGTTCATCGATCAATGGTCGGCGCCGGAAAACGACATGGATGTTGTTCGCTCGATCGGCGGAGCGGATTTTATCGAGACGACGCTCGGATTTCGCGGCGAAGGCGTCAGGGCCGAGGTGTTGGACAACGGCCTGCGGCAGACCCACGGAGATTTCAATTCCGGATTGGCGCCGTTGATCCACAATTCGTCGAACACCAGCGAACCATCTAATCACGGGACCTCGACATTTGGGATCAATTTCGGAAGAGGAACGACGAACTCTGCCGGTCGCGGACTGCTGCCCGAGGCCCAGGGAATTTTTGCCGATTACGATTTTTTGTCGAATCGATACACTCACACCGCAGAGTTGAATCAGGCGCCATATTTTGCTGTTTACCAATCGAACAGTTGGGGCGGCAGCTTGACGACGCTTTACACGACTGTCTCGGCTGAGATGGACGACATTTTATTCCTCAACGATTTCCTGCTGCTTAATTCACAGAGCAACACCGGAGACCAACGGTCGCGTCCGCAGGCGTGGGCAAAAAACGTAGTCTCGATCGGCGGGATCAGACATTTCAATACCGCCAGTTTTACCGACGACCGTTGGCAAAACAGCGGAAGCATCGGGCCGGCAACCGATGGCCGGATAAAGCCTGACCTCGCATATTTTTACGACTCGGTATTAACCACTAGCAATTCCAGCGACATAAGCTACACAACGGGCTTTGGCGGGACGAGCGCCGCGACGCCGATCACGGCGGGGCATTTTGGCATCTTTTATCAGATGTGGCACAACGGCTTGTTTGGCAACCCGACAGGTGCGACCGTTTTTGACAGCCGTCCGCACATGACGACGGCAAAGGCCGTAATGATGAACACTGCCGTGCAGTGGGACATGACGATCGCCGGAACCGATACGACGCGTGTCAGGCAAGGCTTTGGCCGGGCAAACGTCGAGAATTTATATAACTTGCGGAACAGGATGCGGATCGTAAACGAAACCGACGTCCTGACCAATTTGCAGACAAGGAATTACCTGGTAGCTGTGCCAGTCGGCAGCACCGACCCACTCAAGATAACGATGGCCTACGCCGATCCGATGGGCAGCCCGTCCGGCACGCGGTCGCGCATAAACGACCTGACGCTGCGAGTAACGTCGCCGACGGGAACGGTCTATTGGGGCAATGTCGGGCTTGGTGTCGGCGGCGGAATGTGGTCAACGAGCGGCGGAGCGGCGAATATTGTCGATACGGTTGAAAATGTCTTTATCCAGTCACCCGAAGTCGGAACGTGGACGATCGCCATTATCGCATCCGAACTGAATCAGGACGCAAGGCCCGAAACCGCGGGTGTTGTCGATGCCGATTACGCTCTTGTCGCGAGCGGGGTTGTTCCGGTAGTGCCGACGGCCGCAAATGTAACCGTCAGCGGCCGCGTTGTCACTTCGGGAGGAAGCGGTATTCCCCATGCCCGGCTGACGATGACTGATACTAACGGCGTCGAGAGAAATGTGTACGCAAACACGTTCGGTTATTTCTGGTTTGATGAAGTTCCTGCTGGACAGACATTCATTATTTCTGCCAACCACCGGAAAACAACTTTTCAGCAGTCGAGCCTTATCATCACTACCAAGGATGATATTGAAGGCCTGGAATTCGTCGCCGTCGAATGAGTGTCGTCTTAACCTGGATCAGCTCCACTGTGAGCTTCATTATCATCATATTCATTTCTTATCATCTTGTTCTGCGGTGAAATATCTTTTAACCACTGAGCAAGATGAACAAGAAAGAACAAGATGAAGAAAGAAAGGAACTTCATGGATCTTTTGCGATTTTTTTCTATTGCGTAATCTGGGTTAAACAGATTTATATCATCGCAGCCAATTTCCCAAGTTTGTCTTCGCCTGAAAGATGAACTCTGAGCGCTCTTCGTCCGCGGTCGAGCAGGACCTGAAAATCGCCACGGGACTGCGCCGTTTTCACGACGCCGAAGGTGAATTTCTGTCCGGGAACCGGAAGATCGACATCGTCGTCTGTTGTGATCTGTAAAAAAACGCCGTTGTTTGCTCCGCCCTTGTAGGCCTGGCCGGTCGAGTGCAGAAATCGCGGGCCGAATCCGAGACACGTTGCGGCAAGCCTTTTCTCAAGGACCTTTTCGCGGATCGTTTGCAGAATGCGCTCGTTTTCGGCGTTCATCTCGATATAACCCAGTACGGCAAAATAATCACCGTCTTCGACGTTGGCAAAATGTGCGGAAAGTATCTCGGCCAGATTCGGCTCATCGACCATTCCGGTTAATTTGTTTGCATAATCTTTGCTCGAAAACAGCTTTATCCAAGCCTCCTCGAAAAACGGAATTTCATCGGGAAGCGAACCGGTTTTCTCATATTCGTCCGTGATCTTCCGTGCCTCGATCTTTGCCGATTCGACGTCCGGTTGGTCGAAAGGATTTATTCCCATCACGGCGCCCGCAACAGCCGTCGCGAACTCCCAGCGGAAAAACTCCGCCCCGATGTCGTATTTGTCTGAAACTTCTATCTGGATCACAGGATGGCCGGCAGCATACAATGCAGCAAGATCGGCCGTGTCTGCCGAACCGACGAGTTTTACAGAAACAAAAACGCGGTCGTTGCCATAGCTGATTGCGGGCTGAACCGGTTCGCGGTCAACGGGAATGATCGCGACGCCGTTTTTGCCTGTCGATTCGGCAATAAGCTGTTCGAGCCATGCACCGAGATCATAAATTTCAGGCGAGGTAAAGATCGTAAGTTTGTCGCGGCCATGTTCGTGGCAGACGCCGAGAATAAGACCGAGCAACGCGCCCGGGTTTTCTGTCGGATCGTCGTTCCTGCACGACACGGCCATCGCGGCCGCACCGTCCAGTATTCGCTCGACATCGAGTCCCATCGCGGCCGTCGCCGTCATCCCAAACGCAGACAAGGCTGAAAAACGTCCGCCCACTGTCGGTTCGCCGTAGAATATATGACGAAAACCATCGTCACGCGCCACCTGTTCCATCTTCGACCCCGGATCGGTTATCGCAATGAACTGTTTTCCCGGTTCGTTTGTGATCTGCGAGACCCGGTCAAAGAAATATTGCTTGAAACAGTTAGGCTCAAGCGTCGAGCCCGATTTGCTCGCGACGATGAACAGTGTCTTTGCGAGGTCAAGTTTATCTTCGATAGTTTTGACCTGTGCCGGAACTGTTGAATCGAGAATATGAAAATTCTCGACGCCGAATGTTATCGCCAAAACCTCGGGGCACAGCGACGAGCCGCCCATTCCCATCAGCAAAATGTCGGTAAATCCTGCCTGTTCGATGTCGGCTTTTAGATCACGATACTTCTGAAGATCACCGAGTTCACGTTCAACAATATCGAGCCAGCCGAGCCATTTCGACTCGTCCGCATCGGTCCAAACGGATGCATCTCGATTCCAGATCCTCTCAATAAACCGCTCTTGCCGCCACTTCTCAGACGCGGTTCGTACATCATCTTCAATCCACGGAGGCAGCGAATAGGTCATATTCTTTGACATCAGACTAAATTAGCACAGGCGGCTTAAAACCTTCCAGACCAGCGCGGACTCGCCGGATATCGATGAGACGCGCTAGAATCAGCGGGATGAAAATATTAAGAATATTGTCTTTCGTGATCGTGTTGCTAGTGTCTGATCTGGCCGCGCAGCCCTGTCTCGATAAGGCACGCGAGATCGCACCGGTTCTCGACGCCGAGACGAGCAGAATCTATCAAGAAAAACTCGAAGCGGCGGAAGCTGTTCATTTAGAAAAACCAAATGAGGCCGATTCGATCATCTGGCTCGGTCGCCGCACAGCGTATCTCGGCCGTTATAAAAACGCCGTCCGGCAATTTTCGAGCGGCATTGTGCTGTTTCCAAACGACGCCCGCTTGTACCGTCATCGCGGACATCGCTATATAACGCTTCGCTGTTTTGACGATGCGATCAAGGATTTCGAAAAGGCCGTGCAGCTTATCAAAAACAAGCCCGACGAAATCGAACCCGACGGTTTGCCGAACGCGCGGAATATTCCGACTAGCACGCTGAATACGAACATTTTGTATCACTTGGGACTGGCTTACTATTTGAAGGGCGATTTCAAACGCGCTGCTGATGCATTTATTAGCTGCCACAATGCTGCTAATAATGTGGATATGAAAGTGGCTTCCGCACACTGGGTTTACATGAGCTCGCGTCGGGCGGAAAAGAAAAAGGTGGCGGAACGGTTTATCAAAAGGTCGATTCCCGACGGCCTCGACGTTATTGAAAATCACGATTATTACAAACTCGTCAAACTCTATCAGGGTAAGCTCAAGGCCGAAGACCTTTTGAAAGAAGCCGGCGGCGACACGCTCGGCAGCGCATCGATCGGCTACGGTCTTGGGAATTATTTTTTCTATAACGGCGATAAGGAAAAGGCATTGACCATATTCCGCAAGATCGTCGCGGGAAATCAGTGGTCGAGTTTTGGGTATATTGCGGCAGAAACTGAACTCGGCTGAGATCGATTGCGTTCTGACGAATAACTTTTTTTATTTTCACGGCATGTTCTATAATTGAAAACTCCAGGAGCATTTTTATGAGTGTGATTGAAATCGAAAGTGAGTTAAAAAAAATGTCCAATTCTGACAGGCTAGCGGTGATAGCGATTGCTGACCGGCTTGTAAGAAAGTCGGGCAGGTCGAAAAGTGCGGGTGCAACACAGCGACATTCCAAACTAAGAAAGTCTGCCGAAATCATGCTGTCGGAGTACTGCAATGACAAGGAACTGACTGCATTTTCCAGCCTTGACAGTGAGGATTTCCTTGATGCTTAGAGGCGAGATTTGGAAGCTGAATCTGGATCCCACAGTTGGTTCGGAGCTTAGAAAAACTCGTCCGGTAATTATTGTCAGCGACGACGAGGTCGGGATATTGCCACTTAAAGTTATTGTGCCGATAACGGATTGGAAAGATAGGTATGAGGAAGTGATTTGGATGACAAAGATAGAGCCGTCTCAGGTAAATGGTTTGTCCAAAATTTCCGCTGCGGATGCTTTTCAAGTGAGGTCGGTTTCAAGAGAACGATTTATTTCACGGATTGGAATGATTTCCGATGATCAGCTTGGGGAGATCGGCGAGGCTCTGTCGGCGGTTCTGAAAATATAGCTAAGTTGTTAGGTCAATTTGATAAGACAACACCCTGATCCGCATGTCATTTGAAATTGCTGATCAGGATCACATCGTAACTTTCGGTCCCACGAACGAAGGCGAATTGACTGGCGTCGGGCGACCATGCATAGGGGTAGATTTTTTCCTTTGGCAAGCCGGGAATTCGTTGGGCTTTACCACCTTGCAGCGGTTGAAGCCAGATGCCTTCTTTCCAATCACGATAGGTAATTGACGAACCATCGGGAGTCCAACGCGGGCCATTGCGGGGGTTCGTCGTATTGGGAAGGTCAAACAGTTTGAGCGGCGGTCCGCCCTGGATGTCAAATATCCCAAGCTGCCATGCTCGATCTGCTTCCGCCCGATAAAAACATGCGAACTGTTTTCCGTCCTGCGAGATGCGCGGCCAATCGGACTCGTTATTGGTCAGTTGCTGCGGCGTGCCGCCTTCAATTGGAACACGCCAAATAGTACTCGTGCCTGTATGAGTGGAGGCATAAACAACCGACTGTCCGTCGGGCGCAACATGCGGCGAGCGGTTGCCGCCGCCCGAGGTCAATTGCTGCGGCTGACCACCGTCCAGATTGCTCCGCCAGACTTCGGGGCTTCCGTGGCGGCTGGACTCGAACACGATATATCGCCCGTCCCGCGTGATGCTCATCTGTCTTTCAACAAAGGCGGTCGGAGTGATCTGTTTGACCTCGCTTCCATCCGTGTTCATGCTCCAGATAGAGATTCCCTCACCGGTCGAAGCCGTATAGAGAAGGCTATTGTCAGGCGTCCATTCAAGTCCGTATGCGCCATCCAACCTACCCGGAGAGCCAAAGGTGATCTGCTGTGCCTGTTCGAGGTTTGTCGCCGGTGCCAGCCAAATATTGTTGGTCTGGTGGAGTTGCACCGCCAAAAGAGATCTGTCGTCCGCCGAAAGGTTCAGGCTGCTTTGATTATACGTAGTCAGATCTTTTGTTATCTGACGCATTTCCCCGTCCGGATAGGGCAGATGCCAAAGCTGTAGCCACTCTGCGGCAGGCTTATCCGTTGCTACCAATACAATCCCGCTTCCATCGCGCAGCCATGCAAGGCGATACATGGCGATTCCTTTGCGGCTGGTCAGCGGTTCGACGGCACCATCGGCAAGCTGCACTCCCAATAATTCTCTGCCCCAGCTATCGATGTCGCTGCTCAGGGCGGCGACCGCTATAATCTTGCCGTCCGGCGACCATGATGCTCCGTCGCCGGTAAATCTGGCAGCCCAGTCGCGCGTCGCCAAAACACGCTCGTCTTTGCCATCGGCAGCATTTGCTGTCAGCAAAATTGATTCACGCTTTTCAGGTGAATTGCGGACAAAGGCTATCTGCCTTCCGTCGGGCGAGAAGGCCGGCGGGCTGCTGATGTTTTCCAGGACTGTCTCGGTTTTTTCGCCCAGTACGGACATTCTGTAGAGCACGCTATGCGGCTGTCCTTCGCTTGTGCCGACACAATAGATGCTGCTGTCGTCCGGGCCAAAGACCAGCGAGCCATAGACTATTTCTGACGGCGGGCGCAATTGCATGCTGCTTCCGTCGTTTGTCTGGCCCAACCACAGGCTGCGCATTCCCTTGTCCTCGCGCACATAAGCGAAGTATTTGCCATCGGACGAAAGCGCGGCACGCACGACCTTGCCGTGAAAGGTTAAGCGCTTGATATCCATCTGCGTTTTGGCTTCGGGTGAATCGGCGGCCTGCTGATTTATCTGGTATCGCCAATAGCCCAAACCCATAGCCGCCAACAGCAGGCACAGTACGCCGCCAATCAAAATCATTCTGCTGTGTTTCACAGGCTGTTGTAATGGGGGAGCGCCGTCGTGTAACGAAACTAGTGGAACGCTTTGGTCTTGCCTGATGGCGACATCGGCAATAAACCGGTAACCGCGTTTCGGTACAGTCTCGATAAATGTCGAATTCTGGGCTTCGTCGCCAAGAATTTTACGCAATTTGCGAATGCTGAAAGTCAGGTTGCTTTCTTCGACAAAAGTATCTGCCCATAATCTCGCCATTAACACTTCTTTTTCGATAACATGACCGTGATTTTGTACGAGGACGAGAAGCAGATCGAAGATTTTCGGCGGAACCGGTATCGATCTTCCGTTGCGCAAGAGCACCTTTTCTCGGGCGTTGAGAATGTAGTCTCCAAATTCGAACCGTTTTGTTTCCTGTGACATACAACTTGCTAGGAAAATGCTAGGAAAAAACTCACCGAAAGTTCATGACTTTTGGCCGCAAAAATCTGAAGAATGTCTGTCTGTTCGGCATGAGCTTGGAATCATTTTAGAAGAAAACCCAATGCGGGGCAATGTTTTTGATCCTGAGCGGAGGAAATGGACGGTTTTTACAATTTCAAACTGGAGGATAAGAAGAATGGGTCTCAAAGGTTCTGTTGGAGCAAAAGCGGATAATTTTCCGAACGATGTGCGTAACGTTCGAGATTTACTTAACGTTCATATAAAGCACAATCCTGATTTTATAAAAGAAAAGGTTCCCCAACTACCGATAAATGGAACGCACGATATGGGCGAAACGATTCGGGCGATTAAGACATTTCAAATGTATGTTCTCAATATCCAGAAGCCAACTGGTCGGATCGACCCGGGAGACAGGACTTGGCAGGAACTATGGTCCCCCCCTATAGGCCGGCCGGTGGATCCTGTAGCTCCGATAGACGATAGAATTCATAACCAGCTACTCATGGCACGTGATTCCGACTACCTGGATATTTTCGATTCGGGTGAAGGAAGGAAGGGAGAGATCAAATGCATGATAGACCTGCTGCTAAGCGATCCCAGTGTGGACGACCGCTATATCCGGGATCGATATTTCGAAGGAGGATCTCCAAGGAAAGACACAAGTTTGGAGTTGTATATCAAAAACGCCGACCCGGATACCGTGCCCCCGCCCATTAACTTTACGTTTAAGGTTAGGGGCATGATGAAAACATTAGAGGGTCAGCTAACATATGCATCAACTGACCAAGTTGTTCGGTTTCTTGCGGGAGTTTCTGATGAAATGTATGTGGCATATACCCAACATATAGATTATGACGCTCTATATGCGTTAAACCTTAGTCCGACGCTACACGGTCCGTATGCCGCTTCAAGAAACGTCGAAGACTGGTTAAAAACCCGCTTCTCGGACCCGCACAGCATCTATCATTGTTTCCCGAGCATACTTCTTCAAACCAAATCGGTTGAATCTCTCCGGGAATGGTTAGGGCTGTAACAAAGTCATTTTTTGCCTCTCTGAATTTTCTTTGAAGTGTCAGTTTTTTTGGAGAATTTCCTCACCTTCGGGAAAGAATTCGAGCGAGGCCGAATTGAGACAGTATCGTTGCCCGGTCAGCGGCGTGCCATCGGGGAAGACGCGGCCCTGGTGGCCGCCTGCAGCGGGCGCGCGGTGAGTGGCAATTCGCTCACAGGATAAGGAGGTAGGCCAAATGCTTTTAGCTGGAAGAATTTTAACGGACTTTCCGATATTCAAACAATATGCGTATCACAATTTTCAGGCGATTTTAGAAAGCTCCACCATCGTTAAGAACATGGAGACATACGGCAGCCTTAATAAAAGCGCCCTTAGGGCCGCGTTGTTTCCCGGAATGCCTCCTTTGGTCGTGCTCGGAAAAAGGTTTAAGAGATCGAAAAGTCTTCTTTACAGTTCTGACCTGGGAGTTGGATTAGCAGGCGGCGGCATAGGAGCGATATTGTTAGCGGATTTTATGGTTGAGCGTTTTGAAGACGATCCACACGATCCCGGAAACTACTTTTTGACCGCCAAGGGACGTCCGGTGCCGATTGTCGGCGGCGTAATGCTGCATCATCTCTGTCATTGGGGCAATGACAAGGCCAGGAGAATCCCGGGTCTTTTGAACCGAGGTGACGCTTTTGAGCTCGATACATATGGGACAAACGTTACTTACACGGATTATTAGGAGTGATGTTTTTCTGGTTTCAAAAAGATTGGAACTAATCTTTCAGAAAGAGAGGTATTGGATGTATAAAATGGCATTCGATCCTAAAAAGCTGCCCGCTAAAGTTTACAAAGCCTTCAAGCTCGGCCCCGGAGTCTGGCCGATAATGATTGAAGCAGCCATCGAGGAGAATATGTTGGATGTTGACGAACTCACCAGCATTATGTTCTATCTCCATCATCCGGAGCGATTGGGTCGTCCGCTCAAATCGGACGAAACAGGTCTGATAAACGAATGGAAGGCATACCGGAAAATCATTAAACCACGTGTAGATGCTGCGGCTAAATCTTCCGGGTCTTCTTCCGGCCTTCCGACAGGAAAACAGCAACACAAGCCTTATTATGAGCTGGAGAATACTTTCATTACTTCCTATAGCTGACCTTACTAACGCAAGCGGGACGCTTGTGTTCCGACGAGCCATTCGAGCAGCATTTCTTCTTGTTTGTGAAAAGCCTGTTCGGGTTTGCCGGTTTTTGTCATCGGGAGTTTGAAAAAGACTGAAAGCTGTTCCTGCACGCCGCCTTGGCTGCGTTGTTTTGCGAGGTCGAGACAGCGGGCGATCTCGATGGCGAGCGGTGCGGCGAGGATCGAATCTTTGCACAAGAAATTCACCTTGATCTGCATCTGCTGGCCGAGGAAACCGGTGATGTCGATGTTGTCCCAGGCCTCTTTATTGTCGCCGCGAGGCCGGTAATAGCGGATGTCAACGATGTGGTCCGCGACCTCATAACCGAGAATGTCGTCAAGCACGCTGCTTTTTGTTTTTATTTTTGAAGCCAGCGAATCTTCGTTCGAAAGCGCAAGCCCGTCGCGGTTTCCCAGAATATTAGTCGAGTACCAGCCTTCGATCTTTAACGCGCGGGATTTCAATGCCGGAGCAAGCACCGTTTTGATAAACGTCTGGCCTGTTTTTCCGTCCTTTCCCGCAACAGGAACATTTTGTTGCTCGGCGAATTCGATCAACGCCGGAATATCTGTAGCTACCGACGGTGTGAAGTTTCCGTAAGGCACGTCCTCGGCAATCGCCGCATAAGCGTAAAGCATCGCCGGTGAAATCGCGGCGGAGTTTTCGTCCAAAGCTTTTTCAAATTCGGCGAGCGAGTTGAAAATCTCGGTGCCCTCAGCCGCCAGCTTTTCAGTCGATGCGAGATTGATCACAACAATCGAATCGCATCGAGTTTTAAACTCAGCAAGATCGCTGCGCAGTTTTTCTATCGTCGCACGATGACCAGAATGGTTGATCTTATTTTCACCATCGATCAACGATAAGAAATTTTCATCGCCGATAGCAGGCCATGGTTTTATTTCGCGAAGAGCATCCTGAACCGCGACGTGTTGTTTGTAGGTCAAAACCTCGTGGCCCTCGGCCGCTTTGGCAAGGTGATCGGCGAAAAGGTCCCAACCGGCTAAAACGATGTCGTTGTAATCAACAAGGTCATCGACAGAAATATCCGCTAGCGGCAAACCATCGTTGCCGATCACACCTTTTTTAAGCAGTTCGATGCCTGCGGCCATGGTCGTTCCGACCGCGCCGCCCAAACCAACAACCGCAATTCCTAAAGTCCGCTTTGCCATAAGAAAATGCTAAGTTTACAACGTAGGCTTAGACACCTCAAATCCAGGTTAGTTTCTTAGCTAATGGCTATTAGCCAATAGCTATCAGCCAATCATAAAATATATTTCGCATGAGTGGCCTGAACTAGCCGACTCAATTCACGCTTCAAGAGTTTCCCGGTTGGGCCTTTTGGGATGTCTTCAACGAAATGAATCGTTTTCGGGCATTTATAATCAGCCAAATGCTTTTTGCAAAACTCGATCAGATCGCTTTCTGTCGCATTGGTCCCATCTTTTAACACGACAAAGGCCGCGACCTCTTCACCATATAGTTCGTCCGCAACACCTAACACCGCCGCAGCGGCAACGGCCGGATGCGTGTAAAGCAGATCGTCGATCTCACGGGGATAGATGTTTTCGCCGCCGCGAATTATCATGTCCGATTTGCGGTCGGCGATGTAGAAAAATCCGTCAGTATCGCGATAGCCGATGTCGCCGGTATGAAACCAGCCGTTGGTGAATGCCTTTTCGGTCGCTTCGGGATTTTTGAAATAGCCTTTAAAAATGTTCGGCCCGCGAAGCACGATCTCACCGAGTTCGTCGTCGGGAACTTCCTGATCGTTTTCATCGAAAATCTTCATCTCGTTGCCGATCGGCTTTCCGCACGAACCGGGCCGGCGATCCTCATTCGGCGGGTTAAAAGTCGAACGGCATGTCGATTCGCTCAGGCCATAACCTTCGATCACAAGCACACCAAAAGTTTCTTCAAACTCTTTCAAAACCTCGGCAGGAACAGGCGCAGACCCGCACATAGCGAGACGTAGAGTCGTGAGGCGATCTTTCTCCTGCTCGTGACTCCAGACTCCAGACTCACGACTCGCTAACAGCATCGACAGCATCGTTGCGACTGAACCGAAAGACGTGATCTGATATTTCTCGATGATCTCCCAGAAGCGCGATGCTGAAAATTTTGGGCTGACAACCGTCGAGCCACCAGCATACAATGCCGACATCGTGGTCACTGAGACGGCGTTCATGTGAAACAGCGGCATTACCGAAAGGAGTCTGTCATCGGGGCCGAAAACCATCCATTCGGCAATCTGCCGAGCATTTGAAAGAAGATTTCCGTGCGTCAGCAAGCAGCCTTTGGGTTTGCCTGTCGTACCCGATGTATAGATGATGATCGCTTCGTCGTCAGAAGATATTTCGACAGGTTCTAGTTGTTCGCTGTGTTCAGCGATAACAATGCTTACGTCGTCAAACACGACTCGATCCGGGAAAGTATTTTCGTGCTCCGCATTCATGCAAGCAAGGATGCTTGCGGTCCAGTCCGAGCCGGCCAGCATCAGTTTTGCTTCGGAGTTTTGGACGACCCATGCGATTTCTTCCGGTTTTAGCAGTGAATTCACCGGTCCGGCGATGGCGCCGATCTTCCAACATGCGAAATATGCGATGACGTATTCGGCTGAATTAGGCAGCAGTAGGCTGACCACATCACCCTTGCCGATGTTGTGCGAGCCCAGCAGGTTAGCAGTCCGGTTCACGGCTTTATTGAACTGCGAATATGTCCATTCGCGGCCATCTATTTCCGAGAAAAGAAACGGTTTGTCGGGCGTTTTGGCGACTCTGCCTTCGAGCAGATGCCGCACGTTTTTGTTGCTTTCCGAGGCCATTTTCGTGTATAAGAGTATCACTATAAACCACACTATTCTAATTGTTTAGCTCTCGTTCGACGTAAATTTTTATGACCACGTATCGCAGTTTTATCAACGGCAGTTGGATCGATTCTACATCGGGAAAAACCGCTCCGAACATCAACCCGGCGAACACTAACGACATCATCGGCACCATCGAACTCGCATCTCGCGACGAGGCCAGATCGGCGGTCGAGGCCGCATATAATGCCGTACGAGGATGGAAGCGAACTCCCGCACCGGCACGCGGACGAATTGTCGCAAAAGCCGCACGGCTGATGGAGGAACGTCGCGAAGAGCTAGCTGCCGCGATCACTCGCGAAGAAGGCAAAACGCTCGCCGAGGCACACGGCGAGGTTTCGCGTGCGATTAATGTCGTCGAATATTGCGCCGGCGAATCGCGTCGAATGGTCGGCGAGACGATCCCGTCCGAGCTGCCGGCAAATTTCGCCTACACAATAAAGGAACCGCTCGGCGTTGTCGCGTGTATCACGCCGTGGAATTTCCCGATAGCGATCCCTGCGTGGAAGATTGCTCCGGCTTTGGTTGCGGGGAACACCGTCGTTTTCAAACCGGCAACGCTTACACCGCTGACGGCGACGTTGATGACCGAGATTTTTATCGAAGCAGGGTTGCCGAAAGGCGTACTAAATTTAGTGCTCGGCTCTGGCAGCGAAGCGGGAGACGAGATCGTAAATCATCCGGCGATCAAGGCGATCTCGTTTACAGGTTCGACCGAAACCGGATTAAAACTTTATGCTCAGGTCGCTCCGCGTGGCGTAAAGTTGCAGGCCGAAATGGGCGGCAAGAACCCTGTTGTCGTGCTCGAAGATTGCGATATGGAGCTCGCCGTCGAATCGACTGCGCAAGGTGCATTCGGCTCGACCGGACAGCGTTGCACGGCAACTTCGCGGGCGGTTGTGATAGACAAGATCGCTGACGAATTTGTTCAGAAAATTGTCGAGCGTGCGAAGAGTTTCCGGCTCGGGCCGGGCGACGACGCCAACACCGACATTGGACCTTCGGTTGATGAATCGCAATTCAACACGGTCCTAAAATATATGGGCATCGGCCGCGAAGACGGTGCGGAATTGCTCTGCGGCGGCAACCGAGCGACCGGCGTAGGACTTGAGAACGGCTACTTTGTCGAGCCGACGGTTTTCGACCGCGTAACGCCTGATATGCGGATCGCACAGGAAGAAATATTCGGCCCGGTGCTGTCGATTCTGCGCGTGAAAGATTTTGACGAAGCGATGCTGGTCGCAAACGACAGCCAATACGGCCTGTCGTCTTCGGTTTTTACAAACGACACGAACATGGTCTATCGCTTTGTCGATGAGATCGAATCGGGCATGACGCACATCAATTCACCGACCACCGGCGGCGAGGCGCACATCCCGTTCGGTGGCGTAAAAAACACCGGCCTCGGCGCCCGCGAGCAAGGCTCAACCTCGCTCGATTTTTACACCGAGCTAAAGGTCGTTTACGTCGATTACACCGGCCGCAAACGCGAAGGAAATCTCTACTAAATTAAAATGGAAAAATTATCGGGTTTTTCGCTCCACATTATCGAGCCGACGATTTTGTTTGTCGTCTTCTTCATCGGCGTCTGCGTATCGCTCATCAAGTTTAGAAGTCTCGGTAAAGCCGCTATCGCTTCAGTCCTGGGATTTTTGTTGCTAATACTCTCGGTCTTGTTGGACGTCGCTCATTCGGTTTGGATCGTTTATTTTTACGACATTAATACCTCGCGGGATTGGTGGGAAACGGTCTACTGGAGCAAAGTGGCGGCTCAGACATTGTTCGCCGTTCTCGGATTTGTTCTGTTGATGGCGGCGATCGTTATGAAAAGACCGACGAGTGACGTATAACAAAGATTGACATAGATTGTTATAGTTTCTATTATTCCGTGTAAGGAGAATAGTAATAAGTCATGAATGTTTCATTAACACCCGAACTCGAAATTTATGTCAACAAAAAGGTAAAATCCGGACGATACAATTCGGCCAGCGAGGTGATGCGCGCCGGCTTGCGTGCAATGCAAGATGAAGAGGAACTCCAAGAGATTAGACGGGAATCTTTGCGGCGGGATATTATGCTGGGCGTTGAGCAGATTCGGAATGGACAGTCGATAACTCTCAGAACAAAAGAGGATTTTGATAGTCTTGCCGCCGATATCAAGAAGCGAGGTCGCGAGCGGCTAGAGGCAAGGTTGCGAGAAATGAATGAAACTGAATGAGATCGAAAATGCCGAGCTTTCTGAACTTGCCGTTTTCGACTTGGACGAGATCTGGCTGTTTATTTCTCGGGACAGTGCCTATTATGCTGATAAAACGATTGACGATTTGATAGAGCGAATTTCGATGCTCGGCCTCAACCCTAAAGCAGGAACGGCGAAAGGCGAGCTTTTGTTGGGTTTGCGACTGTTTCCATACAACGACTACAACATATTTTACTTTCCCACTGATACTGGCGTCGAAATCTCACGTGTTTTACACAGTTCGCGCGATAGTGTCCAAATATTCAACAAATCAATCGACGCACCGGACTACAATTTATGACACAGCCAGAGCAAAAATCGACAGTTTCCGACGCGGTTCGCAAACACAAGGAATTTCTTTTCCCGGCGGTCGCGACTTATTATCAGGAGCCGTTGGCTCTCGTGAAAGGCGAGGGCGAATATGTTTGGGACGATCAGGGCAATCGTTATCTTGACTGTTTCGGCGGTGTTCTGACGGTTAGTGTTGGCCACGCGAATCCACGGATCAACGAAGCGGTCATAGAGCAAAATAAAACGATTCAGCACACGTCGGCGCTGTACGCCAATCCGAATCAATCGAATCTGGCGGAAAAACTTGCTGAGATCACACCGGGGAAGTTAAAGAAATCGTTCTTTACAAGCAGCGGCACCGAGGCGGATGACACAGCGATAACGGCGGCAAAACTTGCGACCGGTCGGCACGAGATCGTCGTGCTGCGCCACAGTTACAGCGGGCGAAGCGCGACAGCTCTGTCGGCTGTCGGACACGCAAATTGGCGGCCGCTGCCGGCACAGGTTGCGGGAATTGTTCATGCGGCGGCACCGTATTGCTATCGCTGCCCGTTCAAACTCGAATATCCGTCGTGCGGTGTGGCGTGCGCACAGGATATTAAGGACGTTATCCAAACATCGACGACCGGTGAGATCGCGGCATTTATGGCCGAGCCGATTCTCGGAGTAGGTGGTTTTGTCGTGCCGCCGCCTGAATATTTCGAGATCGCCTACGCAATTGCGCGCGAGCACGGCGGCCTGTGTATCGCCGACGAGGTGCAGACCGGCTGGGGCCGCACCGGCGACAAATGGTTCGGCATCGAGCATTGGAACGTTGAGCCTGACATCATGACCTCGGCCAAAGGGATGGCAAACGGTATCCCGATCGGCTGGACGATTGCCACGCCCGAAGTCGCCGATGCGTTTCCAGGACTGACCTTTGCGACATTTGGCGGTAATCCAGTCTCGACCGCCGCTGCACTTGCTGTTATCAAAATGATCGAGGACGATGACCTCCGGACAAACGCCCGCGTCGTCGGCGATTACCTGCGTGCAAAATTGATCGAGATAAAAGATAAATACTTGTGTATAGGCGACGTCCGCGGTATGGGGCTGATGCAGGGCCTCGAACTCGTAAAAGACCGAAAAACAAAAAAACCCGCACCCGATCTCGTGCTCCGGGTTTTCGAAGAGACAAAACGCCAAGGCGTCCTCATCGGCAAAGGCGGCCTCTACGGCAACGTGATTAGAACGGGCATGATGCTGAATTCGACGAAGGATAATGTTGATGAGTTGATCGCCGCGCTCGATGCGGGCTTGGCTTTATGCTGAATTCTAGGATGGAACAAGTAACCGTACGACCGGCCACGTTAACCGACTTGGAGAGGCTTCTCGAATTCGAGCAGGCCATGATCGTGGCTGAGCGGCCATTCGACGAAACGATAAGAGCGGGCGAAGATGTTCGTTATTACGATCTTGACGGATTGATCGCAGCACCGAATGTCGAGATCGTCGTTGCCGAGCATGGTTCGCAAATTATTGGTTGCGGCTATGCCCGTATCGAAGATTCCGAACCGTATTTGCGACACAAACAACACGCATATCTGGGCTTTATGTACGTCGTCCCGGAGCATCGTGGAAAAGGTGTAAATAGAAAGATCGTCGAGGCCCTCGAACAATGGTCCATTTCAAAAGGGATTATGGAAATGCGGCTCGAAGTTTATACAAACAACGTCGCGGCAATCAAGGCGTATGAAAAGGTGGGATTCATTTCACACATGTTGGAAATGCGAAAGCACATAGAATAGTGCGTCCGGATACTTTTATTATGGGACAAGATCAGAAAAGGCCGATGGGTACTACCGTCTCGAGCAAGATCAGTCGCCGACAGTTTGTGACCGGCGTCGCAGCAGCGACGATTGCTGGAAAAGCTGTTCTAGGCCAGTCGGCTGTCTCCGCGGGCCGTCCGAACATTCTTTTCATACTGGCCGATGACCTCGGTTGGGGCGATCTGAGCTGTTACGGCCGTCCCGATTATCAAACGCCGAATCTTGATCGTCTGGCGCGGCAGGGAATGCGTTTCACAAACGCCTATTCAGCCGCACCGGTCTGTACGCCGACAAGAGTTGGTTTTCACACCGGTCGATATCCGGCAAGGCTTGCGGTAGGACTTGAAGAACCGATCCACGAACGCAGTTCGCTCGGCGAGCGCGTTAAGACGACCGGTATCCCGCTTTCTCATCCGACGGTGTCCTCGCTTATTAAAGCTGCGGGTTACGATACTGCGCTTGTCGGTAAATGGCATTTGGGCTATTTGCCGGATTTCGGTCCGTTGAACTTCGGGTTCGATGAGTTCTTCGGGATCATGAGCGGAGCCGTCGATCATTTTTCGCACAAGGATATGACCGCCAACCTTGATCTTTACGAAGGCGAGGTGCCGGTTGAACGGGTCGGGTACCTGACCGATCTTTTAACGGATCGAGCAGTTGGTTATCTCAAACGCCCGCATAAGAAGCCTTTTTACCTAAGCCTGCATTACACCGCACCGCATTGGCCGTGGGAAGGCCCCAAAGATATTGCGACCAGCAATGCCATGAAATACGGGCCGGTTGGCTTTCGTGCGGGCGGCTCGATAAAGATCTATGCCGAGATGATGAAGAATCTTGACGCAGGCATCGGGCGTGTCCTGGACGAGCTGAAAAGGTCGGGACTCGACCAAAACACGCTGGTCATCTTCACAAGCGACAACGGCGGCGAAAAGTTTTCGTATCACTGGCCATTTTCCGGGCAGAAAATGGATCTGCGTGAGGGCGGAGTGCGAGTTCCGGCGATTGTGAAGTGGCCGGGAGTTACTATGCCGGGAAAGGTGAGCGATCAACCGGTCATCACGATGGATTGGACCGCTACTCTGATCGCTGCGGCTGGAAACACACCCGATCCGAAATATCCGCTCGACGGCCATGACCTGACAAACATGCTGAAGGGGGATGAGCCACTTTACGATAGGACGTTTCACTGGCGAACAAAGCGCCAAAGAGCGACTCGCAGCGGAAAATGGAAGTATATTCGTGAAGAGAAGAGTGAGTTTCTATTCGACCTATCAGCCGACGAACGCGAACAGGCAAATTACAAAGAGTCTCATCCTGAGATTCTTGAACGGCTTCGCACCGAATTCGGAAAATGGGAGTCGGCAATGGTTTCCTATCCTAAATCTTAACAAAGGCAAATGCGGACACTTATCAAAAACGGCCGCGTCGTTTACCGCCGTTGACGACTACACAGCAGATATTTTTATCGACGGCGAGACGGTGACGACTATCGGCAAGACGCTCGATATGGAAGTGGACGTTGTTATTGACGCAGCGGGCAAACTTGTTTTTCCCGGCGGGATCGATCCGCATACGCATATGGAGCTGCCGTTTGGGGGGACGCAGTCGAGCGACGATTGAACTAAAGATCCTGGCCTTATTGCGAATCAATATCTACTCAGCGACGACGATGTCTCAGCTTATATTGTGTTGCGGGCCGTCTTACTAACTTGTTGCACCGAACCAGTACGGAGTTTGTTTTGTCAACGAATCTCCGCGATCTGCAGCTTAAGAAAAAGGCGCATTTCGCGGTTTTGGATGGTGTCGATGGCCACGGCGGTCTTTTCGAGATCGGCGGCGGCGAATTGGCGGAATATTCCCCAGTCGAACCTGAAACCGGGCGGTGGGCCGTTCGCGATGATAAATTCTCCCTGCCGAATGTTTGGTGCGCCTTGAAACGCGGCCATGACGACCGCCGAGTTCCAAAGTTCGTTCAGCTTTGGAATGACCGGTTCGATCACGCGGAAGGCTTCGGTCGCGTCGATCAAAAGATAGGTCCGCATCAGTTCGGTCAGAGCCGTGTATTCGACGTTTGTGTCCGGCTTTTGGGTGAGCTGCATTCGTGCCTTGTTTAAGGCGGCGAGTGCCTGGTCTTTGTTATTGGCTCGATCTTTTCGATAGATCGATTGGCCAAGCGCGATCAGGGCAGATTGGCGGTTGCCGTCCGGAAAGGTGTCGATCAGGCGTTCCGCTTCGAGATACTTTGCCTGATTCATCAGTTGGTGAGCGTAGTACCAATTCAGGCTGTCTATCGAGCTTTGCAGTTGGTCTTCGTCCTCAACGAGAGTGTGCAGCACGCCAAGCGCTTGTTCATACGAACCCTGGCCGACCAGATCGCGAGCCGTCGCATTTGCGATATCGCGACGAGACGCGGGATGCAGTTTTTGAGCCTCGGAAACGGCGGCCGCAGTCGGTGTCTTATTTGATAGCAACCGTCTTACTTCGGGATCGGTCGAAGTCGTTCGGGAACGCTCGCGGGCCGATTCTTCTAATGCCTTGAGCTGCGACGCGGCCACCGGTGATATCTTTTCAGCGATCGTTATCAGCGTGCGAAACGACTGAGGGTTGGATTTGACCGCCGCATGATGCGAGACCAATTTAGCGAGCAACGAACGCATCTGAGCCTCATCGAAGTCGATCGGGTTGGGCGTTTTCGGGCGTGAGAAATCAAAGAGTATCGCGGTTGCGAGGCTGACCAGTTGCGGAACGGGTTTCCCGCCGGTTTCAAAACTATCGCGCATCAAACGGTCAACTGTTTCCGTCGCGAGCGAAGTACCTTTTTCGGCATCCTTGTCGTTAATACGTCGCAAAAAGCCGAGCGTTGCGGGCGAGAGCGGGCCTTTGATCGACGCCAGCAGCGAATCCATCAACCGCGTAGGGTCTTGTTCCGCGACAAGGCGCAAAAGCGTCTGCTCCAGAGTTCTTTCGGCCTGCACTCGGGGATGAACGACGGTTGTTAGAGTTCCGTTCGTCTCTTTATACTCGGGCGGCTTATTCAACGCCTTTTCAACGGCGGGCGGCCTCGATCTATAAAGCATTTGAAGGGCAAACTCCGCATTGCATTGTGCAGCGGTAAGGACGACAACCTGACGCAACTGCAGATCCTGTCCTGCCTGCCGTTCGGCGTTTGCTCCTCGCTGTCGGGAACTCGCGGAAAGAATGACCTTTACAAGCTCTTCGGATGAGATCTGCAAGAAATCGCGGGAACTCTTCGGATCGGTCCGACAGACTATTTGAGCCAGTTTTGCGTAAACAAAAGTTCGATTCTCAGCCAACCCAAGGTTCGGCGCCTCAACGACGATCTCACGAACGAGTCGTTCTGACTGGGCCTTTCTCGCTTGAGTCTGAGGCGATGGAGTTTGCGCCGCAGACATTACCGGCAAGAGCAAGACAAGAAGAAAACTAAGATGACTATTTGTCATATTGTGAATGCCGAGCATGCGGGTTTTGCAGAATAATATACGGTTTCTCAAGGCAAAGGCAACTGTTGGCGCTAGGAAGGCAGGATGTCGTCAGGATCGAATAGCGTCGATCATCTCTTTTACTGCCTGACTGAGGCCGACGAAGACGGCGCGGGAGATGATGTTGTGGCCGATGTTGAATTCGGTAATTTCGGGGATCGCGGCGAGGGCTCGGACGTTGCGATAGGTCAGGCCGTGGCCGGCGGCGACGATCATCCCAAGTGATTTGGCGTGAACGGCGGCGGTGCGGACTCGTTCGATCTCGGCAACGGCTCTCCGTTCACCCTCGCCGTGGGCGGCTCGGGCTGAGAGCGTCATCTCGGCGTATTCGGCGGTGCAGATCTCGATCTGTTGAGCACCGGCATTCTTCGCGGCGTCGATCTGTTCGGTGTCGGGGTCGATGAAAATGCTGACGAATATTCCGGCGGCTCTTAGACTTTCGACCGCTTTCTTTACCGAATCGAAATTGCCGACGACGTTTAGGCCGCCTTCGGTCGTGACCTCGTTCGCACTTTCTGGGACAAGCGAAACTGCGTCCGGTTTAGTCAATTCGGCGATCTTCATCATCTCACCGGTCGCCGCCATCTCGACGTTAAGATATGTTGTAACTACGTCGCGCAAGAGTTCGATGTCGCGATCCTGAATGTGCCGCCGATCCTGACGCAGGTGTACCGTGACGCCGTTAGCACCGGCCTGTTCGCAGATGACCGCCGCCGTGATAATGCTCGGCTCGATGGTCTTGCGAGCCTCGCGGATCGTCGCGACGTGGTCGATGTTTACGTTAAGTCTTGCGGTCATAGATCTCTTTGCCTAAATTTTCCTTTCGAAATAACTGTAAATCTATGTTCAAATTCAGCACCGTATTCTTTGATGTGATAGAGAATGATATCTCCTATCTCATTTGGCAGCACCCGATCGAGTCTACAGAAGATCAGTCCGGCCTTGAAAGGCAACTTTTCCCGGTAAACCAGATCGCTAAAGTCCTTGTCATTGGTGATGATCACCAGTCGTTCGCGTTCAGCCAGTTCCAAAATTAAGTCGTCCTGAATGGACGGATATTCTTCGCGAATCGACAAAACACGGAATCCCGCATCTCTGAGAACACCTATCGTTGCCAGCGGGATGTGCTCGTCAGCGATGAATCCGATCATATTTGGCTTGATGGCATTCTAAATACAATCCCGTCTTTCATGCAGTCGGCCGCGTATGCAAAAATTGCCCGAAGATCGTCGTGCGTTAGATGCGGATAATTCTCCAAGATCATTTTCTCGGTCCAACCATCCGCAAAGCGATCCAGAATAAATTCAACCGTCATACGTGTGCCGCGAACTACCGGCTTTCCAACCATGATCTCAGGATCCGAAGTTATTTTTTCTTCCCAGTTCATAACCATATTATACGTCTTTATCAGGATTTTGAGTATAAACCTTTCCGTGCATTTCGCCTGATCTGCCTGACTTCGTCGAACATTCTGATGCTGTCGCGGACTACGCTTACTTTGCTGCGGTCGTCGTTGTTCCAGCGGACGGGAATTTCCCGCAGTTTCAGGCCATTCAGATTGGCGACGTAGAGAAATTCGACATCGAACCCGAACCGCTCGATCTGCATTAGTTCTAATAGCGGCCGGAATTTCGTCATATTGAAAGCCTTAAAACCGCACTGCGTGTCCCAGAAAGGCATACCTGTCATCATTCGCACGACGAGATTGAAAACCTTCCCGCCTTGTTCTCTCCGCCATGGTTGGTGCGTTCCGATCAGGGAACGATCGAGAGCACGCGAGCCGAATGCAACATCGACCTCGCCGGCGGCGATCGGTGCGATCAATTTGTCCATCTCGTCGATCGGTGTCGAGAGATCGGCGTCGCTGAAAAGCACGATGTTGGCAGAGGCGGCCAGCAATCCGGTTTTTACGGCAAAGCCTTTGCCCCGGTTGGGTTCATATCTGATGACCTTTGTATGGATAGCAAGGAATTTCGCGGACGCTGCTTCGGCAACCTGAGTTGTTGCGTCGGATGAGCCGTCGTCAACGATTATCAGTTCGGAATTCGGCTTATTATTGCTCAGGAATTCGAGGATGGTTTCGATAGAGGAACCGAGTCGCTGTTCCTCTTCAAAGGCTGGTATTACTATTGACAGATCAGGTGTCATCGGACAAAAGGTAAATGGTAAAGGGTTAACCCGCAAATGTAAATTACGACGAAATGCGGCAACTGTTCCGCGAATCCGGTCACCTAACCTGTGTTATAATATTGGCGGTTTGAGATGAATAGAATGAATTTTCGTTTTGCAGGAATAGCGGTCGTAATTGTGGCGGTCGGAGCCTTGGTTGGCGGGCTTTTTGGCCGGCTTCCGACGACATCTGCGGATAACACGCTGACGGCTGAGCGGATCGTCGGCGATTATAGCGAGGCTCTCTCGGCGATTGACCGCAGTTATTCGGGCAAGATCGACCATGAGGCGATATCGGACACTTCGATCCAGAGCATGCTCTGGTCACTCGACCCGCATTCGCAGTTCTTTACCCGCGAGGAATTTCGCAAACTAAACGAAGAGCAGACCTCGCAGTTTTACGGCATCGGCGTCTCGATCTTACAACATCGTGACGGCGTTTATGTTCAGTCTGTTTTGCCTGACACACCCGCTGAAAAAGCCGGTGTAAAATATGGCGACAGGTTTGTTGAGGTTGACGGCAAAGACGCTCGTGAGTGGACGAGTGCCGAACTTTCAAAGAATGTTCGCGGTGAGCGCGGAACGACTGTAAAAGTAAAGATCGAACGAGCGTCATCTCAGGCGCCTGTAATTTACGACATCGTTCGCGGCGGCGTTCCTCTGCCATCGATCAGGAACTATTTCATGCTGCCGAACGGCGTTGGCTATGTGGGGCTGACGGGCGGCTTTCAGGAAACGACATCCGAAGAGTTAAAGATCGCTCTTGACCAATTGCAGTCGCAGGGCATGAAGAGCCTGATCCTCGATGTTCGAGGCAATCCGGGCGGGCTTTTGCCGCAGGCGGTCGATGTTGTCGGCAAATTTGTGCCGAGCGGAAAAGCTGTCGTGTCGGTAAAGGGGCGTTCGCGATATGCGACCGAGCATAAGCTCAACACTCGCGGCGGTTACAAGGGCGATTTTCCGCTTGTGGTGTTGATAAACGGCGGTTCGGCTTCTGCGTCGGAGATCGTTGCAGGTGCGGTTCAGGATTATGGCCGCGGCTTGATCGTCGGAACCGAAAGTTTTGGCAAGGGCCTGGTTCAGCGTGTTTTTGGAACGCCGTTTCAAACCGGCCTGACGCTGACGACCGCTCGTTATTACACGCCGCTTGGGCGTTCGCTGCAACGTGACTATTCAAGCGGTTCGATCTACGAATATTACACACACAGCGACGGGCCTCAGGCTGATGACACAGGGGACGCTCCGAAGCCGAAACCTGTCGGCGTTCCGATAACCACGCCAGACGGCAGAACCCTTTATGGCGGACGCGGGATCGAGCCGGATGTAAAGGCATCTCCGCTTGTTTTCAATGCGGTGCGTTTTCGAATCAACGATGCAGCGTTTTTCTTTGTTCGCCAAGTTATCGCGGGTAAGATCGCCGGATTCGAGTCGATGAAGGTCGAACGCCAAAATCATCAGGTCACGCTGCTGCCGAGCGCATTTCCGGTAAACGATAAGCTTTTTGAAGCATTTAGGGCATACGCTCTCGCCGATAAAGCTAACAACCTGACTGCCGAGATAATCGCGGCAAACGCCGATTTTGTTAAGATGCGTATTCGTCAGGAACTTGCGTCGGCCAGCTACTCTAACGAGGCATCTATTCAGGTATTGCTGGAGCTTGATCCGCAAGTGTTGAAGGGAATCGAGGCTATGCCGCAGGCAAGCATTCTGGCTCAGGCAAATCGGATGGCCGAATAGGGTTCCAGATTATTAAAAAAGGAATAGCGGATCCGGTCGAAACGGATTCGTTTTTCTTTTTCCAGATGCATCAACTTTTTCGGAAACGTGGCATCGAAGATATACAGATTGATGTTTCTAATAAGCAGTATTTCAAACAGGATAGACAGGATTTTCAGGATGTTTTTCAATTTATCTGATCCTGGACATCCTGTGCATCCTGTTTGAATCTTTTTCGAGGTTAACGGCTTACGCGGTTCTTATCAGTGGCCGACTCGAAAACTCTGTACTCTTCGTCAAATCTTTGTGGACTCCGTGAGAACTTTTTTCTCACAGAGGACACAAAGTGTGGACACAGAGAACACAAAGTAAAATGCAATCAGTTTAATGTTTCTTTTGCGATAGAGTAAAATCTTTTTTCGCTTTGAGTAGTATGTATAAGCAGATAGGAATTCTTACAGGCGGTGGCGACGCGCCGGGGCTAAATGCGGTTATTCGTGCGGTGGTGCGGACGGCGGTCGGTGAGTTCGGGATGAAGATTGTCGGGATCGAAGACAGCTTTGAGGGCATTCTCGGCGAAACCCACACGATGAGCCTGACGCCGAAAACGGTCAGCGGCATTTTGCCTCGCGGCGGGACAATTCTCGGCACACGCAATCGCGGCAGTTTTGCGCGGATGGTTGACGGCAAGCCTGTTTTTCCTGAAATGCCGATCTCGGAAGCGTTGGCGAATCTGGATATTCTTGGCATCGAGGCCTTGATCGTTCTCGGCGGCGAGGGAACTCTGGCTATCGCTGAGCAGTTTCATAAACGCGGTTTTCCGATCATCGGCGTGCCGAAAACGATCGACAACGATCTTGCCGCAACCGAGCTGACGTTCGGATTTATGACCGCGATCGATGTTGCGACCGAGGCTTTAGATCGCTTACATACAACAGCCGCGTCGCATGATCGTGTAATGGTTCTTGAAGTGATGGGGCGAAACACTGGCTGGATCGCACTTCACGCAGGTCTTGCCGGCAGTGCTGATATTATACTTATCCCGGAAGTTCCTTTTTCGTTTGAAACCGTTGCTGAAAAGGTTATGCAGCGTGAGAAAGCAGGTTCGCGATTTACAAATATCGTCGTCGCCGAGGGCGCTCGCGAGATCGGGAAACCCGAAATGTATTCCGATACGCAAGAGCTGCGGCTCGGCGGCATCGGCGATTATGTGACCAGACAGATCGGCAGGATGACGGGAAAGGAATCGCGCAGCGTGGTGCTCGGCCACCTACAGCGAGGCGGCAGCCCGAATGCGTTCGACAGAATGTTGGGGACTAATTTCGGAGCCTGCGCCGTGCGAGCACTAACAAGCGGCGAAACGGGAAAAATGGTTGCTTTGCAAGCCGGAACAATCGTCACCGTGCCGCTGTCAGACGCCTGTGCAAATATCAAAACGGTGCCGATCGACGGACAGCTTGTTCGCACCGCACGCGACATCGGAATATCATTCGGAGGCGCGATGGAAGGAAAGGACTAAAAAGAGTTTTATGGAAGAAGTTAAAAAGAAACTAAGGAACGAACTTGAGACGCTCGAAAATGAGCTGCATTTTGAGTTGCCGAAGGAGATTCAGCGGGCTCGTGAATGGGGCGATCTAAAGGAAAATGCCGAATACAAGGCTGCTATGGAGCGGCAGGCTTTCATACAGGCCCGCATTGCACAGGTAATGCAGCGAATGGAAGAGGTCGATTCGATCGACATCTCCAAGCTGCCGACCGATCGTGTCGCGTATGGCTCGATCGTGATCCTGTATGACCTTGAAAAGGAAGAAAAAGTTACATATAAACTTCTTACATCAGAAGAGAGCGATCCCGAAAACGGCCAAATTTCCACGGTCTCGCCTATCGGCCAGGCATTGATCGGGAAAGAAGAAGGCGACGAGGTAAAAGTAAAAACGCCCAACGGATGGCGCTCGTTTGAGATCAGCAAGCTTACAACCATTCACGATCAGGATTAATGATTAGGTCGAAACTGCATTCAAGGCTGTCTGAAAGGGCAGCCTTTTTCAATGGCCTCCAGCTTTAGAGGGCTGCGTAAAACGCAATGTGGCAATCTCAGTCCGCGAAGCGGGCGACAGCATAAAGCCCCGTGCGTAAGCACGGGGAACGCATCTCAGGACGCCCAGCCCGCGAATGCGGGCGACAGAGACCGCGATTATATGCTCTATCGCTGTCTTCGACAGCTCGACTCATTTTTTCGCCCACCCCGTGCTCACGCACGGGGCTTTATGCTGACGCCATCTTCGATGGCTTATAAAACCAAAATCTTCTCGTCGAAAACACCTATTTGCGAACACGCGGAGTCTGTGAGCACGCTGATGACGCGGAAGTTTTCTATGAATTTTCCGTTTCTGGAATTCCAATGCAATTGCCTCTTTCTCATTCACATACGACAGGAACAACTGAAGGAACGGTGGGGAATTTTGGCTTCCCTCCTGCAACCGGAGGGGACATAAGGCAGGCGGGGCGGTCCGAAACGAGAATTCATCCGCCTTGTCTGCCGATGACTTTTTCGAGACTGGCCGGTGCTGAAAAGCTTACCGCCTTTTCGAGTTTGCGCGCCCTCCATCGGAGATGTTATTCTCTCTTTTGGTTGGATACGAGATTCGCTGTGCCCGCAGTTGAAAAATGCAGCATTATTCTCTCCAACGCAGGGTTCAAAAAATAAATAAGTCAGACAATAGGGGCCACTCATCGAATCCTGTTTCAGGAAATCGACTTGCTTTGTGCCTGTGTTTAAATAGGCGTTGATTCGCCGATTACCTCCCCAGTCCCGTCTGCAAATAAATCTCAGGAGTTATAAGTTTTGAATATTTTGAAGAAGATCTCGTATCTGTCCGTTTGCCCATTGTTTTTATTACTGTTGTCCGTTTCGGCTGCCGCCCAGGATCGCGGTCGCGTGATCAGGCCGATATCAAGCAAGCCGGTTAACCAACCGGCGACAACGCAAACAGACCGAACGAAACCCCTTACTTCGTCACGCCCGACAAACGCCTCCGAAAGGCCCACGCTGACAAACGACATCGTTGTCGTACCGCCTGCACCGCTGGTCAAGAAAACCGGCGAATCGCGTTCGACCGCTTCGATGGTAAAGGGATCTCGATCCTCGCTCTACACGCCGTCGGTCACAACCGATCTGATGAGCGGCATCACCCGCAGACTGGGAATTCCTTATCTTTATGGATCGACCGGGCCAAGAAGATATGATTGTTCAGGCTTTGTCTGGGCCGTTTTCAATGACGCCGGAATTAAATTTACAAGACAGAGCGCCCGCAGCCTTTGGACGGGATCAGTACCGGTCAAGGGCGATGAGCGATATAAATTCGGCACGCTTGTTTTTCTGAACAGGCTCGGCCACATGGGAATCGTTGCCGACGAGAACGGTTTTTATCACGCTTCATCCAGCAAGGGAATCACCTATTCGCCGTTCAAAGGATATTGGGAAAAGAGAATCGTCGGCTTTAGACGGCTCGTAAACGCCGAGTCCGTTAAGCCGGACACAAGTGTTGCCAAGTAGCATCCATTGTAAAATAAGCCATTTCGAAGCCCCGAGATCTACCGATTTCGGGGCTTTTGATTTGACCTGCCGAAACGCCCGCAACCCGACCGAAAAATTCCGTAAAATTTAATTTGCTTCTTTTCTGGAATTTTTCTACTATTACAACTATTCCCATATCGCTAAGTTAAACGGCATTGAATTTTGTGCCTGGAAGTCTGTGCCCCCGCGACCAGATTAACGTGGAGGTGTGCGCTTCGCCCGTTTACTTAAGCTTAGATTTTCTCCCACTTGAAAACTTAATATGATGTATTCAACTTGGAGAGAGAATTTTAAACTTTTTACAACCCACTTACTCACCGCCGCGATAATTTTTTCCTCGCTAGGCGGTGTAGTCAATGCACAGAAATTAGCTGATCGTTCGGAAATCGATTCGATCAAAGACGTTCCGTTACCGGAGATCACGGCTGCCTGTTCAGAGACCAGATTTACTCTTGAGGGCAATGACAGTGACGGGCCGGACGGTAATATCCGGACATTCAATGCGGCAGCAATGAGTGTGAGGGCCAGTGCTTTCAGCCGCCGGGTCGATAACGGCCAATGGCAGACCGGCTTTCTTGGAGCATTCGGCCCCGGCCTCGGCGTGACCGACCAGGGCGAAGGCGATGGCGGCAACGGCTCGCATCGCGTTGACAACGTCGGCGACCGCAAGAATTACGTCTTGCTCGAATTCAACACGCCTGTTGCGGTAGATAAAGTCTTTCTTGACAGCGTTGAGCAGGACAGCGACATAACCGTCTGGATCGGCAACGCAAATGATCCGTACAACAATCACATTACCTTGAGCGACGCCGTTTTGTCGGGTTTTGGCCCCAGCGAGGACAACGACGCTACCAACGCCGATGCCAGAAATGCGGACATAAATTCCGGTCTTGAGGTCGGGAACGTAATGGTGATCGCCGCCTCGACAAGCGACACTTCGCCGGAAGATCAATTTAAGGTCCACTATCTCGACATAAAATGCCCGAATGCTCAACCGCCGTGTAATGCGGGTGACATGAAGACAACCGGTGATTCGGGCGACGACGGCCCGGACGGCAATGTTCGGAATTTCACGACCGGCGGAACCGTTAACGCAAACGGCAGGGCATTTAGCCGACGTAAGAGTGACGGCCTATGGGAAACGGCGTTTCTCGGAGCGTTTGGCTCCGGTCTTGGCGTGACCGACCGCGGCGAAGGCAACGGCGGAAACGATACGCACAAGTTGGATAACATCGGCGACCGTCTGAACTACGTCATTTTCGAGTTCAATCAAAATGTCGTGGTTGACCGAGCGCGTCTCGAAAGCATAGGCGCCGACAGCGACATAACTGTCTGGATAGGCACCGCAAACGATCCCTATAACAATCCCGTAACTTTGAGCGATACGGTTCTTTCAACCTTTGGGCCGAAGGAAACCAATAATGGAACCAATACCGCTCGTTCGGCTGACATAAACGCAGGCTTGAAATCAGGTAACGTGTTGGTTATTGCTGCGAAAGTGGACGACGGGCCAAACCCGAATGACGCGTTCAAGATAGAGAGCCTGACGATAGATTGCCCGCCGCCGAAAGCCCAGGTGACTATCATCAAAGAGGTTTTCAATGTTTCGGGCGGCACGAACTCGACTGTCTCGTTCGCTTTTACGGCGACTAATTTGGGAACCGGCAATTTCAGCCTGGTTGACAATAATGTCGTCGGCCCGGACAGGTTTGCGAATTTGAACATAACCCAGTTCGGATCGGCGAACACGATCGTGGTAACTGAGTCGAACACTCTCGGATGGACGCTGCTCGATGTCAATTGTGTCGAGACCGGAATACAGAATACGACGACCGATTTCGCAAACAAGAAAGTGAATATTGTTCCCGAACCCGGCGAGAGCATTGTGTGTACCTTCCGGAACTCGCAGCTTTCCCCGAGCTCGGCTACAGTGCCGGTCTCAGGACGAGCAATTACGACTGACGGGGCAGGCATCTCCCGGGCAATGTTGACGCTGATAAACGTCGAAACCGGCGAGATCAAATCTGCTGTTACCAACTCGTTCGGTTACTTCCATCTTGAGGCCGAGGTCGGTTCGCTTTACACGCTGTCGATTTCTCACAAGAGATACTTCTTTGCCGACAATGTCAGAACGTTCAATCTGGTTGATGAATTGACCGACATTGAATTTGTCCAATCCTTCTAAACAAGGATTTGTGCCCACAACGAGAGGCTGGCAGGAATGTAAATTCCCGCCAGCCTCTAATTTTGAGAACAAGTCTTTATCCTAAATTACGCATTAGACTGTGTGATGTGCATCGTCCTTATTCTTAGATTTCCTTTGCGTTCTTTTGCGTGAAAAGCAGTTTCACGCAAAGACGCTAAGAACGCAAAGGAAGAAATTAATAATAAAAACCTCTTATCGCGTAATCTGGGTTTATACGATAAAGCCGGGCCTGGAATGGCTGGCATTTGATTCGGCAACGGCCCGAATGCCCGAGATCGAAACGTATAGAGTTTGATCGTCGTCATTCAGTATGACCGCGATCCCGTTTTCGACAGACTTTAATTCACCGTTGAATAACGATCCGGCACCGGCATTGATGTCGAGTTTCTTTCCGATCAGCCCTTTTAGTAATTCTTCCATTTAATCACGATTCTACATCCGAACTTCACCATGACCAACCGAGGGCAGGAAAATACCTCAAAAAAACTGCATGTTCGATAAAAATACACTTTTTTATGGAATTACCGCAATATTCTGACTTTGCTACCGTCAAGTATTGAAGTAATACGTATCAAATCGACTATGTTGCTAATACAACATATTGCGGTTGTATTTATTGACTGTTCCGCTGGCAGTGTTTATTGACGGAACCGCCGAACGGAACAATGCAATTAAGAGAGTAGATCGAAAAATAATTCTGGAAAAACGGGTGTTTTAGTTGTTTACATGCAATTCAATTTGTGTTAAACAATTGCATTCGATTGTAGATCATTTGCCGGAACATGCCCCCGAAGAGCTTCCCACGCTTGCTGTTGGCTTGTGTTCCATTTGTTCAACCGCACCGGGCATTCACCCCCGGAGCTGGAGTAGAAGAAAGGAAGGAATAAAGTTATGCAAAATATATGTGGGATTCTAAAAGTGCGCGCCCTTGCGACACTTACAGTACTGTTGTTGTTGGTTTTAGCAGGCGTTGCGTTTCCCCAAACGGGCACTTCGTCAAATGAAACGATTCCATCGGGCTCGCTCATTATCCCGATGGACAACTCTAAACAGGGTGATAACGAGGGCTTGCCGGGAGACGACTGTGCAGGGCCGGCGTTCAATCTTAAGGCTTACGGCCTCGCAGTGCGGCTGCTGCACAACAATATTCCCTTGAAATGGGCTATTGCGAATAAGGCATCGAAAGATGCTACAGATTTTACAGTAAATGCAACACGAACTTTTGGCCAGACCTGTAATGACGGTCCGGCAAGTCGTGCTTTCTCGGGCGGGCCGCTCATCATCAGTCAGGAGTATGTGGGATTAGCTACGCCGATAATCAATACGTTTAACGGTGATATAAGCGGATCATCCAACGATGTGCGGGTTTATACCGCAAACGCATCGTTTACTGCGCCGGTCCGTTACACATTGACACATAAACCGCTTGTCGCCGTCGGCCCTGTAAATGGCGGTTGGGGCGGTGACCCGCACACCACGCTGTTCAATGAAGCTAAGCTTCAAGGGTATTATGCTCAGGTAGATGACTCGACCATTGGAACCGGTAGTTGCTATACGATGGCAACACAGGCCCACGCGACTTCGGCCCCGCATTATGCAGGTTTTAAGAATTTCGTCGAGAACGGCGGTAATTTTCTGGTCCAGTGTGAATCTATCACGCATTATGAGCAAAATCAGTTTCCGCGGTTTCAAACTTCATTGGGCTTTAATTTGTTCGGAAACAGCAGCCAGTTTCCAAGTCGCACGGGTGGTACAAACAGTACGGACATCGAATATCCGAATCCGGCGATGCCGTTCAACCAGTTCGTAGGAGAATTCGCATCGAATGTCGATGGTGCGGTCTCGGAATTTTCGGTTGTCGGCGGCGATGGTAATTTTATCAACGACACGTTGTCGGCAGTAAAAAATGACAGCGGTGGATGGTCAACGACCCATATCGCTGCGGTTGGACGCATTCCGACCACGACCGGCGGCGGCGGCCACGTATTTACGCTTGGCGGACACGATTATTATCGTGATACAACCCCAACGGATGCGAATCTGGAAAGACGGAATTCCCAGCGAATGATCCTGAACGCAGTTCTTATCCCTGCACGCCGACCGGCATGTTCACTTGAGATTCCCCTCGTCAAAGGGTTCAAGTCGGTACGAATGCACACCAACACCGGTCCGGTGACACTTACCCCGGGCGACACGGTTGAGTGGACCGTTCAGTACATCAACAGCGGCCTGGCGCCGGTTGTCGGTTTCCAGATAAACGATCCGATCGAGACCCCTGACCTGACCTATGTTTCGCCGCTTACCATCACGTTCGACGGCGGAGCAACCGGTTCGCTCAACGGATCATACAATGGCGTCGGCAACAATAACATGCTGCAGGCGGGTGCCGTTTTGCCTCCGGGAGGCCGAATCACGATCAAGGTAAAAACTCTGGTCAATAACGTCGGAGTTCACCTTAATCAGGCAACTGGAGATGGTTCTGGAATGCCCAGCGGCGGCGTTCGCACAGATACATACGACAACGACCTGAACAATCAGACGGTTGGCAGTTATTTGATCGACTGTACCGCGAACGATTGCTTGGCACAAACTCCGTGGCACACCGCTGGTGACAGCGATCCTACGGGCATCAGCCTTTTGGTCCCGTCGTCGGCTCCGGCCAGCATCAGCGGCCGGGTTCAGGAAAGCAGCGGCAATGCTATCGGTCGTGTGTCGGTTACCCTTACAAGGGTCTCTGACGGCGAAATATGGCAGGCTCTCAGCAATACGTTCGGATATTTCTCGTTCCAGCAGATACCGACCGGACAGACTTATATTGTCAGCATTGTGAATAGCAAGCGTCACACTTTCCCTGTCAATACGCAGACGATTACGTTAACTGATGATGTAACAGACCTCGTCTTTGTAGCCGAAGGAGGCACATGGAATATCGGTGGAAAGTCTCTTTTGATGCAAAGTCGTAAGAAATAACCAAGTTTCATCATAGGCGGCATTAACCGTCAATGTTGAATTTTAACGGCTGTCTCGCGCGAGGCAGCCGTTTTTTTCTGTTTTCAGCTCTCCAATTTTCCTGTATTCAAAATGTTCACGTCAAACTGACATAAAATCGTTCAATTTGCGTGTCAGCCGCCATCCGGCGAAAAAAACTTGTTGACTCACACCCTCGGTAGTTATACCTTAGATAACGGAGCAATTCCCACGCTCACTTTGCTCCGCATATAAGACAGTCCCCCGAGTCGAAACTCAAATCACAATTTGGAGTGCCAAAATGCGCAATTTAGTACTTACCTCACTGACGGTCATGACATTCGTCATATCCCTTCTCACTATTTCTCCGCAAGTCGTCGGCAAGCAATCTAAGTTTGTCACAGCGACGAAGCCCATACCCGGCCAGTACATTGTCGTGCTCGCCGATGACGGTGCAGTTTCTGACGCTGATTCTTTCGTAAAAAGTCGGTCGCAGGACTTAGCCGGTGACTACAACGCGGAAGTCGGGAACGTCTTCACGCGTTCATTTCGCGGATTCACAGCGAAAATGAGCAAGAGCGACGCGATAGAACTCAGCTCGGACAAAAGGGTTGCGTTCGTTGAGGAGGATTCGGAAATTTCACCATCGATCGAGGCCCAATCCGCACCGGACTGGGGACTCGACCGTATCGACCAAACTGCTCTACCGCTGAACTCGAACTTTGTATATTCCAGCACCGGCAGCGGCGTTAACGTCTATGTTCTCGATTCCGGGATCAATCCGACTCATCAGGACTTCGGCGGCCGTGCGGCGGTTGCTCACGATGTATTAAACGATGGCCAAAACGGTATTGATTGTCGCGGTCACGGAACGCATATCGCGGGAACGATAGGAAGTACTACATACGGGGTGGCAAAATCCGCAAACCTCTGGGGCGTGCGCGTGTTGCCCTGTGTCGGGACCGGACAGTTGTCTGACCTGATGATGGGTATCGAATGGGTCACCGCAAACCGCATTGCCCCGGCTGTCGTTAATATCAGTATTAATGCGGGTGGAACATCTCCGGGATTGAACAATTCGATCAATAACTCGATCGCCGCCGGAATACATTATGTTGTTTCCGCCGGAAACTTTAACGGCGATGCCTGCGGCTTTTTACCGGCTAATATTCCGGGTGTGATCGTCGTCGGTGCTACAACCAATAGCGACAATCGGGCGGGCTATTCAAATCAAGGCCCGTGCATTGATGTTTGGGCCCCGGGCCATAGCATCATGTCGCTTGATTACCTTACGAACAACGGGACACGCTCGATGAGCGGCACGTCAATGGCCGCGCCGATGGCTGCCGGGACTGTGGCCTTGTACCTGCAAAATCATCCGACTGCCTCGCCTGCTGTTGTTCAGAACGTGATCAAAAACAGCGCAAGGCCAAACATAGTGTTAAATGTTGATGGGACCTCAACACGTTCGTTGCTTCATACTTGGCTGGGATCCGAAACGGCCCCGCAACCGGGCAAGGTGAAGATCATAAAACGAGTCCGTACGCGGACAGGCGGCACGGCGTCTCAAGTGCCATTCACTTACGCGGCGACAAATCTTGGGCCTTCGTCATTTAATCTGATCGATAACGATGCTCCGCCGTCTGACATGTTTGAGAACTCGTCGGTTTACACATTTGAAACCCCGGGAGCAATAACGGTCACCGAATCTCAGATACAAGGATGGAGAACGCATACGATCGCCTGCACCGAAACTCCAGGTGTCGGTCTGCCAAATGCGCAGAATACGATCGTTGATATGCAGAATCGCCGTGCAAACATCGTCGTCGAGCAGGGCGAACAGGTAACCTGCACGTTCGACAGCGATGAGCTTGTTCCGACCGCCGCTCGCGTGAGCATAAGCGGACGGATCGAGATGAGCAGCGGCAGATCGGTGTCGAGAGTCGCTCTTCTTCTTACTGATCCCGCTTCGGGACAGTCCTGGATCGAGTATTCAAACATATTCGGTTACTACCAATTCTCCGATGTGCCGGGCGGTGTTTTCTATGTGGTCACCGTCTTGCCGACGAAACGTTATGTATTTACTCCGGACTCATTTTCGTTCGTTGCAGAGGACGATCTGAACGGCGTCAATTTCGTGGCGGCGATGTGGGAACCGTAAGGGCAAGTAAGACAAATTACTTCAGAAATATAAAGAGGCCGTCTGAAAACGAGAATTTCGGGCGGTCTTTTTTTGTTTTGTGAAGA
>CAZSEL010000006.1:0-139989 GCA_964605905.1 uncultured Chloracidobacterium sp. | reverse complement strand
AACGAATCAGCCGATCCGGTCGTCGCATCCAGACGGGCAATGCGGCTGCGCGGCTGCCCGCCGATGCTGGTGAAATCGCCGCCCGCCAGAATCTTCCCGTCCGGCTGCACCACGATTGACCAGACAGTATTGCTCGCGTTCGGGTTGAACGAATCGGCCGATCCGGTCGTCGCATCCAGCCGGGCGATAAAGTTGCGCGTCTGCCCGCCGATGTTGGTGAAATCGCCGCCCGCCAGAATCTTCCCGTCCGGCTGCACCGCGATTGAATAGACACTACGGTTCGCGTTCGGGTCGAAGGCCGTATCGAGCGTTCCGTCGGGGCTGAAACGGGCGATGCGGTTGCGCGTTACCGCCGCTCCGCCGTTCGGCGAAACTGTCGTGAAATCGCCGCCGATGACAATTTTGCCATCCGACTGCACAGCGATTGCGCGGACAGAACCGTTCGCATTCGGGTCAAACCCGTCAAGCGCCGATTGAGCGTTGGTCGTTTGGCCAAATGCAAAAAAAAGACCGAGGGCAAGCCCAAACAGGGCAAATCTGATTACTTTCATTTTCTTAAATATTCGGAAAGAATTAAGGGCTGAACAAGTCGTTCGCGCGATTACTCTAACACAACAACAATATTTGTTCCAAGCAAAAAAGCCGCTTCTTTCGCAAATCACGGATAAGCGCCGATTGCGCGAAACTGCCAATTGCCGTCATCAAAAAAGGCTGCGTGGAATTGATTCCAGACAGCCTTTTCACGATGATTAGCAATCAATTCCTAAACCGCCGTGGCAACGTAGCTGTGGCCGAGCTTTTGCTCCTCGCCCTCTGCCAGATTGTTGACCAATTCATAATGAAAATAGTCGAATTTCGACGCAACCGCCGGTTTTACACGCTTTTCGTACATATCGCGTGAGCGGTCTATCGCCTCCCGCAGGCGGTCATAGAGATCGCCCGATTCGCGTCCCTCAGACACCTTTTGCTCGTTATACAGCTTGATCTCGGAAACAAGCAGCCGGGCAAATCGCCGGGCGTCGTTGTGCAGGCGGCGTTCTTCGTCCGGGACCTCGATCGGCAGATCCATGTTCCGGTCGCTAAAGCGGACCTGCGGCTGTGACGGCGCAACCTCAACAACAGGCGTCGTCGTTTCGACGTGATAACCGTTGGTCACAACTTCCGGTTCCGGCGAGCTTATGTGCGACACCGGCACGACATCTGCAAAATCCGAGGCGGCAACAGGTTCTTCTTCGGCAACACCATCCGGTTCGAGATGGACTTCCTCGGTCGAATCTTTTTCAACATCACTTTCCGATTCAAACGTTTCGACCTCGACAGCCTGGACATCTTCTTCAACGATTTCGGCAGATGTTACGCTCGTAGTTTCATACTCAAATTCGGCCGAGCTTTCCGCGACCGTTTCAGCCACAGGTTCCGAATCGACGGCCGCTTCGTGATCGTTCGCGGAACCCGATTCTATTTCGTAATCCGCAAATTCCTGCTTGTCGTTCTCAAACTCCGAATTATTAAAAGTTTTGGAAACAAAGAAATCCGTTGCAGGCTGATGTTCGGGTTGGACAACGTCGGAACCTTCTTCCTCGGTGGCGGAATGATCGTACTCGTTTACGGGTACCGAGGCGTCGGTTTCTATGGTCTCGACCGCGCCTGCATAAACCGGCACAGCGGCAACCGGCTGAGGCTGGATGCTCGCCGTTTGCGAGGCGGCCAAAAGCTCGACCGTAAGCCCCGCGACTCGGACAAGCGTCTCGAGTGCTTCAACATTCAGATTGGTTCCGCTGACGCCGTAATCGACATACATTACCGCGACGCCGCGGCCGCGTGCGACCAGCGGGATCGCATACATACGGTCCGGCCGGCCGAGTTCGAGCGGGTCGATAAACACGCGGTCGGGGCTTGATTCGGAATAAGCGCTGTCAGCGGTCTTTAATTCGTTTACAGCACGGGCGAGAACGGTGCCTTCGCCGGCTTCAAATTTCAGGTTCGCAACTTCTTCGGGGCTCGTGCGGTCCTGGCCAAAGCGTTTCCAACCGATAAAACTTTCGTTCTTGACGATAAAAAATACTCCGCGAGGAGCGAATTTTGCCGCGTGCTCGACCAATGCGGTCAATATTGTCGATTGCGATGTCTTGGAAGAGATTTCGTTGATCGCGTCGCGGATCGCCTCATAGCTCGTTGTTGCGGCGGTTTCCGTATTCAACTTTTCAGCTTCGCTGAACGCCATCGCGGCGAGCTCGGCCCCGGAATCTTTTGCAAGCCTGAGATGCTCCGTCACGGCGTTGGCAAACGCCGGTTCAAGTTGGGGAGCATTTTCAAAACGCCCGGCAAAAAGCCGCGTCGCTTCATCCAATTGCGCTCGGTGCTTTTCAAACTCGGCTTCGAAATTCTTTTGAAGATCGGCCGCGTTTTCGCGCATTCCTGCAAAAAGCTCGTTCAAGTAACTCTCGAATTCAGTTTTCAGGCTAAGTTCGAGTTCTTCGCTGTTCACTATGGTTTATCCTCCAAAAACTTGAGTTGACGGCAAAAACGGGTTTGCTTTTAAAAAGGCGGGTGTGCTGTAAGGCGGATCTGCCGGCGACTTGGGCTAACGGTCTAAACCGCCGCCATTGGAATTATTGCGGATACAGACACGTAATGTCAAGAAAATCTTGGCAGTACGAGAAAAACGGCCAGCTTAAACAGTCACGACTGTTATATCGGGATCGATCTCTTCCCTTATCATATTCTCGATCGCCATCAGCGTTCCGGTCAGCGAACTTGGACAACTGCCGCATGCGCCCTCGTACCTTATCTTTAGAGTGCTGTCTTCAAGTCCGACGATCTCCAGCCACCCGCCATCGCTTGCCAGATATGGGCGGATTCGCTCGTCGAGCAAAGCGTTGATCTCGGCGATCTTAGGATCGTCATCAGCCGCGGCCGCGATAGCGCCACCAACCGCCTTTGCCGCATTACCGTTTCCGTTAGTCGATTTCACCGCATCAGCCGCACGAATCGGGACTGCCAAAAGCGGCAACAGGTCGTCCCACTCGGCGTCGTCCGTCTTTTCGACCGTCACCATCTTGTCCATGTAAAAGACTGAGACAACTTCGCCAACCTCGAAAATCGCCGTTGCAAACTTGTTTTCTATCGCATCGTCAGCAGTTTTGAACGAATGCGACGTGCCGCGTGAAACCGGGTCCTTCAAAATAAACTTGACGGCGTTCGGATTCGGCGTTTCCTGTATGTCTGCGATCTTTGGCATTACAAATCAATTCCCAAACCTATCCTAAACCTAAAGGATGATAAATCCTTACATTATTGTCAAGTATAGCACAGCGGTATGTTTGCAAAAACAGAAAAACGGGTAAACCGCATGCATACGGCCACCCGTTCACGAATGTTTATTACGCGAGTACGGCGTAAAACGCCTTACTCGGTAATGTGAATGTCCTCGTTCTTATTGACCCGTCCCGACAGGAACAGGCCGCCAAATCCTACCGTTGCAAGCAGAAAAACGATGATGCCTACAAGATAAAGAGTGCTGCCGCCGCTGCTGCGGTACATAAAATACGATCCAGCGGTGATTGCAAGTGACACGAGCGTTAATAGCAAATAAAGCATATTCGACACCTCCGATCTCAAAAAACGGCAATGACTGCTGATGCTTTTTGTAAAACTCGGGGCCAAAAACTCAAAAGCATCCGGCCAAACCACGTTACCTAATAACTTTTCAAATTACTTGTTATGCGCGCCCTTATAGTAAACCGATTTCCACCCTAGTGCAAGTAATTTCAGGCATCAGCGGTGGGACGAGTCCAGATTTATTCGTGTTGATTTGCGTAATTCGTGGTTTAAGTCGGAACCGGGAGCGATAGCGACTGGGTTCTTTTCGTCGGCGACACGGAACCCGGTCGCTATCGCTCACGGTTCTGACCGACAATTCTATTGACGGATCGCTTTTAAGATTCGAGGAATTCCCTGTAGATCGAGCAGAAACTCAACAGATTTCCATTCGCTGAGACCGAACATTTCGGCGACCCGTTCGGACTGGTCCCACCCGATCTCGATCAGCAGAACGCCTAGATGGCCCAAACGATCTTTCGCTCCCGCTACTATCTTTTCAACAATCGATAAGCCATCGCCTCCGTCGGTCAAGGCTATATGCGGTTCGTGGTCGCGGACTTCCAATTGCAAACCGGAAATGTCCGTGAGCGGCACGTAAGGCGGATTTGAAACTATCAGATCGAATTCTTCAGCGTCAATTTCCGCAAAAATATCCGAGAGCTTCAAAGCAAGGCGATCGAGAACTTCGTGGGTTTCGGCATTTCGGTGAGCAACAGCAAGGGCAGCCAATGAAATGTCGCCGCCGACGGCCGTGACGTTCGGCGCATTTTTAAGGATCGAAACAGCAATGCATCCCGAACCGACACCGATCTCGCAAAAGCGTTTCCAACCGTTTCTCTGGATCAGCCTTATCGCTTCCTCGACAAAGATCTCAGTTTCAGGCCGTGGAATAAGAACGTCCGGCGTCACGACAAACTCAAGCCCGTAAAACTCCTGTTTTCCGATAATGTATTGATACGGTTCGCGTCGGGCGCGCCGTTGCAGAATGGAAAGGTAAAGTTGTTCCTCTTTATCGGAAAGCTCGTATTCGGGATGAGCGATGAGAAAGGTCTTGTCCCGGCCCAAAGCGTGTGCCAGCAACAGCGACGCTTCCCGTCGAGGTTCGGCTACGTCTGCCTTTGACAGCATTTCAAAGCCCATTTGCAGTTGTTCGCTGACATTTGGCATCAAGGCTTCTTGGCTCGCGTGGCAATAAAGGTCGGCATGTATTGATTCAAACAGCTTTCGCTTTCACGGCGGGAATCTTCGTAAAATCCAGTTATGTAAAAACCCGCGGCGATCTGGCCGCCAAGCTGTTCTTCGAGCGTGTGGCTATATTCCAGCGGTTCGCCGTTTTCGATAAGCTCTGCGAGTTCCGCTTCGGTAAGAGAATCTTTGTCCGAATACGGCAGCGAATGTCTTGCCACAAGCCGTCCGTTATTCTCATCCTCGTGCCGGTCGAAAATATAAACTGCGGGCTTGATAATTCCTACGAGCAGTTCGCCGCCCGGTTTCAAAACCCGAAAGCATTCGCTCCAAACCGGCTCAAGCAACGGCATGAAAAGGTTCGAGCATGGATTAACGATAAGGTCGAAACTCCGGTCCGCAAATCGCGAAAGATCGGCCGCATCGCCTTTTTCGAGCAGTATCCGCAACCTTTCGTATTCGGCTACCGACCTGTCCTGTTCAAGTTGCTTTGCTGAATTATCAAATGAGGTCACAAGCGCTCCGGCCGCCGCAAGTATCGGTGCCTGTTGCCCGCCGCCGGACGCCAGGCACAATATTTCTTTTCCCGCGACTTCGCCAAACCAATCTCTCGGAACCGCTTTTTCGGTCGTTAAAACAATGCTCCAATCGCCTTTTCTCGCGCGTTCAATGATCTCGTTTGAAACCGGCAGCGTCCATTCGTCTGCCTCGTCCACCGCCTTGTCCCAAGCCCGACTGTTGTATTCCTGAATGTCCATCTGAGATTTCCAAGCAATTTAACGCAAAGCCGCAAGGTCGCCAGGACGCAAAGTTAAAGAACGGATGATAATCCTTTCTTGAAAAGGATTAATAAATCATTGCGTCCTTGCGGCTTAGCGTCTTTGCGTTAAAAATTCTCTAACGCGCGCCGTCTCCGTGAAACACAGCCGGAATCGTCAACAACATTATCTTGAGATCAAACAAAAGCGACCAGTTTTCGATGTAATATAGATCAATCCGAACCATTTCCTCAAACGACAAACGGCTGCGGCCCGAGACCTGCCACAGGCCCGTTATTCCCGGTTTCATATCGAGCCGTTTTCGTTGGTGAATGGCGTAATCCTCGACCTCATACGGTATCGGTGGCCGCGGGCCGACAACGCTCATATCACCTTTTAGGACGTTTAAGAATTGCGGCAATTCGTCGAGGCTCCAACGCCTGAGAATTTTCCCGCCGCGCGTAACCCTAGGGTCGTCCTTTACTTTGCCGTGAAATTCGACGCCTTCTGACAAACCTTCGATATTGTTTCGATAAGCCTCGCGATGTTCGTCGTCGGAGGCATCTGCGTTCATCGTTCGGAATTTGTAACAAAGAAACACGCGGCCATCCATACCGACGCGTTCCTGTTTGAAAAATATCGGCCCAGACGAACCAAACTTAACCATCAGCATCGACAGCAGCCAAACCGGTGACGTAACAACTATCGCGACAGCAGCAATGACAATATCCGATGAGCGTTTAACCAGACGTTCGATATCAGAAAGCGGCTCACGAAACAGCCGCACCATCGGCAGCACGCCTATCTGTTCGATGCTCGTTTTTTGCGGCAGCAGATCGAACAGCTTTGGCGCAAAACGATACTCGACGCGTCGTCTGCGCCCGGACTGCATCATCACGTCAAACAGCTTTTCGCTTGAGATCGAATCATCGGCGATGATAACTTCCTGTATCAAAAGCTCTCGAACAATGTCAGCGAGCTCGTCTGTCCCGCCAACGATCGGGACGCCGCCAAACTCTTCGCTGTTCGATCCATCATTTGAAACAACACCGATCACGCGATAGCCAAGATCACGCCGTTCGCGAAGCTCGTTTATCGTCTGCAAAGCTTCGGTGTTTGTGCCGACGATCAAGGTCGGAATCAGATTGATCCCTTTTTGACGGAAACGGGTCTGAACAAAGCGAATGAAAAGATGAAAGCCGAGAAACAGCGTCAAGGCAACGAGAAAATCGAAGACAAAAACAGACCGCGAATAAGAAAATTCCCGAAACGCAAAACCGCCGCGAAACAGAAACGCCCATGCGACGATCAGCAACGAGCCGACGGCCACCGCTTTTGAAATTTTAACTGCCTCGTGGACGTATGAAAACGCTCCTGAAAATTTATAAACCCGCTGATAAACCAGCATCGCGAGCCGTATAAAGATCGCGGCATAAAGAATTCCGGCATAAGGCACGAATTCCTTCGACCACGCCCACGCGGTCGGGCTTATAATATCGGACGATTCCCGCAGTTTGAACGCAATAAAAAAACCAGCCGCTGCAAGAAGCGCATCAACCGCCAAAATTCCGCTCTTGATAAGCGGCATTACCCAAACCGGCATGCGGTTTTCGACCGCTGCCGCTTTTTTGGTCGTTTCTATGGCCGTTTCCCCTTTCATCTTCAACTCTTTGTTTGTATGTTAATACCTTAAAGGCTGCAACGCCTAAAGTCTGGATTTCGCTCTCCGACTCGCTGAATGAAAATACTGATAACCGCCCCAAGTCTGGATGAAAAACGCAATGTCAGCGGCATCTCGACAATTGTCCGTCAAATCATCCAACACGGGCGGAGCGAGTTTTTTCACTTCACAGCCGGCCGCGAAGACGGTGAGCGATCCGGCCTTGAATGGCTGATTAAGCAGGCAGCACTGCCGGTGCGTTTTGCGATGGAAACGTTTAGGCTCAAGCCCGACATCGTACACATAAACACCGCGCTTACCGATAAATCGATCATCCGTGACGCCGCTCTGGTTGCGGCGGCAAAACTGGCCGGACGTGAAGTGATCGTCGCCGTTCACGGCGGTAAATACTTGATCGAAGATTTTAAAAGCAAGCGGCTCAAAAACATTACAGGAAAAATGCTTGCAAGGGCCGAATCGGTGATAGTTTACAGCGATTTTGAAAAAGGCCATCTCGTCCGGCGTTGGCCGAAACTAAAGATACATACGCTCGCAAACGCGATCCCGTTAAATAATGCCGTGCTTAAGCATCGGAATAATCCGGTTCCGATCGTCGTTTTCTTTGGCCGGATGCACGAATCGAAAGGGCTTCACGATCTGCTTGAGGCAAGTATTTCTTTGGCCGCTGATGGATTTAAATTCGACGTTCATGCGTATGGCGAAGGGCCGCTCCGCGAGTTTTTTGTCTATGAGATGACGGAAGCTCTTGGTGAACGCTTTCACTACGGAGGCGTGATCGGCGGCGATGAAAAATGGCGCGTGCTCGGCGAAGCGGACATTTTCATCCTGCCGTCACGTTACGGCGAGGGCCTGCCGATGGCGATGCTTGAGGCAATGGCAACCGGCTGTGTTGTGATCGTCGGCGACGTCGCCTCGGTCAGCACTGTTATCAACGATGGGCGGAACGGCTATCTGGTCAAGCCCTACGACGCACGCGGTTTGGCCTCAAAAATGAAGGTCGTGCTTGATGACAAACTCGAATGGGAAACGATCAGGGAAAGCGCCGTGGCAACCGTCAAAAACAAATTTGAGATCAAGGCCTATATCGACAAACTTGAAAAGATCTACGAATCAGCAATTGGATAGCACCGAATCAAAATCACTCGACCGCGTACGCGTCGTCAGCCTGAATGTAAACGTCTGTGACAGCGGATCGATCACGGAGCGCGTTGCCGAGCTGGTAGCGGTAGAAAACGGCGGCTATCTCTGCTTTTCGACGGTCCACATGGTGATGGAATCGTATGACGATCCGATGTACGGAGAAAAGGTCAACGCCGCCGATATGGTCATTCCCGATGGAATGCCGCTTGTTTGGATGCAAAAACTGCAGGGCCGACGCGACGCCAGTAGAACACGCGCAAACGATATGATGATCGAGCTTTGTTCGGTTGCAGAATCCAACGACTGGTCTGTCGGTTTCTATGGGGCGGGTCAAAATGTCATTGACCAAATACAAGCGATGGCCGCTAGCGCCTTTCCAAATCTAAAAGTCGCATACGCATTCTCGCCGCCCTTTCGACCCTTGTCTGCGGATGAAGAAAGCGACGTTAAAAACAAAATAGCCGCTGCCGCACCCAACCTTTTATTCGTCGGTCTCGGTTGTCCAAAACAGGAAAACTGGATGGCGAAAAACAACCCGGACTTAAAATGCGTTATGTTCGGGGTCGGCGCCTCGTTCGATTTTTTCGCCGGAAATATAAAGGAATGCCCCCCGTGGATAGGAAAGCTAGGCCTCGAATGGCTGTTCAGATTATGGCAGGAACCACGACGGCTATGGTATCGCTATTTGATACTTAACCCAAGGTTTATCGTGCAAGCATTACTTCAGTTGTCGGGGCTGAAACGCTTCGGCCAGGCTTCTGCATCGGAGCCGAGGTGAGCGGATTTAGAAACCGTTAATTGGATCTCGCCGTTTTCTCTTATCTTTCAACACGTCCGATAGATCTTTTAATGTCAGACCCGACCCGATCAATCCTCGTACCAGCAGGTCGATACTGACGGAAGCATCGGCTGCTTCCATTTTGGCAACGCGTGACTGGCTCGAATCGAGCGATTTGGCAAACATTTCCTGCGACAACCCCATCGACCGGCGACGTTGTTTTAGCTTGTCGCTTAGACGCAAACGGAGTTCGATAAGAATGGATTCTGCATGGGAAAGTCCGAGAAATTCTTCGGCTGAACCCATTTTCCACCCAGCCGCCTCCAGGCGTTTTTTTCTGTTCGAATCCATTTTTTCAGATTGGTTTCTCAGTTTTGTCATAAATCTTAATTCTTTGCTTGCAGGTCTCGATAATGCGTTCGGGGGTTGTCTTGGTCTTTTTGCTAAAAATCTCGAGTATGACGATAGCATTCACATCAATTCGATACATTATCCGCCAAGTATCGTTTCTATCGATTATTCGAAGTTCATGACACCTTCTTCCAATTGACGGCATCGGCCTGGAATGCGGCATTCCCAATGGATCGCCACGTTGCAACTTTCTTAACAAGTATCCAGCCTCAAGACGCGCCTTAGACGATAAAGGTGGGCTTTTTATGACATCAACGAGCCAAAAAAGAGGCTTATCCTTATTGTCGATCAACCATATTATATTATGTCTAATCTGACATAATTGCAAGAAGATTTTTCAGGTAGACAAGGAAGCAATCATGCCAATTTAGCACATCGCTCCACATAAGCCAATCGTCTCGAACATCTATGCTTTTGCCCTTTGAATCGAAAAATCGCATAATGTCAGTTGTTCCATTTATGAAGTTTTTATCCGATATTCGACTGCTTTTACTCGCAATATGGCTTGGTGCGGCCGTGTTTTTTATTGCCGTGGCCCAGAGTTCGTTTGCGGTTTTGCCGCAGCGTGAGCTTGCCGGTGCGGTTGTAAACCGGACGCTTGCCATCCTGAATTACAGTGGGCTCGGCGTCTCGGTTTTGCTGATTCTGTCGAGTGTTTTTGGCGGTTCGGCGGTGAGCAAATTCTGGCTGTGGACAGAGCGGTTTTTATTATTGATCGTCGGCGCGGCTTGTGCAGTCGGGCAGTTTGTTATCGGCCTGATGCTGCTCTCGCTGCGTGGTCAAATGGGCGGGAGGCCGATTGACGAGATCGCCGTTGACGACCCGCTCCGCATTCAGTTCAACACGCTTCATGAATACTCTGTTTGGGTTCTCTTTGTCGGAATGGCTGCGGCGCTGATCGTTTTCTTTATCATCGCAAACCGCAAATTCGGTGTAACATCGAAAGATTCAAAGGAAACGACTAATAACCCGTTCGACTTTGACAAACCCTTCAAAAAATAGCTGACATGGAAATTATCGAATCACTTCCCGATTTCAAACGCAGGTTTGCCAAATGGAACGGCAGCGAATCGCTCAGTGGGTATCCGTTCGTCAAGAACACGCATACGCCGTTCACGCCCGTTCGACGAGCCTTGCCGATGATGAATCTGGCGTTGATCTCATCCGCCGGTGCATATATTGACGGAATGGAACCGTTCGATCTTTTGTCAAAGGACGGCGATACCGAGTTCCGCGAATTTCCTATCGAGGTCGATGCCGCCGATATGCGTTATTCGGCAAAAGGCTTTGACGCGAAAGCCGTTCAGGAAGACCGCAATTCACAGATACCTATCGACCGTCTGCTCGAATACGAGGCAAATGCCGTCATCGGAAAACTGAATAATGTTTGGTTTAGCCTTAGCCCGTGGATACCAAACGCGGCCCGCGTCGCCGAGGAAATGGCGCCAAAGATCGCCGAACGCCTTCACCGCTACGAAATACAAGCCGCGTTGCTTATACCGGCATCGCGTCTCTGCCACCAAACGCTCGGAGTTCTCGCCCGCGGTATCGAAGCCGCCGGATTGCCGACGATGATAATCTCAGTAGATAAAAATGCATCTGAACTTGTCCGTGCGCCGCGAACTAACTACTACACCGGCGAGTTCGGCTCGGTCGCAGGCCAACCAAACTGGCGCGAGCACCAGCTAAGAATTCTCGACGAATCGCTCCGCACAATGGAAACATTCGACCAACCCGGAGCGCGAAAACTAGCCGTCGAACTCGAAACCCAAGTCGAAGCCGCCAGAGGCGAACGCTGATTCAAAGTAAAAAGGTAAAAGTAAAAAGGCAAAAATCGGAATTCCGACGTTTGCCTTTTTACTTTTACCTTTTTACTTTCTCAAACTCCCAACTGCCACGCTCTCAGCGAATCCACCGGATAAACTATCATCACGACATTAAGCGCGAGGTTGTCGCGAATCAGGATCATCATCGCGATCTCAACAAAACAAAATACTGCAATCGAGATTCCAACTTTAAATCGTGACGCCAAATAGAAGCCGAGGCTGCATGCGATAATATCGGTCGTTGAATTAACGAGTGCGTCGCCGACATATTCCGACGCGGCAGTAACTATGCGATAACGCTCGATAAACATCGGGGAATTTTCGGCAAGTTCCCACGCACACGCAAAAACGACAGTCAAAAAAAATTGCCGACTAAGCGGCAATCGTTTTGCGATGATGTTTATCGTCAGGTAACACAGGACGCCGTGCATCATGTGCGTCACCGTGTACGGGTCGAGCGGATGCTGTGAATTGGCCCGGCTCCAGATGTCGCCCGACCAGACGCTCGCGTTTGCCGACGACCACCAGACGGCGTCGTTAATGGCGAGCCAGCATACCGTCGCAATTATCGTGAATACGATAAACGGCCAAGTTAACACATTGTAGGAAACCGGAAATGCAGTCGCGTTGTTGATGTCAGATATTTCTCTCATCAACGCGATTTTCGTTGCCGCTGACGAAAGACTCAATAGCCTTTCAAGCCAGAGTTAATACTTGCGCAATCTCTTTAGGAAATTTAAGGCAAACTTAACGTAAATCAGCCCTTAGCCTAAGCCCATTTGCCATTGTTTTATCGAATCGAGCGGATAGATGAGCATCAAGATATTGATAAGCAAGCTGTCGCGAATCCACAGGATCAGAAACAATTCAACAAGTACAAAGAAAACCAACGACTTCCAAACGCCAAGCTTTACGGCGATCCAAAACCCCAAGGCACACGCCGCGACGTCAGCAATCGAGTTCACTATCGAATCGCCAAAGTAATCGAACGACGCCGTGTTCGCCCGGTATTTCTCGATAATAAAATTGCTGTTTTCAAGAATTTCCCAATCTGCTTCGGCAATCGTCGCGATCAGAAAGCGCCATTCGTTTGTGAGCTTTGAAAAGACCAAACCCGTGATCCAAAAGAACGCAACACCGTGCAAAATATGCGTGAAAACATACGGGTCAAGCAGGTGCTGTGAAGTATGGCTGCTGCCCCAGGCTTCGTTGATATATATCGCCCAATCGCCCAACTTGCACCACCAAATGCGGCCCATTGACCAAAGCAGCAGAGACATCAAAGCCGTAACAAAAACGGCCGCGGCAAACGGCATAAGCCGCACATTCTGATTCTCGCTGTCCTCTGTTTGTGTCATCGCTAAAGACTCTGGATCTGTACGCCGCCGTTGAGTCTCTGATTCAGGCTGTGCCCGATCATCTTTGCACGGAGCTTAGCGGCGTCAGCCATTTCGCCCGAGAACAGCCGGTCAACCGTTTGGCCGAATATTTCAACCCAACGAACAAAATGCTCAAACTTTAATGGAAATTTTTCGTGCAGTTTTTGATGAACGGTAAGCGGATTGTTGAAATAGACGGACTTGCCAAATAACACCCTTTCCCAAAAATCGACGATTATCGGCATGTGGGATTCCAGATCCATATCGTCAAAATGATGGCCGATCTCCGCGTCATAAATAGCGATCTTATAAAATTCCGTCAGCAGATTTTCAAGATCCGCTCGCGTTTCGATATCACTTTTCATTATTCGGTCGATATTTCCTCTTCGCCATGCAGAGCCGCGTTCAGGGTATGTCAACTTAGCGACGCGCATTTCACGCCGTGTCAGTAGCCCGACCGTTAGGAAGGGCACAGCTACACCTACTCTCTTACTCCGTGGAGATCTCGTTCTCGCCATGAAGCGCGGCATTCAGAGTATGCCAGCTAAGCGACGCGCATTTTACGCGTGCGGGAAACTCCAAAACCCCGGCGAAAATTTTTAAATTGCCCAAATCGTTCTCGTCGGTTTCAATATCCAGTTCGCCGGTCACCATTTTATGAAACTCGTCAAAGATCGTTTCGGCTTCGTACTTCGTTCTTCCTTTCACGACCTGCGTCATCATCGACGCCGACGCCTTTGAGATCGCGCAGCCCGACCCTTTGAATGCAACATCCGAAACCGTGTCGCCATCCATCTTCACATAAACGCGCAAAGCGTCGCCGCACAACGGATTCTTCCCGTCAGCCGTATTATCAGCACCCTCGATCTCACGAAAATTTCGCGGATTCTTGTTGTGCTCTAAAATTGTTTCCTGATATAGATCGTTTAATTCTGACATTTCTAAAGAAGCTCAATAAATTCGTCCACGGTCAATCCCGTTTGGATCAATATCGACTTGAGAGTTCCGGTCTTAATTGTCCTGTGATAAGGGATGCTTGTTCGCACACTTCCCCGTTTTAGGATGTAGTGACTTCCGGTAATGTGATCGATCTCGAATCCGGCCCGCTGCAATGCTTTGAGAACCTTCGTCGGTTTTAGGTCACGCGGCAATTTTCTCATTTTCAATTCTTACACGAACCGGAAAAGCCATTTTGTCTTCAGGAATGGGATCGCCATGTTTGATCAAACTGATCAAATACCCTTCGATGGCGTCCTTTGCCATTGCACATGCTTCATCAAGCGTGTCGCCTTCCGTAACGAGACCCGGCAACGCTGGACACGTTACCAAATAGCCGTCAGGCTCATTGGGCTCAACGATTATCGTGAAACTGTAATCGCCGACTTGTATTGGAGCTTGCTTTTTCATAGCACTATTTTAACCCATTCTCACAAACCGAGCATCAAATTCGATCTCGCGAAAATTCCGCGCGGATTTTTATTGTGCTCTAAAATTGTTTCCTGATATAGATCGTTTAATTCTGACATTTTATAAGACTGGTCTCACCTCTTGGTAAATTGCAAGTCTCTGATTCTGTTAATATTTAGCTTGAAACCTGTTATTCCTCCCGAAGTATCCTTTTCAAAATAAAACGCACCGTAGGACGCACTGTGCAATATGTCTGCGGATATTGGAGTAAGACTTGATGTTTCTCTGCCATTGACAATCAATGTCAAAGCATTATCGCGAAGTTTTAAATCGTAAAGAGTATTTAACTCAGTGCTATAGTACGTCCCTTCAAGCGGCCTTTTTTCATCAATTGAGAAACTGTTGATGACATATCCGGATGAGGTGGATCGGACGCTGCCGCCATTTAAGACGGACATCGTTCTGCTTAGGTTGTCAAAACGGACAATAATTCCCGGCCCGCTACTGTCGGCCATTTTGAAATCCGCGTTTCCAAGCGGGATAAGACTCGTCGGAGCAGAGCTTGATTCGGAGTATTGCAGTACGCCGTCCTGAATAATGACCCTACTCAACAAGCTGTTGTCTCTATTGTTCAGATAAAATCCAGTAAATTTCGAAAGCTCTTCTGCATTCAATTTGACCGGATTCCGCGTTTCGTTTCCTGCGGCTTTTGTCCCTCGTGCATCGTTGGCCTGCTGCGGCAGAAATACATCCGCCACTTCGTACAGTTTTGACGTCGCGTTTGCATCCGATCTGTTAGCCAAGACGATCACAGAGAGGTTATTGTCAGGAAATCTGGACAGGTGAGTGCGAAAACTGGCATTCGAACCGCTATGCCCAACACGCTTTACTCCTTTATAAGTGCCGTTGACTATCCCAAAAGCATAGCCGCTTCTTGGGCCTTTTGTAATAATTCCCTCTTGGTGCATTTTATTGATTATCTCCTGGCCTCCTTTACCCAACTTGTTGTGATAAAAGTTTTGGTCCCAAAGATATAGGTCCTCAATATTTGAATAGACCCCGCCCGATCCGACAAGGTCATACCTTCTGATTACGTTGCTAAACTCTTTCGTGCTCGGATTTCTCTCGTAGCTAAAAACCCGATTCTTAACCACCTGTCGAACGTCATCGAGAAAAAGCGTGCTTTTCATGCCCAGTGGGGCAAAAATGTTCTTACCGGCAAAATCCTTCAATCTTTGCCCGGACACTTTCTCGACTATCTTACCAAGCAAGAAGTACCCCGAATTACTGTAGAGATATTCCTCATCCGGTGAAAAGTTCAATGCTTTTTGTCTTTTGATCAATTCATACACATCTTGTTCCGGTACATGATCCAGATAGTTTTTACCTTGTAGATCCATGAGCGTGGAAAAATCTCTCAAGCCGCTCGTGTGATGTACCAGATGCCTTACCCTGATCGGAGAGCTATACCGTGGAAAATCCGGCAGGAATTTTTGGATCTCATCATCCAGGCTTAGCTTTCCCTGCTCTTCGAGCAAGAGGATGCTAATGGCCGTGAATTGCTTTGATAAAGAAGCAAGGTAAAACACCGATTTTGGGGTTATCAGAATATTATGTTCGAGATCGCCCATTCCGTATCCGTTCGCATAAATTAATTTTCCGTCCTTAATCACGCCAACAGCGGCTCCCGGTGTATCGGGACGATTCCATTCAGCAAAAAGACTATCTATCCTGTTTTTTTCTGAGGGCTGAGCAGGTGACGCCCCGACAACGATTCCACAGATTATGAGCAGAAATAAAAATCTTATTTTCATATGTATGGCTGGTGTAATTGTTAGATTTAGGCAAACACCTCAATATCCTTCTGCACCGCATCGTCGGAACGCAAGCGTCCCGCTTGCGTGTGTGCTGAGCGCCAATAAGATCCCGCCCGCTTACGCAGGCGGTTCTGACCTGTTATGCAAACACTTCGATCACCTTCTGCACTGCGTCTGCCAGTTTATCAACCTCTTCACGCGTATTGTAAAACGCGAACGATGCTCGGGCGGTTGCGGGCACGTCGAAGAACTCCATCACGGGCTGTGCGCAATGGTGGCCGGCACGGACGGCGATTCCCTGTTGGTCGAGTATCGTACCGATGTCGTGCGGGTGAACGTCCTCGATTGTAAACGACAAAACGCTCGCTTTGTTCGCTGCCGTCCCGATTATCTTCACGCCCGGAATATCAGCCAAACGCTCGGTCGCGTATTCGAGCAATTCATGCTCATACTTGGCGGCGGCCTCAAAATCGATCGAGTTTATATAATCGATCGCCGCCCCCAAACCGATGCCCGCCGCGATCGCCGGTGTTCCGGCTTCGAACTTATCCGGTATCGGCGCAAACGTCGTCCCTTCAAAACTAACAGTGCGTATCATTCCGCCGCCGGTTTGATACGGCGGCATTTTGTCGAGCCATTCGCGCTTGCCGTACATAACGCCGCTGCCGGTCGGGGCAAACATTTTGTGGCCCGAAAAGACATAAAAATCAGCGTCAAGATCCTGAACATCTACCGGAAAATGCGGCACGCTCTGAGCAGCATCAACACAGACCGGCACGCCAAATTTATGCGCCGTCGCGATCATTTCCTTGATCGGATTTATCGTGCCCAATGAATTGGAAACATGCCCGACCGCGACCATCCGAGTTCGCTCGTTCAGCAGATTTTCATATTCCTCGATTATCAGTTCGCCGCGCTCATTCATCGGAATCACGCGAACTTTCGCACCTTTTTCCTCGGCAACCTGCTGCCACGGAATGATGTTCGAGTGGTGCTCCATCTGCGAAACAAGAATCTCGTCACCCGCGTTGATAAATTTTCGCCCATACGAAAACGCGACCAGGTTAATGCCCTCGGTCGTTCCGCGAACAAAGATACATTCCTTCGCCTCTTTCGCGTTTATAAACCGCTTCACCTTTTCGCGTGCCGCCTCGTATGCAGTCGTCGCATGCTGCGACAGATAATGCACGCCGCGATGAATGTTCGAATGTTCCTCGGCCAAATATTTCGAACCGCGGTCAATCACTAACTGCGGCACCTGCGATGAAGCGCCGTTGTCCAGATACACAAGCGGCTTTCCATTCACCATCTGCGACAGCACCGGAAAATCTTTTCTAACCTTTTCAACGTCCCAATTGCTCATTGTTTTTACTGCTTTCATTTCTTAATCACCAACGCGATCTTTAGTGCCTCGTTCAGTTCCGTCAACTTCATCGGGGAGAGTTTGCCAATGTAGTCCGTCAAAACCGATTTGTGCAAGCTATATAATTCGTCGCATCGAATACAACTGTGATGCTTGAGCCCTTCTTCGACACCCACAGCAACTTCGGTTTCTATCCCTACGCAATTCGAATAAACAGGAATGCAAATAACCGTCGAGTAGCTCGATTCGATTACCTCTTGACGCCCGGCAACAACAAACACGCGAAAGTTTTTCGGATCACGTTTTGTCGGTTTTTGCGACTCTGTAAAGGTCGCCCCGTTTTACCATTCGGCCTGAAACTCCAGTGTCTCTTCCACCTGGCGATTTATCAGATCAGCGTTTTCGTTGATTATCTGTATGTCGCGCCGATTCAGCTTTTTCGGCTTTTCCTTTGCGACATATGCAAGCAAGGCAGATTCAACAACCGCAGAACGGCCATTTTTCTTCCTCGCCAAAGCATCCACTTCGACCAGTAACTCTTCGGGCAATGTCACAGATGTTCTTACTCTCATAGTCTTACCTCTTGGCCGACGCCACGGCTTTTGATTTTGCCGTGACCGGTTCCGGCGGTTTCGCTTTCGCCTTTTTCTCTTCGCGTGCGATAAACTCGCGCAATGCTGTCTCGATAGTCGCCGCACGGCGATGTTTCTCGCCGGCGATCTCGTCGATTTTCTTTAGTAACGATTCTTCAATAATCAAAGGTGTTCTGACTCTCATAATTTTTTCCTTAAACTTCCAACTTAACATTCAGACGATTTAGTACGGCCGCATCCAGTTCTGATTTGATGCTTTCGATCCCGATCTTACGGATTATTTCCTCAGCAAATCCATAGGTCAACAAATTTCGCGCAAGATTTTCGGGCAACCCGCGCGTCAGCAAATAAAATAATTCCTCTTCCTCAAGCTGTCCGACGGTCGCGCCGTGCGCGCATTTAACGTCGTCGTTAAATATTTCTAACTGCGGTTTTGTGTCAACGCGTGCTTCGTTCGACAGCAGCAAATTCTTATTCGACTGCCGTGCGTCGGTTCCGTGAGCGTTTTCGCGGACAAAGACCTTACCATTAAATACAGCCCGCGATTTGTCGTTCATCACGCCCTTATAATTTTGATGCGATACGCAGTTTGGCACCTGATGATCGATTATCGAATGCGTGTCCGCGTGCTGTGTGCCGTTTAGCATATACAACCCGTCAACCCACGCTTCGCCACCCTCTGCCGTGAATTTTACATCAATATCGTGTCGCGACAACGCTCCGCCGAGATTGATATTCGTCGAATCATAAACGCTGCTGCGTCCGACCGAAACTTCCGTTACGCCATAGTGAAACGCATCGGTCGATTCTTTCTGCACACGATAATGCGTCAGGTTCGCGTTTTCCTCGACAACAACTTGTATCGCCGTGTTCGTAAAACTCTTCGCCGGGCTTGCGTATGATTCAACAATTGTCGCCTTACTTCCGGCTTCGGCGATCACGATGATATGCGGAAATATCGCCTTACCATCCTCGCCCGAAAACGAAAGCTCGATCGGTTCGTCAATGACCGTCTCCTTTTCGATCGTCAGAACAGCAAGATCGGCGAACGCAAGATTCAATGCGGTGAATCCGTTCCGTTTAAAACGAAATTTTTCTAACAGCCCCAGCTCTACAAACGGCGCCGCGCCATCGCGAGAACTGACCACTGACCACTGACCACCGACCACTGGTGACACGTTTGTATATTTCCAGTCTTCGTCCTTCGGCGTCGGAAATCCGTTCGTTGAGAATGCGGCAAACGCCTCTTCACGGATCTGGCGCAACGCGGGGTTGTGCTCTCCACCTCTAAGTTCCCTAAATGCTTCCGCAAATTGTACTTCCATTGCGGCTGTTGATAAAACCATTATTAAAATACCTTTACTAAACTAAACTTTTGATCGGCCTTAACTGTCCGGGCCGGATCCAATACTAACGCCTTTGCCATCTGTAATTTCGCTTCGTTCTCGGGCCTCGGTTTCGCGTCATCAACCAGCGGCGACCGGGCATAATCGAAAAGAAAATCGTGCCGCGTTAGAACATACTGAACACCGATCGCGGCGGCTTTTGCTTTCAATTCCTGCTCGTTTCGCGATTCCCAAACAAGCTGTTTCAGCGTCCAGTCCTCAAACAAATAATCCGAAAAATACGACCGGTCGAGATTGTACGTGTCACGCCGCATATTTATCAGCCAAACTTTTGCATCCGCCGCCGATTCCGTATTCAGCCATTGATAATACGGATAGTAATCAATGTTCCGCGCCAGATACTGATCTCCCGTCTCGCCTCCAAGCACCACACGAATCGGTGCTTTCTGCAAAAACCATGTTGTCGAAACGAGCAAACCCGCAACCGCCGCAAACGTCATCGCGTATTTGGACACGCTGTAAAGCAGTGTTCGTTTCTCAGCTATTCGGGTTATTGCAACAACAATGGCAATCGCAATGACCGGCAGCATCGGCAACAGATAGCGAAGCTGCTGGCTCGAAAACAACCAGAACAAAAACATTATTCCGGCAACCCCGGCACTGATCTTCACCTCAACCGGCAGATCAAATTTCCAAAGACCAAATATCAATATCGGTAGTCCGATCAAAAACGCGACACCGAGCACGCCGTCAAAATGTGTCGCAAGCTCCGGCTGTGCCGTGACCGATAAATTCCACGGAGCGGCCAAATAATCGAGCGGCGTTTTCACTGCACCGCCGTACTGCGAGTTCATCGCCTGAAACAGATTCGACCGCTCAACATCCCAACCCGCGGCCTCACCCTGCCAGATGCTCATATAAAACGGAAATACCGGGCTGCCCGTCTCGGCCCAAGTTCTCAAATACCACGGCGAGGCGATCACTCCGGCCAGCATCAATGCGGCAAATCCACCGAGAGCTATCTTGCCCCAGTCCGGCTCGCTTTCCTGGGCCTTTCTCACGCGAAGCAGAATGATCAACGCAAATGCCGCAATTACAACGAGCGTCGTCAGCTTCCCCGATAGCGCCGCACCGAGAAATATTGCGACAAATATCAACCAACCCGTCTCAAGCGTTTTCCACCAACGGGTCAGCGAATAGATCGCGAGCGTGACAAACAACGCCAACGCAACATCGATATATGCGCTCGCCGCAACGTGATAAACCGTCGGTACCGACGCGACCATCAGCACCGCGATCAATGCCCAACGCCGCTCGACACCAAGCTCCCGCGCCCAGCCAAATATCGCCGCGAGCAATAACGGCAGAAACATCCAGATCGTCGCACCGGCCGCGGCCTCGCCCGCTCGCTGACTGACGAGATTTCCCAACAGCATCGCCCAAACCGTGTGCATCTCAGTTCCAAGCGCGAGATAGCTTGCAATATTCCCCTCAATAAACGCATTGCTACCCTGCGCGATAAAAGCCTCTGGCACCGCAAAATGATAAAGCAAAGTGTCCTTTGCCGTCGGCGGAGCAAGACTCGCAATAAATGCAAGCACGACCGGAATCGCGATCAATAAAAGCAACGCCTTATCAAAAGATGTTGGTTTCTCCGGCACACGGCTTTCTTTTTTTGCCTCGCGCAAATGACGAAAATGATAAACCGCAGATGCCAATCCGATCACCAATAGCATGACGGCCATCGTCCCGTTATATTGACCAACGAGACCGGCGAAAAACCATAATAGCGACCAGCCAGCCGCACCCACCGCGACCTTGATGGCGATCTCCAAAATATGCGAATGCTCTTCCGCACGCGTAATCCTTATAGATGACGTTATTCCGCAGCCCATGCCAAACCACGCGACAAGCACCAGGGCCGCTATCAATCCGCCAACCAAACTATCAAAGAACCCTGAGCCAAAAAGCGACCCGCCGCCGAGATTTCCGATGAATCCGCCAATCTTTCCAACATCATCGCCACGATTCGCAAAGAATGCGACGAGCAGCACAACGGCCCACACCGCGATCAATATCGCCGTCGGGCTGAAACCATTCTCTTTTTTGGAAGCGACTGTCAATATTCTAAATCGTTATTTGACCTTCGGAACGCCGAGATCTTTACATATCTTTTTTGCAAGTTCGTCCGGTATCTCGTTATGCCGTGGAACGGCTGATCGTCTATTCTGCTCCGGATTATGCCACCACGAATGCCGTCCGCCCTCGCGAAGCAGTTCGCAGCCATTAGAGGTCAAATGTCGCAAAAGGTCTCTTCGCTTCATACGGCGATCGGCAATTCGCGATAATTTTCACCCGCAAACGAACGGGCATCCTGCCGGTTTAGCTCTATCGCCTCACCGAGAGTGATCCTTAAGGTCTCGACCAACTCTTCCCGCGTATTTTCCTGGCAGTTAACTCCCTGAATCTCCTCGATCCAGCCATACCACCACTCGCCTTCCTGTTTTATGATCGCCGTATAAGTTTGAGTCATATTAGCTCTCCTATCTGGCCGCTCCTTTCACCCAGTCGTAACCTTTTTCTTCAAGCTCCAGAGCAAGCTCTTTTCCGCCTTCTTTTACGATCCTGCCGTTAGCTAAAACGTGCACGACATCAGGCACGATGAAGTTCAAGAGCCGTTGATAATGCGTCACGAGAATGATGCCGTTTTCTGCATTACGCAGTTTGTTCACACCCTCGGCAACGATTCGCAGCGCGTCAATGTCCAAGCCCGAATCGGTCTCGTCCAAAACGGCAAGTTTCGGTTCGAGCACCGCCATCTGCAATATCTCGTTGCGTTTCTTTTCGCCACCCGAAAAGCCTTCGTTGACCGAACGCTTAAAAAATTGCGGGTCCATATCGACGATCTTCGCCTTTTCTTTCAGATAGTCGTTGAACTCAAGCGGGTCGAGCTCTTCCTCACCGAGATGCTTCATCTTTTCGTTATACGCAAGCCGTAAAAACTGCGAATTTGAAACGCCCGGCACCTCGACCGGATATTGAAACGCCATAAACACGCCCGCTCGGGCACGTTCGTCCGGTTCCAGCTCAAGCAGATTCTTGCCTTCGTAAAGCACCTCACCCGAGATAACCTCATACGTCGGATGCCCGGCAAGAACCTTCGACAAAGTCGATTTCCCCGACCCATTCGGCCCCATTATCGCGTGAACCTCGCCCTTCTTAACCTGCAAATTCAGGCCCTTCAATATTTCTTTGCCGTCGATTCCGGCGTGTAGGTCTTTTACTTCCAACAACATTCTTAATAGTTTCCTTAACGTTCAATTTTCTGAAAGTTCTTTTTAACTTTCGCTAAATCTTGTTCGTTTTCAATGTAAAATTCTAAATAGCCACAGCTGGCGCAAGCCAAAAGTATTGTATTAACCCCCCGAAAGGCCATCCGATTAACACTTATTCCGTGTGGTCTGGCGCCTTCTCCGTACACTTCGTTTTCGCCACATTTTAGACAAATTCCACTCTTCATCAGCTTGCCCCGATCACTTTTTCTAATTTCTTATCCATCGCCAAGCCCGGCGTTCCGTACCACTCGTCCGCCGTCGTATCACGCCCGCGTATGAACCCATGTTTCTCGTAAAGCCCTATCGCACCTGTCGAGAAATACGTGGTGTATAAAAATAAACGGTCAAAGCCGCTTTCGATCGCATATTCCTCGACCGCATCCATTAACATATGCCCTATCCCAAGTCCTTGTGCCTTCGGACTCACCGCCATGCTTCGAATGTAGAGCCATTCCGGTTCGGGCAGTACGGACACCGTCCCTAGGACCTCATCATCTTTCACCGCAACCCACTGCGGCCCTTCGTCAAACCGCCGGACGATCTCTTCCGGTTTCGGTGTTACGACCTCAAATGCTTCGGGCGTATAAAACTCCCTGTAAGTCGAAAACGCCTCAAAGAGCACCTCGACGATCTGTTCGGCATCGGCCGCGGTCGCCAATCTGATTTGCAAGCCTGTGTGCATAGCTAGACAAAAATCTCACCCTTCAAATAAAGCGTTGCGTTGCCGCCGATCCTGACACGGTCGCCTGCGAGCTCGCAAAAAAGTTCGCCGCAGCGTTTTGAAACCTGCCGGGCAAAGAGCTTGTCCTTGCCCAATTTGTCGGCCCAATATGGAATCAGCGAACAATGGATCGCACCCGTTACCGGGTCTTCCGGAATTCCGATACGCGGAGCGAACATCCGTGACGCGAAGTCGCAGTCGTCGCCCGCTGCGGTCACGATCACCTCGTCATAAGGCAACTGCGCCAGTGCATGAAAATCCGGCTCAAGGGCGCGAATTTCTTCCTCGCTTTCCACTCTCAGAAAGACCATATTTCCCTGCGATTCGAACACCTTCGCCGGCACGATGCCGACCGCTTGTGCGAGTTCGTCTGAATGCTCAATCTCAGTCATCGGATACGATGGAAAATCAAGCACAAGTTTGTCACCGTCACGCGCAACGCCCAGTTCCCCACTGCGATCCGAATGAAACCGGATGATCTCGTTTTCCAATTTCATCTCGTTAAAGATCACATGCGATGTCGCCAGAGTCGCGTGTCCGCACAGGTTTACCTCGACCGTCGGCGTGAACCAGCGAATATGATATTTACCGTTTTCGGGCACAAAAAAAGCCGTCTCCGATAAATTGTTTTCACCGGCGATCTTGAGCATCACCTCGTCCGTCAGCCATTCGTCGAGCGGCACGACCGCCGCCGGATTTCCGCCGAACGGCTTAGATGTGAACGCATCAACCTGAAATATCTGTAAATTCATTTCGCTACTTTTATCTCTTGCGTTTCCAAAAATCCTTCTGCCAATTCGTCCCGACGCCATTTCAAAAATCCACGAAGGTGCATAACGAAAAATATCGAGCTGCCGGTTACGACAGCGTAGCTGCCGACGATCAGGCCAAACGTGATCCAGCTTAAGCTCGCCATCATAAAGATCAGAAAACCGAACTTGTTCTTATTGCCGAGCAACGCAACCGCCATCAACCCGCACGCGGTCGCAAACCAATCGATGCCGTAGTACTGAAGCAGATTCATTTCTTTGTCACCGCCACCGCCTCGATCTCAACACGAGCATCACGCGGCAGCCGGGCAACCTGAACCGTCGAACGTGCCGGGAACGGGGCCTTGAAATATTTAGCGTAAACCTCGTTCATCTTTGCAAAATCGTTCATGTCCGCGAGAAACACCGTCGTCTTTACAACGTCGTCGCTCGTGCTTCCAGACGCCTTCAACACAGCCTCGATATTCTTCAATGCCTGCTCCGTTTGCTCCGCAATTCCGCCCTCAACCAATGCTCCCGTCTTCGGGTCGCTGCCGATCTGCCCGGCGGTATAAACAAATCCGTTCGCAACTGTCGCCTGCGAATACGGCCCGATCGCTTTAGGCGCATCCGCCGATTCGACCGCCCGCTTCGAAGCTGTCTGAGCTTCTACGTGCTCGTTTGACGACGCAAACAACGCAAACAACGCAAAAACCAGGGCCAAAAACCCTGCAACTCCGAACATAACTATCAAAACCCGCCTCATCAGTTTTCTCCGCCAATTCACAAAACAACCGCCCAACTAAACCTGGGACTTTGGACTCGGGACACGGGACTAACGTGCCGCCGCAATCGCCTGTATTTCGATCTTAGTCCCAAAATGCAAATCCTTAACCGGCACGATCGCCCTGGCCGGCCGATGGTCGCCCATAACGCGCGCGTATGCTTCATTCACCTTGCCCCAAAGCTCGATGTCTGAAACATAGATGGTGAACTGCAAAACGTGTTCGAGATCGCTGCCCGCCGCGCGCAATATCGCCTCGACATTTCTCAAAGCAAGCTCGGTCTGCTCACCGATATCGCCCGTAAACGGCTCGCGCGTTTCCAGCGACATCGGCAGTTGGCCCGACACGTAAACAACCCCGTTATGCTCAACACCCGGCGAATAATGGCCCTTTGGTGTAGGCAGGTTTTCCGGCTGAATTTTTTGCATATTTCTTAAATATTATCTCCCGCAAACTTCAGCGCCATAATCGTAAGGTCGTCGTGTTTCGGAGCGTTTCCACGAAACCCTTCGACCGACGCGAGGCAATTCCTCACCAGGCTTGCCGTGTCGTGTCGAAACGCATCTTTCAGCGTTTCCGACAGCCGGTCAAAACCGAATTCCTGCTCACCGCCGTCAACCGCCTCGGTCACGCCGTCCGTATAAAGCAGGATGGTGTCGCCGCCGTCCAACTTCACACAGCTCGCCGCAAAATTGCTGTCGCAGAATAATCCAAGCGGCAAACCCGTACCGTCGATCTGGACATTTTCGCCGTCCTTTACGATGACCGGCGGCAGATGTCCGGCGTTGCAAATTTCCACTTCGCCCTTGTCATTGATTTTCCCTAAGATCAGCGTCGCGTACTGGTTCGCCAGCGTGCTTTCGCAAAATATCCGGTTCGCCCGCGACATCAATTCGTGCAGCGGCAGCCCGAGCGGCACCAGCGAATGAAACATCGCGTGCAGATTGGACATGAGCAGCGAGGCCGCCATTCCTTTGCCCGAAACATCGCCGAGAATAAAATAAAGCTCGCCGTCGTGGCGGATCACATCGACATAATCGCCGCTGACGATTCCCGCCGGCTGATATACGAAATCGACGTTCGCAAAATCAGAGACAAAATCCGTTCGCGGAAGCAGGCGGTTTTGGATTGTTGCCGCAAGCTCAAGATCGTCTTGAAGCGATTGCCGCTGCTTAGCGCTCAGGTCGCCGAGACACACACGCATCAGCGGGTCGGCAAGCAGACGCTCCGGCTCGATCGGGTCGTGACACTCCTCGCAAAGCCCGTAGGTGCCTTTTTCAAACCGCATCAACGCCGCATCGACCTCGCCCAAAAGCCGTGTAAAATCCGTATCAAGCCCGTTCCGCGATGTCGCAACCTGCAACCGCTCGCGCCGATCTGTCAACTGCTCATGCAGCAGCGCATCAAATTCCACTCCAGACGGAGCCAATCCCACTTGCACGCCTTCCATGATTACTTACCTCCAACAGGCGGAAACACGACCGGTAGGGAGTGTGCCCCTTAACGTTTCTACAAATTAAACTGCACACTCGTTACCACTCGTGTTTCTGCCACTCTACCCAACACTTCCTTCCAATTTCAATCCCAGCAGCTTCGTCGCTTCGACCGCGTATTCCATCGGCAGCTCGCGAAACACTTCTTTGCAAAAACCGTTGATAATCAATGAAACAGCGTCTTCCTGCGAGATGCCGCGTTGCTGTAGATAGAACAGTTGATCCTCGCTGATCTTGCTGGTCGTGGCTTCGTGCTCGACCTTGGCGGTGTTGTTCATCACCTCGATGTACGGGAACGTGTTCGCCTCGCTCTTGCCGCCGATCAGCATCGAATCGCATTGCGTGTAGTTCCGGGCGCCTTCGGCCTTTGGCATTATTTTTACAAGGCCGCGATATGAGTTGTTCGACTTACCGGCGGAAATTCCCTTTGAGATGATCGTCGATTTCGTGTTTTTGCCGAGATGAATCATCTTCGTGCCGGTGTCGGCGATCTGAGCGTTGTTGGTCAGCGCGACCGAGTAAAATTCGCCGATCGAGTTGTCACCTTGTAGTATCACCGAGGGATATTTCCACGTAATGGCCGAACCGGTCTCGACCTGCGTCCACGAGATCTTCGAGTTCACACCGCGACACGCACCGCGTTTTGTCACGAAATTATAAATACCGCCCTTGCCGTTTTCATCACCGGCGTACCAGTTTTGCACGGTCGAATATTTGATCTCGGCATCGTCCAGAGCAACAAGCTCGACCACAGCCGCGTGCAGTTGATTCGTATCAAACTGCGGCGCCGTACAGCCCTCGTTATAGGCAACGTAACCGCCTTCCTCTGCAACGATCAGCGTGCGTTCAAACTGTCCCGCTTCCTGCGTGTTGATGCGAAAATATGTCGAAAGCTCCATCGGGCAGCGAACGCCTTTCGGGATAAACACGAATGAACCATCCGAGAAAACCGCCGAGTTCAACGCCGCGTAATAGTTATCATTAACCGGCACGACCGAGCCGAGATATTTCTTGATCTTGTCGGGATAAAGCTCGACCGCCTCGGTAAACGAGCAAAATATCACGCCCGCATCGAGCAGCTTTTTCTTGTAGGTCGTCGCAACCGAGACCGAATCAAACACGGCATCAACGGCCACGTTCGCCAGCATTTTCTGCTCGGTTATCGGAATGCCGAGTTTTTCAAACGTCTTTATCAACTCAGGATCGACCTCGTCCAAACTCGCCTTTGTCGGCTTCTGCTTCGGTGCCGAGTAGTACGAGATGTTCTGGAAATCGATGTTTGGGTAATCGAAATTCGCCCAGTTGTCCGGCTGCGTCATCTTCAGCCATTGCCGAAACGCCTTCAGCCGAAATTCGAGCATCCATTCGGGCTCGTTCTTTTTCGACGAGATCAGCCGCACCGTGTCCTCAGACAAGCCCTTAGCGATCGTCTCCGTCTCAATGTCGGTGACAAATCCGTATTTGTATTCCCGGTTTGTAAGTAATTCTGCTGCTGTCGACATATTATTTTAGTAAGAGTGACGCCTTTAGGCGTTCCAATCACTCTTACCGTTAAATCCTCTGCGGCTCAATAGTCCGGTGAATTCCCTGTATCTTATGAAACATCGCATCGACCGATTTTTCGCTCCCGACCATCTGTGCGAGCGTTATCCGCGATAGCGCATTCTCGACTATCTCGTGCAGCCCGACTATCACCGGCCTAATGCCGCAATCGCCCGTGTGGACACACGTGTCGAGCACGCCGGTATAGCTTTCGCAGTGCGAACTCAAAACATCCTCATCGAAAACCTTGATTATCTCGTTCAGATAAATATCGCCCGACGGCCGCGCCAGAAAATATCCGCCCTTCGTTCCGCGGGTCGAATTTACAAAACCGGCCTTGTTGAGCAGCCACATCAGCTTGCCCGCGTTCGCCGTCGAGATGCCCTCGCGTGTCGCTATCTGCGGCAGCGTCAGGCTGTCGCCCGGCGGCAAATTCGCCAACTGCACCAAGCACCTCAGCCCGTATTCTTCCTGTGCCGAAATTTTCATAAGCTACACACCGATAAAGGGTTTACGATCAATCGTTGAGTCAATTATGCCAAATCATTACTTTTTGGTCAAGATTGAAAAACGTAAGAAGAATTAGCCACAGATAAACGCGGATTTTCGCAGATTTCAGAATCATTGGATTAATCAGTTCCTGATCCGTGTTATCCGCGTAAATCCGTGGCTATTGTCTTGAATATTTCGCTCGGATCTTCACAGCGCGTTCGATCACGTCAACATTTTCCAATATCTTGAGCCTCAAGTCTCTGTCCAGATTGGGGTTATCCGCCAGAAATTTATTGACTGTCGCCAAAGCCTCTTCGCTCCGCTGGCCGCCGATGAACGCGCCCAGCCAGCCGTTGACGAAAAATATCTTGCGGCTGCGTTTATGATTCGGCAGTTCCTGCAAAGCCTTTTGCAAATACGGCAAAGTCATCTCGTTATGCTTGATCGAATTCCAAGGCCCGAACGCGGCCTCGATCCAGCTTTCTGAAATTTCTTTGTTATTGACGAAATCGTTCCAGTATTTCGCCTTGTTCTCAGCCGTCGCTATTCCGGCCCTCGCCGCATACGCATACCGCTTCGCCTCATCGCTGGTCTCTGCCTTTTCCAACTCGGCCAACAATTTCGGCGCGTCCGCGTCACCCAGAATAAGAAGCTTCGTCACGATGTCAAACTTGTCTTTTGTTTTTAGCGGGAGCTTGCCGCGCAGGTCAGTACCGCCTGCGTTAGCAGGTGGCGAGGTCTCGCCAACGTTTCCGGTCGTTTGCACTTTGCCACTCGCTAACGCGAGCGGTACTGACTTGTCCGCATCCGCAAGCATCTTCTTCAGTACACCCCGAGCATTCTCACTCGCCGCAATATTCAAAAACGCCCTGTAATACGTTATCCGCTGCCCCATCGTCTCAGCGTTCTGCAGTCGTTGAAGAATCATTTCCTCAACGATCGGAGCATATTTCGATCGCTGAGCTTCTGTCAGGTAATAGTTCAGCGCCGTGCTGGTTCTATTCAACAAGGTCGCGATGGTGCTCTCATCTGACTCCCCACCTTGATTAGGAGGGGTGGCAGCGGCTTCCGCTGACGGGGTGGTAGAAAGGACGCGAACCACCAACTCCACATACTCTTTCGGGTCAAGCTCGCCCTCGCGGACGCTGTCCCACAGACTGCCCCACATCATCGACCGCAAAAACGGGTCCTTTTCGCGTCGGATATTTTTCAGAACATAATCGCGACTCTTGTCGTCGAGAAGAAAGATGCCGTAGCCGTAGTCACCGTAATTTGGAAAAATGAACTCGGGGCGAGGCCTCGGCCCGTTTGATCGGTTTCCCTTAAGGTTTGGGTCGCCGTAGTCGAAGTAAACAGATGTTCCTGCATATTTTTCTTCCGGCTGCACCGGTACGTTCCAAAGCGGAACTGCGAGGACCTCATCTTTCGTCGGGGTTCTAATAAGGAACTTCGTATTGACCAGCGGGAATGCTCCCCCTTCGACCGATGGCACCGCAATGACTCCGATCTTTACCTTTATTTGCGGCGGGCTCCCATATTCGACCTCTGTATCGTCATCGAGGATCCCAACTTTCATTATCATTACGCCCCGATCCTGGACCCATCCTTTCGCCCAATGCCTCGATGCAGCCATTGCGTCGGAAAGCCGCTTTTTGTCGTCGGGCAAAAGTTTGGATTCCTCGACACCTTTTTTCAACGCGTAGGTGCGGGTGAACTCATCGATCAGGTCCGGCCACGCCGCATTCCGATATTCATGTTTTTTCAAAAAGGTCCGAACACCGGAGCGGAAATTTTCCTCGCCCAAATGAAACTCCGCCTGCCTTAGAAACGCCGGGGCTTTGTTGTAAACGATGTTGCCGTAGGCGGATTTAGCGGCGGAGAGATTTTTTATTTCCTGATAGATCGGCGTGGTGCCCTTGGTCGAATCGGTCTGGTAGGCGGCTTGTTTGACGCGTTCGTAAAAAACCTTCCAGGCGTTTGCTTCGGGCATGATCTTTTCCATCGCCTTGTACGCCGCGAAGTTCGCAAAGCCCTCTTTCAGCCACAGGTCGTCAAACCAACGCATCGTCACTGTGTCGCCAAACCACTGGTGCGCCGCCTCGTGAAAGATCAAAACGGCCCGCGAAATATGGTCGTTCTTCGTCGGCTCCTGCGGAAATATGATCGCCGATTCCCGCAAAAATGTCGCCCCCGCATGCTCCATCCCGCCAAACGGAAACTCCGGTATCAAAACCAGATCGTACTTAGGAAACGGAAACTTGTAATCGAAATACTCCTCAAAATACTTCACCGCCTCACGATTCAGCCGAAACACCTCGGCGGCGTGCGGCTTAAATTTCTCGGCCTGAGATTTGCGCACGTAGATGTTAGTCGCCACTACCGCAGGTGGTACCGCCTTCGCCCAGTTCCTATATGCTTCGATTATTTCGGGTTTTACCTTTCTGGTCTTGCCCGGGTCAGTACCACCTGCGTCAGCGGATGGTGAGGTCTCGCTTTTTCCGGACGCTTGACTGCCATCGACCATCTTGCCACCCGCTAACGCAGGCGGTACTGACACCCGCTCGAACGGCCCCGCCGCGAACGCGAAGACGTAGGTGCTGATGGGTCTGGTTTCTTCAAATCCAATGTTATTTCCGCAATCAGGCGGATATTCAGCCTTCGCGTTTTTTGACGGCAGTGATTCACACTGACGAACAGTAATCATCCCATCCCACTTTTCGTTTGATATGGCCTTCCAGACACCTGGAAGGTAAAGATCAAGCTTAAACCGCGCCTTCAAATCCGGCTGGTCAAACACTGGAAACGCCGTGCTCGCGTCGGACGGGACAAAGAGCGAATAGATATATTCCGCTCCGTCCTCTTTATCCACATACCGCGTTATCGCCGACCCGCTGGTCAATATCGGCGATGTGAAATCAAACTTGATGACATTCTCGCCCGCGATTACGCCGTCGCGGAAAATGAGGTGTTCGTTTTGTTCATCGTAATATCGTCTAGGCGGTCCTACATGTAACACAAGTGGTTGCTGGTGTAATTGGAAACCATTAAGCGATACGTTCGATATAGTCGAGAGACTTTCATTTCCTCGTATCTTGCGCCAATCAAGGATGATGGGCGGCAGCAACCCAGTCGCTACCGCTCCCGGTTCTGACTCCCCGACTCCTCCACTCCGCTTCTCCCCCACTTTCACCCGTATCTCCATCGTCCCCTTCAAAACCGGCGACATTTTTTCGAGCGTCAGGTTCAGCTTGTATCGCACATCGCTGTAATGCGCGGCGCGCCATTTTGCGAGTTCCTGCGAAACACCAGCCTCGATCGGCGGCAAGTCAGAACCCCGACCCGTCGGGGTAGCGACTGGGCTCTGCGCAAACAACGTCATCACAGACGCAAAGAAAAGTATCAGCAAGATTCGTAAAAGCATTTGATTTATGGTCTGAGGTTATTTGAATCAGGATGCACAAGATAAGGACTTCCGGACTATCCTAAACATCCTGTCCATCTTGTTTGAATTCTACTCAATTGTTTAGGCGTTGAACCTAACAAAAAGGTTGCAGTTGGCTTCCAAAAACGAAACAAAAATGCCCCGCCAATCCTATCAGCTGGGCAATTGTCAAAAAGGATCAAGGACTTAGAGCGAAAAGTTAAAGTTCACAAAACCCGTCGCCCTTACCGGCTGGCCATCGCGGGTGAAGGGTTTGAATTTCCAGCGGCGAATGGCGTCGCGTGCGGCGGACTGCAGCAAGGCGTGACCGGCGGTGTTTTCGACCTCGGCGACGTTGCCTTTTTCGTCCACGACGATGTCAACCCTGACGACGCCGGTAGCTCTGGCCGATCTTGCCATCGACGGATATGTCGGGTTTGATCGTCGGGTCGCAAAGTCGATCAGCGAACCGACCGTCAACGGTTCGTCAGAGGCGGCTGGCTTTTCGGGATTTGTAGGAACAGTTGTTTCGGGTTTTGGCTCGGCTTTCTTTTCGGGCTGCGGAGCGGGTAGATTTTCGACCGTTTTGACCGGGCGTTCCGTAACGGCTGGTTTCGCGTCGGTCGTTCCGATGTTAGTAAACGTCGGAATTGTCGAAGGCCGGTTGTTTGATGTATCGGCCGCACCGGTGTTGTTTGCCGCGACAAGATTTGCGGGCGGCGTTTTTACCGGTTCGGTGACAGTCGGTTTGTCCATCGCCAGTGTTTCGACCGGTTTGAAAACTGCGGGTGCGGTCACGGCAACAGTTTGCGTCGCGGGCTGGCCAAACGGTTTTCCGTCGGTTGCGTTTATCACAACGCTCTGTGAACTTGCCATCTGCTCGCGTGCATCGGCAGCGGCGTCGCGCCAACGGCGTGCGTCGTAATCGTCACGGGCAATTGCGGCACGGGTCGCCATCGCCTCTTCGAGCAAAGGCACCGAGACAGCGGCTTTCGACTTATCGGCGGATGTTTCCTTAGCTTGCGCGACAACCGTTTCGACCATAACGCGCATCCGCTCGATGTCGTTTACGGCCTCAAGCGGCAGGTTGCGATCCGAAACCGTCAGCCCGAGAGCACGATAACGCTCGGCCTGGTTGCGTGCGCTTTTGACGACCTGAGCAGCAACTGAGCGGTAGTAAATGTCCGAGTTTGCGTTGTTTCGTTTGTACGATTCGAAATGCGTCTTTAACAGTTCTTCGGCACGCTTGTACTCTCCCTGTTCGATGTAGCTGTTCATCATCAGGACGTTTACAACCGCGTGAACCGACGGATCGCTGGTTTCGCGCTTGATATTTTCGAGCTCGTATAATGCGGCTGGATAATTACGGACGGCGATATTCGCCTTTGCCTTTGAGATACGGTCACGCATGACATCAGCTGCCGAGGGCGTTTTAACGGCATTGATATTTGCGGCTTGCGGTACGGGTTCGGGCGACGACGCTTGCGTCTGTGCGTTTATGATTGCGGTTAGACCGAATATGGCCAACGAAACCGAAGTACCTATCTTTGTGACATTTACCGGCATTTCTTCTCCCTTAAATCTTGAGTTGAATTTCCGTAAAGGCCAAGCGAACTACTTGGAGACACGCTCACTTATAACGACCCAATGGTTACCATTCAAAACATCATCGGAACAGGCCGTTTTGAGGCCCATTCGTCATTTAGCAAGACTTTCGATGATTTTCCGACGGTAAGTGTTTGCGTCTATTTTTATAGCATTTTCGTTTAACGTGAGCAACCGGCGGTTTTGCATGACAACGCGGCCGTTAATGATGACAGTGCTGACATCTGTCGATTTTGTAGCGTAAACCAGATGGGAATAAATGTTGTAAAGCGGCGTTTGATGGAGGCTGTCGAGATCGACAATTGCGATGTCAGCAAGCTTGCCAACCTCAAGCGAACCGATCTTGTCCGCCATATGCAAAGCACGGGCACCGCGTATCGTCGCCATCTCAAAAGCCTGCATCGCCGAGAGCATTTTCGGGTCGCCCGAATTGAGTTTATGCAGCTTTGCCGCCGTGTCCATCTCTTCCCACATCGACAGATCGTTGTTAGACGCGGCGCCGTCCGTACCCAAACCGACGGCCATGTCTTTCGCCAGCATCATCGGAACCGGAGCGACGCCGGCGGCGAGTTTCATGTTCGACTGCGGATTATGCGCGATGCCGACATTATGGCGTTTCAGAATATCAAGCTCTTTTTCATTCGCCTGAATAACGTGGGCCGCGATCGTCCGGTCATTGAAAAACGCGATCTTTTCCATAAACTCGATCGGCCGCATTCCGGCGTGTTTTTGTTGAATGAACTCGGTCTCGGTGTTTGCCTCGGCAAGATGGATAACGAGCGGCGCTTTCAGATTGTCGGACATCGCCCGGGCCTGTGTAAGATGATCTTCGGAAACCGTATATGGCGCATGCGGCGCGATAGCCGGTGTGATGAGCGGATCGCCTTGCCATTTCTTGATGAAGCGTTCGGTGTAAGCAAGCCCGGCTTCGAAAGTTTTGTTGTCAGGCGCCGGAAAATCGAGAATGGTTTCACCGAGAACACCGCGCATACCGGCCTTTTTCGTCTCGTCGGCGATCGCGTCCTCGAAATAATACATATCGCAATACGTCGTCGTACCGCCGCGTATCATTTCAGCCAACCCAAGCCGAGTCCCGGCTCGAACAAATGCTTCGTTTACGTTTTTTGCCTCAGCCGGAAAGATAAATTTCGTCAGCCATTCCTGCAAATCCATGTCGTCCGCGATCCCACGAAACAGCGACATCGGAACGTGTGTATGTGTATTTATCAGCCCGGGAATGACCACGGAGCCTTCAGCGTTCGTCACCGTCGCCGCGTAGTATTGCCGAGTAATATCCGTTCGTGTACCGACTGCGACTATTTTGCCGTCTTTTATCGCAACACCGCCGTTTTCTATCACACGACGATTCTTGTCCATCGTCACAAACGTCCCGCCGACGATCAAGAGATCAACCCTTGTTTGTACTACCGGAAACGCGACAATTGCGTTGGCGAAGCAGGTTAAAATTAGAAGGATTGAAAAAAATGTTCTGCTTTTAGACATGTTTTTTGAGTGACTTGGGTCACGATCCCGAATTGATACGTTCCAGATACTCTATATCAGCGAGATCTTTATAGCGGCCGGTTGCTCTTTTATTTTCAACGAGGTCATCCAAACATATCAGACTTATTTCAATATCTTCGGCTGTTACGATCTTTCTTCTGACGTATGCTTTTTCGAAATCGACGCCAGTAAGGTAGTTCAAAATATCTACCGAAAGCGGCTCTTCGCCCATGACAACAAGGCTATCTTTTCGAGTAAATAAATCAGGCGAAAGCTCGTTTCCGCCGAATCCGAACTGTGTCAGCGCAGTTACAAGCCTTTCAGCATTTTCTCGGTCGTTCGCGACAAATATATCTATGTCGTTGGTAGTGCGCCCGTATCCATGAAATCCGACCGCGTAGCCGCCAACAAGTAAATATCTAACTCCATTCGCGTTTAACGACTCTAATAACTCTTTGAAGTCTATCGGTAGCTCGAATTCCATAATTCAATCGCCTCAACCGTTCGATATGCTGCAATCGTTCTTTGACGGTAGTTTGCCGCCAGTACTCGATTTCATGCGAATCGTCGAAACCCTTCACAACGCGCACTATGGACTTATCAAGCCTCAATTCGGGAATATCTGTTCGGTTTTCCATATTACTTCAAAAATTTCGAATCGAACGCCCGCGGCAGCAGTTCGGCCATTTGGACGGTTTCGGTTTTGCCGTGAAGATTTGCGAGTATGACCGGCACGTCGCCGCAGAATTCCCATATAATCTGGCGGCAGACTCCGCACGGCGGCGTCAGTTCCTCGGTATCGACCACGACCGCAATGCGGCCAAATTTCTTTTCGCCGCGAGAGATGCCTTTCCATATCGCGACGCGCTCGGCACAGACGGTAAGGCCATAGCTCGCCGATTCGACATTGCAGCCGGTATAGATATCTCCATTCTCAGTCTCGACGGCGGCGCCGACGCGAAAGTTGGAATATGGCGCGAACGCATTTTCACGCACGGCGGTCGCGGCCTCGATCAGTTCCTTTTCAGTATGTTCCATTATGCTGGTACGCCTTGTTCCTCTTTCAATTTTTCGCGCACCATGCTGCACAAGAGTTCGACGCTGATGCCTGGATTTGAGCCTTCGGGTATGATGACGTCCGCGTGGCGTTTCGATGGCTCGACGAACTCGAAATGCATCGGCCGTATCGTCCGCTCATACTGCTCAAGCGTACGTTCGAACGTCCGCCCGCGTTCGTTTATGTCGCGTCGAAGACGGCGCATAAGCCGAACATCATCGGGCGTATCGACAAAAACGCGGCAATCGAGCAGATCGAGAACTCGTGACTCGGAAAAGATCAAAATGCCCTCGACGATCACAACAGGTTTAGGTTCGATTATCTCAATGCGGTCGCTTCGCGTATGAGTAACAAAATCGTAAAGCGGCATCTCAACATTCAAGCCTTGCTTCAACCGCAGAATATGGTTGACAAGCATATCGCTGTCGATCGAATCAGGGTGATCGAAATTTGCCTGATGGCGTTCGTCAAGCGGCATGTCGGACAAGTTTCGGTAATAAGAATCCTGCTCGACCAGCACAACATTCTGCGCGCCGACCGACTCGACTATCGCCCGTGCAATAGTCGTTTTCCCCGAACCAGTTCCGCCGCAGATGCCAATTATCATAGAAATAATTCTAACAGGATGGACAGGGTATTCAGGATAATACCTGTAAATATTGGGACAATAATATCCTGATTATCCTGTGTATCCTGTTCTAATTCAATTTAATTACTACGCGCCGCAACAGTTCATTAAAAACTTCAGCCACGCGAGCACCGGTTTCCATCACTTCTTCGTGATTGATCGCCTCTTCGGTCATTCCGGCACCATAGTTTGTGATGCACGAAATCCCGGCGACTTTCATTCCCTGATGCCGTACGGCTATCGCCTCTGGGACTGTGGACATTCCAACCGCATCGGCGCCGAGTAACCTGTAAAGCCTGATCTCAGCCGGTGTTTCATAAGTCGGACCGGAAAGCGCGCAGTAAACGCCGCGATGCAGGAAATCCGTTAAAGATTCGTCACGGCCATGTTCAAAACGCTCATGAGCAATTTCATTCGCAACCTCGACAACGACACTCTGGATATCTTTATCGTACACCGATGTCATATCCGGGAATCGCGGCCCGAATCGCTCGTCATTTTTCCCGCGAAGCGGATTGACGCCCATCATATTGAGGTGATCGGAAATTAACATCAGGCTGCCGGGTGACATTTCCGTATCGAGACTGCCCGCCGCATTTGTAAGGATCACAGTCTCAACACCCATCCGCCCAAAGGCGCGCATCGGGAACATCACCTGCTCCATTGAGTAGCCTTCGTAATAATGAAACCGGCCCTGCTGCACAGCTATCGGAATATCGTCGAGTTCGCCGATCACTAATTGACCCGCGTGTCCCTCAACAGTCGATCGCGAGAAATGCGGAATCTCGTCATACGGAATCCGAACCGCATTTTCAAGCTCTTCTGCAAACGCTCCTAGACCGCTGCCGAGAACAATTGCGATCTTCGGCAACACCGCGCATTTTGAACGTATGTAATCGGCCGCTTCGACGGCGTTTTCGAATGTAGCCATTTTTGTGGTCTATAGATCGAAGAATTCTCTAAGCCGGGATTTGATCTCTAATATCTGCGACGGTGACAAAGTTCCCAGTTGCCTTTTGACCAACGACCTCGAAACAGTAACCAACCGGTGTAATCGAATCGTAGAGGATACTTTCAATCCGGTCGTCGTAAAGCCAGCATCGGTCGAGTTGATCACCAGATCGCTTGCTTCCGGGTTTGACACACGGCTTGTAATGAATGCGAGAACGACGTGGCCGTAAGGCTTGATCTCATTGGTCAGACAGACGGCAGGACGCACTTTCGTGGCTGATAGGTCATCGAACGGAAATGGCACGAGGACAATCTTATGCTTCATTCGTTAACGGTTCTCCATCGTCCGCCGTATAGATGTCCTCGTCTTCATCCGCCAAAAAGTCAAATGCTTGGTTTGTCGAAACAGCGTGCAGCCAATCTGATTCGTCAATATCTTCATCGACAAGCACGATTACCCGAACCTTTCTAGCCAGAGCTACGGGTATGTCCTCATCAAGTATCAAATGACGATTGGCGCCAATTGTGGCAGTTGTTTCAATCGAACTCTGCATAGTATTAATTTTACACCAATACTATTTAATTTTCCTTACTATAAGGCAGGCCCAATGCCTTCGGTGCTCGTGAGAGTCCGATAAAACCTGCCAACACAATTATCGTCAAAACATACGGGATCATTTCGATGAACTGGATCGGTATCGGTTCGTCGCCGATCTTTGCCCATGACGCACCTTGTATCTGGATTGTCATGGCTTCGGTAAATCCAAAAAACAGGCAGGCAAAAAGTACCGGGATCGGTTTCCATTTTGCAAGGATCAAAGCCGCAAGAGCTATGAATCCACGACCTGCGGACATGCCGCGTGTAAACAAAGACGATTGGCCGGTCGAGAGAAATGCACCGCCAATCGCGGCTAACATTCCCGATATCAGAACCGCCGTGTAGCGAAGCCGTATGACGTTTACACCTGCCGCATCTGCCGCCTCGGGGTTTTCACCGACCGCACGGAGCCGTAATCCGAAAGGCGTTTTGTAAAGCAAGTACCATGCAGCCGGAACCAGGATCAATGCGAGTATCGAAACAATCGAAAGGCCGCCGAATAACATCGGTATCTTGTACGCCTGATCGATCTGCGGCGTCGAACCGGTCGAGTCGTAGATCACGCCGCTAATCAAAGCGGGCAAGCCGAGCATCAGGAAATTTATCGCCATTCCCGCAACGACCTGATCGGCCTCAAAATGTATGACAGCGACGGCGTAGATCAATGCCGTAACGGCACCGGCACCCATGCCGCAAAGTAGGCCGAGATATGGATTGCCGGTTTGATAGGTAACGACCGCCGCCGTGAAGGCGCCGGAAAGCATTAGCCCTTCGAGAGCGATGTTGATAACGCCGGATCGCTCCGAAAACAGTCCGCCCATCGCGGCAAACAACAGCGGCGTCGCGAAGGTAATGGCGGAGAAGAAAAATGCCAATGTAAAGAAATCGAACATATTCTGACGTTCTACCGCTTAGCGTAACGTTGGAAACACGCGACAAAAAGTATCATTATCGCCTGAAGCACAAATCCGAGGTCTTTCGAGACATATCGCGTGAATCCATCGACAAAGGTCTCGCCCCTCAGTAGAACTCCAAAGAAGATTGCCGCGATCAAAACCCCAACCGGATGATTGCGGCCCAGCAGAGCAACCGCGATACCGAGAAATCCCCATTGCGCCGAGAAGTCATGATAATAGTTGTAACGGTTTCCCAGAACCTCGCCGATCGCGACCATTCCGGCCAGCGCACCCGATATCGTCATCGCGACGATGATCTGTTTTTTAGGCGAGATCCCGCCATACTCTGCCGCCGAAGGGTTTTCACCTACCGCCCGCAATTCATAGCCCCATTTCGTTTTCCACAAAAATACGTAAACCAGAACGCACATTATCAACGCGATAATGAACGCAATATTCAGCGGCACGTCATGCGAAATGAACGGCAAAAATTCGTTCAATCTAGGTATTCGAGCCGCTTCGCCGATCGGCGGTGTTTCAAGTATCGGTCCCGGATTCTTGTAATGATATTGCGTGAGATAGCTGACCAGCGCGATCGCGATGAAATTCAGCATGATGGTGTTGATAACCTCATGCGAGCCAAATTTCGCTTTCAGGATTCCCGGTATCGCTCCCCAAATACCGCCGACGATCGCCGCCGTCAAAATGCAAAGCGGAATCAGCACCGGCCACGGAAGGCTCGCCCACGCCCAACTATCCGCACCGACCACCGTTCCGCCGAGTTTGATACCGACCCACGCGGTAGCAAACGCCGCAACATAGAGCTGTCCTTCGGCTCCGATATTCAAAAGCCCGCAGCGAAAGGCAACCGCAACCGCCAGACCTGTGAAAATAAGTGGCGTCGCATAATGCAGCGTCCAGCCGATGTCGCGGATCGAACCGAACGAGTTCGATAGCAGCAGCCGGTACGCATTGACCGGATCGTCGCCAAGCAGCAGCACGATCACGCCGCCGACTACGAACGCCGCCGCAACCGCGATCAGCGGCCAGAATATCTCGCGAAATATTTGCATCTACATTTGGCCGTCCATCCAACGGCAGGAAAGTCTTGAAAAAAATTGGCTCCTAAATATAACCGAGAAAAGGCGAAAGTGTCATCTGAAAAAGACGCTTTTGGCCGGGAGTGAACATGGATTGCGTCGTGAGTAATAAACTTGACTAAGAGACACTCATATTTTATTATGTGAATTGACTAATTCTTAGGCCGATTTTATAATAAATCTCGCCAAAGGGAGCTATTTAGTGATTTTAACGGAGTTTCGGCGTATTTGCGGTAAAATATAGTTATGAGATTCGACAGATTTACGATCCGCGGCCAGGAGGCCGTGCAGGCAGCCATAGGCGTTGCTGAAAAGAACGAGAACCAGCAGGTCGAGCCGGAACATATTCTGGTGTCGATGCTGGAGCAGAAAGAGGGCGTGCTTCGTCCGATTCTGGGCAAGATCGGCGCAAACACGGTCCCGATATTGAGCGAGTTACAGGCCTCGATCGACAAGCTGCCAAAGGTTTCCGGAGGCCAGCAGTATTTCAGCTCGCGGACAAATACGATCTTTCAGGACGTACAAAAAGAAGCGGAAAAGATGGAGGACGAGTATATCTCGACCGAGCATCTGCTGCTTGCGATAGCTTCCGAGAAAGACGGCGATGCCGGGCGAATCCTGCGCTCGAACGGTGTCACTCGCGAAGATCTTGAAAAGGTCATCACCGACATGCGAGGCGGTTCGCGGATTACGGATCAGAATGCCGAAGAAAATTTTCACGCACTGGATAAATATGCTCAGGACCTGACCGAGCGTGCGCGCAAAGGCAAGCTCGACCCCGTGATAGGCCGCGACGACGAGATTCGCCGGGCGATACAAATATTATCCAGAAGGACGAAAAACAATCCCGTTCTGATCGGCGAACCAGGCGTCGGTAAAACTGCGATTGTCGAAGGTTTGGCGCAGCGGATAGTCTCGGGCGATGTGCCTGAAACGTTAAAGAATAAAAAGCTAGTCTCGCTCGATCTTGGAGCGATGCTAGCCGGTGCGAAGTATCGCGGTGAATTTGAGGATCGACTAAAGGCCGTTTTGAATGAGATCGAAAAGGCCGAGGGACAAATAATTCTGTTTATTGACGAGCTTCACACACTCGTCGGAGCCGGTGCGTCCGAAGGCGCGATTGACGCTTCGAATATGTTGAAACCGGCGTTGGCCCGCGGAACGCTAAGAGCCGTTGGTGCGACGACGCTAAACGAATATCAAAAATACATTGAAAAAGACAAAGCTCTCGAACGCCGTTTCCAACAGGTTTACATCGGGGAACCGACGGTCGAGGACACGATCGCGATCCTGCGTGGACTGAAAGAACGCTACGAGGTTCATCATGGCGTTCGTATCAAAGACGCGGCAATCGTCGCCGCAGCGACCCTTTCAAACCGATACATCACCGATCGTTTTTTACCCGACAAAGCAATCGATCTGATCGATGAGGCAGCGTCGCGGATTCGTATCGAGATCGACAGCCTTCCGCAGGAGATCGACGTTCTCGAACGCGAAATTCTACAGCTTGAGATCGAGCGGCAGGCACTTTCACGAGAGACCGATGCGAAATCTAAAGAGCGCCTTGACGACATCGAACGCCGAATCGCCGATCTGAATGAAAAGTCATCGGGAATGAAGGCTAAATGGCAATCGGAGAAAGACGAGATCGAGAAAATGCGAACGGGCAAAGGCCAGCTTGAGGAAGCTAGGCTCGAACTCGAACGCGCCCGTCAGGCCGGCGATCTGAATAAGGCAGCCGAGCTGCAATATGGTCGAATTCCCGAACTCGAAAAACAGCTCGAGACTGAGCAACAGCGCCTTCAGGAACTACAGAAAGATGGCGTTTTCCTCAAGGAAGAAGTTGACGAAGAAGACGTTGCTCAAATCGTCGCAAAATGGACAGGCGTTCCCGTTTCGAAAATGCTCGAGGGCGAGATGCAAAAGCTCGTCGCGATGGAGGAAAATCTCGGGCGTCGGGTAGTTGGCCAAGGAGAGGCTCTGGCGGCGGTGGCCAATGCCGTCCGTCGTGCGCGTGCCGGTTTACAGGATCCGAACCGACCGGTCGGTTCGTTTATTTTCCTTGGGCCGACAGGCGTTGGTAAAACCGAAACTGCAAGAGCGTTGGCTGAATTTCTGTTCGACGACGAAAAAGCGATGGTCCGGCTCGATATGTCGGAATATATGGAAAAGCACGCCGTCGCCCGAATGATCGGCGCGCCGCCGGGATATGTCGGCTATGAAGAAGGCGGGCAGTTGACCGAGGCCGTTAGGCGGCGGCCATATTCGGTCGTGCTTTTTGACGAGATCGAAAAAGCCCATCCGGATGTTTTCAACATTTTGCTCCAGATACTTGACGACGGACGCCTGACCGACAGCAAAGGCCGCGTTGTCGATTTCAAGAATACGGTTTTGATAATGACCTCGAATCTGGGTTCGCGTGAGATACAAACGGCTGCCGAAAACCCTTTGGCTGACCGAAATATCAAAACGGAAGTTTTGCAGGTTTTGCGCGATCATTTCAAACCCGAGTTTCTTAACCGCATCGACGACATAGTTGTGTTTACACAGCTGACCCGCGAAGAGATCGCGATGATCATCGATATACAACTTGAAAAGCTGCGTGCAAATCTCGCCGAGCGAAACATCGAGATCGTGCTCGATGAAACGGCTCGCCAGCTGATCGTGAGCGAAGGCTATGATCCTGTTTACGGAGCTCGTCCTTTGAAACGCGCGATCCAATCGCTGATACAAAATCCACTGGCGGTAAAGCTGCTGAACGGTGAGATCGGAGCCGGGCAAACGGTCCGCGTGTCGGCTGAGAACGGCGAAATGAAATTCTCCGCGACCGACAACGGAGAAAAGGCCGCCGCGACTTAAAACGGTCGAAACGGCCCTAAATCTTTGCGTTCGTAATGGTTATCCGTTAACGCAAAGCTGCGGTAAAAAGCGGTCTTTCAATATCAGATACGAACGAATACAATTGTATTTATAAATGTTCAAGCGAAAAAAGATGAGCGAGAAAGATAATTTTTTAGAAGAGCTACTAAATGGTGAAGATCTGAAGATACCCGTAAACGACAAACGGCGTTTCAACGATCAGGGCGAACAGGTCGCCATGTCAGAGGAACCTGAAATACCAAAAGAGCCGGTTCGATCGGCAAAGGAAATAGAACTCGAAAACAAACTGAACACTGAAACCGAACGGCGTGAGGCGGCCGAATCAAAGCTTGTTGGTGTACAGGTAAAGTTTGAAGAGGCAAAGGCCAAGCTTGAGAAAGAAACGTCTGAAATGCGGGCGCGGCTGATGAAAACTCTCGAGGATCGCGGACAGCAGAGCCAGTTCAATTTTCTGACAACGCTGCTGCCGGTTCTCGATAATTTAAACCTTGCCGTCGCGGCCAGCGAACAGGACGCATCGGTCGAACATTTACGCACCGGCGTCAGCGGCGTTGCCCGCGTCTTCGAACAGGCGCTCACAAGCGTCGGAGTTGAAACGGTCCCCTCGATTGGAGCGCCTTTCGATCCTGAGCTGCATGAGGCCGTGGACATGGTCGCCGCCGATGCCGATATGGATGGAAAAGTGACCAAGGAATATTCCCGAGGTTACAAATTCGGCGACCGTCTGCTCCGTCCTGCTCGTGTTCAGGTCGGTAAATCTCTCGGCCAGGCCGTGGTCGAACAAGGGTCGTAGTTGAAGACACGAAAAATCTTTTCGTGTCAGCTAGCTAAGTGGTATTATAGTGATGGTAGGGTTCTCTTCACCTGTCCATCCTCAAGTTTTTGGCGGTAATAATCGGTATGGCAGATATAGACGCTTATAAAGATAAATTTAGTGAAAGCGGCAGACGCATTCTCGAAACGGCGCTCGACGCTTCGCGAAAGAGCGATCAAAACTATGTTTCGATCGAGCATGTGCTTCACGCAATAACCAGCGAAGAGGACGATCTTTTCAATTCGACGATGCGCGACCTAGCGGTCGATCCGCGTTCGGTCAAGCTTTTGATCGAAAAGCGGATGGAAATCGGCAGGCAGCATACCGGAAAAGGTTTTCGAATTGCGCCGGAAACAACCGAGCTTTTCAAGCGGGCAATGGATCGCGCTCGTTCGCAAGGCCGCCGCGTGATTGACGGCAGCGATATTTTTTACGTTCTCTCAAACGACGAACGCAGCATTTTAAATGATGTATTGCAGAACCTTGGCGTCCCATCAGACGAGGTCGCTCAAACCGCTCGAACGAGAATTCGCAAGCGTGAAAAAGAAGAAGAACGCGTCCGCCAAAAATACGAGCTTCCCTCGTTTCTGCGACATTTTGGCGTGTCGATGAACAAGCTCGCCAGGCAGGACAAGTTCCCGCCGACGATCGGCCGCGAGCGAGAGATCATCCAGATGATGGAGATCCTTTCGCACCGCGAACGGTCTAATTCGCCGATGCTAGTCGGTGAGCCCGGCGTTGGCAAAACGGCTGTTGTCGAAGGACTTGCCCGATTGATCGAACTTGAGCCGGAAAAGGTTCCCGCGCGGCTTCGCGATTCGCACATTGTTCAGCTGCAGATGGGCGGCCTGGTCGCCGGAACTATGCTTCGCGGAATGTTTGAGGAGCGGATCAAAGGCATCATTGACGAGGTAAAAGAGAAAGACAACATCATCCTCTTTATCGACGAGGCTCATACGATCATCGGCGCAGGTGCGGCGATGGGCACGACCTCGGATGCCGCGAATATGTTCAAATCGTCGCTCGCTCGCGGCGAACTTCGCATCATTGGTGCGACGACGATCACCGAATACAAAGAGTATATCGGCGAGGACGAAGCACTTTCGCGACGCTTCCGTCTGGTAAAGGTCGATGAGCCGAGCATAGACGAAACAAAAGAAATATTGTTCGGTCTGCGTCCGCGTCTTGAAAAGAATTATTCGGTAACGATTTCTGACGAGGCCATAAATATGGCGCTCGAAATGTCGCCGAAATATATCCGCAATCTTCATCTTCCGGACAAAGCTATCGGCTGGCTCGACACGGCATCGGTCAAGGTCGAGATCAACGAACCAGAACATTTAATTGTTCGGCCCGAGCATATTATCGACGTGATTTCACAGGAATCTAGAATTCCTAAGGACATGATCTATCGCGACACGTCCGATCGTTTTTCTGCAATGGAAGACGAGCTTGGCAAGCGTGTGATCGGACAAAAAGACGCGGTTCGCGCCGTCGCCGAAAGGCTTCGACTCAACAAAGGCCCGCTCAAAGATAATCATTATGCGCCCGATGGCGTTCTGCTTTTCCTCGGACCGACCGGCGTCGGAAAGACAGAGCTTGCCAAGGCTGTTGCCGAATTTATGTTTGGCGACGACGGCAAAATGGTCCGTATCGATATGAGCGAATACGGTGATGGCACGATCGGTATTGAAAAGCTGATCGGAATGCCGCGCGGCATCGTCGGCAGCGAACGCGGCGGTATTTTGACCGAACAGCTTCGCGACAACCCGTACACCGTGTTGCTGCTCGACGAGGTTGAAAAAGCCTCGTCGTATCTGATGAACATCTTTCTTCAGGCATTCGACGAAGGCTGGATCACCGACGGACGCGGTAAGAAGGTTTATCTTTCCGACGCGATCGTTATCATGACGTCAAATCTCGGTTCTGAGAATTTCAAGCGATACGAAAAACCGCTCGGTTTCGGTCAGAAAACGCTCGGCGACATCAAGCAGATCAAGGGCGAAGCGATGAAGGCTGCAGAGACGCGGTTCACACCCGAGTTCAGAAACCGCATCGACGAGATCATCGTTTTTTCGCCACTGACAATGGACGAAGTGCGTGAGATCGCAAGGCTTTATCTCGCTAAACTGAAACGCAATATGGAACGCCAAGGCAAGGTCGTTGAGATTACCGAGGGCGCCATCAATCTTCTCACCGAAAAAGGGTTCAGCCCGGCCTACGGAGCGCGTTTTTTGAAACGTCACATCGACCAGCAGGTAAAACTGCCGATCACAAACCAATGGAAATCGGCCATGCGTTTTGTGGTCGACACCGAGGACGGAGCTATATCCGTGAAACCGAACGATGCGTTTAGCTTGAACTAAGTAACGCTTTTTGAAAATTTTATTTTCCGCTGCAAAGACTTTGATGGTAATCTTCATCAAAGTCTTTTCAGATTGGAGTCAATACAATGAGATCATACTTCCTCACCTTATCTCGTAGCGGCTTTTTGCTGCTTAGCCTTGTTTTCTTTGGCGGAGTGATTAATGCACCCGGTCAGGAAGCGCCATCGGAACCCAAACCGACGGCTGCCAAACCCAAATCGTTTGTTTTTTCGCGTCTTGTTATTATCGACAAACCAAACGCCGGTTACACCGAGGCCGCCCGGACAAACCGCACCGAGGGCGTCGTTCGGCTGCTTGTAATGTTCCGGTCAACCGGTGAGATCGGCGACGTGACCGTGATAAATCATATACCTCACGGGCTGACCGAACGGGCGGTCGAGGCCGCAAAGCGAATAAAATTTACGCCCAAATCGCTAAACAGCACGCCGATGGATGAACAGACCACCGTTGAATACAACTTTCGCCTTTACTACGAAAACGAGGACGCTGACATAAAAACAAAAGTTGAGGTGTTGTCGGTTCCCAAGCCTTCGCTTGCCGACGGCGATGTTCCCGCGTTGTTTGCTGGGAAAATTCCGGTCAAAGTCTTTTTTTCGTCCCGCGGAAACGCATCGGTTTTCGAAATGCCTTCGGGATTATCACCGACCGCGAGGAAAAAACTCGAAGACGCTGTAAAACGAATAAAATTTCGCCCGGCAGTTCACGTCGGTGGAAATAAGATGAGTGTTACTAAAGAAATTATTTATGCCCTATAAGAAATTCTCGGCTTTGCCGTTTTGTTTTATCCTTTCGATTCTGTTTTCAGGCATTTCGGCCAATGCACAACCGACGGCCGAAACATCGGCAGAGGCCGAAGCCATCGTTAAACGAACGATTGCCGCGCTAGGCGGCGACAAATACCTCAGTGTCACATCGCAGATCGGCAAGGGAAAGTTTAGTGTCGTGCGTGAGGGCGTGGTTGTGTCGTTTCAATCGTTTGTCGATGTGATCGTTTTTCCTGACAAGGAACGGACCGATTTTAAGGGCAGCGGGTCGAAATCGGTGCAGACTAATGTCGGTGACACCGGATGGGTATTCGACGGCGACAAGGAATCGGTCATTGAGCAATCGGAGGAACAGGTCGCCAATTTTAAACGCGGAATGCGTGCAAGTCTCGACACATTGCTTCGCGGCCATTGGCGCGGGGAGGCAACTCTCAGCTACGCCGGCAAGCGGCCGGCAACGCTAGGCAAGCGAAACGACGTTGTAAAACTGACCTACACTGACGGCCTTGTCGTAGAATTCGAGATCGGCGCCGATGACAGCATTCCGGCCAAGGCAATTCAACGGCGGAAAAATGCCGAGAGTGTAGAAACCGTAGAAGGCAAGGAACCTGTAGAGATTATAGAAGAAGATCGCTACGCCCAATTCGTCGATATCGACGGCATCAAGTCACCGTTCATCATTGACCGCTTCACCGGCGGCGTGCAGACCTCACGCATAAATTACCAGACCATCGAATACAACAAACGCATCTCCGATTCGATCTTCGCAAAACCCGCAAATGCGAAAGATGCCAAAAAGGACGTAAAACTTTAGGCCATGATCTTTTTCCTTGAGTTCCCATCGGTTCACTCCAAAGGCAAAGCCGTAAAGTCAATGTCCGTCAACTCATCTAATACCGTAATAGCACGCGTCGGCTCGGCAAATTGATACCGCTTGCTCCGCACGTTGATAGTGTACGTCGCCCCGGTTTGTACATTTTCAAATGAATAGTATCCGAATGCATTTGTAATTGCCGTTCGGATGCCGCCGCTCTGATCCGCCAATGTTACTCTAACATTGGATATTCCTAATCCGTTCGCCGACAGAACACGCCCGCCGACAGAAACATTTGCTGCCGACGGAGAGACGATCGCGACCGAAAACGGCGAAAACGACGCAACCGGATCGGTGCAGAGCGCCGGGAAAGTATTGCCCGCTGCCGTGACATTTATCCAATTGCCGTTTTCAAAATGGGATTAACCCACCCTTCTATCGTGATCTTATCGCCAGTATTTTGATTAGCGTTATGAGGCACGATCATATGGTCGTCAACGCCGTCAAAACTGAACGCTTGCCCGGTTTGTCCGGCGGTGGATGTCGTGCCGTTTTGAAGCGTACCGTTGTTGCGCGAACGCGAATCGAGCGCGTTGTTTTCGCCCTCGTACCACGAAACCAATCCGACCGGAGCAGGCTGGCAGGTTTGGGCGTCTGTAATTGAGCCGAAACCGACGAGCAATAAAAAGATTCCCGTAAAAGTGTTCAATATTTTGCTAAACATGATCTAAATCTCCTATTCTGGCTGGAGCGATTTCCGGCAAATCAATAAATGTCCGCTTGCCGTTTCCAAAAAATGAATTTCACCGTCGTTGAGGCGCCGCATTATTTCCAACGTTGAACTGCCGCCATGAGAAACCGCTTCGTCAAGCGTGAGTAATTCCGTTTCCGCCGAGCAGCCTTCACAAAATCCTCGAACCTCACTTTTGCCGTCACCTCGCACAATAAAGATCTCGTGGCTTTCCGTCTCGATAAGAATTTTTCTGGCGTTCGACATTTTTTGGTTTACAATCGGCCCTAACGGAAACAATCACGGCCAACGATCTACCGCTGGTAGCGAATCTCCGGAAATATCCCGCCGACCTAGTGACTCACAAGGCCGAGTCTTAATTGAGTAGTTATTTGTTGGCACAAGAGAACCGCATTTTTACCCTTATCTCACTAACGTCTTTTGAGCATTCTTGATCTAACGGTTTAATCACGTATTGACCCTGAGCTTGGACAGGACCAAACGTATCGCTGAAATTATTTGAATTTTCAAGTGTCTCTGTGCTTGGAACGGCTAATCCTTTGTCCCAGGAATATCGTCCCGATAGTGGATTCGTACAACCGGAAACAAGGGTGATCTTGTCAGTGTTCAAACTACTACTGAAAAGAACCGGATCCAGGTCTAAATTGAACGCATCCTCGTTGTCCCTTCTAATAGCAGGTCGTTCGATTTCAATTGGATCGTTTACGGTAGTGATTGTAAAAGTTTTCGGATCCCCTTCTTTTCTGTTAATTGTTCCGTACGGGCCTTGTTCTCCATCGTCAACCGGAATAACTGTAACTACAACAGTATTTGGAAATTGAAAATCTGGCATATGACTTGTTGCATCAATCAGATCAATATCTTTTGTTGCAGAGTCATCTTCAGAATCAAAAATTTGCTGGTCAAAATCTTGATTGTTGAAACTGGCTTTTAGTCTTACTCTTACTCCACCCGCATCAGTTAAACTCCATGACATTGAAAGTATTCTGTCTCTTGGACATCTAAATTCCGGGCTAACCTGTATTTCCTTGAACGCAATGCTTGGCTTTGGCTCAGGGGATCGACAAACTGAAAGTGCCATCGCTAGAATCAAACTACTTAAAATTATTTTCATTGTTTTCTCCAAAATTTAATTTTTTGCTGGTTTTAAATGCCCTCGTTTTAGGCATCTTGAAACAAAAGCCTGGAATATTCTCGCGGCCGTTTTGGCGGACGATGAAAAGTTCGTACTTTGCGTTCATGATTAGAATTTTCTTTGCTTTTGGCGACATATGATCTAAAATCGGCTACACGGATACAATTTCATTGGGGTAGTACTGCTTCCGTCATACTTCAACGAATCTTTTTCGTTGATGATTCGGCATTTAATACGAAGTTGGAGAAAAAGTCCTGAACTTTTTCTCCAATATTTCTCCTGTATTTCTCAGAGGTATGTATGAACAATGGAATCAGCGGTTTAAGGGAATTCGGAAACTTTCGGCTAGATGTCGGAAAGCGCGTTTTATGGCACGAAGGCGAACCGGTAAACCTTGCCCTGAAGGAAATTCAGCTGCTCTGCGTATTGACCGAGAATGGCGGCGAGGTTGTAACAAAGGATGAGTTACTGGATAAAGTCTGGCAAAATTCATTTGTCGAGGAAAGTAATCTCTCTCGCCATATTTACGTTCTTCGGAAGACATTAAAGGATTTAGGCGAACGCGGGGATTTGATCAAAACCGTCCCGCGCCGCGGTTACCGTTTCGCCGGCGAAGTGCGCGAAATCACAAACAGCGAACTTGTCGTAGAAAAACACACCTCGACCAAAACGATGATCGAAATTAGGGATGAGCCGCTCGCCGATTTGGAACCAAAATTTGCAGTCTCCGCACGATCGTTGACAGGTTCGCGGCATACGAGACGGCTTGTTTTGTCCTTTGCCGCGATCATTGTTGTTTTTGCAGCGGGAATTTTTTTGTTTTTGAGTTTTGAAAAAGCAGGGAACGGTTCCCCGACCCGTGAAATAAAATCGATAGCGATCCTGCCGGTTAAATCGTTTTCAGCCAACGTCGGCGATGATAATGAACTGCGGATGCGGATCACCGATGCTTTGATTACGCGGCTCGGCGGTCTGGACGGAATTACGGTTCGCCCGACCAGTGCCGTTTTATCTTATGCCGATAGTGATTACGAAAGTATCGAGACCGGACAGAGATTGAAGGTTGACGCGGTTCTTGAAGGGAGAATTCAACAGGAAGGCAATCGGCTTCGCGTTACGCTCCAGCTGATTAGGGTGGACACCGGCGAGTACCTGTGGTCGGAACAATTCGATGGACAGGCGGATCAGATATTGAATTTGCAGGACATTATTACGGCGAAAGTTTCCAAATCGCTCGTCTCGGACAATCGAGAACAGCCGGCATTGGCACAGAGCTTGACCGACAACACCGAGGCATACGAAGCCTATCTCAAAGGACGTTATTTTTGGTACAAGCGCGACGAAGCGTCCCTTCGTCGGGCCATTGATTATTTCACCCAGGCAGCAACGCAGGATCCGCAATTTTCCGAGGCTTACACGGGCTTGGCCGACACGCAGCATCTTCTCTTTAACTATAATATCGAGGTAACGCCAGAGATTATTGCAAAGGCAAAGGAAAATCTGCGCCGCGCACTCGAGCTAAAGCCCGGCTCACCCGACGCCTTGATCACGCTCGGAACTATTCAAATGGGCAGTGACTGGGATTGGGAGAAAGCGGAGGAATCGCTGAAACTGGCAACCGCAAATGCACCGAATTCGTCGGTCGCGCATATGCGCTACGGCGCACTTCTGATCAGGATGCGGCGCTTTGACGAAGCTCTGACGGAATTTGAACGCGCGGTCGAACTCGACCCGCTTTCGATTGTAAGTAATTCGAATCTCGGAATGGCTCAATTTTGCAGAAAGGATTTTGCCGCTGCCGAACGTCAATATAGAAAAACTCTTGAGATTGACGAAAATGTTGGTTCAACGCATTGGCTTCTATCGCGCAATCTGTGGCTGGCCGGAAGAAAAGGCGAAGCCGTCGAAGAAATCGCCCGTGGTTTGGAGCTCGACCGAAACATGCCGCTGGCCGAGCGAATCAGGGAGGCGGCACGAACCTCTACGGAAAACGCGATCAAATTATTGCTGCATCAATGGAGGACAAACCCACTCGGCACAAATCCGCATAATCTGGCCTATCTCTCGACATATATCGGCGACAATGAACGAGCGGTATATTGGCTCGAAAAATCATTTGAAGAACGCCACCCGTGGACAACCTGGATATCCGCCGCTCCTGAATTTGAATCATTGGTAACCGAGCCACGTTATCAAAAACTTCTTCAGCAGATGAATCTGGTATATTAACCACAAACGGAAAAGGGTTGAGTCAATTGCCCAACCCTGTTTCCGCTTACCATTCGAACAAGTCTAAACAAACGCGAAATCGAACTGCGCCTGGTGAATGTGCGGGTCGGCTGTTAGATCTACATTGCCGAGGTATTCTTCGATCTCCTCAAGCACCAGTCGCTCTGTGCTTCGCAAGGTTCGTGCAACGTCGGGATGAATTCGGAGCGTGGTCTGGCGGACATCGTCAACCGCTTTTGAAAGCCGTCGGGCCTCGGCAAGTATTTCATAGCAGACGGTCTGCGGCGACTTGACCCAACCGGCGCCTTCGCAATAATCGCACGGCGAGCACATTGTGCGTTCGAGCGATTGCTTGACGCGTTTTCGGGTCATTATTATCAGTCCGAAATCGTTGAACGACAAAACCTTTGTCGGCGAACGGTCAGACGCCAACGCTTCCTGCAGGGCCTGTGAAACCTTGTGGCGGTTTCGGCGATCTTCCATATCGATCAGATCGAGAACGATAATTCCGCCGAGGTCGCGAAGACGAATCTGCCGGGCAATTTCATCCACGGCTTCCATATTCGTCCGCGTGATTGTGTCCTCAAGCCGCGCGTTGCCTTTGCCGACAAATTTGCCTGTGTTTACGTCGATTGCGACAAGAGCTTCGGTCTGATTGATGACCAGATAGCCGCCCGATTTCAGCCAAACGCGCGGTTTTAGCGCCTTGTCGATCTCTTCCTGCACATTGTACGCATCGAGGATCGGGTGTTCGCGGGTGTAAAATTTAACGCGATTTACAAGACGCGGCTGGATGCGGTTGATAAACTCAACTGTGCGTAAATATTCGTCCTCGCTATCGACGCGGATCGCAGTAAAATTATCCGACAACTGGTCTCTCAGCAGCCTCTGAACAAGATCGAGGTCTTGATGAACCATTGCCGGCGACTTCGCTTTCTCGGATGTTTTCCTTATGTCCTGCCAGGTGCGCACCAAATAACGTGCGTCCTGTCGCAGATCTTCTTCTGAAATACCGATGCCAGCGGTGCGAACAATAAAGCCGCCGGACGGAATTTCTTCGTCCAGACGAATTCGCTGGATCAGGGTGCGAAGACGTGAGCGTTCGCTCGCCGACTCGATCTTGCGAGATACGCCAAGATGCTCGATCGTTGGCATATATACGAGAAACCGTCCGGGCAATGCGATGTGCGAAGTAATGCGCGCACCCTTTTTCGCGATCGGTTCCTTTGCTATCTGAACAAGTATTTCCTGCCCCTCGCGGAGCAGATCGGAAATTGTCGGCTGAGTCGGCCGGTCACGCCGATCACCCCGATCATTGCGATCATTTCTATCGCGTTCGGGACGCTCGTTGCGGTCGCGATTTCCTTGTGTCTCGCGACCTCGGCCTCCGCGCTCGCGCGGCTGGCTCGGACGCGGTTCACGTCGGCCTCGATCGGATTTCGTAGCGGATTCGTCACGTTCTTCTTTAGCTGGGATCTCGGTCGAGGTGTCGGTCGATTCGGTTTCAGGCTCTTCAGCTAAATCATTTGATTCCGCCTCAATCGATTCGTTCGATTCGGATTCGACATCCTCAAAACCGGGGAGATCATTTTCCTCACTGGTTTCTAGATCGGTTGAATCGCCCGCCTCGGCTTTTTTGCCACGGCCGCCACGCCGCCGCCCGCGGCCGCCGCGTCGAACGGACATTTCTGCACTGTCCGAAGATTCACGAACGCTTGCATCCTGATCAGTAAGCTGTTCCGATTCTCCATCGGTCGTTTTCTTGCCTTTCGCGGCTTTGGAGCGCTTTGCGGCTGTTTTCTTTGTTGCCGCTGGTTTTCTCGGCTTTGCGGCTGCCTTTTCCGGTTTTACTTCTTCTACGCTTTCCAGGTCTTTCTTTTTCCGCGAGGTGCCTTTTGCTTTCGAACCACGTTTTGGTTTTTCGACCGGCATTTCATCCTCGTCGGCAATGCGTTCAAATCCACCGGTGTTTGACGCAACATCCGTCAACAGCGAGCCGACTGGAGCTTCATCTATGCTTTCCATGTCGAATTCGACCGCACGCACCTGATCGATGATCGCTTCTTGCATAAAGGCGTCTTTGAACATTTCGCCGGTTTCTGAGTCATCGATAATGCGTTCAAAGCCCGAATCCTCGACCTCAAAAAGCGGCTCGCGTTCGGCCTTTTCTTCCTTCTTGGCATTGGCGTACCTGTCGTGAGCTTCGTCAACGCGGCTGCGTCGGCTACGGCGGCCGCGTTCGCGGTCGGGCTTGGGGGCTCGATCATCAATAGCGGTCTCAGTTTCCGGTTCGGAATCGTCTTTTTCGACTAGCGGCTCGGTCAATTCCTGGGCCGAATCCATCTGTTTTTCGCGGTCGATGCGGGCACGGTCGATGCGTTCGTTGGCCTCGCGTTTTGCATCTTCCTGCGAGCCTTTTTTGGATTTCTCCATTACGATACGTTCGATCTCTTCTTCTTCGTCGAAAAAGTCCGAGACATATAAAAACCCATCGCGTTCCAATCCGATCGATACGAACGCCGACTGCATACCCGGCAAAACGCGCTGAACGCGGCCCTTATAGATGTTGCCCGCGATACCCGAATTCTCTTCGTCACCGCGTTCAATGTAAAATTCCGTCACCTTTCCGTTATCCAGAATGGCGATCTTCTTTTCGCGTCCATTGACGCTGATTATCATTTCTTTAGACATTTGTGCCTTTTATTCCTTAAATACATTTTTGTAGATTTCCCGGAATTTTGCTGAGCAGCAAAACAGGCCTTAGAAGTGGTACAGATGTCGGGCGCGAAACATTCGCCTCGCAAGATCGCGTGGTTAATACACTATTACTGTCATTGATTCGGCTTGTGGGCCAAAACCTGAAACGAATAAAATTGTCACGCAGGGATCTTCTTCACGTCGAGGCCGAACTTGTCTCAAAACCTCGAACCGGGGAGCACTAAGCCTGATTTAACCGACCGTGCTCAACCCTAAAAACTCTGTATCAAAAAGCCATCGAGACGACGGCCAAATCCTCTTATCGCTTGCTCTGCGTTTTTCACTCAGCGAAAAACACTCCGGGCAAACTCACAGCAAGTATATGCGAAAAACCTGCAATCGCAAATGTCGCAAGGAAATTACTTTGCAAAAGGCAGAACCCGCAAATGCAGAAGCCCGCACGAAGTAAGGGTATTGATCTCGCGGAGGATGCCCCTTACTCCGTGCGGGCTTCTGCCATGTGCGGTAGAATAGATTTTTAATCTTTATGGAGATCTATTTTCAGATCGCGAAGGACGCTGAGGCGGTTAGGAAGGCGTGTGCGGAGTTGGCGGAGGCGTCGGTTTTGGGGCTTGATACTGAGACGACGGAGCTTGATCCGCGGCGGGGCGATCTGCGTTTGGTGCAGCTCTCCGGCAACGGGAAGACGGTGGTTTTCGATATGCTGCCTTTTCGTGAAAATGGCGCGGGGAATGCCAGTTCATCTAATGGGCCGAATCATGGTTTGCGGACGAATGAGGCGCTTGCGCCGCTTCGCGACCTGATCGCGAATGACCGCCAGACAAAGGTATTGCACAACGCAAAGTTCGATGCGAAATGGCTAAGTCATCATCTCGGGTGCGAGCTTGGGAAAACTTTCGACACATATCTCGCGAGTGTTTTGATCGCGGCGGGCGAGACCGAGCGGCGGCATTCGTTGGCAGATGTGGCGCTGTTTTTTACAGGAACCGAGCTTGATAAATCGGAACAGGTCAGCGATTGGGCCGCTCCTGAGCTTGCTCATTCGCAGCTTGAGTACGCGGCACGCGACGCGGCGGTGATGGTCCCGCTTTATGAGCAGGTGGTCGAACGCGTTAAGAACGACGGGCTTGAGGCGACGGCACAGCTTGAGTTTGACTGCGTAACGCCGATCGCCGAGATGGAGCTTGCCGGGATCTATCTAGATAAGGAGCGTTGGCGTGAGCAGCTTGGTCGCGTACAGACGGCACAGGCTAAGGCGGCCGATCAGCTTCAGGATATGTTGTCGGCCGGTGTCGCTCAGGCATCGCTGTTTGGCCGGGCCGAGATCAATCTTGATTCGCAGGCGCAGGTCACGGCGGCGCTCGTAAATCTCGGCGTTCCGATGCCGGAAACAACGCGTGCGTGGCAATTGCAGCCGTTGGCGGAAAAATATCCGGTCGTCGGAAAGCTGCTCGAATATCGCGCCGTTCAGAAATCGATGACGAGTTTTGGCGAGAACATTCTCGAATTCATCGACCCAGGCTCCGGCCGCGTCCATGCGGATTTCCGCCAGATCGGCGCACCAACCGGAAGGTTTTCTTGCTCAAACCCGAACCTGCAGCAGATACCGCACGACCAGCAGTACCGCCGATGTTTCCGCGCTCCCGAGGGACGAAAACTGATCATCGCGGATTACTCGCAGATAGAGCTTCGGATACTCGCGGAGTTTTCGGGCGACCAGAATTTCATCGACGCGTTCGTCTCAGGCGAAGATTTTCACACGACGACTGCTTCGCAGGTGTTCAATGTCAAAGCCTCAGAGGTTTCGGCGGAACAGCGTTCGTTTGCAAAGCGTTTGAACTTCGGGATTGTTTACGGCGTCGGCGCTTCGCGGTTCGGATTGATGACAGGCCTATCGCAGTCCGACGCCGAGAACACGATGCGGCGTTATTTTGGCACGTTTCGCGGGCTCGATGCGTATCTTCGCAACGCCGGTGAGAGCGTTCTTCGCGATAAGATCGCGCGGACGGCAAGCGGGCGAATGCTAAAACTCAGGTTTGACGACGGCGACCGCCAGCAGATGGGAGCGGCCCGCAGATACGGCGTAAATATGCCGATACAGGGCACGTCGGCCGACATTTTGAAACGCGCTTTACGTCTATTGCATGACAGTCTCGCGGGTACAACCGCGCGGCTTGTGAATATCGTACACGACGAAGTAATTGTTGAGTGCGATGCGTCCGAAGCCGAGCAGACTGCCGAAAAACTTTCCCTCGCGATGATCGCCGCAGGCCGCGAATACGTGACAAAAGTGCCGGTTACCGCCGACGTTCACATCGCGGATGAGTGGGCGAAGTAAACACAACGTCGCAGTAATTTGGCTAAAGCCGATCGGATTTCATTTTTCTCCAATTCGGGTAAAGCCTTTTGATTCAAAAACAAAAACCTCCAGCTAAAGCTGGAGGCAATTGAAAGAACCCACAAAATAATTAAAGAAAAAAACGTCCGTCCCGGCTTACGCGTCGCCGGCGGCGGATTTTGTTTCGGCCGGGGCAAAATAAAGTATCCGCGAGCAGCTTTCACAGGTGACGATGCTGTCCATACGCTTCACGATCAGTTGCATTTGGGGCCGCAGGGACATAAAACAGGCGGAACACGAGCCGTTTACCACCTCGGCGACGGCGATTCCGTCACGGCTGCGCTGGGCCATGCGGTTGTAAACGCCGGCAAGCTGTGCGGGGAGCGTTTCAAAAACCTCGGTCCTTTTAGCGGTCTCTTTTTTGAACTCTCCGGTGGCAGATTTAACGGTCTTATCGAACTCGCCTAAGGCCTCATCGCGTTTTGCGTCGAGCGTATTTATCTCTTCGGCGCGTTCGGCCAGCTCTTTTTCGACCTCTTCGATGGCGGTCATTTTCTCGACGACCTGCGTTTCAAACGCCGCGATCTGTTTTTGCAGCGTATCGGCCTCACGCATCGCGGTCTCGTATTCTTTTTGGTTCTGAGCGTGTTTCAGATTGCGCTCGGCGCGTTCCTTATAGACTTTTGTGTCTGAAATCTGCCGCTCCATCTCGACGCGTTCGACATTAAATGTCTCGCCGCGTTTTTGTATCTCGCGAATAGAAAAAGCGTGCTGTTCAAACTCTTGTTCGATCTCAGCACGCTTTGTTTCCGCGGTCTCTATTGTTTGTTTCAGGCGGCGAATATTGGTATCGGTCACCTGCAAACTTATTAACTTCTCAAGATCTGATCTCACTTTGTACACTCTCCTGACCTTACATCAATCAATTATTTTACTACGGACGCCGCGAAATACAAAATTGCCGCGAAATTTGGGGTAATTGATAATTCAAATCCTCTCGCCGAGCCGAAAAGTGTTTAGATTCCGCTGGGATTTCTTCTCGCCGAGCGGAAAAGCTGCGCTTTTCCGGCGGTTCCAGTCGAGATTTGCGGCTATGCCGCCGACTGGAGGCACAGCCTCCGAAATATTTTAGGAAATCTTTCGGAAAAGCACAGCTTTTCCGCTCGGCGAGGCGGCAAGCCGCGAAGAATTGCCGACAGTTGCCCCCAACAACGCTGCCGCTGGTTCAATTTACGAAGGTATTGAAGTGAATTCTGACGTGTTCGAGCGTAAATTCGGCGGCATTTTTCTCATCAATGTAGGAAATCCAGCGAGGAACGCCGTCGGTGACGTAAAGGCCGAGTTCCGCTCCCGATTTTGGCATTCCGAAGTGTGTAAAACGGGCGGCGGCGAGAGCACCGCCGCGCATAAATCCGTCCGACGGCGTCCGCGTCCAACCCGCCTCGACCGTTAGACATCTCACACCCTGAATAAGCTTTAGCCGCGTTCCGGCCATTGTCGCTTTGCGGAACGTAAACCGATGCGGAACGTCGCGGACGATCTCAATTTTGCCCGCCGCTCCGCTGTTTTCGATGGCGATCGCGGCAAGCGATTCGTTTAGCCAGCGAACGCCGGTCTCGCGGAGCACGTCGTTGTGTTTTTTTAGCTCAAGATAATCCGCAACGTCAGCACGCCCGCTGTTTTTTGCGTTTTCGAGCGCTTTTGCCAGCTCTTGCGACCAAAATTCGTCCAACTCGTCCATGAGTTTTGAGGATATGCGGACGGCCACGGAATTGCAATTCATGTGTTATGATTCGATTTATTCCAGCATCTTGCACGAACCGGCGGCCGCGAGACGTTATATGAAGTTTTTAGCAATTATTTTCGCTGTCTCCATTGCGTTTTTCAGTGTAAATGCCCAAAAGTCGCCTGCCAAAACAGCGAAGAAAACTGTCACGGCAAAGAGCGTTGTTGAGCCTGTTCCGACTCCGACACCTTCAGAAAAGGATAGATTCGACGCGGCCGTGGCAATCGCCAATCCGCTTGAGCGTGCCGCCGCTCTTCGCAGTTTTCTTGATGATTTTCCCGAAAGCTCACGCTTGATCGACGCCGGCGAACGCCTTGTTGCCGCCCGTGCTGACGGCGCGAACACATTGCTCCAATCCGGACAGCCGACGGAAGCAATCAATCTACTAAAAACCACCGTTAACGAAGCCCCAAACCCGATCAGCCAAAAGCTTTTTTCCGAGGCCGTTTCAAAATTTCCGATGCTGCTGTTCCTCGGCAGCCAGCGTACTGCCGCAGTCGAGATCGCCGCACTAATTGAAAAACGTATTGAAGGCGACGCCCCGAAACTGCTGACGCTTGCCAGCTTTTTTGTCTCGACGGAAAACTCGACCGACGCGCTAAGGCTCGCCACGCGGGCCGTCGAGATCGATCCCGCATCAATTGCCGGTTACCAGATACTCGGCCTCGCCCATCGTCTGAATTTTGATATTGAAAGTTCCATAAATGCCTATAAAAAGGCTCTCGAACTCGACCCCGAATCGGCAAATATCAAACTCAGCCTTGCCCAATTGCTCCGCGCCGCCGGCAAGCCCGCCGAAGCTCTTGAGCTTATCCGGCCCGTTCTCGCCGCAGACGATAAAAATGCTGCCGCTCAGACCGTCGAGGTCTTGAGTCTTTTCGATCTTGGAAAAAAAACCGACGCCGAAACCGCCTTTGACCGCTCGATGAAAGCCACGCCCGGCAATGTCGCGCTCGTTGCCGGTGTTGCGTATTGGTATGCCGCCAATGGCGACGGCCCGAATGCCGTTCTGCACGCCGAGGAAGCCGTTGATCTTGAGCCGCGTTTTGTCTGGGCACACATTGCTCTCGGTCGCGGGCTGATGTTACAGAAAAAATATGCCGAGGCCGAACAGTCTCTGGTCAAGGCCCGCAACTACGGCAAGTTTCCTTCGCTCGAATACGAGATCGCGACGGCACGTCTTGCCAACGGTTTTTATCGTGAAGCGGCCGAGGATCTTCGCGGCGTGTTTGCCATTAAAGATGGCCGCATCGAAACAAATCTTGGCGGACGAATAAACAGGACTGCCGGGACATTTTCAGAGTTGCTTGCCGACGAAAGAAAGGCCAGCATTTTTGAGCCGCGTTCCGCCGACCTAGCCGATATTTCCGCACAGCTTGCCGCGCTGTTGGCATTCGATCAGGCCGTAAATGCAGCCGCGCCCGACGTCGATGCTGCTGCCGCAGCCGCCGCAAAATTCGCCGACGGCAATGACGCGATGCAGCTGCATCGTCAGCTTTACGCGGCAAACGTCCTGCTCGAAAAGCGCGTTGCACCGGCAGCCTCGCTCGAACTCACGCGTGCCGCGATGAGCCGTGTTGACGACGGCATCGGCGTTCCGCAATCGTCCGCCGCCGTGATGGCCGCCGAATTGTACGACGCCCGCCGCAGTGCTTTGATTTCCGGTCAATTCGTTATCGTTCCGCCGATCCCGAAACCGACCCTTTCTGCTATTGTCCGCGGACGTATCGAGGAAACCGCCGGTTGGGCTCTGGTTGAACAAGGAAACTACACCGAGGCCGAGGTTCGGCTAAGACGCGCGATCAGCGTTTTGCCCGCAGACAGCGCGTGGTGGCGGTCGAGCATGTGGCGGCTTGGCACGACGCTCGGCACAAGCGGAAAGGACAAAGAGGCACTTGATGCGTATGTCGTGAGTTATAAGTCGCAGCCCGGATCGGGCGCGAAATATCTCGCGATCCGCTCCGTTTATCTTAAGGTTAACGGCAACACCGACGAGCTTGAAAAACTGGTCGGCCCAAATCCGGTTCAGATCGACGCGATCGCGACCGCACCGACGCCCGAACCAAAACCGGCCGTCGAACCGGTGAGCACCGAACCTGTAATTCCTGTAATTAAAGACCCGCCGGTTACGAGCGTCCTGGAATCACCTCAAAACGTTCCGCCGAAGAGCGCCGAACTGATTCCGGAAGCTTCGGCACAACCGATCGAAACAAAACCGACGCCAAGCGACACGGTAACGCCGATAATTGAAAACAAACCAACGCCGGTTGAAACGGCAACGCCGACATCGATACCTGAAACTGTAAAAGCACCGGAAGAAACAGTTCCCGAAAAACCTAAAACCGAACCCGTACAGCCGACATCAACCGGAACAAAATCGATCTTCGATCCTGTAATAATTACAATTCCAAATCGCAGCCCTACAAAACCCAAATTGACGGAACCCGCCAATCAATCGGCCGAGCCAACTGAAGAAGATTCAAACGCGGAAACACAAACGACAGGCGCGGTCCGGGCACGCATCATCGACGGCGCTCCTGAACCGGCGATTGAGCCGCCATGCACGATCAATGTCAGCCAGTCTAATGTCTCACTGGTAAATACGGTCGGGAGCGTTGCGGTTTTGGTCGGAAGCGGAGCAGACGACGACACGAAAACGCTGTCGGCGAGATCGAGCAGCCCTGACGATATTGAGGTGATCGCCGAACCTGAGATCGAGGGCATAACAGGCCGCTCACTTTATTTGATCCGCTCGAAAAGCGCAAAGACCGGCGTATTTCAGGTCACATTCCAATCGACCTGCGGGAAAAAGGAAGTAATAGTGCGTGTTCGCTAGTGTTGCGATATTGAGGTGCAAAATGTGGTTGGTTGCTTTTTAAATTGCCTCAAGCTTTAGCTGGAGGAAGTTTATGCAACTCTGACCGGCTTTAGCCGAATTTCAAATATTGTCTGTCCTTATGGCTGGCTTTAGCCCAATCTCTCGCTCCTGTTTCACATCATCGCTTTTTTGGCTAAAGCCAATCGGAATTTCTTTTTCTTATATGGCTAAAGCCTAATTTGTTTGCCAGCCGTCCTCCACCTAAAGGTGGAGGCAATTTAAATTTGCAAGTCAGAAGTTGAGTTTTCAAATAAATAACGCACCATATTCACACTGCCGCAACACTAAGCCGTTCGCCGACGATTACCGCTTGCATTGGCAAATTCAACATTTGTTAGTGCGACAATAACGAGCAGCAAAAAGATATAAGCGTTCGCGTGCGTGCGGAGCGGAAAATCGAAAAAACTGTGAATCAAAACCGCGACACAGCCCGCCAATGCTCCAAGCCGTACACCGACATCGACTCTGTTCTTAGCAGCCGCAATCTGCGCCAGGCCGCGTTTTATCAGCAGAAAAATAAAGGCTGCGACGCACGCAAAGCCCAAAATTCCGCCATCGGCGAGCATTTGCAGATATTCATTGTGCGCCTGCTCGACCCGATACATACCGTTCCGCGTGTCGAACTGAGTGAACGCAACGCCAAACGCATCCAGCCCTGCGCCGATTATCGGGTGGACACGAAATATCTGAAACGCGACGCCCCAGAAATGAAACCGTCCGCTTGATACATCGTCAGATGCCGCGCCCAAACCCAGCCCGCGCATCAGGTTGTCGCCGGCTCCTAAAAATAAAATGACGCCGACGAGAGCTAAGAAAATAATCGCAATTCCGGCAAATTTGGCGGCCAGCAATCGAATCTTGCCGACTTTGCGGTCGTGACTGCTTTCGTTAACAGCGGAATGTCTGCCCGCAATTAATAGCACCATTCCGGTCATCACCGCGTAGCTCAGAATGCCTCCGCGTGAGCCGGAAAAAACAACTGCGATCGCCATCATCGCGGCGGCGATCCAGAGCAGCGGCAGATAGTCGCGTTTGAGCGAACCGGCGGCCAAAAGGCCGATAACCGGAGCCGACAACATAACCATCAGCGACGCAAAATGGTGCTGATTTACATACGGCCCGAACGGTATTGCCTGCGGCGTTTCACGCAGCCCGTAGATCGCACCCGGATCGGCCAGCTTTTGCAATATGCCGAAAAATCCCATCACTGTTCCGAACGTGATCAAAACTATTAGCAGCTTTTTGACGCGTCCGGTCGTGTCGATAAAGGTCAACCCTGCGGCAAGAAAAACCAACAGCAGGACGAGACGGATAACGAACATCCGCGTCGCGTACGGATCGAGCGAAATTGCGGCCGATGAAGGAATGCCAAGTATTTCTTTGTAAGCATTCGCGTCGCCGAGCGGCAATAGTTGAATTAGCCCGACACATATCAATCCGACGATCGGCCATTGCAGCTTTTCCGTGTTGTATCTTAATTCGCCGGAACGCCATCCGCCTGTCGCCCAGAGCACGGCCAAAACCAATGTGCCGATAGACAAAATTCCGGTCGCAAGCGGATCGACCGCGCCGTATGCCAAAACGGCAAAGATCGCCATTACTGAAAGCACAACGAAAACGCCCGAACCGAATCGGCTGTTTGAAATAGAAACTGTTGTTGGGTCTTGCTGCTCCATTTTATCCAAGATTACTCATTAAGAATCATCTGCTGTTTTGTTTTAGCAAGCCCGAGCCGTTTACGGCGTGGGCTAGGTCAGTACCGCGTGAGCGGGAAGATCGCAGGTTCACACGTCCTGCCACCCGTTTACGCAGGCGGTACTGACATAAGACCAGCGTCGTCGAACCAGATGTTTCCCTCGATCGGACATTCGCCCGAAGCACATTCTTTTATCAGGCGAATCTCAATTCCGTCGGTGTCGATAGGAGCATTGAAAGAAGCTCTCAATGCGGTCCATTCCGCAGAAGCTATGAGCGCGTCTGTTACCGCCAGCCGCTTTCCATCAGCCGCGTTTACGATCTCCCATTTGACCGAGCCGTTTGTTTTCAAGTCGGAACGAAAATAGATCTCAAACTCATAGTTTTTTCCGGGTTCGACTGCGATGGTTTGGGCAATGGTTTTGATCGACTTAGTACCAGGTGGATTTCCGATCAAGAATGAATAACTGCCGCTGTGTTTTTGTCCCTCGGTAAGACCCATGCGCGGGTCGGCGGCGTAGCGCCATTCGAAGGCAGACTTGTTCTCGTTTGGAATTCGTAATTCAAAGCCGCCGTCGAAAATTGTCCCCGCCGCGTGACTTGCGAGTTGATCGGTAGTGATCGCAGAGAGAACATGCAATGCGTCCCGGAACCGTTTAGCTTCTAACAATTTTCCGTAAAGCGTTCTGCCAATTTCAGCAAGCTTTTCACCGGAACCAATATCGTTCCAGATTGCGAGGGCTTCGTCGAGCTTGTTCTCACGGCCAAGTATCGGGATCAAACGAGCCGATGTGGCCGGTGCATTTTTGAGCGCAGTCTTAACGGCCGTAATGTCGCCGTCGAAAATCTGCCATATTAGGGACGCAGCCGTCTCGGCGTATTTCGGGTCGGACTCGGCCGCCGCGATAAGCAGCGGGACAGCCTCTTCCCGGTTTCCCTGTCGCAAAAGAGCATTGCCGAGCATCCATTTTGTGATCGAATAATTTGGGGCAAGATCGTTTCCCCGGCGAAATGCAGCGACGGCTCGTGCTTCTTCACCGTTTCGTTCGAGTGATTTCCCTAAGTCAAGCCACAGCAAGTAGTTATGCGGGGAAAGTGCGGTAGCCGTTTCGAGCTGTTTTAACGAAACGTCGTTGTCCGCCGGATCGAAAGTCCGGCTCAAAAGGACTGCGTGGGCAAACCTTGTTTGCGGATCGTCCGGCGCGAGGCCGACAGCAAATTCAGTCGCCTCGGTAAACTCCGTCCGCGATGAGATCGAATTGCCCAACGACCATTTTGCTGAAAAAAGGGCAAAAATGGCGAAGACGCCGACTGCGCCGGCAAGCAATGCCTTTCGAGCGGCTCCCGTTACTGATATTGATCTTTGTAAACTCAAAACTTTATTCGAAATCCAACGGCTCGATCTTTAATTGCGCTCGGCAGAGCGAGATGTTCTCGTCGCGGCAAAGCTCGCGTATCGCCGAAAGTTTTTCAGACGGCAGCCGCTTTGTTGAGATCAATATTTCCTGTATCTCTTTGTCGCGGCACAGCTCGGCAAGCATCCCGTTCGCATCGTAAACAAGCAGCCCATTGATCATCTTGTCCGCTTTCATCGGGTCGTCATCGATGAACGCCACGGGCCGATAATTCCACTCGGCGTTGTTTCTCAGTTCGCGCAAAACCATCTCGCCGCCGTCACCGGCACCATAGATCAAAACGCGTCGGGCCTCGGTGGCGTGCGGTATCGGTAAGATCTCGCGAATAAGCCGAAACGCCATGCGGCTGCCGACAAGCGCAATGAACAGGATCAACGCATCAAGTACAAAAACGGTTCGCGAAAAATTCTCGAACCGATAGATCAGCAGGATCGCAAGAACGCTGAACACGCTCCCGAATATGATCGCCTTTGAAAAGGTAAAAAGATCGCCAATGCTTGTATATCGCCAAAGCCCGCGATAAACGCCGGACGCGAGAAACGCGAACAATTTCAAAACTATCACCAGCGGCAGCGATTGCTGAAATATCGTCCAGTTCCCGCTCGATTCGAACGAGCCGAACAGCAGAACATAAGCGGCGTAATATGAAAGAGTTATCAAAACGACATCGAGCAAAACCTCAAAGATCCTGCGTTTGTACGACACATCGACGATGAACGCAAAGACCGCATTATTCTTGTGGGCAAGCTCTTCCTCGCGTTCGTCATAGACCTTTACCTTTGAAAGATAGACGCCGGCTATGGCAAGAACCGATGTGAAGAATGCGATGAGAGCGAGGCTCTGCGTAATGCTCAAACGGCTGACTAGCAGCGACAGAACGCCGGCCGTTAGGGCAAATACATATATCATCAAAACCGCCGAGCGTTCCGTTAACCCAAGAGCGACCAGGCGATGCGACGTGTGGTCGCGGCCGCCCTGCGACGCTTTTCGGCCCCACATTTTTCTTAAGATAGTGACAAATGTCGTATCAAAGATCGGGACGAACAATATCAGCACCGGAACCGCAAGAATCGAAAATACGCCGCGCGACCGGCCGCCTGTTTCGCTAAGCAACACAGAGCTCGCAAGTAAAAATCCGACGAACATCGAACCGCAGTCACCCATAAAGATTGACGCGGGATTGAAATTAAAAACCAGAAAACCCAAAAGCGCGCCGACAAAAACCGAGACGAAAACCGCCTCAGTTATCTGGCCGTTCGAGTAAAACCCGATTGCGAGCGACGCACCCGCGATTGCCGCGATACCTGCGGCGAGGCCGTCCATATTGTCGAGCAGATTGACCGCGTTTGTGATGCCTACGAGCCAGAAGATCGTAATAAAAGTGTCGGCCAGGTCATTCCCGGTAAGCGGCACTGCCATACCCAAACCGACAACGATCACCGAACCAATCAGTTGGCCTATCAGCTTTTGGTAAGGCTTTATATTAAACAGATCGTCGAGCAGGCCAACCAAAAAAAGGAACGTGCTCGCCCCGATTATCGTCAATGACCCGCTTGTTTTCGGTATAAGCAACACATAGACAAAAAGTGTTGCAAGAAAGATCGCCACGCCGCCCAGCATCGCCGTCGGGCGTTTATGCCAGCGGTCCGATTTTGGTTTTGCAACAAAGCCGAACTTGCGCGCAAACTGACGCACAACCAGCGTCAGCACCGCCGACACAACAAGCGTCAGCGAACCTGCAAAGACCGGATTTGCGAGAAATGTCTCCATTAAATGTTGATTCCAGGTGACGAGGAAACCGAACTCACTGCCCGAGCAATTTTCGGTACAACTCTTTTATATCACTAACAAGCCTATCTTTCGAGTACATTTTGTAAACAAATTCACAACCCTGTAACGCTAATTTCGCCCTAACCTCTTCATTTGCCGCAAGATAGATCAACCCAAGATAAAGCGATTCTGCGTCGCCCGACCGAACCGAAACGCCGCGTTCGCAAAGAGTGAAGCTGTCGCATTGTTCAACCGCACCTCCAAGCAGATCGACTACGCCGCCGACGGCGGTCGATATAACCGGCCTGTTAGCCGCCATTGCTTCGATCAATGAAAGCGGCGTTCCTTCGTTCAGCGAGGTCAAAGCGATAATGTCGGACGCGGTATAAACGGCGGCCGTGTCTGTGCGATTTCCCGTAAATGTCATCAGGCCGCCCAACTCAAGTTCTTTCGCCTCTGCCTCAAGACGGACACGTAAATGGCCGTCGCCGACGATCAAAAATCGCAGCTTCGTATCAGGATTATTCTCCCGATAAACCGAAGCTGATCGAATAAACATCGAAATGTTCTTGATTTCCGTTAACCGGCCAACAAAACTTACGACGATCTGATTATCGTCGAAGCCAAATTCATCTCGAAACTCCCGACGCAGCGATTCGTTTTCACTAAAGCTCGAAAGATCGACACCGAGCGGTATTACGTCAAACTGTTCTCGTCGCCCGACACGAAAATCGCCATTTATTTCGCTTAGCTGTTGATCGGTTATCACCACGATCCTGTCGGTGGCTACTCTCGCCAGAACACGTTCGATCAACACAAAAACCTTCGTTTTCAGCCGACCATAGTAGCTGTGAAAAACGTGTCCGTGAAATGTGTGCACTACTTTTACCGCGTTCGGTCGTGCGATCAGCGTCCTCAGAGTCAGCCATCGATATAGGAAAGCGGCGATTCGGCCGACCGTTCCGGCTTTCGCCGTATGAGTGTGTACAACATCGGGGCGAAACTCACACATTTCCCGAAAGAGTTTCCAGATCGAAACGGCATCCTTTACGGAAAGCTCACGGCTCATTTCCTTTAGATATGTGGGCTCCACGCCATGTTCGGCGGCAAAATACGACATATCTTCCTCGCCGTCGGGAACTGTGCCCGCGATGAGCTTCGTGGTGTATTCGCCATCATTTAGCGCGCCCGACAGCCACACAACGTGGCGCGCCGGGCCACCGACGTTGAGGCGAGCGATAATGCGGAGGATCTTCATCAGCGGCGATTAGTCCATTCGATACGGCGTATCGGCGTCGTCTTCGTGCCGGATCTCGTCTATCGGCTCGCGTTTGCCTTCGCCCATATAGAGCCGGTTCGGGCAATTGATCACCATGCCGTGGGCGCTGCCGATATTCTTGTATCCATGCACGACGCCCTTAGGAACAACGACGGCCATCGGATCGTCCACGCCAGCATCGAACGACATCATATAATTGTAAGTCGGCGAATTAGGCCGGTTGTCCCACATACGCATATTGAATGTTGACGGACCGATAAAACAAAACAGATCAGCCTGATCAACATGCTCGTGCGGCCCTCGCTGCACTCCGGGGTTAGTGATCGAAATGTACGACATCACCGGAAAAAATTCTTCCGCCAAATCGTCATGCCGAAAAAGCTCCGCCAGCCAACCGCGGTCGTCAAAATATTTCTTGAGCGGATATACGACCACATCTCTTATTTCGCCATTGGTAAAAGTCATATGAAAGTCTATTGAGTCTGTTGAGTCTTTTGAGTCTGTCGTGTCTATTGAGTCTTTTGAGTCTGTCGTGTCTTTAGGCAATTAAGTGTTTAGCAAAGCCAAATATCATTTTTGAAGTCTCTTCGATTTCTTTATATATCTCATTAAATCTTTCTTCTGAAATGTAGTCTTGGTCAAGTGCAACGTAAAGGTGTGACTGAACCTCCGCCGCAGAGCTTCTTGAGATATTCAAAAAGTACGCAAAATCCTTGTCAGAACGCCTCGCAAAACCCTCCGCAATGTTTGCCATGATCGACACACTAGACCTGCGAATCTGGTCCCGCAACCCGAAGTCCTTTGCAAATTCACCCTGTTTAGTCGCTGTATAAACCAATTTCGTTATCGTCCGAGCCTTTTGCCAAGCTTGTATATCCTCAAATCTTTTAATAGTAGCCATTTCTTCTTATGTTAGTTCTTTAAAGTTTTTTTCCTCGACTCAACAGACACGACCGACTCAAAAGACTCGCAAGACTCAATACACGACAGACTCAATCGACTCAATCGACTCGATTCGCGCCGGATTCAGCGACCATATTCGACGCTCGCAGCAGGCTTTCGAACGTCCCTGCATCGGTCCACCAGCCGTCGAGTTCGTTCCAGGTCATTTCGCCGCGGTTGATGTAATGGTTGTTTACATCGGTGATCTCGAGCTCGCCGCGGCCCGATGGAACGAGCGTTTTTATCACATCGAAAACGGTCTTGTCGAAAAAATATATTCCGATAACGGCAAAATCTGATTTTGGCTCGTTCGGTTTTTCCTCGATATTCAAAACCCTATCGCCGTCCAATTCCGGCACGCCGAACCGCTGCGGGTCGTGAACCCGTTTCAGCATTATCTTTGCACCGCTGCCCTGCGAACGATACTCATCGGCGGCGGCGCGTATATTCTTTTCGATAATATTATCACCGAGTACGACACAGATCGGCTCATCGTCAGCGAAGTGCTCGACCAGCGAAAGCGCGTCCGCGATGCCGCCTTCGCCTTCCTGATAAGTATAGTTGAGATGCTTTAGCCCGAAGTCTTTTCCGTTCCCGAGCAGACGCAAAAAATCGCCGGCCGAGTTGCCGCCGGTAACGATCATTATGTCGTCGATACCCGCATTTATCAGCGTCCTGATCGGGTAATAGACCATCGGTTCGTCATGAACCGGCAGTAAATGCTTGTTAGTTATCTTTGTCAGCGGAAAAAGCCGTGAACCCAATCCGCCCGCTAAAATCACACCTTTCATATAATTTCTAGTCAATAAACCGCTGAAACCACAGTTCCAGCATTAGCAGTGTCCATATCCGGAACGCGTGATCACGATCTGCGTTAATGTGCTCGTTAACATATCGCGTCACCATTTCCGGTTTGACGATTCCACGATTCAACGCCTTTTCCGACAATAAAATATCAGACACAAAACCCTTCATTTCTCCTCGGAACCAATTCCCGACCGGAACGCCGAATCCCATCTTTTTGCGGTAAATAACCTCTTTCGGAACGAGCCGGGCGGCAACCTTTTTTAACAGCGATTTCGTTTCAAAACGCCCCATTTTGAGCGATGAGGGCAATGACGCGGCAAACTCGATAACCTTATGGTCCAGGAACGGCGAACGTCCCTCCAGTGAGTTTGCCATCGTCGCGATATCGACCTTAACGAGCAGATCGTTTGGCAGATAGGTCATCTGATCGACAAGCAGGTTTGCGTCCAAGACGCTCGACCCATTCGACTTGGCAAACCAATCGTCAAGGAAAACGCGGGCATCAGCCGTTCCCAGACGCTCGATGAAATTCTCGGTATATAATCCGCGTTTTGCTTCGCGGTCGAACGTGGACATCCAGCGAAAATAGCGCTCGTTTCGCGGCAATTCCGCGGCGGCAAAAAAGCGCTTTGCATCGCGCGTCCGCGATCTTTTCAGTTCGGAAGTAGAAAGCATTCCGGCCGGAGTTTCGATCAGCGTTTTTCTTAGCAACGCGGGAATTTTACGGTAAGTTTCCGCCAAACCCATCGCTGCATAGCGCTCATAGCCAGCAAAACTCTCGTCGCCGCCATCGCCGTTCAAGGCAACCGTAACGTGCTGTCGGGTTTCTTTTGCGACGTAATAGGTCGGTATCGCGCTCGAGTCGGCATAAGGCTCGCCGTAGTGCTCGACGAGAGTCGGCAGCACATCAAGGGCATTTGGACGGACGATAAATTCGTTGTACTCAGCTCCGACGTGGTTTGCAACGCGGCGTGCAAATTTGAGTTCCGAAAAATCCTGTTCTTCAAAACCGATCGAAAATGTCTTAACCGGCTGCGTACTTTCCCGGGCCATCAGGGCGACGACCACAGACGAATCGACGCCGCCTGAGAGAAACGCTCCCAACGGCACTTCGGAGATCATCCGAAGCTTTGTCGATTCGCGAAGAATGCGCGTCGTTTCCTCGATAGCCTCTTCTTCGCTGATCTTTATCTTCCTCGAAAAATCAGGCTGCCAATAACGGCGGGTTTCGATAGCCCCATCCTTCCATTTCAGCCAATGTCCGGGTTCGAGCTTTCTGATCTGCTTGTATGCCGTAAGCGGTGCGGGAACGCATAGATACGACAGATACGCATCTATCGCTTGCGGATCAACCTCACGCGAAATATCGGGATGCTCGAGCAGCGCCTGAAATTCCGATCCGAAAATCAAATCGCCGCTCGTTTGATGTGAATACAAAAGTGGTTTTTTACCAACACGGTCGCGGGCAATAAAAAGCTCTTTTTCGCGTTCATCCCAGATCGCAAACGCGAACATGCCACGCAAATATTTCAGACAATCCGCTCCATATTCGTCATAAAGGTGAACGATCGCCTCAGTGTCGGAATTTGTGTAGAGTTCATGGCCGCGTTTTTCGAGATCGGCCCTCAGTTCCTGATAATTGTAGATCTCGCCGTTGAATACTATCCATTTGGTCTTGTCGGCGTTGTGTATTGGCTGCTTGCCGTGAGCGAGATCGATGATCGCAAGCCGCCGCATTCCGAGCCCGACATTTTCATTGAAATAAAAACCGTCGTCATCCGGCCCGCGATGCAATATCGCCCGGTTCATCTTTTCAAGGATCGCGCGCCTTGCCACGCGTTTCCCGTTATTTACAATTCCTACAATTCCGCACACAATTTTCGATATTTATCCGGCTTTGATAATGGAAAGGCCCTTGTGATCCGCCTTTTGACGGCTGGTCAACAAAGCCCAAGCCGCACGCCTCTGCGTGATCGCAACCGCGACCAGCATAAAAAGCAGCGGCATCACGGTCTGCTTATGCCGCCAAGCAAGACCGACGTTGGAAAGCCCCCAGATATGCAGCCCGGCGTACAAAGCGCAAAACACAAAAATGGGCGCCATTTCAACGAACTTGTCCTTGAAAAAGATCTTGATCGCCGGGAACCCCATTATCAAAATGATGTAAACAAAAATATTCTCGACCGCGCCGAAAGCATTACGCATACTGCCGCCGAAGGCGTCCCACGGAAACGGCGCCAAAAAGAAATAGACTGTTGCAACGGGTATAGCGACGCTCGTGGATTCCAGCTCCGAATAGACCTCAATGCCAGTACCCGAAGTTGAGGCAACACCTTCGCGCCAGGATTCGACATTTCTGTTTAGCTTTTCGAGGCGATCGAAATCTCGAGTAATAACACCTCCCGCATTTAGAAAGATCAGGACGGAACCGATCACCATCGAGCCAAAAACAACATTTCGGACAATATGCTCACGGCGAGCGATAATTAAGCGAAAGACAAACGCAGCCGCAACAATATAAAGCGCGTAAAAGCGCATCATGCTTAATGCAAGCAGCGATGGAAGAGCAAGCATGCCGTCACGTGCCGTAACGCCCGTCGGATTTCGGATAAGCAAATAGAGCAGCGTCCACTCGAAAAAGATAACGAGCATTTCCTTGGACGTGCTGGCCGAAAGCAAAATGATCGATGCCCAAAACGTGACCAGCACAGCGGCGATCCGCGCCGTCGCCGAATCGAAAACCCGACGCGCGATCCTGAAAATGACAATGACAAGCATTGCCCCGGCAAAGCTGTTGATCGCCGAAACGATCATCCGGCTCGGGCCGCCCGCGATAAACATCGGGATGCCCCAGATCAAGCCCTGACCGACGTTCTGACGTTCAAACAAGATCAATGAAAGATCGGAAATAAACCCGTCGATACCGTTCCGATACCAATTCTCGGCAAGCTCCCAGCCGAATACATAACCGGCAGCGTCCTCGTCACCAAACAGTCCGGTGAGATCCCATCCGTAAATGACTATGCCCATCCAAAGCCGGATTGAAAAAGCCCAAAGAAAAATATTTACCTGAAAATCCGAATCTTCATCGTCCACCGTCCGGGCAAGAAAAAAAGCGCCTCCGCCGCCAAGCAGCAGAATAAGAGGCATCACCAAAAGTTCGTCCGATTTGTCCGAGAAAAAATAAAGATTCTGGACAAGCAGGGCGAAAAAGCTGATCAAAAATACTAATTTACCGGCCTTGATCATTTCATTCGGTTACTACGGAGTCATAGCTCTTGAAATTTGGCCGTCATGTGGCTTTTCACGTCCGCAAACACCAAAACCCCGGCGTCCGTCGTTGCAGGGCCAAACGTCTTGGATTCCCTCGGTTTTGTACCACTCGAAAACTTCATCGAAATCGTGATAGTGGGCATACGGCGCTCCGAAAATATCATGCACGGCGATCGCCGCCTCGCGTCGGTCAGGCGTTTCATATTGTCTGATACCCAATTTGTTTGCCGTCCAACAAAATCCGATAAACGGAATTGACGCGATCTCGGCAATCGCCGCAAAAATTGGCGCGGGTATTCTTGTTGTGACCACGCGCAATGTGTTGACTATCGGGGTAACGACATTTTCGTATTTGTACAGCCAAACATAGAATGTGCCGCCTTGCTTTAGCAAAGGCCGAAGCGCCCGAAACGTTTTCTCGGTGTTGGGCGTGTGGTGCAAAACACCTGCTGAATGGATAATGTCAAAAAGATCTGGCGCCAAAGGCGGATTCTGCAGGTCGGCCTGTATGAAATGAACCTTTTCAGGAACTGAGTTTTGATGAACCTTACTAAATGCAAAACCTTTTTCGAGCCCGGTGCTCAGGTCTAGTGCGACAACCTCAATGCCAAACTCGGTATAACCCACCGACTGGCTCCCGTTCCCGCATCCGGCATCCAGCATCAGCTTTCCCGCAAGCTCATTTTTCCCGATACGGATCGGATCGAGAAAAAACCATTTGATCCGGTCACTCAAGTCCATCGTCCAGGTTTTCCCGCCAATTTCGTGACTATCCCATTCGTTGCTGAAATTTGCCTTTGTACGAGTGTCATACGCTTTTCCGGCTTCCATGTTGTTCTCCAAAAGCGGTTTCAACGCTTCAGGAAGATCATCCGGAAGATTGCCGATTATCTCGCCCCAGTAATCCTGCAGCGAGCTTGGGAGCAAACGCGGAATGCCGCCAATGACCGGAAAGTAATGTTGGTTCGCGCACGAAAGAAGTCCCGTCATAATCTCCTCGCCCTGCGATTCGATTGAATAAACTGTAAGCAGGCTCTTACAGTCCGGACATCGAAGGAAACTAAGCAATCGTTCTCTCATATTAGCGTTTGAACTCTTTTTATTAGAGTTCTTTGAAAAACCCAGGCGAATTTTCTGACCTGTTCATCTTGTTCTTTCTTATTCATCTTAATCTGTGGTTTGGTTTTTTTACCACAAAGCAGGATGAACGAAGAAAGAACAACAGCCGAACTATTAACAACTATCGTTCATCGCACAACAATATTATTTTCAAGCACGAGGGCATCGAAATTTGAATTATTGAACGTGTTTACCGCATCCCGAGGCGTGCAGACGATCGGTTCCTGGACGTTGAACGACGTGTTGAGCAACATCGGGATTCCAGTCAGCTTTTTGAACTCGTTTATCAAACGCCAGTATCGCGGATTAGTATCACGGCTCACCATTTGAGGCCGTGCGGTTCCGTCAACATGAACTACTGCCGGAATTTTCTCTTTGTAATCTTCCGCTACTTCAATAACCGTTATCATAAACGGATCGTGATGCTCGACACCGAAAACTTCCGTTCCATGCTCTTCCTGCATCGACGGTGCAAGCGGCCGAAACCATTCGCGTAGCTTTACCTTGTGATTCAAAATCTCGCGCATATCTGCCCGACGCGGATCGGCCAAAAAGCTGCGAGCGCCCAATGCACGCGGACCGAGTTCCATCCGCCCGTTAAACCATCCGACGATTGCGCCTTCGCTGATCATTTTTGCAAGCCGCGGCAGCAATTCCTCGTCCGGCAGCGTTTCGTATTGCAAGCCTGATTCGTCCAACGCTGCGCGGCATTCCTCGTTCGAGAAACCCGGTCCCCAATAGGCATGCTTCATCTCAAATCCACGCGGGTTTCCCAGCTTTTGGTGCCAGACCATCAGCGCCGCTCCAAGCGAACAACCGGCATCACCCGCCGCAGCCTGGACATAAAAGTTCTTAAATGGAGTTTCGTGAAAAATCCGTCCGTTCATTACCGAGTTGAACGCAACACCGCCGGCCATGCAAAGATTTTCTTCGCCGGTCATTTCGTGTATCTTACCGACCAAATAAATGGCCGTGTCTTCAAGGGCCTTTTGTGCCGAACACGCAATGTCCCAATGATGCTCGGTCAACTCTTCGCCGGGTTTTCGTGCCGCACCAAGCTCTTTTACGATCGCGTCCGAAAACTGATAGTGCTTGGCAAGATGATGGTCGAGCACCTTGATGTCGAACTTAAAATCGCCTTTCCCGTTTGTCGTCAGTACCTTTTCGCGAAAGAAATCGTAATGTTTCGGTTTGCCGTAGGCGGCCAGGCCCATGACCTTCCATTCATCACCGGCAAACATATCGAACCCGATAAAATTTGTCACGGCCGAGTAAAATTGGCCGAGGCTGTGCGGCAGTTTTATTCGCTTTAAAACTTCCAATTTGTTAGCCTTGCCCTTGCAAAACAACGTCGTCGTATCTTCACCGGTTCCGTCCCACGTCAATATAGCGGCTGTGTCGAAAGGCGAAACAAAAAACGCCGAAGCGGCGTGTGTCTGGTGGTGCTCAAGGTAATGAAACTTAAAATCGCTCGGGCCAAAATGCTCACGCAAACGCTTCGGATGTTTGAACATTCCCAAATAACTTTCGCTTACCTGCGCGACGCCGCGATCCGCACGCGCCTTAAACATTGCCGGCGAGATCAGCCCCGCCTTTAACGCCTGCATCGCCTTGTGCCGCAATATCCACGGCTTCCAGTAATGCCCGACATGCTCTACATCCGCGAGCGTAATGCCCGCGTGTTCCAAACAAAACTCTATCGCTTTATAAGGAAAACCCGCGTGGTGCTTTTTGCGCGAAAATCGCTCTTCCTCAACAGCCGCGACCAATTGCCCGTCCCTGATCAACGCCGCCGCCGAATCACCCAATGTTGTAAGCCCTAAAATGTACATATAAAATTTAACAACGGATTAACGCGGATTCTCACGGATTATTTTTAAATATCTTGCTGGATAAAGTAATGTTCCAACTTAAATTCAAAATCACACAAAAAAATCCGCGAAAATCTGTGTCAATCCGTTGTTGAGTCATGACTTCATTCGGTTAATTAATCGATGATGTTCAAAGCTCCTGGCTCCGAAATTCAATATCAAAGCCAGATCAAGACCCGTTGCTTTCAAATAGTTCAGAGTTTGAGCTTTATGAATATCCGTGATCCTGTCGCAGGTTTTGAGTTCAAGTATCACGATTCGCTCAACTAAAATGTCCGCAAAATAGTCCCCGACTATTACACCCTCAAACAAAACTTTTATCGGAACCTGCTGCTCGGCAAAAATACCCTCTTTCCGAAGCAGCACCATCAACGAGTTCTCATAGACCTTCTCAAGAAAACCATGACCGAGCGTGCTATGAACCTGCATCCCAAGTCCGATAATCTTGTAAGTTAAGTCACCGTGCAACAAGCCTTCAGTCATAATTATTTTAACAACGGATTAACACAGATTGGCACGGATTAGGAAGGCCATACAGCATTTCCGTCATCCCCAAAAAACAATCACTATATCAATATAAAAATAATCCGTGAAAATCCGCGTTAATCCGTTGTTACACTCTTATTTCTTACAGCAGAAAACAAAACATCGGCCAAAACTGCCGACCATTTTTCGACTGTATAGTTTTCCAGCGAATGGCTCCGGGCCCGTTCGCCCATTTTCTGTCGCAAATCAGGGTCCGAGAGCAGATTGTCCAAAGCATTATACCAATCCTCCGGTGATTCCGCATTTAAGTGTGTTTCCCCGTTTACGCCGATTTCACTGCAAACTCCGACAGGTGACATCACAAACGGAATACCGACGGCCATATACTGGATCGCCTTGAAACCCGATTTCCCTTTCAGCCATTGCTCGTTTGCCGAGGCACTGGTGACTATCGGGTAAAGCCCTATATCGATCGATCGAAAATCGGCAATCTCGCGTTCCAGCGACCATGTAAGATTTTCGATCTTGACGCCCGAAATCTCAACACTATCTTGTCCGGTGCCTACCAGCTTAAGGGTAAACTGATGCTTTTCCGCGAGTCGCTGCAATACCGGAAATATCGATTCGACCGACGGTAAGGTCGAGTGAGTACCGATCCAGCCGATAACGGGCGGATCGCTCCCGTTCTCAGACGGTGAAAACAGATCGGTATCGACGACCGTCGGAATAACCACCGTCCGAGTGCCTTTCGATTTGACATAATCCGCAATGAACCGATTGCCGCATGTCACGACAGCAGCACGCTCGATCAGCCGATCAGTTTTGCCAAAGAACTTGAGTGCGCTTCCAAGCCGTCCATAGCTCGGACTTGTATAGGGAACATATGTCGCGTCGTCCAGGTCTAGCACCATCGGCATTTGACCAACTGCCTGCATCAACCATTCAAAAAAGGCCGGCCCAAAGAACATCGCCTCTCGCTGTACAAAAAGCAGATCGTATCGTCGCGATGACACTACCTCACCCAGCCTGCGTAAAAAGGGCGCGACAAGCCCAGCTGCCTTTCTCACTCCGCCGCCGCTTTTATATATCTGCGCAAATTGCCCGCCATCCAAAAACGGGCTAACGGTCAACTCAATCCCGCGGTCGCTAAGCGGCCCGACAAACTGCCCGACCCGAAACCGCGTCGCCGCCGCCTCGGTGGGGTATGAACAAATACAAAGGACGCGCATTTATTTGGATCGGGCAAATATCTTGAGCGAGTCACCTATTTGAAATGCGTTGAGAATTCCGTTTAGAGAACTCTTTACCACCTTTCGAAACGGACTCTTTGTGAGACTCTCATTTAACTGATAGGCCGAGTCAACACGCGAAAACCCTGTATCAACAGAGGTTCCGTGTCTAAAGTGGTTCACGATCTCTGATGGATTGAGGCCATAAGTTTTGAATTCTATCTGGTTAAATCCGGCATTCGTAAGCATAAGCCGCGCCCCTGCTTTTGAATAAAGCTGAGTATGTTCGGGCGGAGAAAGGACGCTCCAGTTTAGTTTGAGAATCCGAAACGAAATGCTCCTGGCCGAAGGCGTGGTTCCCCAAAACACGCCGCCCGGCCGTAGAATCCTTGCGATCTCGGCCAGATCTTCTTCCGGATTTGGTAAGTGCTCTAATATCTCGCTAGCCGTCACGACATCAAAATAGTTATCCGGATATGCGGCGTCCTTTAAGCCGCCGTGAAAAACTTCATACCCCCGTTTTCGTGCCTGATCTACCGCGGGTCTTGAAACCTCAAGCCCGTGAACATCCCAACCGTGGCCTTTTGCAACGTCCAACATAGTTCCCGCACCAAATCCTATATCGAGCATCCGGTTTGTTTCGCGAGAGCTTTCGAACCCAGCGATGATCTCTCCTACCCGCGAGATAATAAAATCGGGAACGGAGAGATTGGCATCAGTGTAATAGTCGTCATAATTCTCTGCTTCGGATATGTCCGGAACCCGATCAGTATAAAGCGAACCACATCCGCTGCAGCCGAAAATATCGAAACCGGCCTTCTCACCCCAATGCACGGCCTTGCGGCTATGACAAGCAGGACAATGTCTGGATCGCTGGTCCTTCATAATCTAAGCGAGCAGTTTCCGGTATATTCGTCGATACTTCATTCCGCCTACGGTTTCCAGATCGAACTCGCTCCGGGCGGTTTCACGGCAGCGGTCTGCGATGTTACCGAGATTTTCTATTTCATCGAGAGCTGCAGCGTAGCCTGCCGGAGAAAAATCGGTCAATAAAGCACCGACGTCGTTTTCGAGAATTAAGCTGTCAACATCTCCGACGCCCTCGTTTGCAATGATCGGCAGTCCGCAGGCGAGATATTCCGGTATCTTTGTAGGCGAGCGGGACTGCGTTGCATAGGTTGCTTTCACGACCGAAAGCCCGACATCCGAAGCATAAAGATAGCCTTCGATCTGGACGGGCGACAGGCGGCCGATAAAATAATCGCCGGACCCGAAACCGCGTTGTATCAGCAAAGGCTCGATTATCTGCCTGTCAGTTTGTGACAGGAAAAGCGCAAATGTCGCGGGGTTGCGTTCGCGTGAAACCGCGAGCAGATCGGCAATCTCGTTTGTTAGATACAACCCACCCAAAGCCCCGACATGAATTATAACAAACCGCTTTTCTATCTTTAGATCTTTGCGAACAGCCGAGCGGAGCGTTTCCCGATCACCCGAAAACCTCCTCTCGAAATCCACACAGCAAGGTATCACCTCGACGGGCCGAACCGTCGATTTTGGATTTTGGATTTTGGATTTTGGATTGCTCAGATCTCTTGCGGCTGTGCCGCCTGATGTGCGGAAAGGCTCTGCCTTTCCGTGCTGCTCCATGAGTATCTGAGGAGGCTCTGCCTCCGTTTTGCCAAACAGTATTTCCCTCGCCTTCTCGGTCAGCACGACAAACCCGTCGGCCTCTTTCATCAACCAGCGCTCGACGCGCTTTGCTCCGCGATAGAGCAATCCGCCCTCGGGCCAAACACCGGCGTCGGTGTATTCCTCGGGAAAGAATCCCCGAATGTCGAACAGCAGTTTTGGCCGACGCCATGAAAATTTCCGTCCCAACACACCCATCAACGTCGGAACGTGAACGCGGCCGTGCAAAATATCGAATCGCCCGATCCGCCGCCAGATATAAAAAGCCCCCCGAAAGATGTCCCACGCAGTCGCGATCGCCGACGGCCGCTTATGATACGGCAGCCATTCCCACTCAATTCCCTCAGCCGCCAGTCTTTTCCTGATCGTGTCAAACTCCGCCAAGTCGCCTTCACCCCGTGCCGGTTCAAAAGTCAGCAGCGAAACTCTTAACTCCCCTCCTTGATTAGGAGGGGTGGTAGGATTTAGCTCCCCTCCTGGTTTGAGGAGGGGTGCCGATGCTTCATCGGCGGGGTGGTCCGCTGACGAGGTGATAGAAGTGTCCTCGCGTCTTTGAGTCTTTGCGTTAAAATCCCCGCCTTTCCTTATCTCCCTCAAATACGGCAAAACCTGCGTCTGTACCAAAGGCTCACGCACTCCGAAATAACAAATATAGAGAATCCTTGCCATGGTTTGGAGTGCGATCTTTAACTTGTTTTCCTAAACCTTCTCAACGGAAATCCAAAAAAATATCCGATCGCCGCAGGCCTGTTCCAAACGCTCTTGACCGCATTTCGAATAAAATCTGAATATTGTCCGGAACGAAAATACGAACCGGCCAAAACCTGATACAGCTTACCGTAACATTCGCGTCGATTTGCAGTTGCTCCGTTCGCAAACGCCTTTTCGTAACCGAGCAGCATGGCACACTCCATCCGCTTGATGTTGGTATGCCCGCCGCTGCCGTGTTGGCGGTAATAAAGCAAAGGCTCCGGCACAAACCCGAACTTGTACGCCTCAGCAATGCGATACGACAATTCCCAATCCTCCGAGGGGTGAAGGTCTCTATTCGTGTCATATCCGCCGGCATCCGAAAACACCTGCTTTCTGATAAGCGAATTACTTCCAGGCCCTGCGATCACAGGCTGAAATCTCAGCAGTTTATCAGCCACCCAGCCTTCTTCGCCTTCGAGATTCTCTTCCAACGGGTTCCCGTTTACGTCAACAGTCAACATTCCGCAGTGTACAAGCCCGATTTCATTGTTTTCAGCAAACTTCGCAACTTGCTTCGCGAGTTTTTCCGGCGCCCAATAATCGTCCGCGTCTAAAAAAGCCAGATAGTCGCCGGACGCCAATTCTGCCCCCGCGTTTCTAGCAATTCCCACACCCTGATTTTTTTGCTGTATGATCTTTATCTTGTCGCCGTAAGCATTCAATATTTCCAAACTATTGTCGGTCGAGCCGTCGTCAACGACGATCACTTCATATGGCGGCAAGGTCTGATCCAGCGCGCTGTTCACCGCCTCGGCCAAAAAGCGGCCGTAATTGTAATTAGGAATTACTATAGAAATGGCCGGATTCATCATTCAGCAATAAATTTACGCACGACGGTCTTCATGGACTCATACTGCATTGGTATAAGTTGATTAAGATAAGCCGCATCTTTTCCAGTTATTTTCCGAACTAGAACTCGTGGATACAATGTAAAAACACGAACAAGCGAATTCACAAATACGGAAAAGGGTAAAAGGCACTTATGTTGAAACTCGATCCACGAACGCTCTTCTTTTAATCGGCTCTCAATCAAACTCCATCTTGACTTTGAGCTCTGTCCGCCGATATGGATGATCACGGCACGTGGATCAAACCTGATGTGCCAGCCGTTAGCGCCCATCCTATAACACCATTCTAAATCCTCACCGTACATAAAAATTGCTGGATCAAAAGTGCCGACATTTTCAATCATTTTGCGTTTCGCCATCATTGCACAGCCGCTCGCCAGCGGTACATTGCGTGATTTATCGTACGACCAATGACGAAACAAAAGCCATTCTCCCCGCAACTTTCTCGGTATTAGCCTGTACAGTCCCAATCCCTCAACGATGAGTTTAGTAGCCGTCGGAACGGCCCACACTGACGGCTGTACTACACCGTTCAAATCGACAACTTTTGGAATAGCAATGCCAATTCGTATATCTAATTGAAGCGTCTCCAATAATGTTTCAATCGAGCCGGGCTTTACTATTGTGTCGGGATTCAGAAGAAAAACAAAAGGTGTTTTGGTTTGTTCGATTACCAAATTGTTTGCCCGACCGAACCCTAGATTTTCTTCACTTTTTATGAAGTTGAAATTGCCCTCGGGAAACATTCGTTTCGGCTCATCGGAGCCAAGCCATTGCGGGCTTCCGTCGCTGGAATCATTGTCAATAACTATTACTTCATAGGAAACGCTCGGCGGATTGTCGGCAATACTTTTCAAACAGTCGGGAAGAAACTTTTCGCCGTTCCAATTTACTATGATTATGGAGAGTTCTGGTTCCACTCGATTCTCATCGCACTTTGGACTGAATGCCAAACTGAATATATTTCCAATCGTCTAATTTCCCGAAAGTTAGTAGATTTGCAATCCGATATTTAAAGCCGAAGCTCGGATTAATTCCGTTGATCTTTGCAACGTCAAAGCCACACGATTCAAACATTCTAATAATGCTTTTCTTTGTAAAGAATCTCAGGTGAGTGTTGTCCATAATACCTGAATCTTCGTATTTCCAATCTTGTTGAACAAGGATTTGCCAGATGTTATAGAAATGCAATACGTTTGGGATCGATGCAACGACCGAGCCATTTTCAGCAAGATAATCTTTAGATATTTTTAGGACATCTTCAGGATTTGCAAGATGTTCAAGAACATCATTAAATATTATGCAATCAAATTTTTGTCCGGAAAGTTCAGGCTCGTTGATGTTAAACGTGCCGCAGATAACCTTGTCCAATCTTTGTACCGCAGCTTCACATTCATTTTCGTTCGGTTCAATTCCCCAAACAATAATTCCAGGTCTTTTGGCTTTTAATATTGAGCCAAAAGAACCGGAGCTGCAGCCCACATCCAATACAAATCGACAGTTTTCCGGGATGAATACGAGCATTTCTGATCGTTCCTGCTCATAATATCCATCCTGCTTATTCGCGTATTGTCGAGCAAGGTCTTTATATTGTTCGTTCATAATCTCAGATCAATACATAAGCCGCAGTTTGAACTTCTGTAAAAACCAATATGCCTCTTCCTTTTCAAGGACCATTTTCCAAATAACAAAAACATAAGCCGCAAAACATAATACAAAACCAATAATCGCGATTACTGTAAACCCTAGCAGCAAAATCGCGGCAAACGGCAGGAACATAATCCCCATAGCCAGAATAAATACCGATAATCCTCGACCGACAAATTCCATTTGGGCAACTCGCTTTGCAAGATAGAATTGAATGAAGCAATCGACTACAACTCTAATGCTCCAAGCCGCCGCCGCACCTAAGACTCCAAACCTTGACGATAATATCCAAACAAATCCGGCATAGGGAGCGAGTTCGATCCAATATAATTTCGCAAATATGCTAGTATGTCCGGCCGCAGTAATGGAAACGTGGGGCAATGCCGCAATAATATTGAAGCCGGCTCCCGCAGCAAGTATGTAAAATGGAATTGTACTTTCCAGTCCGAATTCTTCTCCTGCCCAAATCGTAAAAAATGGCTTGGCTATCATCAGCAAAGCTACCAAAACGGGAATCAGCAAAATCAGATTCAATCTTATCCCGCGTGTATATAATCCATTTAAGCGAACCCTGTTCTCCGCCGATTGCAGTTGCGAAAATGCAGGCAAAAGCGATTGTGTAAGCGCCGTAGTAAATAAAGCCATCATGCCCGCTAAGGTAAATGCCACTGAATAATGTGCAAGAGCCGCCGTGGAAACAGAGGCGGCCAAAATTCCCTTCTCGGCATTCATCAAAGCTATTGCGGCTACTGTCGAAATTACCAATGCACCACCGAATTTTAGCATTGGGCGGAAGGAATGGCGGTCGATTGATAGGCGGTAGAGATTTGGGAGCAGGCGGCCTGATGCATATATGTGTCCGGCGAGTGTTAGTAGGCTGGCGGTTAGCAGGACTGAGACTGCGCCCACAATGCCATAGCCCAAATAGATAACGACGGGCGTGGCGATAAGCCCAAGAATGCGAAAACCCGAATTAACGAATGTATTCAGATCCATCCGCAGACGTGCGAGTTGCGGCGTATTAAAAACTGCGTTTAGAAACACGACAACAAATGTTACGGCCGCGATCTTTAAAGCGGTTGCGGACTGGCCGTGATAGTCGGCCGGAATATTAAAAATATCGACGATACGGGATGAAAATGCGAACAGAGCCAAGGCAATCGGCACACTTGCGCAGAATGTGACAAAGGCTGCCGTGCGAACTACACGAGCTTCTTTTTCTGCGTCTCCCTCGGCATATGCCTCGCTGCCGAATTTGGTCGATGCGATCGACATCCCAAAATCGGCAAAACCGAGAAAGGTCGGTATCAGCCCGACGAGTATCAAAACGCCATAGCCCTCGGCGCCGAGCAGACGGATCGTAAACGGAGTTGTAACCAGCGACACGCCCAATGGCGCAACCTGGCCGGCAAGTGTCCACAGACTGCCTTTGACGACCTTGGTGGTCATTCCGGCGGTCGATGGCGGCTGGTTTATTGGTACTTGCGGATCGGCAATGGCCGTATCAGGGGTCACTTGGAAAGTTTATTGGGCTTGCGCGTTATGTGTCAACAACGATTCTCAGAAGTAGCCATTTCATTGGAAACTCGGTGTTTATTGGATTTTGTGTCACGGGCACCTATTCGATTGTCGATTTTTGGGCTGTTTTCACCCAAAAACCCGCCAAAGTTACCTATAAATGGGCCATTGTTAGCTAACATTGAGCCAATGTTAGATATAAATGGAGCAATGTTAGCTAACAATGAGCCAATATTAGATATAAATGGAGCAATGTTAGCTAACAATGAGCCAATGTTAGGTATAAATGGAGCAATGTTAACTAATAATGAGCCAATGTTAGATGGGCTATTGTTGAGCCGTAGTTGGGCAAGGTTTAAGTTTGGGAGAGTTCGGCTTTTAAAGGCGATCTAAGATAGGATTAAATGTAAGTGAAATTAAGACTCTCAAAAACCGCTTATCTTAGTTATCTGCGTTGCCCGCAGGAATTTTGGCTTGAGATAAATCAGCCGCTGCTCATCTCGCAGCCGTATTCGCTTGAGTATGAGCATCTGCGGCAACAGGGTTATGCGGTGCAGCAATTGGCGAAAACTCTTGAGCGATTTCAGGACGCCAACATTGATTTCGAGCGGCCGATCCAGACAAACGATCTGTATGCGCGGTGCGACATTATCGTGACCGACTCGGCGACCGGCGTGATCGACATTTATGAGGTAAAGGCCTCGTCGCAGGTCAAAGAAGAACACTACGAAGATGTTTCGTTTCAAAAGCTCGTTGCCGAGCGAACAGGACTGACTGTCGGCCGATGCTTTGTCATCACGATGAACGGCGAATATGTCCGCGTTGGCAAGATCGACACAGAGCAGATTTTTGTCGTCACCGACGTGACCGAAAAGATAAACGAACGCATGGACGTAACCGCCCGTCAGGTGAAAGACGCGATGGCGTATCTGAAAACCGTTCCGGTTCCGTCGCTCGTCGATTACTGCGTTAAAAACAAGCTCGACTGCAATTTTATAAAGCTGCATTTCCCCGATCTGCCGGAATACACGGTTTTTGACATTGCGTTTTTAAAGAACGACAAGCGCCGCGAGTTGCTGTCACAGGACATTATCTCGATCAACGATGTGCCGGACGATTTCCCTCTCTCGGACAAGCAGCGGACCCAGGTCGAGGCCGCTAAAACCGGCGAGGTGGTTATCGACCGTCCGGCGATAGCAAAGCGGATCGCGGAATGGGAATATCCGCTGCACTTTCTCGATTACGAAACGTTCTCGTACGCGATCCCGCAGTTCGAGGGTGTGCGTCCGTTTCAGCAAATGTGCTTTCAATATTCGCTCCACACCATCGACACGCCCGGCGGGAGCCCGCGTCACAGCTATTTTCTGTCGCACGGCGACGACGATCCGCCGCGTGCAATGGCCGCACATTTGAAAGAGGCGATGTCGGGAAATATTGGAACCGTTTTTGTCTGGTACGAGGGATTCGAGAAAACCCGCAACACCGAAATGGCCGGAATGTTCCCGGAATTTACAGACTTTTTTAACGAGGTAAACGATCACACCGCCGACCTGATGAAAGTCTTTTCCGACAAGCTCTACATCCACCCGGGTTTCAAAGGACGCAGCTCGATCAAAAAAGTCCTGCCCGCTCTCGTCCCTGAACTGTCATACGCAAGCCTCGGCATCGGCGACGGCCTGACCGCCACAATAAGCTGGTACCGCGCCGTAAAATGGGACACCATGGACCCCGAAACCCGCCAAAAAATATTCGACGACCTCGAAAAATACTGCGAACTCGACACCATCGCAATGGTGCGTATCTTTGAAGTATTGGTTGCTTTGGAAGCCGAGGGCCCCGCGACAGCCTGAGTCAAGCCGTCTCCACGACAGACTGGAGCCAGTTCTAAATTCCTGCTTCTTTATTTGTTTTAACTTTGATTTGTTTCGTGCAGTTTTCGTGTTATTTCGTGGTTACTTCCGGCGGTTTACGAAACTGGAACCACTAAATCACACAAATCGACACGAAAAGGATTTCTCTATGAAAGAAGATTTTTCGGCGGCAGCGTTTTTAGGAATTCAGCATATCGGTACGCGATCGGCTCGGAGCGGCGGGTGTTTTTGTAGGCCATTTCTTCGTGTGAGAGATCGGTTATCTCCGCGGTGGTCAGGTGGCCGTAGGTTTCGGCAACCCAATCGAGAACGCGGCGATCTGAGTTACTAAGTTCCTTTTCTGCGTCTCTGAAGTTTTCGCCGGGTTCAATCACGCTTGCGTTGGAACCCTGAGAATTTATGGTTATCGCGTTGCAACTCGCCGCAAGATCGATCACGTCTTCATATGTTTCAGGCACAGGCCCGAACGGCAGATTTACATATCGCGACCCCGAAATTCCCTGACCAGTTAAATAATAAGCGGAAAGATCGGCGTAAAAGAGCAGCTTGTTAAGCTTGGTTTTGTATAGCTCAACGCCCTTTTCGCTCAGGTAAGCCATCATCGCTGTGAGCCGTGCCGGTGAAAAGTCGCGGTTGCCGGCAAACATCGGGTGCTCGGCCACGGCAGTTACCGCCGCAGGTATTTCGCTCGTAACGCGGATCGCGAGTTTTTCTGCATCGTGCAGAATGCGTGCAAACTCTTTCGATTCAGCAGAACGCGGTGATGTCAGCAATTCCGGCATCTCTTCAAGAACAAGGTCGAGCTTGCCGTCAAGCCAAGTGCGAAGCGCTTTCTCGATCACTGCCTCGGAATGCTCCTCACCAAACTCAGCCGCAAAATGATCTTTGACCGCCGCCGATGTCTCCGCGATTGCCGTCGCCGGAACATTAAAAGAATGTGCTTTGTATGCTTTGGTTCCCATTTGGTTGTTTGAGCGCAATTAGTTGACCAGCCTAATGTTATCCAAAGACGTCAACCCTGTAAACAGTTTTTTCTCAAATTCGCCACTAATGATCTTGCTTTGTTCCGTCAGGTACAATTACCGTGACAGATCCCGCAAACTAAACTCTTGCTTTTAGGATGTGGATGTATAACTTGGGGACGTATAACACGGGCAAAGGAGCTAACGTAATGGGATTCCACTCGCTTGACGAACAACACGGCATCGGATTTTTTGCCGTACTATTCGCCCGATGGCTTAACTATCGTTTTTGGCAGCGACCGCGACGGCAACTCCGAAATTTATAAAATGAACACCGACGGATCGAATCAAATTCGCCTAACAAACGATGCGGCCGATCAGTTCTATGCCGCATTTTCGCCTGACGGACAAAAGATCGTCTACGTAAGCGGTGTGTTCAATTCCGCTAACCCGTGGAATCTCTTCACTATGAATGTCGACGGCTCGAACCAACAGCAGATTCCTGGCCCCGCCGACGTTCCCAGCCAGCAGTACCGCAGCCCATCATATTCGCCCGACGGTTCGAAGATCATTTTCAGCTATACAACGGACCTTATTTCCCAGCCCCCCAGGACCTGGACAATGAACGCGAACGGCACGGGTCGCACTTTATTGGGCCTTTATCTGGGATCTTACGCACCAGACGGGGCAAAGATTTTGTATACGAACTTTGTGACGCAGGCTAACCAACTAAGTTTTCTTTCCGTCTCAGATTTAAACAGCGGTTCCGCTCAAAGCTTTGCGCAGACCACCTTCAACGGCATAGTCCAAGGACTCGATTGGCAACCGATCCGCGTAACACGCCTGACGCCGTTCGATTTCGATGCAGACGGGCGTTCGGACATATCGGTTTTTCGTCCGTCGGATGGTGTTTGGCATCTGCTTCGGTCGCAGGCGGGCTATTCATCCCGGCAATGGGGGCTTTCAACGGATGTGCTGACACCCGCCGATTACGATGGCGATTTGAAAACCGATGTCGCCGTGTGGCGTCCGTCGGATGGGACCTATTACATTCTTAATAGTTTGGATAGCACGGTTCGGATTGAGAATTTCGGTCTATCGGGCGATGTTCCGACAGGCGGCGATTGGGACGGCGACGGCAAAGCGGACCTGTCGATTTATCGAGGCGGGACGCAAGGCACCTTTTATTATCGCGGCTCGATGGGAAATCCGCAGGGCAATATTTCGAATATCCAGTGGGGAATTTCCGGCGACAAGGCGGTCACGGGCGATTATGACGGCGACGGGCTAACGGACGCGGCAATCTACCGCAACGGCGCCTGGTATATTCGCCAAAGCTCGAACGGACAGCTTTCTGCAGCCAATTTCGGCCTGGCTGATGATGTGCTCGTACCGGCAGATTATGACGCGGACGGCAAAACCGATCTGGCGGTGTATCGCGGCGGCATCTGGTATCTTTTGCGCTCGATGCAGGGTTTCACGGCGTTTCAGTTCGGGGTTTCAAATGACATTCCCGCACCGGCCGATTACGATGGCGACGGACGCGCGGACGCGGCGGTTTTCAGAAACGGCGCCTGGTGGATAATGAAATCACAATCAGGAACGGTCGATGTCGTGTCGTTCGGCCTGAGCAGCGACGATCCCGTTCCGTCTGCATTTGTCAGATAATGCAAAGCCAATAGGATCGCATCCGCGATCCCGGCGTTTACGCTGCCGGCCCCGTGCGGCCCACGAGTCTCCTTTGTTAAGTCCGGCACAGTGAAAGTTTATGTTTGGCAAATCAAAAATCAAAGTTTCGGCAGACTCCTTAAAAACCACTCGCATTGTTTTCGAACTGCCTCCTCAATGGACGTTCGAGGCAAGAAACCGAAGTCCCTTTTCAACTTCTCGGCCGGATAAATATCGTCAGAGAGCCATCTTTCGACGACCTGCCCGATGCGGTTCGCAGTGCCAATATTGAGCGTCTTTCGATTCAGTGAGATCGCGGCCAGCGGCAAAGCTGCGGGAATCCGCAGTTTTGAGATCGTTCTTCCAAGCTCTACGGCGATCATCTCAACGAGCCGCTTCATCTTCACCGGTTCGGCAGCAAGATTGTAGATCTCGGACATCGAAGGCGGAGAGCTGAGAATTTTTAAAACTGCTTCGGCTATATCGCCGACATAGACGAGCGATTTTGCATTCTCGCCGGCGCCAACCCAAATGAACCGGCCGCGGTGGATCATCCTGATGAGTCGCGGAACGTTGCCGACGCCTTTTTCGCCAAGTACCGGCGCAAGTCGAAGCACCGTCAAATCGATGTCAGCCTTGCGGCAAACGTCGCTGCAAACCTCTTCCGCTCGAAGTTTGCTCTCGGCGTACGGATTCTCCGGTTTGCACGGCGAACTCTCGTCCATCGGCGAATTTTGAAATCCGTAAACCGTAACCGAGCTCAGTAAGATAAAACGGCTTGCTCCGGTTGCGACAGCAAGACGCGCGACGTTCTCCGAACCATCAACGTTCACTCGAAAAAAGTCTCCGGCCGGAATATTTCCGAACTGATGTGCGAGGCCGGCCGCGTGAACGACCGCGTCAAACTTTCTCCCTTTTGCAAACTCTTCAACCGCAGCGCCGTCACCGATATCAACGCTAAACAAGGACTTGTCGTCCTTGGTTTTCCGTGCGATTCCGGTTACGTCGTTACCTTCCGCCGTAAGTTTTGCAGCTACTTCGCGGCCGATGAAACCTGTCGAGCCTGTAACAAGGATCTTCATCGCATTGCCTTCCTGTATTTCCCGACGGCCGTTTCAAGATCGTATTTTGTCAGAGCTGCGTGACGCGCCCTTTCCGACATTGCAGGAAGTTCTGCGCGACGCGCGAATATCTCCTCGATCGTCTGAAGAAGGAGATCCGGGTCTTGCGGTTCAATCGCCCACCCGACGCTCTCTTCGGTCACTACTCGCTCGACCTCTGAGCCGTGCTCCGTCAACGCAAGAATTGGTTTTCCGGCGGCAAGAAAATTATACGTTCGGCTCGGCATCGCCACGCCGTACATTCCGCGAACGAGCGAAACGAACCCGACGTCACAGGCGTTGAGAAATAAAGTCTGCTGCTCACGCGGCAGCGGATCAAGCAGAATCACATTCGCCAGGCCGCGTGCACTAACCTCGCCTTCCAACCATTTTCGTTTCACGCCGTTACCGATAAAAACGAACCTGATCTTGTCGTGCCCTTTGAGCTTATCTGCACATTCGAGAATGCTCTCTACGTCCTGCGGATGCCCCATATTTCCGGCATAAAGAAAAACGAATTTATCTTCGAGACCAAGATCTTTCAAGATCTGGTTCTCTTCTCGCGGACGCGATTCGACCTCGTCAAGAGCTGCCCAGTTCGGTATCGAAACAACGTTATCAGCCTCTTTCGGGATCTCGGATTTAACAAGCTCTTCCATATCCCGGCCGATCACGATCACACGTCGAGCATGCGAATAAAGCCAGCGGTTTGCTCGCGAAATTGCTTTCACAAGTAGTGAATCTGACTTCAGCGTACCCGTCGCAACAAGCGTCTCGGGATACTTGTCCTGAACGATCAGCGAATAGGGCACGCCCTTTATCTTTGCCGCAAATGCAGAAAGAAAAGGCAGCGATGGCGGAGCGGAGACGGTCAACACTTCATCGTCACGCCTGATCTTTCGGAACGCGTGATAGAGAACGGAGATGCCGTTCGTCAGCATGTTGATGAGCCGCAAAGGAAGCACATTTTTGTCGAGAGTCGTGCCGCGTACCCGAAATATCTCGACGCCCTTGTGGACTTCGCGTTTCGGAGCGACGGTCCCGCGCACAGCGTAGTTTGGTTGACTGCAAATGATCTTAACGTCAAAATCCTTCGCCAATCCTTCGCCGATGTGCGTCATGTAATAACCGGTCTGATTATTCTCCGGATAGTAAAGCTCGGTTATGATCCAAAGCCTCCGTCGCTCTGGCTGCGGTGCGTTTGCGTGAGTCATCTCAAGAAAAACCGCGTCGCTTCAAAGAAAGGAACGCGGGTAAACGACAGAACTAATCTAGGACTTTATACTAATCTAGGACTTTATATTATCATCTGTGTGCATTTTCTTGCGACAAGAAGGATAACGTTTGGTCAAGTCGGCAACAAAGTATGCGGACGCGCGTCAAGAGCTAAAGCACTTTTAACCGCGACTATGCCTAACTTACTGGTTCAGAAAATATAATCAAATGGTCAGTGATGTTCTTCTACGCCGTCCGGTTTGCCGTGATAGATCTCACTGCCCGTTTCGACGAACTCTTTCGCCTTCTCGCTCATTCCCACCGCTAACGCTTTCTCAGCCTCGACGCCGTGCTCTTTCGCATACTCGCGAACGTCCTGCGTGATCTTCATCGAGCAGAAATGCGGGCCGCACATTGAGCAGAAATGCGCGAGCTTTGCGCCCTCGGCGGGCAAGGTTTCGTCGTGAAACTCTTTCGCTTTTTCCGGATCGAGGCCGAGATTGAATTGATCTTCCCAGCGGAATTCAAAACGCGCTTTCGATAAAGCGTTGTCGCGGTATTGCGCGCCCGGATGTCCTTTTGCGAGATCGGCGGCGTGGGCGGCGAGTTTGTATGTGATCACGCCTTCTTTTACGTCCTGTTTGTTGGGCAAACCGAGGTGCTCTTTCGGCGTTACATAACAAAGCATCGCCGTACCGAACCATCCGATCATTGCCGCGCCGATGCCGCTGGTGATGTGGTCGTAACCGGGAGCAATGTCGGTCGTCAGCGGCCCGAGCGTGTAAAACGGCGCCTCGCCGCAGATCTCGAGCTGCTTGTCCATATTCTCTTTGATAAGGTGCATCGGCACATGGCCCGGCCCTTCGATCATCGTCTGGCAATCCATTTCCCACGCGATCTTTGTCAGCTCGCCAAGCGTATCAAGCTCGGCAAACTGAGCCTCGTCGTTTGCGTCCGCGATCGATCCGGGACGCAGTCCGTCGCCCAAACTGAACGCGACATCATACGTCCGCATGATCTCGCAAATCTCTTTAAACCTTGTGTATAAAAAGCTTTCCTCATGATGTGCGAGGCACCATTTCGCCATTATCGAACCGCCGCGTGACACAATTCCTGTCGTGCGTTTCGCGGTCATTGGAATATAAGGCAGCCGAACTCCGGCGTGGATCGTGAAATAATCGACGCCCTGTTCGGCCTGTTCGATAAGCGTGTCGCGGTAAAGTTCCCATGTCAGGTCCTCGGCCTTGCCGTTCACCTTTTCTAGAGCCTGATAGATAGGAACCGTCCCGATCGGCACCGGCGAATTGCGCAATATCCATTCGCGAGTCGCATGAATGTTCTTCCCCGTCGAGAGGTCCATCACCGTGTCGGCTCCCCAAAGGGTTGACCAACGCATTTTTTCGACCTCTTCCTCAATAGACGAAGCTATCGCCGAATTGCCGATGTTTGCATTGATCTTGACGAGAAAATTTCGCCCGATTATCATCGGCTCCGATTCGGGGTGATTGATGTTGTTTGGAATGATCGCCCGCCCACGAGCAACCTCGTCGCGGACAAATTCAGGTGTGACGAATTCGGGGATCGAGGCGCCAAACGAATCTCCGCGATGCTGATGATTGAGCGAACTCCTGTCGCTCCGCTCGCTCTGAGTAAGGTGGTCGAAGGCGGCTTGCCTTCCTAGATTTTCGCGGATCGCGACATACTCCATCTCAGGCGTGATAATGCCATTTCGCGCATAGTGCATCTGCGTAACGCAAGCGCCGTTTTTCGCCCTCAAAGGCGCGCGTTTCAAACCAGGAAACTCGTTCAGAGTCCAACCGTTTTGAGTTCCGCCTTTAGGCGGCTTCGCTTTAGCGAATTCTTCCGCGCCTTTCGTGAGATAGCCGTTGTCCTGCGGCAATATCTCGCGGCCTTCATATTCCTCCACATCGCCGCGCCCAACAATCCAGTCACGCCGCAATGCAGGCAGGCCTTCCCGAACATCGCATTTCTCTGACGGATCGGTCCAAACACCGCTCGTGTCATAAACACGAACCGGCGCATTTTCTTCCAATGTCCCGTCAAAATCCTTTGACGGCGAAAGAGCTATCTCGCGAAACGGTACGCGTAAATTGTGTTTATTTTGATTAGCTGTCGAGCCGTTCGTCTCGACGTAAATTTTACGCGAAGCCGGCAGCTTTACCTGGTCGCTGGTCTTTGCTGCTGTGGTTTGTTCGTTACGCCCTTGCTCACGCGCGGGCTTCTGCAAAAATGAGCCCTTACTTACGTGCGGGCTACTGACACCATTTTCTTTCATTGTTTTTCTCCCTTCGTCGGTATTATCCGCATCAGGTTTTTAGGGTAATGTCCAAGACAACTCTCAGCCCCGGAACGGGCTCCCCTGAAAACTTATTTGTCTAATGCAACCATCATCTTACGCCAGACTGGCCTTTATTTCGAGTTCGCACCACGCCGATCGAACCTCCAACTTTTCATATGCAACTTGCGGCTTCTACGTATATACTAATCCTTTCGTGTTTTACGGTGTTTAAACGGCCAGATCGGGTTACAAGGAATAAAGAATGAAAAAATTGATATTGGGAATCGCTGGAATAGTTGTGCTGGATCTCGCATTTATTTTTGCGCTGATCGGTTACGACGATTCGACCGAACTTGCGGCGGTTGCACTTCCGCGGCCTGTTTCTCACCAATCCCGATTGCCTCAATTGCCCGTCAGTGACGCAAGCCCTGTTGAGGAAGATGATACTTCCACTCAGGCGGAGTCCGTCCGAAAATCGGTACGGTCGAAAAACAACCCGATAAAACCACTGGCTCGAACCAAAAGATCGGTCGTCACCCTCACGGAAGAGAATTCAGCCCCGAAATTTAAAGACACCATAATCTTTTATCACGGCCCTGACCGGGAAAACAGGCCACCGGATGCATCGGTCCCTATAAAAGTTCCAGCGGTTGAACCGGTTCGCAAAAAAAGAAATGTGCTCTCGCGTGCGTTCTCGATCACCAAAAAACCCTATGACTGGGTCAAATCCATCGCCTCGAAGCTCTGAGCGCAATCACGGACCCGATCTTGCGGGAAACAAAACGAGCACTCCAACCGTCTAATGTGATACAACGGCTACTGGAGGCATTCGCGATGAAACAGCTCGGGTTGATCGTTCTTATTACTATTACTGCGGCATTCGGCTGTTCTAACGCGGCGCCCACCGGTGGGCTGGAGACGGTTTTTGAAACGCAGGACAAGGCGAAGTTTCGGGTCGAGACGTTTGCGAGCGGTTTGCAGGTGCCTTGGGGATTTGCGTGGCTGCCGAACGGCGACATGCTTGTGACCGAGCGGCCGGGGCGTGTACGGATCATCGAAAAGGGCAAGCTGCGGGTCGAGCCGGTTTTCACCGTGCCTGATGTCGAACCGTCGAGCGAGAGCGGGTTAATGGACATTTCGGTTCATCCCGCGTTTGCCACGAACAATTTCGTCTATCTTGCCTACGCCTACAACGCCGACGGTAAACGCATAAAGGTAATGCGTTACAAATACGTAGGCGGAAAACTTACCGAACCAAAGGTCATTATCGAAAACATTCCGGGCGCGCCAAACCACGCCGGAATGCGTGCCCGTTTTGGCCCGGACGGGAAACTGTATGTGACGACCGGCGATTCTACCGACTGGAACCTTGCACAAAACAACAATTCCCTCGCCGGAAAAACGCTGCGTTTGAATGACGACGGCACTGTTCCAAAAGACAATCCGTTCGTTGGTAAGGAAGGCTATCGCCCCGAAATTTGGTCAACCGGACACCGCAATGCGCAAGGGCTTGCGTGGCAGCCCGGATCGGGGTTGATGTTCCAAACCGAACACGGCCCAAGCGGATTCGAAGGCCGCGGCGGCGGTGCCGATGAAGTAAATATAGTAGAAGCCGGAAAAAATTACGGCTGGCCGACGATCTACGGCACCCGAACACAAGCAGGCCTCGAACCGCCTTTGCTCGAATACTCGCCGGCCTGCGCGCCCGCAAGCGGTGCGTTTTACAACGGCGACAAACTGCCGGAATTTAAAGGCAATTTCTTTCTGGGCTGTCTTCTGGGTGCAAGGATAATCCGCGTCGTGCTCGACGGCCGAAAGGTCGTCCGCCAGGAAAACATGGTCGAAGGCAATCTCGGACGCATCCGCGAAATAGGCGAAGGCCCCGACGGCTTTCTCTATTTCTCAACCTCAAACCGCGACGGCCGCGGCACGGCGGCAGCAGAGGACGACCGGATAATGCGAATAATCCCTGAAGTGCAGAAGCCCGCACGTTAGTAAGGGCGTTTCGGTCATCTCACCGACTAAGGCTCGTTTTTCAAATGCTTCGTTGTGTGTTCCGTTACCGACGGAAACAGATCGTTAGTTTCGGCCCGTGCGGGCATTTCGAGAAAGCCCTGAGGCTGTTGTGCGGGCAAGGCGTCGGGTTCAATGTAAGGGTTTCGTTCCGGCAAGGAGCGTTTCGGGACGGTCAGAAAAACACCATTCAGAATAAACCCGATCCCGATAAAAAATGTGATTAATCCTAGCCCCGCAAGGAACATGAATTCTTCCTTGTTCTTGAAAACACTAACAATCGAAAGCGCGATCGCCACGCCCATGCCGATCGACGATAAGATAGTACCGTTTCGTAATCTCCGAAGCCGCTTCTCCTCCGGCGATTCGAGAAACTTTTCTATTTCCGGCAGGACTTCTTCGGTAACCTTTGCCAGTTCTTTGGTGGATTTCGTCTCGCGTATTTTTGCGGCAACGGCCCGACCGATCTCCTCACGTGCCGACGCAGCCGACGCAGTAATGCTGTCAGGCATAGCCAAAGCCGTTCTGATCACACGCATGTCCGTGCCGCACGCCCGACAAAACTGATTTGACTGTAACTCTTCTAATCCGCACCCCGGACAAAACATCGATACTCTCCTTGCGGTTGCAATAACGAATTTATCAGATCATCTGTTCCAATCTTCGGCAAAACATCGTTCTTCGGAATAAGTTATAAGTGATAACTGAAAAGTTATAGGTTAGGAGATCGGCTATCACTTTTCACTTATTACTTATCACCTATCACCTATTCCGAAGGTTCTCTTATTCGCTTTCAAGCATTTTCTTTGCTTCCAAAAGCTCAACCTTGTGCTCTTCCGTAACCACCGGATAATGCAGTTTCATCGATTCGAGCTTTTTAACGATCACCTCAGAAACCGCAAGCCGGGTAAACCATTTCTTGTCGGCCGGAATGATGTACCACGGAGCGTTTTTGGTCGATGTGGCCGAGATCGCCTCGGTGTAGGCCGTCATATATTCGTCCCAGTGGCCGCGTTCCTTTACGTCTCCCGTTGCGAATTTCCAGTTTTTTTCCGGTTCGTCGATGCGTGACAGAAATCGTGCTTTCTGTTCGTCTTTTGAGACATTCAAAAAGAATTTCAGAATATGCGTGCCATTCTCAGCCAAATGTTCTTCCCAATCACGGATGTGCTTGAACCGCTTTTTCCAGATGTCCTTGTCGCTCTTTACTTCGGGCGGCATTTGCGAGCCTTGCAATATTTCCGGGTGAACGCGGACGACCAGAACTTCTTCATAATGCGACCGGTTGAAAATGCCTATCTTGCCGCGTTCGGGCAGGGCATTTTGATGCCGCCAAAGGTAATCGTGATCGCGTTCCTCGGACGATGGCTGCTTGAACGAAACAACGTGGCAGCCCTGCGGGTTCACGCCGCTCATTACATGCTCGATCGCACCATCTTTTCCCGCCGCGTCCATCGCCTGAAAAATTACGAGCAGCGAATACGTATCGTGGGCATAAAGCACGTCCTGCAGCTCGCGGAGCCGCTCGACGTTTTTCTGTAAATCTTTGACCGCTTCCTTTTTGTCGGTATAATCGCCGGTGAAATCGGTCGCATGTTTTGCAAGGTCGAGTTTCGACCCTTCTTTAACGAGAAAATATTCGATATTCATAAGAATTTTTCAGCCACAGATTAACACAGATGATTAATCACGCATGTCAGAAACCCGCGTGACATTTTCAAACTCGACGCAAACTCATTCCTTTTACCGACGAATCGCACGGGTATCGTATATCTCGTCTGAAAAAAGAAGCCATAAATCTAATCATTCCCACACTTAATCTAGCCGGAATTGAAGATTAAATTCCAGGCAACACATTTTAAAACCCTTTCATCGCATTTATATCTGATGTGACGAAAAACTAAGGAGGTTATATGAGAAATGTTAAACGCATAGGAGTTTTTCTCGTTGCAATAATCCTGCTTATGGCCGGAATGGTTATCAGCGCCTCCGCTCAACGACGCGTAAGGAGCGTACAGCGTGTCGTTCATAAGCCAGTGATAATAAGACGTGTGTACTGGAGAAATCCGTTCTATCACCGCTATTACGATCCGTTCTATGACCCGTATTTTTACAATCCGTATCTGCGGGCCAGACAGGAAAGATATTACCGCGAGGAACGGGTTCGCGGTAACGAACGCGAACTCCGCAAGCATCGCGAAAAATATGGACGAGATGGCGTGATCACGGCAAAGGAACGACGCGAATTGGACGACGATATACGTGACGTCCAAAAAAGCAGGGCCAAACTACGCGAATATAATCGTTACTACGGTCGGAACTATTGATTAGCTGTAGCCTAGTCGAATAGGAGCGGTCGTTTTGAATGGCCGCTCCTTTTTTGTGCCTGATCGCATGTTTGCCTTTAATCAAACAGGAAAGGTGTTTAAGGCTGTTTAGATGTTTGCCCTGTTTATGTTTAGATACTGATGCCGAAGCCCGTCCCGCCGTGATACCATAATTGTTTGATCTAAAGTAATTTTATGAATATCGGGATCACGGTTTACCCAACATACGGCGGCAGCGGGATTGTCGGTTCTGAGCTTGGACGCGACCTTGCTGCACGCGGCCACAATGTGCATTTTATATCTTCGGTCTTGCCGACCCGCGTTACCGAGCTTAACGAACGCGTACATTTTCACGAGGTCGAGATGATGTCGTATCCGCTGTTTGAGCATCAGCCGTACGACCTCGCACTTGCGACCAAAATGGCAACAGTCGCTCGTGCTGAAAAGCTCGACCTGCTGCACGTTCATTACGCGATACCGCATTCGATCTCGGCGATCCTTGCACGCGAATCCATCAAAGAAAAACGCTACGTTCCGGTCATAACGACACTGCACGGAACGGACATCACGCTGGTCGGGGCCGACCGCAGCTATCTGCCGATCACGCGTTACGGTTTGCAGCAATCTGATGGTGTGACGGCGGTTTCACGCTTTCTGAAAAAGGCGACTATCGAAACATTCGATTTCGATGAGATCGAGGTAATTCCAAACTTTATCTGTCCGCAGCATTACGTAAGAACGCCCGACGCTCCCTTGCGAGGCGAGCTTGCACCGAACGGCGAAACGCTGCTCGTTCACGTCTCGAATTTCCGTCCCGTTAAACGCCCGGCGGACTGCGTTGAGATACTTGCAAAGGCTCGTGAGCAGGGTGAAAACGTCCGCCTTGTCATGGTCGGCGACGGCCCTGAGCTTTCGGCTGTGAAGCATCTGGCGAAAACTCTGGGTGTGGCTGATGACACGATATTTGTCGGGAAAAAGTCGAACATCGCGGATTATCTCGGCGTGTCCGACATCTTTCTGCTGCCGTCGGAGCTTGAGTCATTCGGCCTTGCCGCACTCGAAGCACAAGCCTGCGAACTGCCCGTCATCGCAACACGCATCGGCGGTATTCCAGAGGTCGTCAGCGATGGCGAAACCGGTTTTCTAAGCGATGTCGGCGATGTTGTAAAAATGGCAGATGACACGATCAAACTTGTCCGCGATGCCGATATGCGTCTCGCCTTCGGCAAACGCGGCCGCGAACTTGCCGTCGAACGCTACAGCACCGAAAAGATCATCCCGCAATACATCGCCTTTTACGAGAGCGTGCTGAACAAGTCGCGAGTGGCGACAGCAGGATAGCCACAGAGGACACAGAGATTTTCTGCCACGGATCAACGCGGATTTACACAGATTGTTTTTTCTTATCCGTGAAATCTGTGTAAATCCGTGGCCTATTTTTGAATGTTAAAACGCTACATGCACAGCCGCGAGCGGCACTTTGCGATGCTCAACGACAATCGCGTCGTGCGGCCGTTCGAATGGGGAACGGAATACATTACCGACAACCCCAATGGCCGCGACCCGCGTGAGCTGTTCAGCGAATACGCACATCATACCGTCGAGCACAGCGACGAATTCTTTTTCTCACCTGAGATCAACGATTTCAACCTAAGCTCCCCTCCTTACAAAGGAGGGGTGGACGCCGCTTTGGGCGGACGGGGTGGTTCTCTCTCTCCCGAACCGCAAATATTAACTTGGACAAGCTCGATCACAACAACTTCACCTGAGAACAACACCGCTGTCGCCACTTATTTCCCACACGAAACAAACAAGAAAGCCGCGGTTGTCGTTCTGCCGCATTGGAACGCAAAAGCCGGAACCTATTTCGACCTCTGCAAGTTCTTCAACAAGGTCGGTTTATCGGCGTTAAGACTAACGCTTCCGTATCACGAAGAGCGTATGCCACCGGAGCTTGAGCGGGCTGATTACTTGGTCGCACCGAACGTTGGGCGGACGCTGCAATCGCTGCGTCAGTCGGTGGTCGATTCGCGTGCGGCGGTTCGATGGTTGAAGCAGCAGGGTTACGAGAAAGTGGGCATTGTCGGGACGAGTATCGGTTCGTGCGTAGGGTTTTTTGCGTTCGTTCACGACATGGACATCGACGCGGCCGTTTTCAATCACGTTTCCGGTTACCCTGCGGATGTCGTCTGGCACGGCCTTTCGACCTATCACGTGAAACAGGGCATCGGCAACAATCTCGACCTCGAAGAGCTTCGCGAATACTGGCTGCCGATCTCGCCGCTTGCCTATATGGACAAGCTCGCCTCGCTTCCCCATCGCCCGCAGCGTTACATCTACACGCTCTACGACCTAAGCTTTCCGGTCAATCTTTCACGCGACGTGATGAACGAGCTACGCCGCCGCAAGATCAAACACAGCAAAGCCGCCATCCCCTGCGGCCACTACACCCTCGGCGAAAAACCCTGGGTCTATCTAGACGGTTACAAAATCATCCGCTTTCTCCACAAACATTTGAAATAATAGTTTGCAGAGTTGACCGAGTTACCAGAGTTACAGAGTTCAGGTTCGTTTCAGGTCAGTACCGCCCGCGTAAGCGGGTGGCACAATCTCATTATTCCGCGCAATCCGAGTTTTAGTGCGCTCCTCGTCGCCAAAGGCGACAACATTAAAGCCTATGGTGCAGCGAGCAGCGAGCGAAACCATAGGTAGATAAATCAAGAGTTTCCGTCCTGAAGGGGACGAACCCGACCGATTTGTTGCTCCCTTACAGGGAGCGAAGGATTTCTGCCAACTTTCCTAGGGTTTCATTCGCGTTGCTCATTACACCCCAGGCTTTAATGTTCGTCGCCGTTGGCGACAAGAAAGGTTAACAGGGCTGTTAGTTCTAACGCTAACGGTAAAAGTGTTAGTTAGAGGAATACAGGTCAGTACCGCTTGCGTAAGCAAGTGGCAAGCTCTCACCCACGAGATCACGCCACCCGATAACGCAGGCGGTTACCGACTTGGCGGTACTGACTTAAGCGGAAACAACCGCTGATGTTCTGTGTTACATCCAATAAGTGTTAGAATTCTCTCCGTCCGCTGATGAGCACGATGCCTGCAAGATATGAAGAGGTCCTTGATGAAGCCGTTTTGCGGCTGATCTCGCGTGCGGACGATCCGCGTGGGCTTGGGGCTGAACGGCTGAAGCCGCGTGTGGCCAAGGTGGTCGATAAATACCTGCTTCGCGACACGCCGGATGCGGACCGGAACGCGCTTCGGACGTTTGTCGAGGAAATACGTGCTGACGACCTGTGTTTGATAGTCGCGTGTGAGAACGGCAACGAAAAGGCGTGGGAAGACCTGGTCGCAAACTTTGACGCGACAGTGAAGTCGGCTGCGAGAAAGATGTCTGCAAATGCCGAAGATGCAGAAGATTTAGCAGGCTCGATCTGGGCTGAATTATACGGTTTGCGGCAGGACGCCGAGGGCAATAAAAAGAGCAAGCTCGCCTATTATTCCGGTCGCGGCTCGCTCGCGGGCTGGCTCCGTGCGGTGGTCTCGCAGCTTGCGGTCGATGAGTTTCGCAAACAGTCAAAGTTTGTACAGATAGAAGAATCGAGAGATTTCGAGAATCTGGCCGAGGACGCTTCGTTAAATTCTAATAATGATCTGGTCGTCCATCACGAGAGCAATCCCGAAGAACTACTGACCGAAAAACAGACCTCTGCGGACGTGTCAGCCGCATTGCAAACTGCGATCGCGTCGCTTGATGACGAAGACCGTTTGATACTAAAGCTCTATTATTTCGACGATCTAAAGCTAAAGGACATCGCCGCAACGTTCGGCTATCACGAAGCGACCGCCAGCCGAAAGCTCGTCCGCGTACAGGCCGACATCCGAAAATGCGTGGAAAAAGAGTTGAAAAAAAATCACGGCTGGTCGGACACCGAGGTCAAGAAATACCTCTCCGAAGCGGCCTCAAAGCTCGGCATCAGCCTGGAAAAGATGATCGCCGTCTGGGCCGTTATCGTGCTGGTGCAAGATTATTGGATGTAGGCCGTTCTTTAGTTGGGTTACGAAACCGTTGCCACAGAGCACACGGAGAGTTATTTGGCAGAACAACGAGACTTACGGGATTCAGTCATGGTTACCTAACGCTCTGAATTTGCCGAAAAACTCTCTGTGAACTCTGTGGCGAAGATTTTAGATGGAAGTGGACTTCGACAAAGAAATTGATGCTCTGATGCGGTCAAGCGGCGGCGGGCGGACGATCACTATTAGTGAGTTTGCCGCACCGCATATTGACGCTGATGGGCTGTCGGCTTTCGCCGAAAACGCTCTGCCCGATGCTGCCCGAAAAGGCTATATAACGCATCTGGCGGATTGCGACGGGTGTCGAAAAATGCTGTCCTCGCTCATTTTGATGAATGCCGAGGCGGAACCCGTTTCCGCCGTTTCTGTAATTCCGGCTGTTATCGCCGAAACGAGCGTGCCTTGGTATAAGAGCCTGTTCGCGATTCAAAATCTCGCTTACGGAATGGGTGCATTGGTCGTTTTATTCGCCGGAATCATCGGCTACACCGTTTTCCAGCATACCGGAATGAGCGGCTCGGCTGATGTTTCTCAAGCGGTCGAAACACAAACAGGAGCAAGCGGCCCGATGGCTGAGGAACCTGAGACATTCGCCGCAAACTCTGCGAGAGCGGCAAACGTGGCGTCGCCCGTAAACGCCAACTCGGTTCCATCCCTGAACAAATCCGTTCCGGGCGGATCGGCGGCGAATATGGCGAGCAATACCATCGGCGGACAAGATGTTGCGATCGCAACAGAGCAACCTGCCTTAGTTCTGGATGGTGTCGATGCGGCTAAACCCGCTGTTGCTGCTCCACCTCCGCCTGCTACGGTCACAGCACCTGCACCAAAAGAGCTGCGTGCCGAGGACGATGCGGACCGAGAGAGGAAGGACAAACAATCGTCCGATCTGAAAGTGATGCGTCAAGAGGAGCAGATGCCCTCGGCCGGAAATATGCCAAGCACGCAAGCAGGCCCAAGCCGAAATACTCAACGCGACAACCGGTCGAGCGAACGCGAGTTGGCAAAAAAGAGTGCGATACCCGCATACGGCAGAGCGGCTTCGCCATCGAAAACCGTAAGCGGAAAGAACTTTTCAAAACGCGACAACGTCTGGTACGACTCCGCATACAGCGGCCAGGCGACAACAAACGTCCGCCGCAACACCGAAGACTATCGCAAGCTCGACAGCGGCCTAAGAACCATCGCCGAAAGCCTCGACGGCACCGTCGTGGTCGTCTGGAAATCAAAGGCGTATCGGATTCAGTAGCGTCGGACTTGGAGCTTGCTCCCATGTTGTGCGGAAAGGCTTGCCTTTCCGGAGCGATAAAAGACCACTAGGGCTTGCCCACGATCAGAATATCGCGGGCAAGCCCGCCAAGTTTATTAGGACTGCGGAAAAGCAAGCTTTTCCGCACAACATAGCGGCAAGCCGCAAGCAGACTAACGTGGATCTTTCCATCACATCAATCCGTTTAATTGCGACTGAACTTGGCATCGACAAGATCGATGCCGTACCAGTTCAAGCTCTCACGGACGAAGCTGAACATCTGACCGAATGGCTTGATCGAGGCTTTCACGGCGAGATGCAGTGGCTGACACGCGAACCCGAAAAGCGTTCCGACCCGCGTCTGATCTACCCAGAAACCAAGACCGTTCTGGTCGCCGCCGTAAACTATTTCACGCCGCACGAACACACCGAACCCGGCAAGATCTCACGTTACGCCTGGGGCGATGATTATCACGATATCGTCAAAGAAAAGCTACGTGAATTGCTCGAAAGAATTCGTCTGGAATTTCCCGAAGCAGATGGCAAAGTGTGCGTCGATACTGCTCCGGTGATGGAAAAAGCCTGGGCCGTTCGTGCCGGTCTCGGCTGGATCGGCAAGCACACAAATCTCATCACAAAAGAACTCGGCTCATGGGTTTTCATCGGCGAGATACTGTTGAATATCGAGGTCGAAAGCGACACGGAAACTGTTTTGGATCACTGCGGAACCTGCACCGCGTGTCTCGACGCCTGCCCGACCGATGCGATAGTCGTGCCCTATGTCGTCGATTCGCGAAAGTGCATTTCATACGCGACCATCGAGCTACGCGATGAACTCCTTCCCGATCATATTTCCGAGAACCTAAACGGCTGGCTCTACGGTTGCGACATCTGTCAGGACGTCTGCCCGTGGAACCGCTTTGAAAATCCGACCGATGAAAATCGCTTCGAACCGCGAAACAATGAAACTTCGATTTCGCCCGAAACGCTCATCGAAATGGAACATCCCGAATACGTCGAACGCTTTCGCCGAAGCGCAATGAAACGCACAAAGCTAACCGGCCTAAAACGAAACGCCGCCGCTCTGAAACTATCAACTTGAAACTAGCAACTATGAACTGTTAGAAAAGTTCTAAGTTTGTAGTTGATAGTTGCCGGAATTGTTATTATTTGAAGTATGCTGCGGGATTCACATGGCCGGACGATACGCGATCTGCGGATATCGCTGACGGACAGGTGCAACTTTCGATGCTTTTACTGCCTGCCCAACGGCGAACCACCGCTTGCACGAAAAGAGACGATTCAGACGTTTGAAGAGATCGCTCGTGCGGCTGAAATATTTGTCTCGCTTGGCATCGAGAAAATTAGACTGACCGGCGGCGAACCGCTGATCCGTAAGGACGTTCCGAAACTCGTTGCAAAACTAGCAAAACTGAAACCCGCCCTGAAAGATATTGCTCTGACGACAAACGGTTCCGACTTTCCGCGTCATGCCGCAGCGTTGAAACACGCAGGTCTCGACCGAGTGACGATCAGCCTGGACAGCCTCGACCACGAGAATTTCAAAGACATGACCGGTGTCGATTCATTAGACAAAGTGCTCACTGCGATCGAATCGGCAAAAGAGTTCGAGTTCGAACCGGTGAAGATAAACGCTGTGATAGTTCGTGGGCGAAACGATCACGAGATCGTTGAGCTTGCTCGCTTTGCCCGCGATCACGCATTGAGCATGAGGTTCATCGAATACATGCCGCTCGATTCCGGCCACAGCTGGGAACGCGGTCAGGTCGTGTCCGGTAAAGAGATTCGTGAGACTATTAACGCCGAGTTTCCTTTGGAATTGAAAGATACGTCACGCGGCAGCGAGACCGCTTGGAACTTTGCATTCGCAGACGGTTCGCCCGGCGAGATCGGCATTATCGCACCCGTTACCGAAATGTTTTGCGGAGCCTGCTCCCGCATTCGCCTGACCGCCGACGGCCAGATCAGAACCTGTCTATTCTCGACTACGGAACACAATCTCCGTGATGTCATGCGAAGCAATGCAAACCGAAACGAGATCGTTGATTTCATCGAATCCGTAGTTCTAAAAAAAGAACCGCGACATTACATAAACGATCCCGCATTCATTCCCGCGAGCCGAACGATGAGTTTTATTGGTGGGTAATGCTCATTTACTATCTCTAAGCCGAATATTGCCGGGCGAGATTACGCAAAATCTTTTCGCAAATTCCCGACCTCTTTTCTGAAATGCCTCAGACACGAGTTCCGCCTTTTTATTTGGATTCAAACCGGCAAGCCGAATCAGCACGACCCCATCTGATAGCAAGCGGCGTTCGCGAAAAACGATTTCACCGAAGTCTTTGTCGGCTGTGACTAATAAGGCTTCTATTGCGTTTGCCCGATCAAATACCTGTTCATCGCTAATGCTCGGCTCCGCCTCGGCGATGTAAAACACGTCGTGTCCGTCGTGTCTCAAGCGATCCACGATCTGACGATCGATGCTCTCATCGGCCAAAAGATTCATGCAGCTTTTAACGGAGAGCTAGGCAGGTTACGAACAGCGTAGTGCAGTGCCGCGGAAATTCCTTCTCGGGTTAGTCTGGGGTGAGCATCGAGTATCTGCTCTGCCGTTTCGCCGGCAGCTAGTTTTTCTAAGATCAGCTCAACTGTTATCCGTGTTCCGGCGACAACGGGCTTGCCCATCATAACGTCGGGGTTCGTTTCTATGAGTTGGTGATACATAACAACTCAAATTATACAACAACCTCGCAGTATCGATTAATACTTTTTAATCGGTTACGACGCAGTTTCAAGTTCCGCGACGCAATCAATTATAATTTTCTATATGTCAGAACCGACCGCAATCGAATCGATTTTGAGTGAAACCCGTGTTTTCCCGCCGCCGGCGGAGTTTGCTGCGAATGCCCATATCAAGAGCTTTGAGGAATACGAGCGGCTTTACGATGAAGCGGCAAAAGACCCGCAGGCTTTTTGGGCGAAACAGGCCGAGGAACTTCACTGGTCCAAAACGTGGGACACAGTTCTTGAATGGAATGAGCCGTTTGCCAAGTGGTTTGTCGGCGGGAAAATAAATATTTCCTACAACTGTCTCGACCGGCATCTTGAAACGTCGCGGCGTGATAAAACCGCGATCATCTGGGAAGGCGAACCGGGCGAACAGCGGACGTTTACATATGCGGAGCTTCATGCTGAAGTTTCAAAATTTGCGAATGTGTTGAAAAAGCTTGGGTTACAAACCGGCGATCGCGTTGCTCTTTACATGCCGTTGGTGCCGGAACTGGCGATTGCGATGCTCGCCTGTGCTCGGATCGGTGCGACGCACACAGTTATCTTCGGCGGCTTTTCTGCCGATGCGATTCGTGATCGCGTGATCGACTGCGGCTGCAAATTGATCGTCACCGCCGATGGCGGTTATCGACGCGGCAAAGAGATAAAGCTGAAAAATATCGTCGATGAAGCCGTTGTTCAGACGCCGACCATCGAAAATGTAGTTGTTTTTAAACGCACCGGTTCGCCCATCGAGATAACCGAGGGCCGCGATCATTGGTGGCATGAACTAATAAAAACTGTCGATGACAATTGTCCGGTTGTAGAACTCGATTCCGAACATCCGCTTTATGTTCTTTACACGTCGGGAACGACTGGAAAGCCGAAGGGCATTCTTCACACGACCGGCGGCTATCTGACACAGGCCGCATACACGACCAAAATGGTCTTCGACCTAAAGGACGAGGACGTTTATTGGTGTACGGCCGACATCGGTTGGGTCACCGGCCACAGCTACGTTGTCTATGGCCCGCTCGCAAACGGAGCGACCGTTTTTATGTACGAAGGCGCGCCGAATCATCCCGACTACGACCGGTTTTGGGACATCATAGAGCGGCACAAGATCACGATCTTTTACACCGCACCGACCGCGATCCGCTCTTTCATAAAATGGGGCGAGCAATATCCGTTGAAACACGATCTGTCGTCATTGCGCCTTCTCGGAACCGTCGGAGAACCGATAAACCCAGAGGCGTGGATGTGGTATCACAACGTCATCGGCAAGGAAAAATGCCCGATCGTCGATACATGGTGGCAGACCGAAACCGGCACCATAATGATAAGCCCTCTGCCCGGTGCGACGTCGACCGTTCCCGGAACCGCGACGCGTCCGCTGCCGGGAATTCTATTGGATATCGTTACGAAAGCAGGCGTTTCCGTCGGCACGAACGAGGGCGGCTATCTCGTTGCAACGCACCCGTGGCCGTCGATGCTGCGAACGCTGTGGGGCGATGACGAGCGGTATAAGCAGGCTTATTGGTCGGAAATTCCGGGATATTACTTTGCAGGAGATGGCGCACGCCGCGATGAGCGCGGATATTTTTGGATAATGGGACGCGTCGATGACGTGATAAACGTCAGCGGCCACCGGCTCGGAACCGCCGAGGTCGAATCGGCACTTGTCTCGCACGAGGCCGTCGCCGAAGCTGCCGTTGTCGGCCGTCCTGACGATCTAAAAGGACAAGCCATCGCCGCGTTTGTTACACTCGAAGGAGGTCGAACCGGCGGTGACCAATTGAAAAACGAACTGCGCGCTCACGTCGCAAAAGAGATCGGAGCCTTGGCAAAGCCGGACGATATTCGCTTTACCGACGCTCTGCCAAAAACACGTTCGGGCAAGATAATGCGTCGTCTGCTCCGCGAGATCGCGTCGGGATCGAAGATTGCCGGTGACGTAACAACGCTCGAAGATCTCTCCGTTTTGGAGAAATTGCGTGAGGATGAGGAATAATTAATGTCTTTTGCAGAAGCCCGCGCGTTAGCAAGGGCGTGACATCCGTGTTGCTTGTATCGCCCTTGCTTACGCGCGGGCTTCTGCATTTTACGCGGGCTTTGCCCGCTATTTGCGGTATTGGTCCGGAGCCCACGCCGGAGCGGGTCTTTTTCTGAGGATCGTGCCGCCCACGCCGATCGCCGTTGCGGTATTTACGTCGGTAAAGAACACCGCGGTAAGACCATTATTTGTTGGGCTTATCTCGCTCAACCATGTTTGCCCTCCGTCGGTGGAGGTGAGGATCGTGCCGAAATTACCGACTGCCTTTCCGTTATTTGCATCGGTGAAGAAAACCCCGCTTAGCGGCCAAATCGTCATCCCGACTGACTGATTGACCCACGTTTTTCCGCCATCGGTTGTGCGGAGAATAATGCCGCTTGTAGCACTGCCGCCCACAACCGTTCCCGTATTCGCATCGGTAAAAGAAACGCTGTTTAGCGTGTTGGTCGTTCCGCTTGTTTGCGGCAGCCAGGTATTTCCTCCGTCGGTTGTTTTGATGATTATGCCAGTGACGCCGACTGCCAGCCCATTGTTTGCATCGGCAAAGGCGACCCCATTGAGCGAACTGGGACCTCCTGACTGGCTGAACCAGGTGGTGCCGCCATCGGTCGTCCTGCGCATTATACCGTTTTGACCGACTGCGATGCCGTTATTGGCGTCGGTAAAGGCAACTCCGCGCAGTTCGGCCGTCGTTCCGCTTGTTTGAGGGACCCAGGTTGTTCCTCCGTCCGTCGTTTTCAGGATCGTGCCTCCTGCGCCGACCGCCGTTCCGTTATTAGCATCGGTAAAGAACACGCTCCTCAGAGTGCTTGCCGTTCCGCTGCTCCGGATAAACCAGTCGGCACCGCCGTTCGTCGTTGTAACAACTATGCCGCTCGCGCCAACTGCCGTCCCGTTATTCGCATCGGTAAAGAAAGTTCCATACAGTATATTGGTCGTTCCCCTTGTCTGGCTCCCCCAGTTTTTGCCTCCGTCGGTCGTTCTGAGGATCGTTCCGTTTTGGCCGACTATCGTGCCTGTGTTTGAATCGGTAAAGGAAACTCCATACAGGAAACTGGACGTTCCGCTCGACTGGCCGAACCAAGTGGCGCCTCCGTCCGTCGTTCTACGGATGATCCCGACATTACTGGTAACCGTCCCGTTGTTTTCATCAGTAAAGAAAACCCGGGAGATATTATTCGACATTCCGACCGGTTGACTTACCCACGTGATTCCTCCATCGGTAGTTTTACGGACGGTGCCAAAATTGCCGGCCACCCAACCGGTATTTGCATCGATAAATGAAACCCCGTTGAATATGATGGTTGTCCCGCTGGTTTGTAAGGTCCAGGTGTTTCCTCCGTCGGTTGTTCGGAGAATTGTGCCCGAAGAGCCGATTGCGGTTCCCGTGTTTGCATCTGTAAAGTCCACTGCAGTGAGCGTTCTGTTTATTCCGCTTGTCTGAGGTATCCAGGTGTTTCCCCCGTCGGTTGTTCTGAGGATCGTAGTTGCGCCGTCAACTGCCGTGCCGACTACCGTCCCGATGTTTGCATCGACAAAGGAGACTCCAAACAATATGGCTTTCGTCCCGCTTGCCTGTCTTGACCAGGTATTTCCCCCATTGGTTGTTCTGAGGATCGCGCCGTCATCGCCAACAATAGTTCCGGTATTGGCGTCGGTAAAGGAAACATCATTGAGTCTGTTCTCGAGCAGGCCAATGCCGCCTGTCCCGCTGACGCCGCCTGTTTGACTGACCCAGTTGACTCCTCCGTCCGTTGTTCTGAGGATCGTGCCTGCCTGGCCAACGGCCGCGCCGTTATTTGCATCGGTAAAACAGACACTGGTTAGAAGATTGCCCTGAGGCCGCGGATTCTGCCAGACCCATTGCGCCGCAGGCTCTGGTGTGCCGACAACGAAATTGGCGTTCGTCACATCGGCATTCAAAGCGATATTTATGCTGGGCTGAGTGAATGTAAGTCCTTTGGCCGAAACCGAGACCGTATATGTATGCCCGGTTTCAAGGTTGTCAAATGAATAATAGCCGAAGGTGCCGGTCAAATTCCCGATCGGCTGAGACAGCGGGCCGCCAGAAATTGTAATTCTTGCATTCCTGACCCCGTACCCATCCGCAGTCAGAACGCGCCCGCCGATCAAAGCTGTGTTCTGGGCAAATGCCGCAGCATCCAGCGATGCCAGAAGCACTGCCGACCATATCAAAAACCAAAATTTCTTCATATTTCTCCTTTAATTTGTGTCGCCCGACAAATAAACACGTTGAAAAAATGCCGAACAAACAGACGGCTGCCCTACGAATCTCATAAGCTCGGATTCGAAGCTACGGCCAAGACTTGTTCAATTTTTTACAGCAGAATCCGAGCGTTGCTCTGAGCGTCATTCGGGGCACGAACTATCGATTTTGTGGTGTCGTTAGTTTTTCCAAAAATATGGTGGACATTTTAGTATGGTAAATCTTTTTTTTTGTGTCAAGGATGGTTGCATCAAAAAGCCCGCTGTATGATTAACCTTATGGAGTCTGATAAGCTTGGGAAATGAGCAGTTTGAAACCAACAGCTCCTACGGCGGAGCTCGCGAAAGCCGGACATGAATTCTATCGCCGCGGCTGGGTTCTCGGCACGAGCGGGAATTTCAGCATGTTGCTCGCGCGAAAGCCGCTTAGAATATGCGTTACCGCCAGCGGTATCGAAAAAGGCGATCTCGACGAGACGAATTTTCTCGAGCTCGACGACGACGCGGAAATTTTACAGGGCTTTGGCAAGCCGTCCGCCGAGACGCTTCTTCATCTGTGCATTTATCGTCACGTTCCGCGTGCTCGCTCGATTTTGCACACGCATTCGGTCTGGGGAACGATACTTTCCGATCATTTTTACGAGCAAGGCGCGATCGAGATCGAGGGTTATGAAATGCTCAAGGGCCTCTCCGGCGTGACAACGCACGAACACAAGGAAAGCGTTCCCGTTGTCGATAATTCGCAGGACTACATCGCCCTATCGCACGTTATCGAAAACGTGCTCCGTGAAAACCCGACTTGCCACGGCATCTATCTCCGCCGCCACGGTTTATACACATGGGGCGAATCGGTCGCCGATGCGCGACGGCATATTGAAATTTTTGAGTTTTTATTTGAAGTATTGGGACGGACTTTAGGACATTAGCCACAGAGGTCACAGAGGATCTAACTTTACATTCCCTCGGTGTGCTCTGTGGCAAAATTAGACTATGGCAGTTGCAGATGTACCAAAAAGGAATATTAGATTGACCGAAACGGCTGAGATCGCCGAGTATCTCCACGGCATCGGCATCGATTATGAACGCTGGGACAACATCGGTGAGATCGGCCCGGATGCGAGTGATGAAGAGATTCTCGCGTTCTATTCCGATGAGATCGAAGCGTTAAAAGCAAAGGGCGGTTACGTTACGGCTGACGTTATTAACATAGTCCCGACGACGCCGAATCTCGACGCTATGCTCGACAAATTTAATAAAGAGCATTGGCACGACGAGGACGAAGTGCGGTTCATCGTCAAAGGCCATGGCCTGTTTCACATCGCGCCCGAAAACGGCGATGTCGTTTCCATCGAAATGGAAGCCGGCGACCTTATCCGCGTCCCGCTTGGCACGCACCATTGGTTCAACCTCTGCGGCGACCGAACGGTTCGTGCGATCCGTCTGTTTCAGGACGTTTCAGGCTGGACGCCGAATTACACAAACTCCGGCGTTGACGCAGGCTTTCAACCGATGTGCTTCGGCGTTTCATATATCCCGGCAAATTAATAAACCGCGAAATACGCGAAAAACACTAAATAAAGAAAAATATTTTTAGCGTGTTTAGTGTATTTCGCGGTTAATTTTATGAAAGCAATACTCCTCGACATCGAAGGCACGACAACGCCGATCGATTTTGTTCACAAGACTCTTTTCCCATACGCGCGTGCGCGTATGGCGGGCTTTGTTCAGCAAAATTTCGTCGAGCTGAAATTTGAAATTTCCCAACTTGAGAATGAGCAGGCAAGCGATGGCGATTATGGACTCGAATTCCGGCCTGACTCTCCAAATTCCGTAGCTGACTATCTCACCTATCTCATCGACAACGACCGAAAATCGACACCGCTCAAATCAATCCAGGGAACGATCTGGCAGGCCGGTTATGAGAACAGCGATCTTGTTTCGACCGTTTACGATGATGTTCCAAAAGCATTCGAAAGATGGAAGGGCGACGGAAAAACAATAGCGATATATTCCTCAGGCAGCGTTTTGGCGCAGCAGCTTATCTTCAAATACTCCGATCAAGGCGACCTGACGCGTTTTATTGACCAATACTTCGACACCAACGTCGGTCACAAACGCGAAGCTGAGAGCTATACAAAAATAGCGGCAGAACTAGGGTTCCACACCGAAGAAATTCTATTTGTTTCCGATATTTCTGCCGAGCTCGATGCCGCGGCCGTTACTGGTTATCACACGGCTCTCTCTGTTCGTGACGGAAACGAACCGCAAGGCGAAATGACAACCCACAATAAAGTTACATCTTTCGATGATCTCGATTAAATTACTTTCAGTTCGTACATCACGCCGTCTTTCGGAAAAGTGACGTCGTACATCTTTCCGTCCTTTCCTTTGATGCTTCGTATCTCAATCGAAAACAACCACGTTCCGCGACCGAACCGCGATTTTGCGATCTGAATTTCGCGTGCTTTTGCATTCTTAAATTTATATCGCGGCGTATCGCCGGTACGGTCCATGCCGTTGATCCAGACATTATTTGCCGTCCACTGATTGTGGTTCCACCACATCTCGCTTTCCGCATTTGTGGGAGCAAGCTCGGGCTTGTCCAGCGGCCATTCGCCGAGCTGAGCCGAGACGTGCAGATTAATACCGGCCGGAAATATTTTCGTTTTCAGTTTCAGATCGGCCATCGCAAAACTACCGTCCGGATAGCCGTAACATAACCAAACAAAGTGCTTATCCTGATAGATAAAAAGCTCGACATCGTCGGAAACAGTCACACTCTTTGCCTTTAGCCCTACATACTCACCACAATCACCATCCACAAGCGGCGGAGCCTGAGCAAATGAAGGTCTAGTCGTAAACAATCCAAAAGTAATTACTGAAGCGAATAAAATAAAATGAAAAAGTCCATTGAACACTGAGTCGTTCATAATGCGGATAACCATATCAATCTCACTTTTAATTCCAAGCTGACAAATTCTATTTTTTCTTGAAAGTAAGTAGCGATGATTCCGCCAGTATATTTTGCAAATCCCGGGAAACCATCATGCAGCGGTCAGACGAACTTTTGCCACATTTTCAAGATTGACGATTTTACGCGCCTGCCAAAGATCGTAATTGTACTGCATGGCAAGCCAACTCTCGGGCGTACGGCCAAGGGACTTGGAAAGACGGAGTGCCATTTCCGGGCTAACGGCGCTTATTCGTTTTAACACTCGGCTAAGCGTAGAAGGTGAGACGCCCAATTTTAAAGCGAGTGAGCGTCCGCTGATGCCGTTCGGCTTCAGAAAAATTTCATTGATAAACTCACCAGGATGAGGTGGATTGTACATTGACATTAGTGATAATCCTCGTAGTCCAGAACGTATGCGTTTCCCTCGCGGAACTCGAAAGTCATTCGCCAGTTTGCGTTGACCCAAACAGACCAACGACCTTTTTCCGATCCTTTAAGCGGATGGAGACGAAACCCCGGAATATTCATGTCTTCAATATCGTGAGCCGTGTCGAGGGCTGCCAGAAGCATCCGCAGCCGTTTTGCATGGGCCGGCAAGATACTGGCCTGGCTACCCGAATTAAAGAACCGCTTCAGTCCTTTGTGGCGAATCGAAACGATCACAGACATTTATACCATGATGCGCAGCACGCAACAAATTCAAGACCGGTTCGGTGAGTAATTTCAATGTCATTTTGGTAAGATATAATTATGGTAAATGCAGAAACGGCAACTCTCGCAGCCGGATGTTTTTGGTGCGTCGAGGCGGTTTTTGATGACCTCGAAGGCGTGACTGACGTAGTTTCCGGCTACTCCGGCGGCCACACAGAAAATCCGACGTACAAAGAAGTCTGCTCCGAAACGACAGGACACGCCGAGGTCGCGCAGATAAAATTTGATCCAGAAAAACTTTCCTACGCCGACCTGCTTCGAGTGTTCTTCGCCGTCCACAACCCAACGACGCTAAACCGCCAGGGCAGCGACATCGGCACGTCGTATCGCTCTGCGATCTTTTATCATTCCGACGAACAGAAACGCATCGCCCACGAGATCATCGACGAGGTTACGAGCGAAGGCGTTTACGATAACCCGATAGTCACCGAGGTAACTGCTCTCGATAAATTTTGGCCTGCCGAAGACTACCATCAGGAATATTTTGCAAACAATCCGGGCCAGCCCTATTGTGCAGCGGTCGTCGCGCCAAAGGTCGCGAAATTTCGACAGAAATATGCCTCACGCCTTAAGAAAAAAACCTATTGACATGGTAAACATTGTTTGCTATCGTTTAACTACGTTAATAACTTAACTATCTCCCACTTTTCTCCCACACCGTTTTAAAGGTAGCTCTTTCGCGCCGACTTTACGGTCGATTCGAAAGGGCTACTTTCATTATTTACCTCTATTTATAGTTTCCCAAACAACATAAGAACACCGATCACGATAAACGCCACGGCCACTATTCGCTGAAGCCATTCCGTCGGCACATACTGGCTAAGCACGCCGCCGAGAAGCACGCCTAAAAGTGTGACCAATATAAGTGCGAGGCTTGCGCCGAGAAAGACCGAGATCTTTGATTCGGTGCTTGCGGTCATTGTAATAACGGCAAGTTGGGTTTTATCGCCGAGCTCGGCCAGAAAAAGCGTAAGAAAAGCGGTACCGAATATTTTCCAATCCATACCGCGATTTTACCATGCGAGTCGTCCTGTCAGTACCGCCGGATTAGCAGTTGGCGTGTCCACAATTCTTTCTGTTTGGGTTCTCGGTCGCCAACGGCGACGGACATTAAAGCCTAGGGTGTAGGCTTTGCGGAACCCTAGGTTGCAACGGTAGGAGTTCCGTCGCTGAAAGCGACGAACAAATGGTCTGTCCCTTCAGGGACCGGTTGTGTCTTCGATTCTACCTATGGTTCCTTTCGCTGAGGCTCACTGCACCATAGGCTTTAATGTCAGTCGCCGTTGGCGACAAGAAACGAATTTTGACTGGACTAATACTCAACCAGCTTCTCGAACTGTCTGCGAATCATCAGCCTCTCAAGCAGAGCATTTCTTCGGCTAATGACAAGACGCATTCTGTGTATCGTAAAGTTGTGCAGCTTTCTCAAATCCCGGCTTTCACGCAGCCGCACCAGCATGTGGCCGAGCACGACGGAAACGCCGTTCGCAAGGTTTTGCGCGCTGACGTGTTCGCTGACGAACAATCGCCCGTTTTTGAACTCGATCAAACCGGCTTCGGGGTCGAGAAATGTATAGCGGTCCGCGTTCAACTGGCTTGCGTTTCTAAACAGCCCTTCAAAATCTAGCCGCTGCTTTGAAAACGCGGCAGCGGAATTTTTCAGCAATTCCAGGACAAGTTCTTTTAATTCGTCACGGTCGCGTGCCAGCGATATTTCGCTCACGTTCGCGATCAGGGATGAAGCCATCGTGTCACAAGTTCCGTATGCCATTTTCCGCGCACCGGAAACTATCGATTCATCGACAAATATACGCGGCGGCGACGGCGGATCGACCGCCTGTTCAAACTCGGGATAAACGTGAATGCGGCCATTCGGTTCCTTGGCCCGCTCGAGAATATTTCTCAAGGCCTTTTCACCCTCGCAGAGCGTGCCTGAGATGTGATCGTACTCGCGTGCGTGAACTCGATTGGGCGACCGAAACGAAACATCCGCCTCGTAACTGCTCATCTCTATATGAACGCGGCCGACAAACTGCAGCCGGTGCAGATGCTTGACCAACGCACCCACGTTTACAAACGATGTCGAAAGATTTTGATGGATCGGGTTTGATAGCATTTTCGGTGCGTTTTCTTAATTGTCGATCTTTGAACAGCTAAAACGGCGATTACCCCTCCGGTTCCACAAAATGTGGCGGCAGCCCAATTTGTTTCTACAAAAGCGTCCTGAACTTTGCGTCCTTTGCGGATTTTCTTTGCGTCCTTTGCGGTGAAATGATACTACCGCAAAGGACGCCAAGTTTTCCGCAAAGCTCGCAAAGTCGCGGGCTACGCCGACTGAAACCGCAATCAGTTCGCATATCTGCCTTATTGATGTACAATTTCCCAGAATTCCATCCCCGTTTGTTTTCGCAGCCAAAACAACCAAAAGTTATGAGCACATCGCTATTTAGAAAAAAATCCATCGCACAAATTCAGGCCGACGCCGCCGCGGGGATTGGCGACCATGACCCGCAATCGACCGAGCCGCAGCCCACGCTTCGCCGTACGCTCGGCGTTTTTGACCTGACGCTGATGGGCATTGCCGCGATAATCGGCGCGGGCATTTTTGCGATGATCGGAAAGGCTTCGTACAACGGCGGCCCGGCGGTCGCGTTGCTGTTCGTTTTTACGGCGACGGCGTGTGCTTTTTCGGCGCTGTGTTATGCCGAGTTTGCCTCGCGGATTCCGGTTGCGGGTTCTGCCTACACTTATGCTTATGCGTCGATGGGCGAGTTCATCGCGTGGATAATCGGTTGGGATCTGATCGTTGAGTACGCCATCGGAAACATCGCCGTTGCTATTTCCTGGAGTGATTATTTCACCGGGTTGCTGAAAGGTTATGGGATTGATATTCCGCTCCATTTTACGATGGATTTTCTCACCGCCCGACGCGGCTTCGACACCGTAAACGAAGCCGTCGCAGGCGGTGCGACGGTCGAGGCGTTGACTGCCTCGTGTGCCGCCGCCGATGCGGCGATCAGTTGCGGCAAGCTGGATGGATATTTGGCGTGGGCCAGCGCGCCAAAGCTCGGTTCCCTGTCGGTCGTCGCCGATCTTCCGGCATTGCTTATTGTAGTGCTGGTCACCTCGCTGGTTTACATCGGCATCCGCGAATCAAAATTTGCCGCGACGACGTTGACGATACTGAAGATCGGCATCATTCTGCTCGTCATCTTTCTCGGCCTCAACTACGTCAACCCGGCCAACTGGTCGCCGTTTGCACCGAACGGCGTCGAAGGTGTTTTGAAAGGCGTGTCCGCTGTGTTCTTTGCATACATCGGTTTCGACGCACTTTCGACAACCGCCGAGGAATGCAAAAACCCGCGACGCGACCTGCCGATAGCGATTATTTTGTCGCTGGTGATCTGTACGGTGCTTTACATCGCGATAGCACTCGTCCTGACCGGAATGGTCAACTACACCAAGCTCGATGTCGGCGATCCGCTGGCATTCGTTTTCGGACCTGAAGGTGCAAATCTGCCGTGGGTGGCGGGCATAATTGCCGTCAGTGCAGTGATCGCTCTCGCTACGGTTTTCCTTGTTTTCCAGCTCGGCCAGCCGCGTATCTGGATGGCGATGAGCCGTGACGGTTTGCTGCCAAGGATATTTTCTTCTATTCACCCAAAGTTCAAAACGCCGTGGTTCGCGACCATCATCACCGGAATCGTCGTCGCCATTCCGGCGCTGTTTATGAACCTGACCGAAGTCACCGATCTCGCCAGCATCGGAACGCTGTTCGCGTTCGTCGTCGTCTGCGCCGGCGTGCTTTTCAAGGACGAGGAGTTTCGCGAAAGTGGGACGCGATATGTGCCGTATTTTAGCTCGCAGATTTTTCTGCCGATCATCCTCATCGCGGTCGGCGGCGTTATCTATTATTTCAACCCGGGATTTATCGGCGACTTTCTGACATTAAAACCGGCAGAGGGCGAAAGCACGTTGAGCGCGTTTTCGCACAAGATACCGATGATCTTTTTCCTGATCGTCGCAGCCCTGCTGCTTTTCTTTAGCGTGACGAAAAAGCTGTCGTTAATACCTATACTCGGTTTGTTGTCGTGCTTATATCTAATGACGGAACTCGGTATCACCAACTGGATACGCTTCGGCGGATGGCTGCTTGTCGGTTTGGTGATATATTTCATTTACGGTTTCAGAAACAGTAAGCTGAACCAACACGAGCAAAACCTTACGGATGTGTAATCCATCAGTCGTCTTTGGCGACGCAGGTAATTTTCTTTGGGCTTCGCCCATCTATGTGCGAGGATGTCTGAAAAGTCAGTAATCAGGGTTTTAACCGGCTCCGTAGGAGCCAAATGTTTGTAGAAACGAATACAGAAAAGAAGCAAGCCCCGTTAGGGGCGACATTAAACCAAAGCGAATCAATAACATGCTACGGAGCTGTTACGGTTTTTGGGATCGGTTCTACAAACATTCCGCTCCTCTGGAGCTAAAACTGGAAAACCCTGCTTTTCAGACATCCTCGTGGCTGCTCAAACACTTTGCGGCTGTGCCGCTGTTTGACTCTCATTCGGAACCCATTACATTTCTTTGTAAATTGGCGCAAACTTTCGCGGCTTGCGCTGCGTCATAACTGTCGTAACTAAATTTAAATTCTCGGAGATTCACTTGATGACAAAATTATTTGTTCTAACCGCGATCATGGCCGCATTGTGCGTGTCGGCACTTTCTCAAACAACGGTTGATTACTCGGGCAAATGGGCGCTCGACGTGGCGGCATCGAAGCTCGACGAACGGCAGCGTATCGAATCGTTGATAATGACCGTCACACAAACTGAAAAAGAATTAAAGGTCGCGACCGAAACAAAGCGGGCAGCACCACCCGAAGGTGTCGCACAGGCCGGACGCGGTGGCAACGTTGGGCGTGGCGGCGGTATGGGACTCAGCAGCGGTGACGGAACGACCGTCTATTCGCTCGATGGAAAAGAGACATCCGTCGATATGGAAAGCCCTGCCGGGCCGATTCCCGTAAAGTATCAGGCAAAAAAAGACGGCGCCGTCTTAAAACTCAGCCAAACGCGCACTATCAACGTCCAGATGACGTTCACAACAAAAGAAGAATGGAGCTTGTCGCAAGACGGGAAGACATTGACCGTCAATCGCGAAATGACCACGCCGCGTGGAACCAATTCATCGACTATGGTATTTAAGAAAGGCTAGCTTTTTGAGGTTTTAACTTGGCTTTGCGGTAAATTTTCCTACCGCAAAGGCCGCTAAGTTTTCCGCAAAGTTCGCAAAATTTTGCGAACCGCAGCGAAATGGCTCAAATTGACACATCTTCGTTCGTGTAAATTCGTGAATTCGTGGCAAAACTTTGTCTTATTCCGCGAACTGTAGCTCTTCGATTATCTCTTTCGCATAACCACGGGCGAGTTCGAGATCGTCCGGTTTTAGCGAAACCGCACCAACAACCGCATGACCGCCGCCGCCGTAGCGTTCGCAGATTTCGGCTATATTGTGAATTCGCGGACGCGGAGCCCACGGGTTTGAGCCGACCGAGATCTTTGTCCTGAACGAGCTTTGGCTGACCGACACGACGTAGGTCGTTTCGGGATGGAAATAATAGGGAATAAACTTGTTATAGCCTTCGACGCCGGTTCCGACCAGATCAAAACTGACAACACCGCGTTCATGTTTTGAGCGTTCCTTTATCAGTTCCACGGTCGCCCAATGTTGTTTCAGTATCGGTTCGAGCCGCGCCTTGACCTCGTCGTTTTCAATGACCTCGTCGAGTTTCAAATGGGTGAGCATCGTGATGATCTTTTCGACAAACGCCGGGTCTTTTTCACCCTCGATCACCTGCATCAGCTTTAACGCCGACGATTTTAGTTCGACGCACTGCGCCGCGTTTTCATAAAAAGCACCGTCGATAATGTGCGCCCATTCGATCAGTTCGTTGAGGAATGCGTCTTCATAACCGAACTTATCTTTGGCGATCCGGGCTATGAATTCGGCGCACGACGCGCTTTTTGTGTCGAGAAACTTTTTGCCCGATTTGTCGCCAAGAAAATGCTGCTCATCATCCGGTGAAAGAAAAGCCGACTGATGATGGTCGAACCACCACGTCAAACGGTCGTCGGGACAATACTTAAAATCAACGATCGCATTTTCGTCACCGTCAAACTGGTCGCGGTCAAACGCATTGCCCGCCCGATGCATCGTCGGCGTATAACCGATCTCGGCGTCGGCATCGACAGTCGCGTGATAAAATTTGGTAAATATAGCTGCCGACGAAACGCCGTCAAAACAGTTCCCGTGATAAAGTATCCGAAGTTTCATAGAATCCAACACGCCCGAGGGCAAAACATTTTAGGTTAGAGGTCAGACCGGCGTTCGTCAAGCGGGGTTAGACATGAATATCAGACTTGCAGCACAGGCCGATGCGTCGTCACTGGTCGAATTTAACCAGGCAATGGCCTTGGAAACCGAGGGAAAAACGCTCGACACGGAAACGCTTACACAAGGCGTTGCGGCCGTTTTCGCGGACACGGCCAAAGGATTTTACGTGGTTGCCGAAGACAACGGCCAGATCGTCGGCGGTCTTATGGTCACGACCGAATGGAGCGATTGGCGGAACGGCTGGTTCTGGTGGATTCAGAGCGTTTACATCCGCCCCGAAGCCCGCGGGCAAGGCATATATAGAAAATTATACGAATTTGTGAAGCAACAAGCGGCTGACAAAGATAGCGTTTGCGGTTTTAGGCTTTATGTCGAAAACGAGAACGAAAGAGCACAGGCCGTTTATGAAAAGCTGGGGATGGAACAAACCTATTATCTGCTTTACGAAGAAATATATTAAAGACTTACTTTGCGTGCTTTGCGACTCTGCGTGAAAAAATTCTCACGCAAAGCCGCGAAGAACGCAAAGAAAAACTCACAAACAATTGGTTGGCGAAAACTAAGAATAGAGAATTAGCTCACAAACTAAAAACCGGAACCACATTAAAAATGCGGTTCCGGCAGTACCATGAAAATCATTTCCCGAAGCTCTGAAAGGAAGGAATGTGAGAGAGATTGTAGATCATTGTTCACCCTATTAAGTAGATAGAGGCAGTCGAGTCCTGATTTTCAAAGACCAAAAAAAACTTTTTCGGAAAATTGTAATTGGGAAAAGACCCGACTCAGTCTTCGTGCCCACACTCGAAGATTTCCCCCAAGCAATTCAGGCCTTTTCCCAAAGCTGTCGAGGCTTGCCATAAGCCGCCTCTTTATCCCGTGGCAAAAACAACGAACTATAGATATTTTTCCTACCCCTGCTCGCGCGTTCCTTTAGTTGTCCTTCCATTTTCGGGATACAAACCCTTCCGATGCATTTTTTACTGCAACCACCGTGCCAAAAATTGTCAGTGACTCGGGCCGGAGTTTATCTCGATTTCATAAAGATTTTGTGCGACAAATGCTGCTGCATTGTGTCTGTTTTCAATACATCTAATTGAAGTAATACATTTACAGTGTCCTGTTTCAATACACTGTGAATGATTTTGAGATTATGTTTTAATTTTCGTTATGGTTTTAATAACCGAACCCGAATTCAGCCTGATATGCAACGGCATCGGCGAAGATCGCGATACGATCATCCGGCACAACCCTATCGGGACACCTGACGAAATACTGCTCTGGATGCTTCTAAGCTGCCTTGTCAACTATCTGAGCCTGACAGATCAGGAAACCCCATGTTTTACCGGCAAGCCTGATGCCGAAACCTATCGAAACGCTATAATGTTTATATTAAAGGATCGAAGGGCGACGGATTTCGATGTCGAATCGTACCTGCGGCAACTTTTAGCAGAATGATAATCAAGCAATTCGTACTTTCAGCATTTCAGCAAAACACCCGCGTCGTGGTCTGTGAAGAGACGAGCCGCGCTATCTGTGTCGATCCGGGCGACAAGGCGCCTGAAATTATTGACTGCATAAACAGCAATGGTTTTGTTTTGCAGGCGATAACACTAACGCATGGGCATCTCGATCACGTCGGCGGGACGAAATATCTACGCGAGGCTTTTCCGGACGCCGATGTAATCCTTCACGCGGATGACGAAGACTTGTACTACGGCCTGCCGATGCAGCCGTTGTTTATGGGGCTGCAGCCGGATCAATTAAAAGCTCTCGGAATGGAATATGACGCGCCGCCGCGGCTCACGCGAAACTGGGAACACGGCGAAATTTACGCGGTCGGCGAACTTGAATTCACGGTTTTGCATTGTCCCGGACACACTCGTGGTCATGTCGTGCTTGCCGAAAAAGGGAATAGGAAAGTATTTGTAGGGGATTGTCTGTTTGCCGGGTCGATCGGACGGACCGATCTGCCGGGCGGCAGCTACGAGCAGTTGATCGAATCTATCGAGACGAATATTCTGTCTTTAGACGACGATTTCACAGTCTATTCCGGGCACGGCGTAGAGACGACCGTCGGCGCGGAACGCGAAACAAATCCGTTCCTGACCGGTGCTTACAACCCGACTCGCGGTCGGTTCATCTGATACGTCTGTTATACTTATCCAAAATTCAAGCCTTTGAGGAGAAAATCTATGAAGATTGCATCGTCGCTTTTCTTATTGTTCGCTCTCTTTTCGACCGCCTTGCCGCACGGCAATAACAGCCATTTTCCGGTTCAACAGGATGTCGTCGTAAAAACTACTAAAGTAAACGGCAATGTTTATATACTGCAGGGACGCGGCGGCAACGTCGGTGCGCTGGTCGGCACGGACGGCATTTTGATCGTTGACGACGACTACAAGCAGGTAAGCGAAAAACTCGCTGCGGCGTTAAAAGAGCTTGGTTCGGCGACTGCGCGTTACGTTTTAAACACGCATTGGCACGGCGATCATACTCAGGGCAACGAATTTTTTGGCAAGACCTCAACGATCGTCGCCCATGCAAATGTAAGAAAACGTCTTTCGGAACCGTTTACGCGCGGTGGTCAACTGATCGGAGCGTCGCCGGCGGTCGCCTGGCCGGTGATCACGTACACGTCCGAGATGTCGATCTATTTTAGCGGAGAAGAGGTCAAGTTAGTCCACTATCCGAGCGGCCACACCGACGGCGACACCGTAGTTTTCTTCAAAGGCTCAAACGTGGTCCATCTCGGCGATGATTTTTTTGTCGGGCGGTTTCCTTTCGTCGATCTCGAAAGCGGCGGCAGTATTCAGGGTTTGATAAATAATATCGGTTCGCTGCTGACGACGATCCCGGCGGATGCGAAATTGATTCCCGGCCACGGCCCCGTTTCGACGCATGCCGACCTGAAAACATATCACTCGATGCTAATCGACACCGCCAAGATCGTTCAGGATGCGATGAAAGCCGGAAAGTCTCTGGACGATATCAAAAAGGCAGGCTTCCCCGAAAAATACAACGAAGCCGGTTCGGGATTTATGAAAACCCCGACCTGGATCGAGACGATCTACCGCAGTTATTCGACAAAATAGCCGGAAAAACTCATAATTCCGGCTGGAATACTCTTCATTCCGGGTGAAATACTCTTCATTCCGGGTGAAATACTCTTCATTCCGGCTGGAATACTCTTCATTCCGGGCGGAATACTTCTTCATTCCGGGCGGAATACCCATTATTCCGGCTTTTTGGTAAGTTTATAAACCCTGAAAAGCCCGGCAACGTGGCCTCCGTCGCGGGTGTACCAGCGGTCGATGTTTGCCAGGTTCGGCGGCTCGCTTTCGACCACTATCATATGGGTCAGCGAGGGCGAGTGGGCATCTGCAGAAGTTAGAGTTTCAGTAAAAACACGATACTTCGCGACCTCTTGGGCGATCTCTTCGTTCGTGATCGGATGATTTATTCCGCCGAGCTGCGGTAGAGCGCGGCCGCCGCCAAAAATCGCCGCCGTGACCTCAAACCATCTTGTGTCGAGCGCCGATTTCAGTTCCTCGTGAGTGAATCCGGAAAAATAAAGAAACCTGTAAAACTGCTGCTTGCTCTCTTCTTCGCTGACTACGCCGCCTGAGATGAGATGCGGGCTCCAAAGAATTCGCCCGGTAACGATGGTTGGAATATAGCTGGCCGTAATTGCGTTTGACGAATGAACAACTATCGGCTCAGTCGAGCCTTTGGAACTGTCGCGAATATATTTTGCCGCCGGAGTCACAAGGTCACGCACTAAAGACATCCCGGCGTTGCGCGCCGTCGCGTGCGATGCCTCATAGAATCCCCAAAGCGCGGCGACGATTCCTAGATAGACGTATGCCTTGTTCGGACCGGAAACTGCCGCAGTCTCGGGCGATCCTGTTTTCAGCCCACGAATCGCCAGCCAGATCACAATAACGATCCCGGTCAACAGACAGTAATTTGCAATAAAGATCTCGTAATGCACCGGCTGCAGCGAACGGCCCGTGATAATCTGCTGGTTCATTACCGCAAACGGCGTCAGCAAAAACGCATAGGCAAATATTGCCTCTGGCGAGCGTGCATCGATCCTGCCTTTCAGTCCGAGCAATAAAGTCGCGATAATTGTGATGAGCCCGATCACCACTGTTGGCGCCGTTAGATCAGGAGTGTGAGTAAGCGCCAATAACTGCGAAGCGTCGGCTTTTCTCGAACGCTGGCTCAGCATCAAAAAGTATGGTATCAATGCGGCGACGCCTATCGCGGCGATCGTGACCGCACTTAACAATGTTGTCTTTTTCCCAGTGCGGCCAAAGATTAGAGCAACGACAAAAAAACATACAAGCCACGCAGCTGCCGTCGTCCATAAATAAAAATAAGAAAAGACCAGCACCGCAAACAAAACGCCCGCCGCGACAGAGGCAGTTATGCGTTTTGTCCCTTCCGAGATAAACGCCGTCCAAACCGCGGCACACATCAAAAAGAAAAGCGGGAACGTCAAACCCGGCTGATACCGCCGCAGAAACGGATGAAACTCGATCACCAGCGCACCGCCCGTCAGTTCACGCAACGCTCCCTCGTACGTAACCGCCGTGCCAAGACACAAGACGAACAAAACGCCTGCCGCCGCAACAATATCTTCTCCCGTCACCTTTCGCAGCAAATAGAAAACGGCAAGCGAACAAAACAAGACGATCAATACCTGTAAGATGATAAACGTCGTCACAGCGGAAATGCCGAGAACGCGCGCCGGAACCGCAATCGCATACGCCGGAATAAACTGTAGCGAATAAATCGATTCGTGCTCGTGTTCGACGCCCATCATCGGGTCGTACTTTCGCGGCTTCCCGTTTATCAGCCCGTTGATGTACGCCGAATAAGCAACCTCGTCATAATTTACGGCCGCATACGAACCTTCCCATGCCGAACCCCGCGACACCCACAGACTGATCTGCGGATACAGCGCGATCACGATCATCACAATCGTCGGCACCAGTGCAAACTTCCATGCGGATCGCATATTCATATTGTGGAATGGGTTCCGGGATGGGACACGTTTATCATTTACAAATCTTCATGCTATTATCCGATCGTGCACCCGTAGCTCAGATGGATAGAGCAATCGTTTCGCGAATGATAGGTCGTGGGTTCGAGTCCCACCGGGTGCATTAAATGTTTACATAGTGTTGACAAATCCACCCTGTCAGCCTTACAGTTGTAAGTGCGAAACGATTGCGTTCCCTGTGCGAACGGGTTAGAACGTGACCTATCAAGATCGGCGGCTTTGGAAACGAAGCCGCCTTTCGCTTTTTAGGGCATCCAACTCCCTAATTGCGGTGCGAAATCTAAAATCTGGTTCGGTTATGCGACCGTGACATCGCTTGAAAGATAAACGTCCTGGATTGCGTTGAGCAATTCGACACCTTCGTTCATTGGCCGCTGGAATGCTTTTCGTCCGGAGATCAGGCCCGTGCCGCCGCCGCGTTTGTTAATGACTGCCGTGCGGACGGCGTCGGCCAGATCGCTTGCTCCTTTCGATTCACCGCCGGAATTTATCAGCCCGGAACGTCCCATGTAACAGTTCGCGACTTGATAGCGAACCAGATCGATCGGATTGTCGCTTGTGAGTTCCGAGTATATTTTCGGGTTTGTTTTCCCGTAGCTGCTTTCAGTGTTGAGGATGTTATAACCGCCGTTACGCTCGGGCAGTTTTTGCTTGATAATGTCGGCCTGGATTGTGACACCGAGATGATTTGCCTGGCCGGTCAGATCGGCGGCGGTGTGCATATCGCCCTCAGCGGTCTTGAATTTCGAGTTTCTTAAGTAACACCAAAGTATCGTCGCCATCCCAAGCTCATGTGCGTATGCAAAAGCTTCGGAAACCTCGGTTATCTGCCGCGTCGAGTTGTCCGAGCCAAAATAGATAGTCGCTCCGACGGCGACGGCTCCCATATTCCGAGCCTGTTCGATCGTCCCGAACATCACCTGATCGAACGCATTCGGATAGGTGAGCAGCTCGTTATGGTTGATCTTCACGATAAACGGGATCTTGTGCGCGTACTTTCTGGCGACCGATCCAAGCACGCCAAAGGTCGAGGCAACCGCGTTGCAGCCACCCTCGATAGCAAGCTTTACGATGTTTTCCGGGTCGAAATATTGCGGGTTTGGCGCGAAACTAGCACCCGCCGAGTGCTCGATTCCCTGATCGACCGGCAAGATCGAAACATATCCGGTTCCGGCTAATCTGCCGCCGCCGAAAAGGGTCTGTATCGACCTCAGCACCGCCGGCGACCGGTCCGACCGCGAAACCACCCGATCGACAAAATCGCCGCCCGGCAAATGAAGCACGTCTTTTGAAATCGTTTTCGAAACGTGCCCTAATAATCCCTCGGCGTCCGCACCCAATAATTCCTGTAATTTGCTAAAGTCCACTACTGTAAACGCTCCTGATTTGTTGGAAATTGTCTGTTTTTTTGAAAAACCGGATTATAACACAGAACCGGATTTTGTCGCCGTTCGCGTAAAAATATGTTGACGGTTTAACAAAGGTTCGGTAGAATTTCGGCAACCTTATTGAAGTGTTTCATCCGCATTTCAACCGTGACGGCAGAGGACATCCATCGCCGCTCACGGAAAAAGTTACAAACGAATCCAATTATCCGAGGTAAGTCATGAATCTGCGTCGTTCCTTTTTCGGTTTTTCACTACCGCTCGTTGTCGGTCTATTGTCTTTCGCCGCCGTTTCCGCGTTTTCGCAGGATAAGGACTGGCGTCCGGTTTCGCCTGCCGATCTACAGGCATCTCAGCCGATTGTCGAACCGTCCGCAGACGCCGAGGCCATATTCTGGGAAGTCCGTGTGGACGACAGTTCCACCGAAGCACTCGCCCTGCGTCACTATGTGCGTATAAAACTGTTTACCGAACGAGGACGCGAAAATTTTGCCCGTCATGATGTGGCTTTTACCAAAGGCACAAAGATCAAGGATTTTGAAGCACGCGTTACCAAGCCCGATGGAACGACCGCCTTCGTCAATAAAGATCAGGTATTGGAGCGAGACGTCGTCAAGGCAAACGGCTTTAAGGTCAGAGCAAAGACGATCGCATTTCCTGGATTGGAGATCGGTTCAGTGGTCGAATACCGGTACAAAGAGGTGATCGAGAATGCAGAAGCAAATATGCGGCTGATTTTCCAGCGTGAGATACCTATCCGCGAAATTGCTTACTACATAAAGCCGTTTGCCGGAACAAGAGCCCTTGCATATCAGCCATACAATGTCGGCAACAAAGTTTGAAAAGGACAAGGACGGCTTCTATAAGGCCGAGATGAAGAATGTTCCGGCATTTAATGAAGAACCGACAATGCTTCCCGAGGACGAGGTCAAATCCTGGATCTACATCTATTACACCGCCGAGACCATTAAAAATGCGGATGAATATTGGAAGCGGATCAGTAAGGTGATGTTCGATCTCGGAAAAAATTCTCTTAAACCCGGCGACGAAGTTAAACTGGAGACCGAAAAACTGATCGCAGGCGCGACAAGCGACGACGAAAAACTTCGCCGCATCTACGAGTTTACAAAATTACAAATTAAAAATATTACCTATGCCGAACAATCGACCGAAGAGCAGAAAAAGCAGGCACAGAAAAACAAATCAGCGGGCGATACATTGAAACATCGCGTCGGCACATCGGGTGATATAGATCAATTATTCGGTGCAATGGCCCGTGCTGCGGGTTATGACGCCCGCATTGCGTTTTCGGGAAACCGAAACGAGCTTTTCTTCAACCGCAACGTTCCGAACATGAGCCTTATGCTCGGGTCGTCGAGCGTTGCCGTCAAGGTCGGAAACGATTGGCGGTTTTTTAGCCCGGCAAGTTATTTTACTCCGTATGGAATGATGAGCTGGATCGAGGAGGATCAAGTCGCGATGATCCTGATTCAAAAGAACTGATTTGGAAAGAGATCCCACTATCACCCTCTGAATTGTCTATGGAAAAGCGCTCAGGCAAGTTCACGCTGCAACCGGATGGAACGCTCACCGGCGAGGGACGCATCGAGTTCAGCGGCCATCAGGCATACACGCACAAGAACCTGAACCGCGAAGATTCACAAAATGTCAGAGAAGACAGGCTTAAAAACCTCATCCGCTCGACTATCTCAGGCTCTGCCGAGATCGAGAACATTTCGATCGAGAATGTGAACGATCCAGAAAACCCCTTTGTCTATACATTCAAGATAAAAGTTCCGGGTTACGCCGTTCGCACCGGCCGCAGGCTTTTCTTTCAGCCCAATGTTTTCGAACGCGGAGCACAGCCTCGGTTTACGGCAAATGCGAGAAAGTACGACGTTTACTTTTCATATCCTTACTCGGAACAGGACGACGTGACGATCGAGCTTCCCGCCGGATTCAAATTGGAAAACGCAGATATGCCGGGCGAAATAGCAGACAACCAGGGTATCGGTTCGCATAAATCCGCGGCACATCTGCTGAATGACGGAAAAGCTATTAAGTACACTCGAAAATTTTCGTTCGGAAACAACGGATTTATCCGGTTTCCCGCCGGAAGTTATCCGGCGGTAAAAGGCCTGTTTGATGCATTTAACAAAGCGGATGTACACCAGTTAACGCTTCGGGCAGAGGAAACCGCGTCGGCAAATCCTGGCCAGTGACCTATTTTTGGCCTAAAGGAGCTTCAATGAATTCCCGTAAATTCTCATTGTTTCTAGTATCCGTAATCATTGCCGCTGCCTCGATTGCGGTCAATGCTCAACCAAAGGCTCCGCAATGGCTGACGGCGGCAACATCGTCGCAAACCCCGGTTTACGAGCTTAAGAACATCCCGGCCGTCGTGCTTTTTAACGAAGAGATTGTGAACGTCAGCTCTGACGGAACAATACTGCGGACGGTACGACAGGCTGTTCGCATACTCGAACGCGAAGGCCGCGAAGAGGCGGTCGCGCGCGTCGTGTATCAAACCGATTCGGATAAGGTCAAAGGGATCAATGCGTGGCTGATCAAGAAGGTAGGGACAACGAAAGAATACGGGAAAAAAGAGGTTATTGATGTTGCTCTGGTCGATAACGATCTTTACAACGAGGCACGCAGCGCGTTGATCATCGCCGAGGACGACGCGGAGCCCGGCGACGTTTTCGGTTTTGAATCCGTGGTGGAAGAAAGGTCGATCTTCAGCCAGTTTCACTTTGCTTTTCAAAGCGATATTCCGGTATTGAATTCACGGTTCATTCTTAATATGCCCGCCGGTTGGAAGGCCGACGGCGTGACTTTTAATGCCGCGAAAGTAACTCCCTCCGTAAACGGAACGAGCTACATATGGGAGATGCGCGACCTCAAACCAATCCGGCCCGAGCCGCAGAGCCCAAGTTGGAGCAGCCTTGCTCCACGGTTGGCAGTGAGCATCTTTCCTGAACAACCTGTTGCAACACGCCTGAAAACATTTTCGAATTGGAACGAAGTGGCGACGTGGATGGCCGAGATCGAAGAATCACAAATGACGATCAGCCCCGAACTCACCGCCAAGGCTAAAGAACTCACGGCAAACGCTAAAACCGAGTTTGAAAAGATCAGGGCGATCTCGCGTTACGCACAGAATATCCAATATATTTCGATCCAGATCGGCTCAGGACGCGGCGGCGGTTATACGCCTCGTCCTTCGGCGGATGTGTTCGCTCGATCTTACGGTGACTGTAAGGACAAGGCCAATTTGATGCGGGCAATGCTCAGCGTCGTCGGGATCGATTCATATCTGGTCAGCATTACGTCAGGCGATCCGACTTATGTTCGTGCCGAATGGGCCTCGCCGCACCAGTTCAATCACTGCATTATTGCGATAAAGATCGGCAACGAGACCGTAGTCGAATCGGTTGTTTCTCACCCGACGCTCGGCCGCCTTTTAATATTTGATCCGACCGATTCTTACACGCCGGTCGGCGACCTGCCCGAATCGCAGCAGGGCAGCCTTGCCCTAATCGACCACAAATCCACTACCGATCTGACAATGATGCCGGTGATGCCGGGCAAGGCAAATAAGCTGAACCGTAAGGTGGATGTTTCACTTTTGCCCGACGGCTCGATAAGCGGCACGGTTGTCGAAACAACGCTCGGACAGGCTGCCCGTGACGAACGCGCCCGACTGAAAGGGCTTTCGCTTGCCGATTATAATCGCGTCATCGATCGTTGGATATCGCGCGGCGCCGCCGGAGCCAAATCTACCAAGATCACTCCGACCGACAATCACGACGAAGGCAGGTTCGATCTCAGAGTTGAGTTCACGGCAAATTCCTATGCCCAGCTAATGCAGCAGCGGTTGATGGTGTTCAAACCGGCTGTAATCGGTCGGCTCGACCGGTTATCGTTTGGTGACGGCAAACGTCTGAATCCGTATCTGATCGATGCGTCGTCTTATTCGGAAAATGTCCGGATAAAGCTGCCGGAAGGTTTCGACGTCGATGAGATTCCCGAATCCGCAAAGATCGAGTCGGAGTTCGGCAAATACGACGTAACCTTTTCCGTTGCCGACGGGCAGCTGCTGGTCACCCGCTCCCTTGAGTTGAATCGGGCGACGGTTCCGCCGGATAAATATGAATCGGTTAGGAACTTCTTTGGAAAGATGCACGCTCTCGAACAATCGCCTGTTGTATTGATTAAAAAATAACTAGGTTTGACTGGGTTTTACGGCTGCAAGGCCGACGACCTGTTTTCTTTCGGAAACGACGACGCCGCCGGGTTTTTCGATGGTGATAGCAAACGCATTCGGGTTGCGAGCTTTCAGATTTGCATCGATGGGTATGATGACCTCTCCGGTTTCGCTAACGTCGAAAATGCCGCCGTCGATCGGAGTTTTTTCGCTTTGCGTTTCGTCGAATATCCAGAGCTGATAGGTCTGCTTGGTTTTGTCGTTGACCGGCAGACCGCTGACCCGCACATATCCGGCCTGTTTGGCATCGCTCCAGACCACGTCGCCTGAAATACCCTCGGTTTCTTTTACAGTGCCTTTACCCCATTCAGCACGGGCGAGTGTCTGTTCTGTGTCGATAAGACGCTGCCGCATCTGAGCGGGTGTTAATTTTTCCTCGGCGGCCGGTGTCGGAGTCTGTTTCGGGTCACCTGCAATATCGATGCTGCTCTGTCGCGTTGTAAAGATGTTAACAGCCAAAGCAATACACGCTGCGGCGGCAACAGCCCATCCGAGCCAATTCCACACTGAACCCGCCGCCGCGGTCTCGCTACCAATGCTGCGACGCGGGGCGGTAAAAACATTTTGCTCGGCTGCGACGTGATGCCTTGAATCAGCAACTATCTTCTTGAACAAATGTTCCGGCATCTCGGCGTCTTTTTCGATGCCGATGGTGCCGATCTGCGCCGCAGTTAGTTCCAGGCTTTGCGCTTCGCTGAGGCTTTCATCGCTCGACTCAAATCCTTCCAATTCCCGCAGATCTTCCTCGGTCAGGCCGAACAAAGCCCGGTCGCACAGGAGGTCCATCATTCTCTCATCCAGTTCTTTCTTCATATGGAGGCCTCCTTGCTTAGATTTGTAACGCCCAATAATTCCCTCGCCTGTATCAGCCCGCGTCTTGCGTGCGTTTTAACGGTGCCGAGCGGCATTCCGGTCGCGTCCGCGATTTCCTGATGCGAAAGCCCGTGGATGATCGAAAGCTGCAACACCTGTTGCTGTTCGGGCCTCAGGGCTTTCAAGGCCCGGAAGGCCTCACGTCCCTCGACCAGCGTCTGCATATCGACATCGCCCGTTCGTGCGGGTTCCGAAAGCATATCCTCGATCGAATCGGCGGAAATACGCCGCTGGGTGAACCTGATCCGGTCGATAAGGCGCCTACGGGCGATCATCGCTATAAACTTCGTCTCCGATGCCTGCGATTCGTCGAAGCGTTCGGCATTTTTCCAAACATCGACGAAGATCTCCTGCACCGCGTCCTCGGCATCGTCGGAATTCCTGAGCATTCGCCGCGCCAACGACCATACTAGCCCACCGTACGATTTCAGGCAGTCCTGAACAGCACTCTGGTCTCCGTTTGCGATGCGTTTTAGGATGCTTTGAGACATCAAGATCAGATAAGATTAACGCCTCTAAACTAACCCATATTCACGCAAACCGCCAAATCCGCAAGCCGATTTCATACCCAAAACAACGTGAATCCGGTTTGTTAGACATCCGGCTTGATGAGGGTGACGTTCTAACTTACCGCCGACGGGATAAAAAGGGCATCTTTCCCCTGTGGTAGATTTCGCCAAATATGAAGATTCGGTTTTAAATCGAGACTAAGTCCTGTTTGTAAATCTCGATATCGCGGCGATGATAAAAAGCAGGAAAGAGGTTGCTGCGGAGATCAGGCAAAATTGGCAAAATGCCCCGATAACGGCGCCTTGCAGATAGAGCAGCCATAAGGAAAATGCGCCCATCAGAACGGCATGAATACTGAAAAGCGTCCAGGCCACACGGTTTCCGAATGCCGCTAGCATCGCGAGTGAAAACGCCACGAAATAAGCGGCCGCACCTAACGCCGCGAGCGGCACGCCGCCGATCTCGGCATACGGGCTGGTCAGGACCATTTCACAGCCTTCGATCAGGCTGCACGGAACGGGCTCGTTTGTGAAATGTTTTATCGTCAGATAAGCCGAATCAGCCAACCCGACAAGCGCGACAAGCGATGCAACAACCGGCAGCCACCTGATGCCGCCATCGCTTAACTCATCTTCAGCAATTTCCGCTTCTATCATTTCGTATTTGCCGACGTTGCCTGTTGGATCGCAGCATCTACAGCCTGTCTGAGCGACACGATGTTCACATTGGCAAACGGCACCATCTGGCCGTTGATGTAAACCGTCGGCGTCGATGAAACACCCAAGCCCCGTCCACGGGAAAGATCGGCGTCAACTCGCTGTTTCGTGACCGAACCGGCCATGTCCGTCTTAAATCGCTCCACGTCGATCCCGATCGATGCCGCATATTCTTCCCACATCTGCAGATAGTTAGGGTTTTGCGTCCAGGCGGATTGGTTTTTGAACAGATGGTCCTGCATTTGCCAAAACTTTCCCTGCATTCCGGCCGCTTCGGTCGCGACGGCTGCGTTATATGCCTTGTCGTGGCCGGGGATCGACAGCGGGTAGTGGCGGAACACAAACCGGAAATTCTTGTTCCCTGCGTAGGCTGCCTGCAATTCCTTCATCACCGGATGCGTCGAGGCACACGCTCCGCACTGGTAATCGGCAAATTCCTCAACCGTCACGGCGGCGGTCGATGAACCCATCATATTTACGCCGAGCGGCGCTCCGACCGGCGCGTTCGCCGGTGCGGGGCGTTGAGCGGCTTGATTAGCGGGTCGCGCCGTGGATGCGGTTGACGCGGAATTTGCGTTGCCTTTTCCTGTCGATGCCGCCCACCAACCGGCACCGATCAATCCGGTTCCAAGCGCGACAACGCCAACGACCGCAACAAGAACGATTCCAATTATTACCAACGGCAACGCACTGCTTTTCTTTTGAGGTTTTTGATTTTTTTGATTCTTCATTTTCTATTAAGCCACTCTTAGCCGCCGTTTACCGACGCTCGAATCCTTTAATTCCGAATGCGCTTTTGCGGCGCGTTCCGCGATGCCGTCGGCATTCAGCCCAAACTCGGCAAGCAAAAACTTCGGGTCGCCGTGGGTTATTATCTTGTCCGCAACGCCCATTCTGACAACCTTTACCTGACCCAGCAATCCGTTTGCTTCGAGCAGTTCCATCACCGCCGAACCGAATCCGCCGGCGAGATATGCCTCTTCGACGGTCACGATCAGGCGATTTTCGCGGGCGATCGCCAGGATCATCTCTTCGTCAAGCGGTTTGACGAACCGGGCATTGACAACGGTTGCATCGATGCCCTGATTTAACAATTTTTCCGCCGCCTCAGCAGCCGGATAAACCATCGAGCCGATCGCGATGATCGCAACGTCGTCGCCTTGCTTTACAAGCTCGGCTTTTCCGATTTCAATTGTTTTCGGCGGTGCAGAAATATCTACACCGTGGCCGTTTCCACGCGGGTAACGCAATGCCGCCGGGCCGGGGTGCTGGATCGCCGTCAGCATCATATCGCGCATCTCGCGTTCGTCTTTCGGCGCCATCAGAATAATGTTCGGATAGCCGCGCAGATATGCAATGTCGAGCAAACCATGATGCGTCGGGCCGTCGGCTCCGACAATTCCGGCACGATCCATCGCAAAGGTCACGTTCAGATTTTGCAGACAAACATCATGGATTAGCTGGTCAAACGCACGCTGCAAAAATGTCGAATAGATCGCCGCGACCGGCTTCATTCCTTCACAAGCCATTCCTGCGCAAAACGTGACAGCGTGCTGCTCGGCTATTCCTACGTCAAATGCGCGCTCCGGAAATTTCTCAAGCACTTTATCGACGCCGGTTCCGTCAGGCATCGCGGCGGTCAACGCGACGATCCGCTCGTCCGTCGCCATCAGCTCGCACATCGTGTCGCCAAAAACTTTTGTATATGTCGGCGGCGTCGGCTTGCTCGATTTGTACGGCAAACCGGTTTTCGGATCGAACGGCCCGGTCGCGTGGTATGCGTAATAATTCTTTTCGGGGTTCGGAAAACCCTTGCCCTTTGTCGTCAGGGCGTGAACGATGACCGGTCCGTCATCGACCTTTTTCGCTTCTTCAAGTGCGCGAACAAGCATCGGAACATTATGGCCATCGACGTAACCTATGTATTTAAACCCAAGCTCATTAACAAGAGCGCCGGGCAAAACCGCCGCGGCGATCGCGTCCTTTACAGACTTGGCCGCCGCCCTCAATTTGCCGCCGATGCCGGGAACGCTTTCGAGCGCGTCGCCGATCTCTTCCTTTAGATGCTGATAGCTTTGAGCTTCCTTGATGCGATTCAGATAGCCGCTTAAACTGCCGACTGCAGGTGCGATCGACATTCCGTTGTCGTTGAGGATCACAATCATCCGCGATTTCAAATGCCCTGCCTGATTGATCGCCTCCATCGCCATCCCGCCCGCAAGCGACGAATCGCCGATGAGCGCACAGACGTTAAAATCTTCGCCTTTCTGATCGCGTGCGACAGCCATCCCTAGAGCCGCCGAAAGCGATGTTGAGGCATGTCCGGCGCCAAACGTGTCGTATTCCGATTCATCGCGGCGCAAGAAGCCTGACAGGCCGCCGTATTGTTTTATCGTGTGCAGCTCGTCGCGACGGCCGGTCAATATCTTGTGCGCGTAAGCCTGGTGGCCAACGTCCCAAACCAGCCGGTCGCTCGGAGTATCGAAAACGTAGTGCATCGCAACCGCAAGCTCGACCGCGCCAAGCGAAGCACCCGTGTGGCCGCCGACGCGCGAACAGGTGTCGATGATAAATTGACGCACCTCGTCAGCAACCTCCTGCAGATCATCGACTCTCAATTGCCGCAGATCGGCTGGACAGTTTATCTCGGACAAAAATCTCATAATTGAAACTTCCGCGTAACACACGCCGGAACACGCATTTTAGCCTTTTAGAGCCGGTAAATTCAATTCGGCAAAGATGCTATATAGCCTTGTCTCCGCTTTGCGTCCTCTGCGGCTTTGCGTGAAAATTCTTTTTTTCTCTAACGCAGAGATCGCTGGGCACAAAGAAGATATATTAGGTCGGCAAAATATTCGTGATCTAAAACTTGTATTGATCTTCCTCTGCGATCCCTGCGTGCTCTGCGTTTAATCCTTCTGCAAGCCCTTACACATCTTTACATTAAAAATTCGGCTAATGTTTCCACAACAGCATCTTAATTGGGACGGCGAAAGCTTTTCAAATACATTAAAAGAGGTAAAACTATGTCATTAAGCAAGAAATTATTCACCGGATTTGCGGCATTTATCGCGGCAGGTACATTTGCCGTTGCAAGTTTCGCACAGTCAACCGAAACACCAACGGAAGGCGTAAACAAAGCTGAAAAGCTGGAGCGTAAGGGTTATAGCAAGGGAAAACACGGCGATAAATACGGCCGGGGAATGCGCGGCCTTCACGGCATCGAGCTTAGCGAAGAGCAGAAAACGGCGATCAAGGCAATTCACGACGCCAATCGTCCCGACGAAGCCACCCGCGCAGAACTGAAAACCATAATGCAGGCACGACAAAACGGAACGCTCACGCCCGAGCAGACCGAGCGTGCAAAACAGCTTCGTGTACAGTCCCGCGAAAAAGCGGAAGGTGTTCAACTACAGATCCAGAACATCCTGACCCCCGAACAACGCACACAGCTCGAAACAAAGAAACAGGAAATGAAGCAGCAACGTGACGAACGCCGCAAACAGCGCGAGATCCTCCGCCAGCAGGCACCGCCCAAAACCGACACGGAAAAACCGATCGACTAATTAACGTGGTTTCACAAAAACACGAAAGGCGCGACGGAAAATCTCCGTTGCGCCTTTCTTATTTCGCATTCCCGTCGGCTATCTGTTATGTTTGCAGCAGAAGTTCTTTTTTAATTATTTTTCACGACGGAAAGGTTTTGCCTTCGGGCAATTAATAGGGAATCGTGTGTAAATCACGAACTGTCGCGCAACTGTAAGTAACGCATTTATTTCGGCTGACGAAATGTCCACTGCCCACACGCGGGAAGGACGGCCGGAAAAAGTTACAAGTCAGGAGACCTGCCTTTATCAACCGTTATTGACTTTTGCTTTCGCGAATTGAAGCAGGCGGTCAGGTACCAGGCTTTCTCTATCTAACGGATGTTCCCCGACATCCGATGAGCCGTTTCCTACCTTCTCTTCAATTTCCGAAATCAGCGTGCGCTTTTGGAATTGAGGAAATTACCTTGAATAAATTTGATGTTTTTAAGGCCTGGGGCCGGATATTGAGCGGCGGTTATCCGTCGATGTCGATCGAGATCACGCGCGAGTGCCCGCTGCGGTGCCCGGGCTGTTATGCCTACGAGCCGGAGCATTTACAGGGCAACGGCACGCTCCGCGACCTGACAGATTTCAAGGGCGACGATCTCGTTACGAATGTCATCGAGCTGGTCCGAAAGCATAAACCGCTGCATCTTTCGATAGTCGGCGGCGAGCCGCTCGTCCGTTTTCGCGAGCTTGATATTTTGCTGCCAAAGCTGAGCGAAATTGGCGTTGCAGTCCAGCTTGTAACGAGCGCCGTTCGCGAAATTCCAAAGGCTTGGGCGCAGATCAAAGGTCTCTACATAGTAGTCTCGATCGACGGCCTACAACCCGAGCATGACGCCCGTCGTAAACCGGCAACCTACGAGCGCATCCTGCGAAACATTCAGGATCAGACGATCACCGTCCATTGCACGGTCACATCACAGACGGCTGAGCGGCCGGGTTACTACGAAGAATTTCTCGCGTTCTGGTCGGCCCGGCCTGAGGTGAAAAAGATCTGGATCAGCCTTTTTACACCGCAGATCGGCGCCGATTGCGTGGAAATTCTTTCGCCTGCCGTGCGTGCAAACATCATCAGCGAGCTTGCCGATTTGCGAAAGCGTTTTCCAAAACTGGTGATGCCAAACAATGTCGTAAAGGGTTATCAGGAACCGCCAAAATCGCCTGACGAATGCATCTTTGCCCGCACAACGCTAAACCTGACCGCCGACTTGACGAGCCGCGTAACGCCGTGCCAATTCGGCGGAACACCCGACTGCTCGCAGTGCGGCTGTATAGCCTCAGCCGGGCTCGCCGCCGTCGGCAGTTGGAAACTGTTTAACATCATCCCGCTCCGCAGCATCTACAACGCCTCGGACCGCATCGGCCAGACGTTTAGAACTTAGCGGCGTGTCAGTAGCCCGACCGTAAGGGAGGGCTTCGCTCGGAGAGGATCCGTTACTAATGTGCGGAAAACGGTGGACACCTTTCAATCATTCCAAACCTATCAAATCGCGCAAATCATGCCATTCTTCACATATCGCGCAAATCGCGCCATTTGCTATTGTCTGGCGATTGGTATTTATCGGATACTTCCCTCGGGGCCGGAAACCTTTTCCGGTCGGGATCTTTGATCCGGCTAAAAAAAGGCCAAAACGCCGATTTTTGTTCAAGGCTGTTCAATTCGCGCGCTTCGCGAAATGAACAAAAATGGGGAAAAAACGTCTCAAATGAGTCTCTTTAGGTGACCCGAGAGAGAAAAACGCCAAAAACGCCGATTTTTGTTCCGAAGTGTTCCGCTCGCGCTCGCGCCGAACGGAACAAACATCGCAAAAATTGACGCCAATCGACTTGGGACTTGGGACTTGGGACTAAATCTACCCGATGAACATTTCGTCGTCCATATAGACGCGGTCAATCTGTTTTGGCGACGGGGCGAACAGAACCTCGAGGCCTTTTTTGACGCCGGCCATAATGGCGGCGATCTCGCGGGCGGGCTCGACGATCTTTCGCTGGACGAACTCGGTCGTGTCGGTCACCTGATCGTGAGTACGATCAATAGTACGGCTGACCATATTGACCTTGTCGCGGGCGACGAGAGCGGTGGAGCTAACGATCGATCTGAGCTCGGCAACCTCGTCCTTAATGATCTCGGTCGATTCGGCAAGGTGGCGAGTCGCGACCGAAAGATTGGACGAGACATCGGTGAAATGCACTGAAATCTGTTCGCCCTGCAGGCTGATGGCGTCAATCTTTGTGATCAGCGGATCAATTCGCTCATCGAGGTGGTTAACGGTAGCCACAACGCGTGAAATGATAACGGCTATAGCGACGGTCGCAATAGCCATCACCACAAAGCAGACCGCGATCACGATCGACGCGACCATCATCCAAAACTGAGGCTCGCTGGCGTTCATTTATCTAGTTGTTGTCGTCTTTTACCGGGTAGCTCGGACGGCCGTCAGCGATTGACTTTGCTTCGGTCTTGCGTTTTTCCGCAACGTAAGCATCTTTACCGGCCTCAACAGCAGCGGTAAAAGGATTAGCCGTTCGGGCCGCAGCGGCTTTCGCCTTTTCGCCAAACTCGCTCGCCTTTTCCTGGGCCGTATGTGCAAATTCAGTAGCCCGTTCACGCGAAACTTCGTAATATTCGCCGGCAACTTCCTGCAAATGGGCCGCAGTTTCCTTGCTCTTTTCAATTCCCTTACGGGTCGCGTCAGCGATGTCGCCGCGAAGCTCGGTGCCGGATTTTGGTGCAAAAAGCAGTGCAACGATTGCGCCGATGCCGCCGCCGATAAGCAAATAAGTAAGTTTCGTTGATACGTTTGCGTCGTCTCTATCGTATTGATCTCTCATAAATTTCTCCTGTACTCTAATGATACATAATAACGGACAAGTATGTTTAGAAGCAATAACTATACCAATTTTCTAAGACTTAGAGCAACGAGATTTTTAGCGCTCGGAGATCCGGAAACCATTTGAGTCGGTCCAAAAATGCGCAAATCCGTGCAGTTTGGTATTGTAATTGATTGCTTCGCGCGTGCAGTGCTCGTTCTATGGATTCGAACTCGATCAGAAACTTTTCGATAATTGCCCACATCGACCACGGTAAGTCCACGCTAGCCGACAGGTTGCTGCAATTGACGGGCGCTGTTGCCGAGCGCGATATGGAGGCCCAGTTGCTTGACGATATGGACCTCGAACGCGAACGCGGCATCACGATCAAGGCCCACGCCGTTCGGCTCGATTACAAGGCGAAAGACGGGAAAGATTACGTTCTGAATCTTATCGATACGCCCGGCCACGTCGATTTCAGTTACGAGGTTTCACGCTCGCTCTCAGCCTGCGAAGGCGCGTTGCTTATTGTCGATGCCTCGCAGGGCGTTGAGGCTCAGACGCTTGCAAATACCTATCTCGCGATTGCGAACGATCTCGAATTGATCCCGGTTTTGAACAAGATCGATCTGCCGTCCGCCGAACCCGACCGTATAAAAGAACAGATCGAGAGCATTATCGGACTCGACGCAAGCGAAGCCGTTCTGACCTCGGCAAAGACAGGTCTCGGTGTGCCGGAAGTTCTTGAAGCTATTGTCGCAAAGGTTCCACCGCCGAAAGGTGATCGAAACGCTCCGCTTAAAGCCTTGATCTTCGACAGTTGGTACGACAGCTATCGCGGCGTGATCGTTCTTTTCAGGA
>CAZSEL010000005.1:0-140662 GCA_964605905.1 uncultured Chloracidobacterium sp. | reverse complement strand
GGAGATCACCCTCATCGCCCCCATCGCCATGGAAAAAGGCCTGAGATTCGCCATCAGAGAAGGCGGCAGAACAGTCGGTGCAGGAACGGTGTCAGATATTGTGGAATAACAGCAAGAGTGGCGCCTTTAGGCGTTGAAAGAGAACGCCTAAGGCGTCACTCTTACATTAGAGGATTTATGCCGAGAGATAACATAATTTTGCAGTGCACGGAGTGTAAAGAGCGCAACTACGTGACGACAAAGAACAAAAAGAACACGCCTAACAGGCTTGAGCTTAAGAAATTTTGCCGTCGTTGCCGCTGCCACAGGCTGCACAAAGAGAACAAGTAGTCGTGAGTCGTGAGTCGTGAGCAGGATTTTTCTTTCCTGCTCTCGACTCAAGACTCGCCACTCTTGACTCATCACAGGGGTATGGTGTCAATGGTTAGCATGGAGGTCTCCAAAACCTTAGGTCCGGGTTCGAGTCCTGGTACCCCTGCCATTTTGACGCGAGCGACAGGCTAAAGCCTATCGTACAAAATTGACGCGTTACGACAGGCTAAAGCCTATCGTACGACGGGAGCAAGAAATTGGCTGAAGCAGCAGGAGCCCTTGAAAAGGGTTCGAAAAAAGAAGGGGTCGGCGAATTTATCCAAAAGACCCGCGAAGAACTCGACCGAACGTCGTTTCCCTCGGCTGACGAGGTTAAGAAAACGACGATCATCGTCCTGATCAACGTCGTCTTTTTCGCGATCTATTTGTTTTTAGTGGACAAGGGCTGGATATATATCCTGGAAGGCCTGACATGGCTTGCAAATAAGATCGCAGGGGCTTGAGGAATCGCAAATGAAGCAGTGGTATTTCATCCACACATATTCGGGACACGAAAATAAGGTCGTCGAAAGCCTTGCAGCGAGAATCCGCGACATGGAGCTCGCCGAGCAGATAACCGGCGTGCTTTTGCCGAAGGAAAAGGTCGTTGAGATGCGTGGCAACAAAGAGCACGTCTCCGAGCGGATGTTTTATCCCGGCTATGTGCTGGTCGAGGTCGAGTGTGACGATAAAGGGAAAATTCCCGATAACGTTTTTCACGCGATCAAATCGACGCCTAAAGTTACCGGTTTTCTTGGCGGAAAGCAGCCGACGCCGCTGACGCAGGAAGAGGTTGACGGGATCGTTAGAAATATCGAGGTTGCGACCGAAAAGCCGAAACCGAAGTTTAGTTATCAGGTGGGCGAGGTTGTTCGTATCAAGTCTGGCCCGTTTGCGAGCTTTACCGGAAAGGTCGAGGAAGTAAACGAGGACAAGAACACATTAAAGGTGTCGATCACAATTTTTGGCCGCTCGACGCCGTACGAACTGGCGTTCTTAGAGGTCGAAAAGGTTACGTTTGCAGAAGAAGAATAGGGGTACGACAGGCTGTTAGCCTGTCGCGACAGACTAACAGTCTGTCGTACAAAGACAATGGCAAAGAAGATAACAGGTTACATTAAGTTGCAGATCCCGGCGGGCAAGGCCAATCCGGCACCGCCGATCGGTCCGGCACTTGGTCAGCACGGCGTAAACATCATGGAGTTCTGTAAGGCGTTCAACGCCAAAACGCAGAACGACGATCCGGATATGAAAATCCCGGTCGTGATAACCGTTTATGCCGACCGCTCGTTTACGTTTGAAACAAAAACGCCGCCGGCAGGCGATCTGCTCAGAAAGGCAGCGGGAATTCCGAAGGGTTCGGGTAAACCGAACAAGGAAAAGGTCGGGACGATCTCACGCGACAAGATCCGCGAGATTGCCGAAAAGAAAATACAAGATCTTAACACGACGAATATCGAGTCAGCGATGCGAACCATCGAAGGCACAGCAAAGTCGATGGGACTGACAGTTGAATAAATGATGAATGCGGAATGCAGAATTGAGAGATTCGACATTCATCATTCTGCATTCATCATTAGGGAGAAAGACATAGTCTTTCGTTAACACCTGGAGGTAAAATGAAAAGAGGAAAGAAATATCTTGCCGCGCTTGAAAAAGTGGAAGTGGGCAAGAAGCACACGCTCGACGAAGCGGTTGCAAAATTGAAAGAGATCGCATTTGCGAAGTTTGACGAAACGGTCGAACTCACGATGTGGCTTGGCGTTGATCCCCGAAAGGCCGATCAGCTTGTTCGCGGTACGATCGTTCTGCCGCACGGTTTGGGCGGAGCAGCTAAAAAGGTTGTTGTCATTGCTCAGGGCGACAAGATCAAGGAAGCGGAAGCGGCCGGAGCCGATATGGCCGGCGGCGACGACATCGTCGAAAAGATCAAAGGCGGCTGGCTCGAATTTGACGCTCTGATCGCAACGCCCGATATGATGGGCAAGGTTGGTCAGCTCGGTAAGATCCTCGGTCCTCGAGGCCTGATGCCGAATCCAAAAACAGGTACGGTAACGATGGACGTGAAAACCGCCATCGAAGAAACCAAAGCAGGCAAGGTCGAATATCGCGTCGATAAGACCGGTGTGATCCATTCGCCTGTCGGCAAGGTGTCGTTTGACGACGCCAAGCTGCAGGAAAACACTCGCGTTCTGATCAACGCTGTCATCAAGGCAAAACCGACCACCGCGAAAGGACGTTATTTAAAGAAGATCAATTTGGCTGCGACGATGAGCCCCGGCGTTTTGCTGGATGAGCTCGCGTACGTTTAATGGTGAGGTGCTAAGAGAGAAATGAAATCAAGAGAAACAAAAGCAAAAGATCTGACTGCCCTCACTGAGTCGCTGCAGAGCGCAAAATCGGCAATGGTCGTTAGCTTTAGCGGCTTGACCGTTACTAAGGACCAGGAATTCCGCAATAACCTGCGGGCTGCGGGTGCTCAGTATCAAGTCGTAAAGAACACGCTTGCACGTATTGCGGTCAAGGGAACCGATTACGAGCAGGCGACGGACACGTTTAAAGGCGTGACCGCGATCGCATGGACGGACAATGACCCGGTCATTTTGTCGAAGGCGATCTCGAAGTTCATGAAAGACAACGCCGACCGCTACACCTTTAAGACAGGTGTGGTTGACGGCAAACTCGTCAATCTAAAACAAGTTACAGAGATCGCGAGCCTTCCGTCGAAAGAAGAGCTTATCTCGAAACTGCTCTACGTCATCAACGCACAGGCTCAACGCATTGTCACGGTCATCAACGCCGTGCCGCGTGATCTGGCTGTTGTGATCAAGCAGATCGGTGAAAAAGCACCGGCTGCGGCGGTAGAAGCTGCTCCGGCGGAAGCAAAGGCTGAAGAGCCGGTGGCCGAGGCCGCCGCTCCGGAAGTTGCTGCTGAAGAAGCTCAGGTGGAAGTTGCGGAAGCAACGCCCGCCGCGGAAACCGAGACTGTTGAAGCTGCTCCGGCAGAGGAAGTTGTGGAAGCTGAGACTGCTCCGGTCGAAGAAGCTGTACCGGAAGCGACCGACGAAGAGAAAGCTGAATAAGTTTTTTGAAGTTTCGTGTCTCAGTAATCTGAGATCTGAGATTTCAAATTTGAAATTGGACCGGAAACGGTCCTAATAGCCGTACTCAAGGAAAACGAGCGAAGCAATTTGTCAGGTTGCTTGCGCGGCTCGGACTTGAAAGGAAAGGTGGTGCAACCCGTTCCCGAGAGTCCCGTGGGTTCTAGCGGCGGATAGCGAAGGATGAAGGAGGAAGGATGAAGGATGAAAAATCCTGATTTCGACTGCCTCACCCAGTTCGCGAGACAAAACGGATGTTAGTTATGAGCAGAAGGATAAATTCATCCTTCCTCCCTCATCCTTCATCCTTATACAGAGAACCCTATTAGGAGATAGATAAAACATCATGGCAATAACGAAAGACGAAGTAATTGAATATTTGAAGGGAATTACGCTTCTCGAAGCGTCGGAATTGGTCAAGGAACTTGAAGAAGTTTTTGGCGTCTCGGCTGCGGCTGCGGCCGCCCCTATGGCAATGGCCGCCGGTGCGGGCGGTGGTGATGCTGCTCCTGCCGCCGAAGAGAAGGACACGTTTGACGTCGTTCTTACATCGGCGGGCGGCAACAAGATCGCTGTTATTAAGATTGTTCGCGAGATCGTTGCGGGCCTCGGCCTCAAGGAAGCGAAGGATCTTGTTGACAGTGCTCCGAAAGCGCTCAAGGAAGGCGTTTCGAAGGACGAGGCAGAAGAGATCAAGACAAAATTGACAGACGCCGGCGCATCGGTCGAAGTAAAATAGTCAACGGTAAATTCAGGAAACAGCCCGTCGCAACTTGTTCGCGGCGGGTTGCTTTCCCGAATATCGCCTGTTAATATTAGCGGTAGACTTTTGAGAAGATCACAGTGCGAGTCCTTACGCCGCGACTCGATGAAACTATTTAAGTCCTTTAGTTTCACTATTTAGCTCAGTTCTTCTCGTATTTTCGGATGGAGAGTTGGTGTCCGGTTTAGACACTCTCAGACAATTTAAGGCATAGCAAATACTGCTAATAAGCGGTCAGGGCAAACTTTACCCTCGACCGCATTTGCCGTCTTTTTTGAAAATTTTATTCCGGGGAGACCTATTAACAGGGGAATGCTAACAGCAATCCGGGGATAAATCAATAGGTATTTTTTGGCACATATCAATCATATGATCAATAATCCGCTTCAAAACAACTCGGTCGGGCTTGGCAAAAGAACCAGCCAGTCGCCCGAGCGCGTAGATTTTTCAAAGATCTATACTTCAGCCCAGATCCCAAACCTTATTGAGGTTCAGCGCGAATCATATAATCGATTTCTGCAGATGGACCTGATCCCTGAGGAGCGAGACAACATCGGGCTGCATTCGGTGTTTCAATCGACGTTCCCGGTTTCGGATTTTCGCGAGACGGCAACGCTCGAGTATGTCGAATTTCAGATCGGCAACTGGCAGTGCAAATGCGGCAACCTCGAAGGCCTCGAGCACCTGCGTGCAAACTGTAAGAACTGCGGATCAAAGGTCAAGGTCGATCCGTTCAATCCGGCTGAAGTGCTTTGTAATAGCTGCGGTACGTTCAACGCGGTTCGCCCGAACCTGTGCAACAACTGCGGCGAGCCTGTCGGCCTGAAACATAAACACGACCAGCAGGAATGTCAGGAGCGTGGTATGTCGTACAGCGTTCCGTTGAAGGTAAAAATTCGCCTGACGGTTTACGACAAGGACCCTGAAGCTGGAACTTCGACGATCCGCGACATCAAGGAAGAAGATGTGTTCTTCGGCGAAATTCCGCTGATGACCGACAACGGCACGTTCATCATCAACGGTACTGAGCGCGTTATCGTTTCGCAGCTTCACCGTTCGCCCGGTGTGTTTTTCAAGGGCGACCGTGACGAATATCTGGCGAAGATAATTCCTTATCGCGGCTCGTGGGTTGAGTTTGAATACGACCAGAAAGGCCTGCTTCACGCTCGTCTCGGAAAACGAAAGATACTCGCGACGATCTTTTTGCGTGCTCTCGGACTGTGGTTAAGCCCACAGATCGATATGAAGACGGTTTCCGACAATATTCTTGAAGAAGTTGTTAAGAACGCCGAGTACACAAATGCCGATATTCTCAAACTTTTTTACACCGTTGACGAAGCGGTCGTTGAAAAAGGAAAGCTGTATCTCAAGGTAAAATCGGAAGGCTCAACAAACCTTGTTGGTATGAAATCCGAAGAGGACATCAAGGACAAAAAGGAAGAGATCGCTCGTGTCGGCAAAAAGATAACAAAAATGGCAATCGGCGAGCTTCGCCGTATTGGCCGCGAAAGGGTCGAGGTTTCAACCAGCGATCTTGAGGGCGCGTTTGCTCTCGATGATGTGATCAACACCGAGACCGGTGAGGTCATTATCGAATCGAACACCGAGATCGCCGTCGGAAAGCTGCAGCAGATAATCGAAGAAGGGATCGAGTCGTTTTCGGTATTTTTCCCCAAGAACGACGTGATCGGCGAGATCATCGCAAACACCCTGAAAAAGGATTCGATCTCGAAACCTGTCGATGCGCTGCTTGAGATCTATCGAAAGATGCGTCCCGGCGATCCGCCGACCGTACCGACGGCTTATCACTTGCTCGAAGGAATGTTCTTTGACGCTCGCAGGTTCGATCTTTCGCGTGTCGGTCGCCTGAAGTTCAACATCAAAATGGGGCGGCCCGAAAAGGACCGGATCAACGATTCGCTACTTGCCGCACCTGATTTCGTCGAGGTGGTTAACTATCTTCTGCGGATGAAAAGGGACAGCGAACATTATTATCAGGACGACATCGACCATCTGGGTAACCGTCGCGTCCGCGCGGTTGGAGAGCTGCTTGAGAATCAGTTCCGAATTGGTCTGGAGCGAATGGAACGAGCGATCAAGGAGAAGATGTCCATTCAACAGGATATGTTCACCACAATGCCGCGCGACCTGGTTAACGCAAAGCCGGTGACTGCCGCAGTCCGCGAATTCTTTGGCTCGTCGCAGCTTTCGCAGTTCATGGACCAGACGAATCCGCTGTCGGAAATTACGCACAAACGCCGACTATCGGCCCTTGGGCCTGGCGGCCTTTCGCGTGAGCGTGCCGGATTTGAGGTTCGCGACGTTCACCCGACGCACTACGGCCGTATCTGTCCGATCGAGACGCCTGAAGGGCCGAACATCGGTTTGATCTCATCGTTGTCGTGCTTCGCGCGAATCAACGAATACGGCTTTATCGAATCGCCCTACCGAAAGGTCGTGGACGGCCGCGTTATTGAATATGTGGTTGTCAGCAACGGCGGCGACACGAAATTCAAACCGCGTGAACACGCTCCCTTGGAAGAGGTTGTTAAGGCCAATAAAAAAGTCGGTAAAGAGGGCGGCAAGGAAGCCGAATACGAGCCGTTTCCGTTCTATCTGACCGCGTGGGAAGAGGATAAATGGATCATCGGCCAGGCGAATATCGAACTCGACGAAAAAGGCAACATTGTTCGTGAGCGAAACGCTGCCCGTCAAAAAGGCGAGTTTATAACCGCCGATCGTGCGGACATTCAATACATGGACGTTTCGCCGAAACAGCTTGTTTCGGTCGCTGCATCGCTGATCCCGTTCCTGGAAAACGACGACGCCAACCGTGCCCTGATGGGTTCGAACATGCAGCGTCAGTCGGTGCCGCTTCTGCGTGCCGAGTCGCCGTATGTCGGGACCGGTATGGAAAAGATCGCGGCGCGCGATTCGGGTGCGGTTGTTATCGCAAAGCGTAATGGCGTTGTCGATTATGTTGACTCAGAGCGAATCATCGTAAAGGCCGACCATAATGTTGACGGCACGATCTCGCGTGAGGTTACGGCGGACATTTACAGTTTGGTCAAGTTCAAGCGTTCGAACCAGAACACATGTATCAACCAGCGACCGATCGTGGCCGTAGGCGAAGCGGTGAAGAAAGGCCAGGTTATTGCCGACGGCCCATGTACCGATCGTGGCGAACTTGCCCTTGGTCGAAACATCCTGGTCGCATTTATGCCATGGCGTGGTTACAATTTTGAGGACGCGATACTCGTTTCCGAGCGGCTCGTTAAGGACGACTATTATACGTCGATCCATATCGAAGAGCTTGAGATCGAGGCCCGCGATACAAAGCTTGGACCTGAAGAGATCACCCGCGATATCCCGAACATCGGTGAGAATATGCTCCGTGATCTGGATGAATCGGGTATTATCCGCATCGGTGCTCAGGTAAAACCGGGTTCGATACTGGTCGGTAAAGTTACGCCTAAAGGCGAAACGCAATTGACCGCGGAAGAAAAACTGCTTCGTGCCATCTTTGGTGAAAAGGCCGGCGACGTTAAAGATGCTTCGCTTACCTGCCCGCCGGGAATCGATGGAACGGTTGTTGACGTTCAGGTCTTTACCCGAAAGGGCCAAGATAAGGACGAACGCTCGCTCGACATCGAGGGAATGGAGGAAGAAAATCTTCGCCGCGATCTTGAGGACGAAATTCGCATCCTGCAGGAACAGCGAAACGAGCGCATTTATGAGCTTTTTGATGGCCGCAAGCTGACGAAAGACTTGTTGGAAGGCAAAGAGATCGTGATCAAGAAAGGAACCGCGCTAAACCGCGAACTCCTGAAAGAACTTGATCCGAAGCTTTTGTCCAAGGCCGAAGTTTCAGCCGGTTCGATAGACGTTGCGGGCGAGGTTAAGGAATACCAGCAGCGAACCGAGCGCCAGATCAATATTCTCTCGGATATTTACGACGAGAAAATAACGAAACTGAAACAGGGCGACGAGCTGCCTCCGGGCGTTATCAAGATGGTAAAGGTCTTTGTGGCGATGAAGCGTAAGCTTTCGGTCGGCGACAAAATGGCCGGACGCCACGGTAACAAGGGCGTGATCGCACGCATTTTGCCGGAAGAGGATATGCCGTATTTGCCGGATGGAACGCCGGTCGAGATCGTGCTAAATCCGCTCGGCGTGCCGTCGCGTATGAACGTCGGACAGATCCTGGAAACACACCTTGGGTGGGCCGCTCGCGTGCTTGGGCTGCACTTCGCAACGCCGGTATTTGACGGCGCGAGCGAAGCGGAGATCAAGACATATATCGGCCAGGCGAATGACAAATATGACGAACTGGGCTTGCCGCCATCCGTTGGGTTGTCGGGCAAGACACGTCTTTATGATGGTTTGACCGGCGACCAGTTCGAGCAGAAAGTGACCGTCGGTTACATATATATGCTCAAGCTGTCGCACCTTGTGGACGACAAGATACACGCACGCTCGATCGGGCCGTACTCGCTGATCACGCAGCAGCCCTTGGGCGGCAAGGCACAGTTCGGCGGACAGCGTTTCGGTGAAATGGAAGTCTGGGCACTCGAGGCCTACGGCGCGGCTCACATTTTGCAGGAACTGCTAACGTGCAAATCCGACGACGTGGCCGGTCGGTCGAAGATCTACGAAACGATCGTCAAGGGCGTTTCCAACTTCGAGCCGGGAATTCCCGAATCGTTCAACGTGCTTGTCCGCGAGCTGCAATCGCTTTGTCTCGATGTCGAGCTCATTCAGGAAGACGAGATCGACCCGGACGCGATCGTCGCCGGTGTCGATACTTTGGTAGGTGCTGATTAACTAAGTCAAGAGTCTTTCGGGTCTGTCGAGTCAGCGAATGGGCGACTTGATAGACTCGAATGACTCAATAGACTCGACCGACTCTTTTTGGAGAAAAAATGTTTCGATTTAATAACGAAAGCAAAACGCAGTTGACTACGAATTACGAGGCGATACGGATCAGCCTCGCGTCGCCGGACAAGATCCGCTCGTGGTCGCATGGTGAGGTCACCAAACCGGAAACGATCAACTACCGCACCTTTAAACCGGAGCGTGACGGGTTGTTCTGTGCCCGTATTTTCGGTCCCGTGTCGGACTGGGAATGTCTGTGCGGAAAATACAAGCGGATGAAACACCGCGGCGTTATCTGCGACAAATGCGGCGTCGAGGTCACGCAAAGCAAGGTTCGTCGTGAACGGCTCGGTCATATCGAATTGGCATCGCCGTGCTCGCACGTCTGGTTCTTTAAAGGACTGCCGTCGCGAATCGGCCATTTGCTCGACATCACGCTTCGCGATCTGGAAAAGATCCTTTATTTCGAGACGTACATCGTCGTCGATCCGGGCGATATTCCCGATCTGAAAGAAAAGGACCTGCTCACGGACGAACGCTTTCGCGAGTTGACGCGGGATTTCCCAAATCAGTTCGTTGCGAAAATGGGTGCCGAGGCGATCAAAGATCTTTTGATGAAGATCGACATCGAAGAACTCGTCGAAGATCTTCGTGCGAGAATGAAGGACGAGACTTCGCAGCAGAAAAAGCTTAAGTATTCCAAGCGGCTCAAGGTTTCGAACTCGTTCGCCCGCTCGGGCAACAAGCCTGAATGGATGATCCTCGATGTGCTGCCGGTTATTCCGCCGGAGCTTCGCCCGCTTGTGCCTTTGGATGGCGGACGTTTTGCGACATCGGATCTTAACGACCTTTATCGCCGCGTTATCAACCGCAACAATCGTCTGAAAAAGCTGATTGAGCTGCGTGCTCCTGAGGTTATCGTTCGAAACGAAAAACGAATGCTGCAAGAAGCAGTTGACGCTCTGTTCGATAACGGACGCCGCGGCCGCGTGCTTCGCGGTGCGAACAATCGTCCGCTCAAATCGCTTTCCGGAACTTTGAAAGGCAAGCAGGGGCGTTTCCGTCAGAATCTGCTTGGAAAACGTGTGGATTATTCGGGCCGTTCGGTTATCGTCGTCGGGCCAGAATTGAAACTGCATCAGTGCGGACTGCCAAAGAAAATGGCGCTCGAACTGTTCAAGCCGTTCATCTACAACAAGCTTGAAAAGGACGCTCATGCCGCCACTATCAAACAGGCCCGCGAAATGGTCGAACGCCAGGAACCGGTCGTTTGGGACATTCTTGAGGAAGTTATTCGTGAGCATCCTGTTCTGTTGAACCGTGCTCCGACGCTTCACCGCCTTGGTATTCAGGCATTTGAGCCCGTGCTTGTCGAAGGAAAAGCGATCAAGATCCATCCGCTTGTCTGTACGGCATTCAACGCCGACTTTGACGGCGACCAGATGGCTGTCCATATTCCGCTGTCGGCCGAGGCTCAGATCGAGGCGAGCGTATTAATGCTTGCGTCGAACAACCTGCTTTCACCGGCAAGCGGCCAGCCGATAACGGTTCCTTCGCAGGACATCGTTTTGGGCTGCTATTACCTGACGTTGGGCCGCGATGAGATGATCGGGCATAACAAGGCTTTCAACAGCGTCGATGACGTGATCCTTGCGCTCGACGCAGGCGCGATCGAAACACAGACCAAGATCCGGCTTCGCTGGCATGGCGATCTGATCGACCTTACGCTTGAGCACAATACTCAGGATGTTATGCGTGCGACCGTTCGCGAGAATGTTAATCGTGTGATCGACACGACTGCCGGCCGCGTGATCCTGAATGAGCGGCTTACCCGCGACGGCCTGCCGTTCGTCAACGGAACGCTCAAAAAGAAAGGGCTGCAGTCGTTGGTTAGTTACTCGCACTTCAAGCTCGGCCACGAACAGACCGTGTTCCTGCTCGACGATCTCAAGGCGATGGGCTTCCTTTACGCGACCAAATCCGGTATGTCGATCGGCATTGACGACATGGTCACGCCGAACAGTAAGAAAGGCATTATCGAGGACGCCCGAAAGGAAGTCGATAAGCTGCAGAAACAGTACGAGGACGCGACCATGACCAACATGGAACGCGAAAATAAGGTGACCGCGATCTGGTCGGACGTGACCGACCGCGTTGCCAAGGAAATGTTCCTTGCCATGCACGCTCGCGAAGCGGAACGCAAGGAATTGAATCCGATCCTCGTTATGGCCGACTCAGGCGCTCGTGGCTCGGATGCTCAGATACGACAGCTCGCAGGTATGCGCGGCCTGATGGCCAAGCCGTCCGGTGAGATCATCGAAACACCGATCGTCGCAAACTTCCGCGAAGGCCTGAACGTGCTGCAGTACTTTATCTCGACACACGGTGCCCGAAAAGGTTTGGCGGATACGGCGCTGAAAACGGCCGATTCGGGTTACCTGACCCGTCGTCTGGTTGACGTTGCTCAGGACGTTATCGTGTCCGAACAGGATTGCGGAACACTGCGAGGCGTTTGGGCTGAGGCGATCATTCGAAACGGTGAAGAGGTTGAATCTTTACGTGACCGCATCGTCGGATGTACGTCGCTCGATGACATTGTCGATCCGGTTGACGGAACGACCATTGTCGAGGCAAACGTCGAGATTGACGAGGAACTCGCCAATACCGTACAGATGTCGGGTCTGCAAAAGATACGTATCCGTTCGGCACTGACCTGCGAAAGCCGCCGCGGCATTTGCGTTAAGTGTTATGGCCGAAATCTTGCAACCGGCAACACGGTCGAGATCGGTGAGGCTGTCGGCGTTATCGCTGCACAGTCGATCGGCGAACCCGGAACGCAGCTCACGATGAGAACATTCCACGTTGGTGGTACCGCTCGTCTCGAACAGGAGACAAAGCACGCTGCGGCGATGGACGGAACGGTGAAATTCATGGGCGACTGGAGCGTGATCAAGAACCGTAAAGGCGAAATGATCTCGATGAAACGTCAGCCATCCGAACTCGGCCTTATGGACGAACGCGGACGCGAGGTTGCTCGCTACAAGATCGTTTACGGTGCTCAACTTCACGTCAAGGACGGCCAAAAGGTCAAAGAGGACGACTTGCTCGTAACGTGGGATCCGTTCACGTTCGCGATCCTTACGGAAGTACCGGGAACCGTAAAGTTCCAGGATCTGAAGGAAGGCAAGACGGTCGAGCAGGAGATCGATAAGGTCACGGGCCAGATACGCCTCGTCGTTAAGGATTCTGACGAAAAGAACCAGCCGCGTCTAGAAATGCGAAACGGCAACAAGGTCCTCAAAACTTATCAGATGCCGATCAGGGCAAATCTTCAGGTCATTGACGGACAAGAGGTTGCGGCCGGTGACGTGATCGCAAAGATTCCGCGTGAGACCACAAAGACAAAGGACATCGTGGGCGGTTTGCCGCGTGTCGTCGAGCTTTTCGAGGCTCGTCGTCCGGGCGAAACAGCCGTTATGTCTGAGATCGACGGAACGGTCACGCTTGGTGCTATCTCAAAAGGTAAGCGAAAGCTCATCATTACCGGCGAAGACGGTGCCGAACGCGAATACGACATTCCGCGCGGTACGCATATCAACGTGCAGGAAGACGACCACGTCAAGGCCGGCGAACCGTTGATGGACGGCCCGTTAAACCCGCACGACATCTTGCGTGTTTTGGGAACCGAAGCGTTGCAGAACTATCTGGTAAGCGAAATTCAGGAAGTTTATCGCTTGCAGGGCGTGAATATAAACGATAAGCATATCGAGGTTATCGTTCGCCAGATGCTTCGCTGGGTCAAGATCAAAGAGGTCGGCGACACGGAATTCCTGATGGAAGAACAGGTTGACCGTTTCCGTTACGAGGACGAAAACCGCCGCGTTGCGGAAGAAGGCGGAAAGACCTCGGTCGGCGAACCGCTGCTGCTCGGAATTACGAAAGCATCGCTTTCGACCGATTCGTTCATCTCGGCGGCGAGTTTCCAGGAAACGACCCGCGTTTTGACGGAAGCAGCGATCTCAGGCCGTATCGATTATCTCCGCGGTTTGAAGGAAAACGTCATCATGGGCCGCCTGATCCCGGCGGGAACCGGTATGAAATATTACCGTAACGTCAAGATCGCCAGAGACGCAACCGAGAACCAGAAACAGGCAGATGAGTTCGACGAACTAGCGAACATTCGCGGCGGGTTGGATCTCCCGACATTCGGTGCAATTCCGGGCGTTGAAGATCCTGACCTGTTAAGCGATGTGGACGACGATCTGGCAGATCTGGAAGGGACCGAGGAATTCGACATTGATGCTGCGATGAAGATCGATCTCGATGACGACGAACTATAAGGGGGCTGGTGCAGAAGCCCGCACGTTAGTAAGGGCGTACTTTCAATTAGAACAAAAGGCCGGGAGCGAAAAACCTCCTGGCTTTTTTTTTGAGTCCCCCCGCTTTAGCGGCCTTGTCTGACGAAATGGGTCAGCGAAAGCGGGAACCACGAACGACGGATTTTCGGGTTGTCGTCAGATCATAGGAATAAAATTTTCGGCGACACGTGAGCGAAGCTTGGCCGCAAGCTGTTTTCTGTCCGGTTCGACTATCGGTTCCTCTCCAAAATTCAGCACCGCCGTACATTTTCTGAGCGAAAACAGCTTTAATAGGTGCGGCAAAAACGGCGTGTCGTCCCACCAGCAAATGCTCTCACTTGGCGGCGGCTCGCCCGCAGGCGTTCGATAACTGATCGAAACATACGAAACCGGAATGTCGGTTTGTGACGCAAAGGCTAAAAACGAAGAGTTAAAAGGCAAAACTTCCTCGCCTTTTGAGCTTGTTCCTTCCGGAAAAACGATCACACCTTCGCCTGCATTCAGGCGTTGAATAACATCGTTGCCGGCTCGCGGAATATCGCGGCGACGTGTCCGGTTGACGTAGATGGTGCCCATGTTGCGAATCATGTGGCCGACGGCGAACCACGTACCGATCTCGTGTTTTGCAACGAATACGCCTTTGACGACTGACCGCAAAACCGGAATATCAAAATAGCTGAGATGATTGCTGACGAGAAAAAATGGGGCTTTCGGCGGCGTACCGATCACCTCGATATCGGCGTGTGCGACCCACACAAAACCTTTCGCCCACTTTTCCAGGATAAACTGCCGCCAGTAGAGCTTGTTAGGAATGAAAACCTTAAGGAGCAGCCACGTTCCATAGGTGCCAAAGGTGACGACAAGCAACATCAGGAACCGGATTGTCGATCTAATTGTCGTCATCTTTTTCGAGCTTTTTGAAATTGTATCGCAGCAAAACGCGCATCGGCAAAGACTTAGGCCCGATCGTCGCCGGACGCCAGTTCATTTTGCGGATGGTTTCATCCACCGATTCATCAAGCCCGTAACCGGCCCAACGCACAATTTCGGTGCTCACGATCTTTCCTTCGGCATCGATATTCGCCTCGATCTCGACAGTTGCTTCGACCGAATATAGATTTGCGGTTGGCGTATATTCGGGACTGATCCGTCGGTACGGCATCGGCGGACGCAAGCCCTCAAAACCGGAAGTTTTATCATCGGGAACTGGCGGAAATTTGATCAGTTTGCCTGCACCCGTTCTCATTTCGATTTCGATTGCTTCCCAGATTTTTTTGGCGGCCTGATCGGCGGCGGCGATCAACCCTTGTTTCGCTTTTATTTCCGTGGTTTCTTTTATCGAGACAAGATCCCATTTCACCAAACTACCGCTTGCGGAACTGACAAGATAGATCGCTGCAAATGCTTCGTAATACGTTTCAACCTGAGACGACGTTCGGCGAAGATTCCCGGCTTTTACCAAAATGAAAAACGGAGAGCCAAGAACGCTTCCCAACCGACGTGCGTCAGCGATGGCCATATTGAATGGGCTGTCGATCTTGACCGACGCTGCGGCAGAGCGGCTAAGAGCCATATCATCGACACGAATTTTCACGTCACTTAATCTTTCCGATAATCTTTGCGAGAATTCAGATGTCAGATCAGATTCTGAAGGCGTGAGTACAGAAATGCGTTGTGCGGCGGACGACGTGACAAAAAGGCAGACAATAAAAATTACCAGCCGAAAGCGAAGGACCAGTGACGGACGATCAACGGTGATAAAGCGCATTAATCTCGTCCTTTAGCTCGGCGGGGAAATAGAGCCGGTGAATGCGATAGCCTTCCTGCAGGCCGCGAACGGCGGCACTGACCTCGGAGATCTCGCGAATCTGCGGCCGCGAAAAACCGGCTTCGACAAAGATGAGGTCTTTCGGTTTGTTTGGGTCCTTTATATAAAAATTATGGGCCGCGTCCGCATTGTCCTCGATCACGTAATAATCCGGATCAAATCCGTTTTGTTCGACGATTCTTTTGGTTTCCGCGATGAATGATTCGCGTTCCTTTTCCGGCATATCCAGATCGAACCCCTTAAACAATTTTCGGTCGAGAAATCTCCGCGACAGATCGGACAGTACGGCATCATGGGAATTCTGCCAGCGTTTTATATGAAAAAGCACGTCGGTGTCATCAACCGACAAATGCTCCATCAGTGACAACTGCTGTCCCTTGAGAATTGTCTCAAACGCCGTCCCGGACGCGAACCAAACGTCGCCTTGCGATTGAAATAACTCAAGTGCGCGGCGAATGATCGCCCGCAAGATGCCCTCGGCTGAACGCAGCGTGCGGTGAAAATAGACCTGCCGGAACATATAGTAACGGGCTTGCAGATAATCCTCGACCGCCGACATTCCCGGCGCCGAGACATATAGATGATCGCCACTCTGATTGATCTCAAGCGATTTGATTATCCATTCGATATCGAAAATTCCGTATTTCGCACCTGTCATCAACGAGTCGCGAAGCAGGTAATCCATCCGGTCAACATCCAATTGCGATGAGACCAACTGGGCCAAAGCCATCGGCTTGAAAGTGCCGCGAATTATCGCCGCAACCCGTTCGGGCAGCTCTGCCGAATAGGCGCGTAGCAGCCGCCCAACCTCAGTCTCGTCGCTTAGCACCGCCTCGACCGTAAAATCCTCATGATGAAAATCAAGTATCGGCTCGATCACATGCGAAAAAGCCCCATGCCCAATGTCATGCAGCAACGCCGCAACCCGAACCGCAGTCACATCAGCCGGATCAATCCCCCGCGACACTCCACTTTCCTGCGACGTCCCAAGCTCCTGCGACGCGCCAAGTTTAAACAATATTCTCGTCGCCAGATGAAACGCCCCAAGACTGTGGGTAAACCGAGTATGCTCCGCCCCCTGATAAGCAAAATGTGCCAACCCCAACTGCCGCACCCTCCGAAGGCGCTGAAACTCCCGCGAATCAATCAGCCCCGCAATCAACTCACCCTCACCCGAGTCGATCTTTAACCGAATAATATTGTGTACCGAATCCCGGTAAATTCTCTCTGACAATACCGCTCCTTATTCGATAGATCGAAAGATCACTCTTTAGGCATTTTCAACCGGGAAATCCATTCGCCTATCTGCTATTCAATAATATGAAAAAAATACGAATTAATGGAAAATAAAGATCAGACAATCCTAACAATTTTACTGGCTAAGCAATTCAGATGCTAATTAACTATTCATTTTATTGAGCTTAGGTGATTTATGCCCCAAAGATCTATGCGTGGCTTTCAAATTGCATAATTGATTTTAGATTACCGCTTTTCTGGAAGTCCATCTTGGTCTCATGAAATCTAGTCTATAGTCTACTAGGAGAGAAAATGAAAAATAATTTTAAGTTTACAACTCTTTTCCTTTCGCTGATGCTCGCTTTTGCGAGTTTCGCGATTGGACAAGAACGGACAGGAGCTATTGAGGGCACTGTCAAGGATGCTAATGGGGCGGTCGTTCCAAACGCAACTGTTGTCGTTACTGGCAATGCGTTTGACCGCACAATTAATACAAACGAGGACGGATATTTCCGTCTGCAGCAAGTTCCCCCGGGAAACTACACAGTAGTTATTACCGCTGCGAACTTTGATAAAGTAACACGAAACGATGTGTTGGTTTCGCTTGGGAGTGCGGCAAACGCTGACGCCGAGTTGAAAGTTGCCGGGGTTGGAGCGGTCGTTGACGTTACAGCGGAAGGTATTGCGACCGTCGACATCAACACGAGTAAAATACAAACAAATTTGGGTGTCCGGGCTCTTGAGATTCTGCCGAAGGGCACGAATTTCACGACTGCTTTGAAAGCTGCCGCTCCAGTTCGTGTAGAGCCGACGGCTGGCGGATTTCAAATTGACGGTGCCAGTGGTTCGGAAAACTCGTTCGTCGTTGATGGACAAGACGTAACCAACTTTCGTGATGGTACGCTGAACACAAACAACAACATTCCCTTCCAACTGATCCAGGAATTGCAGATCAAATCGAATGGATTTGAAGCTGAATTTGGTGGAGCGACTGGCGGTGTTATCAACGTGGTGACCAAGCGTGGTTCGGACGATTTTCACGGCGATATTGGTGCCTCATTCAATCCTTCGAGATTCAACTCTGACCCGCGTCTGATCATGAGTACGAGCACATCGTTCCTTCCGACGGATCCCCGTCGTTATATTACGCCAAGCAAGGACAATGCGCTGGGCTTTTTCCCGTCCGCGACTGTTGGCGGACCGATTATCAAGAAACATCTATATTTCTTTGCAAGTCACTCGCCTCAGTTTTTCGATACAACGCGGTCATTTCAATTCACTGACGGTGGAGTACTTGATTACAATTCTAAAACTCGGCGAGATTACAGTTTTCTCCGCCTTGATGGACAGGTTACAGATAAACTGCAACTGAGCGCTAATTATCTTTACAATCCGCTCAAGGTTAATGGATTGCTCCCCGCTTTTGCGACATTGGTCGGAGCCGGGGCGTCGACGGGAGCTCCCAGCATAGACGCTCAAGCAGAATTGGGTGGACGTATTCCGTCGTCAAACTACGGTTTTTCTGGAATCTATACGCCGACTCAAAATATTTCGATTGACGTTAGATATGGTCGTGGATACCTTAACGAGAAGTTGAACAACTATGGTATTCCGCAGGCGACAAACTATATCTGTCCGGATTTTGCTTGTTCAGAAGGCAATGCGGGATATCGCCTTTTACAGACCAACAGCCCGACAGTCAAGGATATTTCGATTCGAAAGAGCTTCGACGCGACCCTTGGCCTTTATCTCAACAACTTGGGTGGAAGACACGCGTTTAGATTCGGTTATCAATACACCGGTCTCAGCAATGACGTTGATGATGGAAACGTCAGCTTCGGAACGCTGAGCTTCTCCGTTGATCCTTCGGCGACAACCTTTGACCAGAATGGCTGTGTCCGCCCTAATCGTGTCGTTACTCCGGGATGTCCTTTGGACGGTCCGGAAGTGCTCGGATTTGGTCAACTGTCTTTGGTTGGACGATCAGGAGCGGTGAGCAGCAAGAATGAAGCATTGTTTTTCCAGGATTCATGGCAGATAATGAATCGACTGACCTTGAACTTGGGGCTTCGTATTGAAAAAGAAGACGTTCCTTCGTTCCGCGAAGGCAATCCGGGTATCCAGTTCAATTGGCAGGACAAACTTGCACCGCGTCTTGGCGCTGCATTTGATGTGCTTGGTAATGGAAAGTGGAAAGTGTTTGGTAGTTACGGACGATTTTTTGATCGCTTTAAGTATGAACTGCCGCGTGGATCGTTTGGAGGAGAAGTTCAGGATATTTATGATTTTCTCGTCGTAAATCCGGATATTTTTTCATATACACGGGCTAGCGTTCTTGGGAATTTCATTCGATTCCAGGATCAACGAACTCCGTCGAACCTGGCTTCAGACAACCGCATCGATCCGAACCTTAAACCTTTTCAGCAAGCTGAACTGACGTTTGGTACGGCTTACGATTTTGGCGAAGGTTTTATTCTTGAGGGACGTTATACCCATAAGAATATTATTCGAGCCATCGATGACATCGGTTTTCTCGATTTGGATGATAACGAACAGTATTTTATCGGAAATCCTGGCGAAAGTCTTTGTGCTGAGCCTGCCTGCGGTCGTTATGAAATTCCCGGTGCGATTGCTCCGAAGGCAAAGCGAGTCTATGACGCGGTAGAAGTCCGTGCTCAAAAACGCTTTGGACGGTTTGCCCTTGACACGAGCTATACCTGGAGCCGGTTGTTCGGTAATTATACTGGATCTGCGAGTTCCGATGAGGCTCAGCGTGGCGGTGGTGCTGGGCGTAACAGTCCGGCAGTTAGCCGTTATTTCGACCTTCCGTTCATGGGCTTTACCTTAGACGGTACACCGGACGATGGTCTATTGCCCACGGATCGTACGCACTTTGTAAAGGTTGCCGGGAATTACCAGTTTGACTGGTTTGGAAGCAACACGAACACGACAGATTTCAACGCGTTTTATCAGATCGGAAGCGGTACTCCTGTTACGACCCGCGCACGATACGGTGTTGTTTCTGGAATGATCGTTTCGAAACGTGGCGACTTGGGCCGCACTGAAACCTTCTCGCAGACGGATTTTAGCTTGACCCATAAGTATAAATTCGGACGTGATAACAGGTTTGGACTTGCTTTCGATTTGAATATTCTGAATCTTATCGATCAAGATAGTGAACTTTCACGACGTGAGACAATTGCTCGAAGTGAATTTCCGGCATCGGCAATCGGTTGCCCGACTGCTGATCCTGATGACACTCCGGTGCGATGTCTTACTCGGGCAGTGTTCAATGGAAATATCACCTCGGCGTCGTACCTAGCGTTTATCAACGCGACGACGGATGCAAATGGAGATCCGATCGACCGTATCGATAGAAGATTCGACTTGCCGCAAACCTTTCAGGCTCCGCGTGAAATCCGGTTTGGATTCAGGTTCTTGTTCTAAAGCTATCGCTTGATCGAACAAATTGAAGAGGCTGCCTGAAAAGGTAGCCTCTATTTTTTTAATACTGCTATTTAATTTGATCTCAATAAGTTGAGATTTGAGATCAATTGCGTAACACTGAATACCATCGACTTGTCAGGTGAGAACTAAGACTTTTCTTTAGCCTTCAGCTTTTTGATGAGTTCTTTTACCTTTTCCGCCTCTCCGAACGTTGGATTTGCCTTTAAGAACAGTTCCAACTCCTTTACTGCTTCGGGATATTTCTTCAGGTTGTTTGTATACAATAAGGCTAACTGCCAATGAATCTCTGGAATTGGTGCGGACGCCAATTTCTTTGCCTTCAACAATTTCTCTTCGGCATCGACATACTTTCCTGAGAGCCGCAAACTTGAACCTAGAACAAATAGGGCATTTACTGAACCGGGATTCAACTCAACAGCGGTCGATAGAGCATTGACCGCCTCGTTTGGACTATTTAATTTATAGTGGGCGTACCCGAGGGTATACCAGCTTTCAAAGCCTTTAGGATTGACCTCGGTTGCTTTGCTGGCTACAGTGGCCGCGTTCTTAAAGTCGCCGATCTTGACATATTGCTGGGCCAGTTTATCAAGGGCCAAATAGTAAGTTGGGAAAATATCGATCGCTTTCAACAAACTGTCTGTAACCTCAGTTTGTTTTTTACTGTCGTCGAAATCATCTTGAGCCTGTTCGTAAAGCCGCTTTGCATCAGGTGGAATCTCTTGGGCGAAAATGACCCCGGTTACTGATGGCCCTGTCCGGATCGTACGCTTATCACGAAGGTAAAAGTCTTTTTGAACATTGTCTACAGCCGAAAACCTAACGCTCCCGCCCGATTGTCGGGCAATATTAACTATTTCAACCTCAGTGGTTTGTTCCTCAAACGAAGTGCCGAGTGGTAATACTTTTACGTAATAACGACCCTGTGATAATCGGGCAAAAAGATACCGCCCTGATCCATCAGTCCTTACCCGTGATATGGTCTGATAGTTCTCGTTCTGTAGTTCAACGGGTATCTCAGGAAGCGAAGTACGCCCCGTTGTAAAAACAAAGCCGCTTATTGAGTTATTTGCTTGAGCAAAAATGCCGTAAGGACACAAACATATCAAAAGGGTTATAAGGTTGGTTCTAACGATCTCTTTGGCTCTCATACTTACTCCTTAAACTACTCCAAGCGGTCAACATTTAGTAGATGGCCGAGCTTTTCCTTTTTTGTTCTCAGGTAATGGGCTGCGGGTGCTTCGGTGGGGATTTCTATGGGGATGCGTTCGACAACGAGGAGGCCGGCGTCGGTTAGGGCTTTGAGTTTGTCGGGGTTGTTTGAGATTACTTTTACCTGGCAGAGGCCGAGATCGAAGAGGATCTCGGCGCATTGGCGGTAGTCGCGGGCGTCGATGGCGAAGCCGAGTTGTTCGTTTGCTTCGACGGTGTCGGCGCCATTGTCCTGGAGGGCGTATGCCCTGATCTTGTTGATGATGCCGATGCCGCGGCCTTCCTGCTGTTGATAAACTATTGCGCCGCGACCCTCTGCTTCGATCATTTCCATCGTCCTGTGCAATTGCGGCCCGCAGTCACACTTGATCGAGCCGAAAACGTCGCCGGTCAAACACTGCGAATGTATCCTGACGAGCGTCGGAATATCGGGCCGCATCTCGCCTTTGAAAAGCACAACGAACTCTTCGTCGCTGGTTAACGACCGATAGCCTGCGATACGGAAATCCCCTCGTTTCGTCGGCAGATTCGCAGTCGCCACCCGCTCGACCGACAGCTTTGGCCGCTCGTCGAGACACGGTTCCAACGCGACCTCCGCCCGAATTGAAGATTGTTCCGCCTGTAGTGGCATTTTCTAATATTATACATCGAATAAGCGAGAAACCCGAAAGATTTTGTTTCGCTTGGTGTAAACAGGTGAGAGAGCATCTGTGTATTAAGGGAGACGGATGTATTTTTCTGGCTTGCCCATCTATTTGCGGTGAAGCTCACGCTTCACCGTGGCTGCTCAAACACCCTTTGCGGCTCTGCCGCCGTTGTCCGTGTAAGCGGCGGCGGAGCCGCATAAATTAGTTTGACGCTTCCTGAAAAGCGGAGCTTTTCCGCAAATAGAGCGGCAAAGCCGCAGGAAGAAACCAGATTCCGCTTCACTCACCTGGGTTATTAACATTCGGTAGGGGCAGGTTGATAATTTTGATCTTTTTTTATATAGATTTGATCTTAATTTATATAAATCTGTTCTGTTTTCATATAAAACTGCTCTGTTTTAATATGAATCTGCCCTGTTTTAATATAGATTTGGTCCGTTTTAATATAGATCTGCTCTGTTTTTATATTGTTTTGGTCTGTTTTTATATAACTTTGCTCTGTTTTTATATTGATTTAGGCTTGTTTTATATAAAAATGGCGTAGTTTATCTGATAAAAAGCTTTTTTATAAAGCTTTTTCAGAAACAGCGTGAAATGCATTAATTTAAAACTGACCCTTTCGGTAGATATGACAGGTCGAGCAATAGAAAATGCTGTTCGGAGATACATTCTCGCGAACAGCATTTTGGTTATGTTTTCAGGCAAGGCTTACTTTTCCTGATCGTTTTTGTCTTCCGGCAAATCGGATTCTTTATTCTTATCTTTTTCGTCCTCGTTGTGGGCGAAAACCGCACCGTCTGCGGTGCCAAAAATCTTGGAGAACAATCCGCTGAGAACCTCGGAGATCTTTCCGGGCGTCTCGTTTGCGGTTACGGCGACTGGCGATGTTTCTGCAAACTCCATGTCAAGGCGAATCAATTCCGCTGATATGTGACGGCAGTAAGAACAAGCGACCAGATGCCCGACCGCACTCTCACCCGCCTGGCGGTTCAGCGAACCTTCGACAAAAGCGGTCAATGTGTCTTGATCCAGATGATCCGTCTTTGCCGTGATTCGAGGGCCAGCGGCAAGGTACTGTCCGATCAACCCTTGTATTGTTTTTTCTTGCTGGTTCATCTCAACAGTGTTTGCCATGGTTCCTTATCCCTCCCATAATGCAGACGTATCGGGCAGTAAACATTTGCATAATATTTAGGGAAAATGCGAATCAACCAAAAATCGAACTTCAAGCCGACAAGTTCTCAAAGATGCTTTTGCCCGACAGATCGTTGGTCGCTAATTCCATACAAACCGCGATCTCGTCGTCGCTCAATCCTTTGTCGATTTTTAAAATCTCCTTAAAATTCTGAAATACCCTTGCATAACTCTTTTCAAGCCAACGCATTACCGTCGATTCGTGAGTTCTGCCACCGCCGTCACGTGTGCTTGAGCGGCGCTGAAACCAGCCGCGAAGGGCAGAGTCTTCATCCTCGACAAGGCGTGCGATCTCACGCAATTTCAGGTTTTCGACGTGATAATAAAGCAGCAGAAGTTTTTCGTGGTCGTCGAGCGAGGCAAAGGCCGAAGCGATTGCCGAGGCCGTGGTATTTCGATAACGTGAAGTCTCGATCTGGTCGAGCATCTCGTCCTCGCCGCCAGGTGCCGGAACCGCAAAGCTTGCGTGGGCCGTTCCCTCGCCGACATTTTCTGTCATCTCGTCGAGCGAGACTTCGTCATGGCTCGCACGATGCAGATCGACCAGCGAATGCCAGATAACCGTACGCAGCCAGCCCCGCAGGCTGCCGCGGCCGCTGTAAGTGGCAAACTTTGAAACACGCTCGCCGTCAACGATCTTCTGTCCGTAAAGATCGACGTAAACCTGATCCACTACTTCCTGTGCATCGATATCGGTCTTGGCCAAATGACGTGCAACTCGTTCCAGATAGGGTCTGTGCTGCTGGTCAAATTCCCACCAGGCCCGCTCGTTGCCATTGGCACAGGCGATCGCCAAAAATAATTCGTCCGCTTGAAGTTGGGAAATGAAGGATGAAATTCCGGCTTCGGAACTGTCGGCCTCAGGAGTGTTCAAAACATACTTGCCGAGCGTTTTTGCAATCGAGCCGCGAAAGCAATCGATCTTTACGCCGTAGTTCGGCGCATTTTCCGTGCATCGTCCATAGACCTCGGAAATCAGTTGATCCGCGGGGCCAAGCAATGCGTCGTCAATCTTTGCTTCGGGGTGCATAAAGTGAAGCTATTATAATCAAACTTATGCGTTTCGCATAGTTTGTCGAGCAGACGTTCAAACGGCAGATGGCAAGACTGCGGGGTCGTCTAGCCGATCATTCGGCCCCGAGTCGGCATATTGCAGGTTGTAGAGCCGCCAATAAAGGCCGCGTTCGGACAACAGTGCGTTGTGCGTGCCGCTTTCTCTCAGCTCTCCGTGGTGCAAAACCAGAATGCGGTCGCATCGCTGGATCGTTGAGAGGCGGTGAGCGACGACGAGCGAGGTTCTGTCGGCCATCACGCGGTCAACGGCCTGTTGTATAAGCTGTTCGGTTTCGGTGTCGATCGAGCTTGTTGCCTCATCGAGAATGAGAATCTTAGGATCGAACGCGAGAGCGCGTGCGAACGAGATCAATTGTTTCTGCCCGACCGAAAGGCCGGCACCGCGTTCTTTTACCTTGAATTCGTAATCGCCTTCAAGGCTGCGGATAAAGCCTTCGGCGTGAACCTCGCGGGCGGCCCACGCGACGCGTTTGCGGTCGATCCCTTTATTCCCCAATCTGATGTTGTTTTCTACCGAACCGCTGAAAAGGAAAACGTCCTGCAGCACGACCGCAAAGTTCGATCTTAGATCGTTTAGGTCCCATTCGCGGACATCGACGCCATCGAGCAGTATCTTGCCTTTCTGAACATCGTAGAACCGCATCAGCAGGTTCGTGATGGTCGTTTTGCCCGACCCTGTGTGGCCAACCAGAGCGATGCTTTCGCCCGGGCTTATTTTGAACGAGACGTTTTTCATTACCCAGTCTTCGTCCTTGTATGCGAACCACACGTTTTGAAACTCGATCTCCCCGACGGCTTTGCCTGTTTTCTTCGGTTCCTTCGGGCTGACGATGTCGATGTCGAGATCGAGCAAAATAAATATGCGGTGCGAAGCCACGATCGCCGCTTGGAGCACGTTGAACTTATCCGAAAGGTCGCGTATCGGTTGGAAAAGCTGCTGGGAATATTGAATGAACGCGGCTAGTATTCCGACCGTCAGGGCGTTTTCCGCAGTGGTCGCCCGACCGAGATATTCGTAGCCGAACGAAAAGATGACAACCGCGATACCGACCGCGCCTATAAAATCGACCAGCGGATAAAAGATCGAATAATAGTAAATCGTTTCGATGTTTGCCTCTCGGTAATCGTCATTTATCCTGCCGAATTTTGCCCTCGAACGCTCTTCGGCATTCATCAATTGAACGGTCTGGGCTCCGGAAATATATTCCTGCAAAAATGCGTTGAGCCGGGCATTGCGGGTTCGCACTTTGTCAAAGCCGGTTCGCGCGTGTTTTCGGAACCAGTTTGTCGCGGCAAATAAAAGCGGAACGGTTACGAGCGAGATTATCGCCAGTTTCCAATCAAGAGCGAACATCCAGGCGATGATAGCCACAATGATCACAAGATCACCGAGAACGTCGATCACGCCGGACGTAAATAGTTCGTTGAGAGCATCTACATCCGAGGTCAGTCGCGTGATTATCCGGCCGACCGGATAGCGGTCGTAGTAAGCGACCTCTTGCCGCTGGAGCTTTGCATATATTTGCGAACGCAGGTCGAGCATCACACGCTGACCGACCGTGTTTAGCAATACTTCCTGAATGTAGGAAAAGATGAATCGAAAAAGAAAAACTGCGAAAAAGGCCAAGGCAAAAAGCCAGACGCCGTCGGTGCGGCCGGGCGTGATGAAATCGTCAACCGCGACCTTTGTAAAATAGGGCTGCGTGCTGATCAAAACATTTGTCAGCAATGTCAACGTAAGCGCGATGGCCGCAAGATGCCAATAGGGGCGCAGATAGCCGATCAGACGCCGAATAATGCGCAGGTCGTATGTCTTTCCGATGACCTCTTCTTCGTGATATTTTTTTACTTCGTCAGACACTTTCAATTTTAGATTTTAGATTTTGGATTTGGGATTAGCAATTCACACAACGTCCAACTAGAATCCAAAATCATAATGAATCGTTTTATCGACACAAAAAAAGACAATTGGCAACGGCTTGAGGACCTGCTCGGGCTGCTCGGCGCGAGCAGTCTGCGTGGGTTGTCACGTGTTGAGGTTCGAGAGTTTGGCGAGTTGTATCGGCGAACTGCGACTGATCTTGCGATTGCACGGGCCGAGACCCGCGACCCGAAACTGATCAATTATTTGAACAGCCTTGTAATTCGCGCACATGGCAAAATCTATCGTGCCGACGGTGAAGGCAAAAGCATAATCGCGCGATTCTTCTCGCACGACCTGCCGCGAGCGGTTCGCGACAACTGGGTTTATGTTTTCATTGCATTTTTGACCTTTTTCGCTTTCGCGGGCGCCTCATTTGCTCTTATTTCGAATAACTCTGAGTTCATCAACGTGCTTGGCCTCGAGGGAATCAAAGCCTCGGTCGAATCGGGTGATCGTTGGTGGATGTCTCTAAATAAATCGAACTCGATCGGCTCGAGCGCGATATTGACCAACAACATTTTGGTCTCGTTCAATGCGTTTGCATGGGGCGCGTTCTTTGGGATTGGAACGCTTTATATTATGGCGTATAACGGGCTGATCATCGGTGGCGTGGTCGGTGTGGCATACAAGTTCGATCCGGTGTTCGGCAACGACCTGGTCGAGTTTATGGTCGGCCACGGCGTGATCGAACTGTCGTGCATATTCCTCGCTGGCGGTGCGGGAATGATGATCGGTTACGCACTGATTGATCCGGGCGATCTGACGCGTGCTCAAGCACTAAAGAAAAAAGGAATAGAAGCGACCAGGATCGTCATTGGCTGTGCGTTGATCCTGGTCGTTGCCGGTTTGATCGAAGGTTTTATTTCTCCGTCGTCGCTGCCGCCCGCCGTAAAATACGCCACCGGAATTTCCACCGGCCTCGTTATGTTCGCGTATCTGTTCTTTGTGGGCCGCGGGGAAGAAACTCCACCGGACGAAACGCCCAGCCGCGAAACCGCCGATAGCGGATCGTGACATTTCTGACACATCCTATCTACACGCCGAACGCAGTCCTCGCCGCATCACGCATTGCCGAGGCTTTTCCGGTAGTTAAAAAAACATCGCCGTCGAAGCCTTCGAAAAGAAGCTAGCTTCGGCCACGCCAATATAACGGGCGCCTGCTCTGATGGGCGATCGCAATGACGCGCACGTCGTCGCCAACCAGGTTGAAAAAGACTGAATATGGGAAACGCTGAATAATCTTTCTTCTAGTGAGGCTACCTATCTGAGGGTATGCGAGCGGACCCTGAAGAATGTCAGAAAGCGCGGCTTCGAAGCACTCAAGAAAGTCCGCGGCCAAGGTCGGGTCGATGTCACGGTAGTAACGAATCGTATCGAGAAATTCCTTTCGAGCTGCCCGGTGTATTGACCGTTTGCGACTCATCTTAGAAGTGATCTAGCCTCTCGGAGCACTTCGTCAAAGGGAATAGCCTCGACCTCGCCCGAATCCAACTCCCGGCAACGGCGATCCGCCTCCGCTGCCCAGAGTTCATTATGTTCCTCCGGTGTTAACGAATCAAGGCTCTCAATCAATTTTGCCGCGAGACGGCCTCGCGATTTAAGATCAAGCTTCAATGCTTCTTGCTCAACTACAACTGCATCCATCATATCGATTCACCCTCACGTCAAAATCATAGTTCAATCCGATTTATTGGTCTAGTCTAAGTGATCTCCCATCTCGAAAGCAGTATCGGGCGCGAATTATAATAAGCCTCTTTCTTTTACTCTCAAATAACTCTCCAACAATTTTGGTCCCAGGGTTTGCGTAGTCACATCAAGAGCAAGGCCGCCGATCGATTCGACTAGGCGCAATGCCGATTCGCGTTGGTGAATGATCTCCTCCGCGGCGGATTGCTGAAACACTTCGCGGATCTCTTGGGGTTTTGTGTTGACCATCGCGTTCAGGTCGCGGTCGCCGATCGTGGTGACTAGCGGCAGGTGTCTGGGTCGAAGAAGTTTTAACGAATTTATTAATTCGCGAGAACTGTCCTTATCGACAAGATCGGTTAGGACGACCACGAATGCGCGCTTTTTCAGGTTTGACGCGATGAACTGAAACGCTCGGGCATAAGACGGCTCGATCAGTTCCGGCTCCATGTCGTGCAAGGACTCGAGCACGGCGTCCATGTGCTCAAGCCCGCGTTTTGGAGGAAGAAATTTTCTGACGCGTCGGCCGAAAACAACAATGCCCGCGTTATCGCCCGCCCGAGCGCAAGCCGACATCAACGCAAGCGTTGCGTGGATTGCCGTGTCGAATTTCGTTTCGTCGCCGATCCGGCCCGTCATCAGCCGTCCTGCATCAAGCGCGATGATTACGGTCTGGTCGCGTTCGATCTGATACTGCCGTGTTGTCAGTTTTGAACGCCGCGCTGTCGCCGTCCACGAGATATGCCGCAGCTCATCTCCGCGTACGTAATCGCGCATCGATTCGAACTCGCGCCCTTCGCCTCTTCGGACAGCTTTTCGCTGGACTGCGATGAAGGATTGAGCGCCGAGCGCTTTTAATTCCATCTCTCTCGCCCGCCGCATATTCGGATAGACTTTGACCGACACAGGCTCACCCATTTCGGCCTGGCACCAGACAAGTCCCAGCCGCGATAAATACCGCACAGCGGTTTGACCGAATGTATATTTACCGCGTTTTGGCGGCGTGAGAGAATAAAAAAATTCAGCATTCGAACGCGCGGCGACAACGAATTCGGCCTGGCGCGGTTCGTCAAGGCGCATTTCCGGAGGGTATTCATCTTTTATTCGAAGGTTGAGATCAGTCTGCGTGTCGTTTTGAATTTTTAACCTTACCTCGGTCGGATCGCCGATAGCGAACCGCTTTTCGAATTCACGCCTGATTGAAAACGCTTCCGGCAGCTTTCGGCTAACAAAAAAATCAACAATAGCGGCCGCAACAAGCAAAATGTCAAACACCAGCACAACAGTCCTCAGCACCGGAAAATTCCACGACAAAGAAAGCGGAACCAGCCCAAGCACAAAAAGAATGTAAAAACGGCGTGAGAATACAAATCGCATTTGTTGAGCGAATTATACAGCCGTTTGATTCTAAAAAATAGGCTGGTCTATCGAAGCAACTAAATCGGGCATTTTGGTCTCATATTGTATGAGATTCTAAATTGTTTCCCCGGAGCACCTTGTGAAGTATTTTCTTTTTCTTATTTCGGTAATGCTTTGCTCATCACCGGTAATCGCACAGACGCCCGAATCTGAGATGGGTGCCGCCGAAATTTATCTTGCGAAAGATGATGGCAAGGGGAACCCCGGCGAGCCCGCGACAGAATTTTCAACTACCGATACTCCGATCCACTGCGTCGTAAAACTGGGCGATACTGCCCCGGTCACGGTCAAAATGTTTCTCGTCGCCGTAAATGTTTCAGGTGTTAAACCGGATTCACGGGTTGTTTCGGCTAGTTTTACGACATCGGATGGTCAAAATGAGGTATTTTTTAACGGCCGCCCTCAGAAACTCTGGTTTTCGGGAACCTATCGGGCGGACATTTTTGTTGACGGAAAGCCGTTTCGGTCGCTCGATTTTGTTGTTACGGCACCAAAGGCTGCTTCAAAGGGAAGTAGTCTTGCTCCAAAGACTTCATCAGTAAAGCCTCGCCGTCCGAGGTCGAAAGTGACCGGTAACTAACCTTTTTTCTTTGCAAAAAGCCGTCCAGGAACTGAGTTCCGGGCGGCCTTTGTTTTTTTGATTGATTGTTGATTACCAGCGTTTTTGTCCGCCGCCGGAACCACCACGATCTTCGCGGGGCTTGGCTTCGTTGACTTTCAGGGTGCGGCCTTGATGTTCGCTGCCATCTAGTTCGGCGATGGCTTTTTCGCCTTCGGCCTGCGAGGCCATTTCGACGAAACCGAATCCGCGTGAGCGGCCGGTTTCGCGATCCTCGACGACACTTGCCGATTCGACGGTGCCGACTCCGGCAAACAGTTCTTCCAGATCACCGCTGGAAGTTTGAAAAGAGAGATTTCCTACGTAAAGTTTCATTGACATAATATGCGTTAATCCATTGCCCGCGGGCGGCAAGATTCTACAGAAGTCACGAATGCGAATTGAAATGTGCGGAAACGGTCTGCCCGCAAGATTCGCGTCGTCGAGCCCAAAGGCACCTTCTAAACCAAATAACCAACCCGCCCTCGAACTTCCCTTACGCCGTCGAACTTGAACTCTATCGTGTCGGGGCGCACCACCGTTGATGCGCGAGAGAAGGACTATCTCCAATAATGATGCACAGTTCTGTTTTTGTTTGCAACCGATTGGGTGTAAAAACCACAGTTCTGCTAATTAATTACGTTGATCTCTGTCTGAATTCCAATGCAATTTTGATACTAAACCTTAAGGTACATGGTAGAATATCATTGAAAAGTTATGAATGTGACCATTACAGAACTCACGCCCGATACTTTAAATGCGTTGCGCAGTTTGGCTCAAAAAAACGGCAAAACGCTGGAACAATATGCGCGTTACGTTCTTGAACGTGAAACGGACGAAATGATCGACACTAAACCATCTGCTAATGCAGAAAAGATAAAGGCGTTTAAGGAATGGATGGAAAACCTCGATCCTGATATACCTGTTCTGTCCGACGAACAGATCAGTCGTGAAAGCATGTATGAAGAGCAGACTTTGCGACAATTATGATTTGGCTGATCGACACGAATGTTTTGCTTCGATTGATCGAAGTCGAAAGTCCGCACCACCCCGAAGCACAAAATGCGATCAATAAACTTCTCAGAGATGACGATTCTCTTCGTATTTTATTGCAAAACGCCTCAGAATTCTGGAATGTCGCAACCCGGCCACCCGAAAATAATGGATTAGGCTTAGCGATCGAAGACGCAAATACCGAACTTTCGAAGCTCGAAAAAGTCTTTGATCTTATATATGACACTCCTGACGTTTATCTAAACTGGCGCGAACTTGTCGTAAAATATTCGATTTCCGGGGTTAAGGTTCATGACGCAAGGATTGTCGCCGCGATGAAGGCTCACGGCATAGACCATCTCCTTACTTTCAACACAAGCGACTTCAAACGCTACGACGAGATCACAGCGATTTCTCCTGCCGACATAAGCAGTAAATCTGCAAAGTAATACGCATGAGCGTCCAGATTTAAATCGAACAACGCGCGCGATTCGTGAATAAAAATTATTGAGTTATCAAGTTCTTAATCTCCTGAATTTTTTCCGATCCGGCCTGATAGCCTAATTCGATCAATTCATCTCGTTTGCCTATTTCATCCGGGCGGATGTGGGCGATTTGGGGTTCGATGACGATGTCGGCGCGGTAGTGTTGGTTTTTTGAGGCGGTTCGGATCATCATTATGGCCGATTGGACGAAGGTGCCGATCAGTGTTGACGGAACGCCGCCGTATGCCGAGCCGCAGGTTAGCAGATCGACGGCGATCACCTTCTCGGCTCCTAGTTTTTTGACGGCCCGCGTCGGCATCGGCGACGTGACGCCGCCATCGACCAGAGATCGTCCGTTTTCATCAATTACGGGAACAAAAACGCCGGGAATTGCGCAGCTTGCGCGTATTGCAAGTGTGAGATCGCCCTTGTCACGGAAAACAACTTCGTCGCCGGATTCGAGATCACATGCGACGGCGGCAAACGGGATCGGCAAATCTTCAAAGCGCGTTACGGGAAAATGTTTTTGAATAAACCCAGTCATTGCAGCATTTGAAAGCAGCCCTCGTGGCGAATAAGAGAAACCGGCGACGCCGAACCAACTGACCGCGCGGCCAATATCGATAATTTCATCCGGCGAAAGCCCGGACGCGAATGCCCCGCCGACGAACGAACCGGCGGATGTTCCGGCGACCATATCGATAGACACGCCGTTTTCGACCAGCGCTTTTAGCACGCCGATGTGAGCAAATCCGCGTGCTCCTCCGCCCGATAATGCAAGACCGATTTTCATGATAAGGAAACCGCGAAATACGCGGAAAACGCTAAAAAAACTCAAATGTTATGGATGATAGACTTCTTAATTCTTTATTTTTGCGTCTTTAGTGTATTTCGCGGTTAATTTCCGATATTGATTTTAGCCCGTCGTTGTGGAAAACTGAAAATGCCCAAAAATGACGCCGCAACCGACGCCTTACACAACACGTTCAAAGACAACAGCAGACATTGCGGCTGGCGATGCGGTCTGTCCGGTTTGTTCGCGCGAGACTCGTGAGGAATTTGTTCCGCTGCGTGTGCTGGATGACGACCTGCAAAAGTTAATTACTGCAAATGCACCGGATACGAGCGATTTTGCGGCGATCTGTGCGCGATGCCTGCGGCTTTTTGAGCGGGCTAAGGACCATATAATCGCTGATGCCGCGATGCAGAAAGACGGTTCGCATGTGCTTTCGACGCCGTTAAGATTGGATGCGGATGAACGGTTTACCGGAAAAGGCGTGACGATCGCGTTTCTCGATTCGGGCTTTTATCCGCATGTCGATCTGACGACGCCGAAAAACCGGATCATCGGCTATCGCAATTTGCTTGATGCGGACGGAGATTTGAACTCGCTGTTCCAGCCCGATGTTGCAAGCTGGCACGGCATGATGACGTCGGTCGTTGCGGCCGGGAACGGCTCGCTTTCGAACGGCTTTTATCGCGGTATCGCGCCCGAGTCGGACGTTGTTTTGGTCAAGCTGGCACGAACGGGCCGCATTACCGATCAGAACATTCAGGACGGGCTGGAATGGATATTAGCGAACCGTGAAAAGTATCGGATAAAAGTTATTAATATCTCGGCGGGCGGCGATGACGAACAGCATTATCTGTCTGACCCGTTGTCGCAGGTGGTCGAGCAATGTACGGCGGCTGGAATTACGGTGGTGTGTGCGGTCGGGAACTCGGGACACTTGCCAAACCATCCGGTTGTGCCTCCGGCAAGTGCTCCGTCGGCTATTGCTGTGGGTGGGCTTGATGATAATAATTCGGTCAATCGGGCGAAGCGGGGAATGTATCGTTCATCCTACGGGCCGACGATCGACGGGCTGCAAAAACCGGAGGTAATTGCTCCGTCCATTTGGGTTCCGGCCCCGATACTGCCAAACACGCCGACGGCTGCACAGGCCGCTTTGCTTGAAACGCTCGATCACAGTAAGGACGACAAGCTTCACTCGATAATACGTGCAAATGCGGGTGTGGATGACGAGCTTGATGCGGCGATCGACCGGCCTGTACACAGCATTCGTCAGATAATTTTGCTAAAACTGCGGCGGGAAAGCGTGATAACGAAACACTATAAATACGTTGACGGAACTTCGTTTTCGGCCCCGATAGTGGCGTCCGTCGTGGCTCAAATGGTCGAAGCCAACCCGAAACTTTCACCGCAACAGATCAAACGCATTCTGATCTCAACCTCAGAGCGTTTGCCGCATTACGAAGTCGATCGACAGGGCTGGGGCGTTATCGATCCGCGTCGCGCGGTCGAAATGGCTCTAACCTTTGAAGCCTAATTTTCAAAGTCCACTCAGTTGCTGATATATAAAACCATTGGCCAGCCCCGCGTTTTTTAGCTCCAGCCCCGCGTTTTTTGACTCCAGCCCCGCGTTTTTTTGTGGCCAGCAACGCGGCTTTTTTTCGCCTATACAATGCCCGCGATGCGTATCCAAACCGTCGGCCTGTCCAATCCCCCGATACCCGATATACTCGCCGCCACGACCGCCGCAACTACCTGCTCAACGGCGTTGGAATGGCTCGCGGTCTATCCGGCGGCGGGGTCCTCGGCACCGGCTGGCCTGGCCGGATGATTATCGGTGTCGGCATAGGGACAGGCGTTCTTGCGGGTGTCGGCGTTCGCACCGGAGTCGGTGACGGTTCGCCGTCCGGAGTCTCGTCCGGAGTAGGTGTTAGGTTTGGTCGAGGTGTAGCTGTTGGGGTTGGCGTCGGTGTACGCGCGTTGGTGTTGGTGTTTGTTTCCGACGTGTTTGTGTTGCCAAAATCGAATGCGTTGCTGATGCCTAAATTTGAGTTGATGTTTACATTTGCGTTGGCGTTCAAATTCGAATTCGCGTTTGAATTAGCAGCATTATTTCCACGGCCGAGAAACAGCCAAAGGATGCCAGCGCCGATGACGAGCAGCGCGGCTGTGCCGAGCATTGTCAGAAACACAACGAGAATAGTGTTGCCTTTTTTTGGCCGCTGCTCGGCGGTCACAACACGCGTTCGCGGAGTCTCGGGCTGCGACATTGGCACAACGATTCGCGGCGGCGGATCTTCTTTTGGTTCAAACTCGATCTCGTCGATGGCCGAAACAGGCGGCGGAACTTTTATACGGCGGACGACTGTTACCTCGCCCTCGTCATCATCGACAGGAGTGGGCCCAAGGCTTTCGCTCGGCATTTGGATGAACTTCGGTTCATTTTCATCGACGAGCGGCGTGCCGTCCTTCATACAAAAACGCAAAATGTCTTCGTCGTACCGTGTCTCGCAGGTCGGGCAAAATTTCATAGTCAAGAGTTTTTAGCCAATTGAATTGAGGAGAAAAAAGCGCGCACAGGGATTTTAACATCAATAGCACGAAATCGCAGAAGCGACGACGGTTAGAAACGGCGCGATCAAAATTCGACACGCACACCAAAGATCGGAAGCCGCCTATTTTCACTGAGGAATTGCGGAGTAGCACTGTAAAATTCGTAGTTTGGCTGGACGACGCTGTTGTGATTCGTGATGTTGAAAATGTCTATATAGGGCGAAAGCGACCAGCGTTTAAAGCCGAACCGTTTTTCGGCACGCAGGTCGAGGCTCGCAAAATTAGGAAGACGAAGATCATTGATATCGCTTGCAACTTGAATACGTTGGACAAAAAAACCGAATCTGGGAAAAGGCTCGATGAGTGTTCGGTTTGTATATGGCAGCCCGCTGGCGACCCGGTATTTTGCGGCGACGCTGAAACCATAAAATCGAGTGATCCCGATCAGCGTCAATTGATGCGTGCGCTCGAAATCGGAGGGAAAAGTGATGCCGTTCGATGTTGCGGAACGCCTTGAGCGAATAAATCCGTATGATGCCTGTCCGGACAAAAATCCGGTCAGAGCTTTTTGCACAGAGATCTCGAATCCTTGAGATGTACCGGTTCCGTTGTTGAAATAGTTTCCGTTTGAAACAAAATCCGGTGTCGGGCCAATGAGTTGAACGGCCAGATCATTATAAGTTTTCCGATAGGCCTCGAATCGGACGCGAATGTCTTCACGAGGCAGCCAATCAATGCCGCCGATGATGTGAGTTGCCGTTTGGGTTTTCAGATTTCGATTATTCGGTGTGAGCGACATTACATATAGGCTCGGCAGCTGGCGGTAAACACCGGCGGCAAAGGTCAGCGCGATCTTTCCGGTGGCGTTGTATCTTGCGGCGAAACGCGGGCTGGCGAGCGTTTCGCGTGTGATGCCGTAACGGTCGAGCCTGACGCCGGGCGTTATTGAAAAACGCTTTGTCAGAAAAATCGAAACCTGAGCATAAGCGTAACCGGAAGCCGTCGTATTCAACCGCAATCTATTTTCGCGCGGATCTGCGTTAAATTCTTCTTCGAGCGGGCTGTAAAAACCGCTGCTGTTTTCAAAAGAATGATAGTTCGCCTGATCGAAATAAATGCCGCCGCCGAACGCGACGCGGACCTTTCGGGAAATTTCTATGGACACATCTTCTTTTAATCCAACCTGAGAATCACGCAGATCGCGTGAACGCTGAAGAAATTCCAGCCGCGGCAGAAAAAATGTACCGTCATTGTGGTTGCCGTTCGCCCAAACGGTCGTTCGGGCAAGTGTTTTCGAGCCTATTGTAGAACTAAGCGTCGCACCGAAAATATGACGCTGCGAGGTCCGCTTTCCTCTAAACCTGTCCGTCCGGCGGCCAATGTTTTGAGCCTGTTCGTCGGTCTGTTCGAACGATTCAAAAAAGTTGAGAGATGTGAACGTGACCTTGTTTCGCGGCGTCAGGTCGAAAACGAACTTGTTGGTAAAATCCAGAGTTCGCGGATAACCGATGATGCCTTGATCGGCTATCCCCGCAACATCGAATGCCAGATCGATATAACTTCGGCGAGCCGAAGAGAGCCAACTGCCACGCTTTCCAAACGGAATATCAATACTGCCGCCGGCCGTTCCTGAGTCGGCGAAGATCACGCCTTGAACTCGCCGTCGATTTGCCTCGCGCAAACTTATGTCCAGGGCCGAAGACATCTTGTCGCCGTATCTCGCGCCGAAACCGCCAGCGGAAAATTCTGCCCGATCAAAAATATCCGGGGCCAGAATCGAGGCCCGTCCACCGCGCGTTCCGTCGTATTGATCCGTAAAATATGTGAAATCGCGAACAGGAATGTTGTCGATGTAGGTGAGATTTTCGTCAGCCGTTCCGCCGCGAACTATCAGATCGGCAAATTCGCCGGATGCCGCGCTAACGGCTGGCTGCGAATTTATCGCTCGCAGCGGGTCGCCGCCGGTTCCAGGTGTCGTGCGAAGTTCTTCGCGGCCGAGCGTTACGTTGCTTACCATCTGCTCGTTATTTTCGGAAAAAATTTGGCTTCTGACCTCGACATTTTCGCTCAGAGTAACGTCGATCTGAACGTTAACTATCGTGTTGCGTCCGCCAGTAACGGCGATTTGGTGAAGCGTGACGGACGCGAAACCATCAGCCGAAATTTGAACCGAATATACGCCGCGTTCTGCTTCGAGCCGAAAATTACCGCCTGCGTCACTTTCTATTTCGTTACCGTCAGCTATTCGTATCTTTGCCGCCTCAACAGGCTGGCCGGTCGTGCGTTCGGTAATCTTACCGGCGATAAATCCCGTTGCAGTTCGATCGTTCTGGGAAAAATTGGAACCAACAAACGAGGTGATAAGACACAGCAGCAAGACGCATCTTTTCATAGGTTTTTGGGTTTGATCTGGAAAAGTTAGGACGTGAACTAAGAGACCGCTCCAGCGAAATAGGTTGCCCCGCTGCCTACGGCGCTACGAAGTTGTACGTGATGACGCCGCTGACTTTTACGGGTTGGCCGGAGAGCTTTGTGGGACTAAATTTGGCGCCGCGTGCGGCTGAGGCGGCGGCGGCGCGGAGCAAAGGATGTCCGCTGACGGCGCTTGCCGAAACGACATTGCCGGATTCATCGACCAGCACTTGAACGTGGACGGAGCCACTTGCGCGAACCGCTCGCGCCGCAGGTGGATATGGAGGTTTGGGAAGACTCGTGGCCTTGCCGTTCAACACGCCGCCAGAAATTTGTTTCGGAACACGCTTTTGTTCCGAGTCCCGGTCACCTAGTTTTGTTGCGGACGGCTGATCGTCCGGCTCGATTATCTTATTTGCCGGATTGTCTTCAGGCTTGGTGCTGGGTTTCCTGATCACCTTGTTGGCGTTGACCGGATTTCCGTCGTCGTCCCGATTGATCGGGTCGGGTGCGCCGAGCGTGTCCAACGGCGTTGGAGATTTTTTAATCCCAGGCGGCGGGTTGGTTGTGCTAGCGGTTCCGTCGCCGGATGCGGCATAGTACCAGAGGCCGGCAAAACCTGCGGCCGCGAGTAACACGATACCGCCGATGACAACAGCGACCACAACAAGCACCGGAACTATGCTCGGGCCGCTGGCGTGGACGGAACCGATCGTCGGGACGGGCCTGCCGATAACGGTCTCAGTCTCAAGATCGCTCTCGGTGAGCGCGTTGCGATAGTCCGCGGTCGGCACATCTGACGCAGCGGGCAGCGGGCTTCCGTCGTCAAGACAAAACCTCATCCCGTCTTCATATTGTCGGCCGCATTGCGGGCAATTGATCATCGCTGTGAACAGTCTATCATCGCCTCACTTTTTTACGAGGCTACTCCCACGCGAGAGACGGTAACACAGAATGAATTTTGCCGGGGTTGCTCGGCTCCTGGTTGCATTTCAGATATATTGAATTTTCATCAATTCAGAAATTCAGTTTCCGGTCTGTCGGAAATAAGGGAAATATTCGAGGGAAATGCAACGGACTCTTCTTCCAAATTCCAAATTTCGAACAGATCGGGCGGGCATTCGGTGATGAAGCGGGATGGTTTTTGCAGGATCGTTTGGCGGTTGTAGTCGGTTATTAATAGCGGATAGGTGAGATAAAGCTCGTCTTTCGCACGTGTGAGTGCGACGTACCACAGGCGGCGTTCTTCTTCTTCGGCGTCTATTTCTTTTAAGGAACGCGGGCTTGGGAATTTGCCCTCGGCGGCCCAGATGATGAAGACGGCTTTCCACTCGAGGCCTTTCGCCTGATGAACGCTGGTTAGGGTCAACAGCTCGTCATCGCCGCCGCCTTCGACGACCTCTTCGCCGACTAGCGGCTGCGGTTCTTTGAAACGCTCGGTCGATAAAAGCGCAAGTTCCGACAGAAAAGCTTCGGTCGTTTCGTAACGCTGGGAAAACTGAGCGAGCCCGCGAATGTCTTCGCTGCGGGCGTCGGCGTTCTCAAAATTTTCAAGCAAGTATTGCTCGTAACCGTTCTCAAAAGTGTACGTGATCTGTTTCGCGGGGTGATCGCGGAATTCGTCGGAGACGAGAGTTTCAAGCAGTTTGATCAGGTCTTCGAGGCCGCGTTTTGCACCGCGGGAAATGTTGGAGACGGTGGATTTGAGCGCGGATATCACAGACAAAAAGCCGCTGTTCGGCGTTGAATCAGCATCCGTGTCGGGTAACGTCATGCCACCCGCTAACGCGGGAGGTATTGACTTAGCGGTCGACGCGTCACTCGCTAACGCAGGCTGTACTGACCTGAAAGTCAGCGATTCGTAAACGCGATTGGCGGTTATGTTGCCGACGCCGGGGAGCATCTTAAGGATGCGTTTCCATGCAAGCTCATCGCGGGGGTTTACGATAATGCGCAGGTACGAGATCAAGTCCTTGATATGAGCCTGTTCAAAAAAACGCACGCCGGATTGAACTCGGTAAGGAATGTTTCGCCGCGACAGCTCAAGCTGCAGTTCGATCGAATGATAGTGCGAGCGGTACATCACGGCGATGTCCTCGAGGCTCGTGCCCTCTTCACGCAATTCGAGAACGCGCGACGCGACAAAGACCGATTGCTGGTCGATATCCGAACACGGAACGAGCGCCGGTTTGAAATCACGCGAGCGTTTTACGGCCGTCAGCATTTTGGGGAACTGGCGGCGATTGGACGCGATGGATGTATTCGCGAGTCCTAGAATTTCCGGTGTCGAACGGTAGTTCGTTTCGAGTTTAAAAAGCTGTGCCTCGGGGTAGCGTTTTGGAAATTCGTAGATGTTGGTGAACTCGGCACCGCGCCATGCAAAGATCGATTGTGCATCGTCACCGACGACCATCACGTTGCGGTGCTTTACGGCGAACAGATCGATTATCTCGGCCTGCAAACGGTTTGTGTCCTGATATTCATCGACGAGAATATGCTGAAATTGTTCAGCGTAGAGATCGGCGATCTCCTGTTTTTCGACGAGCAATTGTTTTAGCTTTAGCAGCAGATCGTCATAGTCCATCACGTTACGCTCGTGCTTACGCGATTGGTAGATCGCATCGACCCGCTTGATCTGCGAAGTCAGCATCTCAAAATACGGATATTTTCCGGCGATGACATTCTCCACCGGCAGATCGGTATTGTTTGCGTAGCTGATGATGTCCTGAACGACCTCGGCTTTCGGGAAACGTTTCGCTTTTGTGTCGATAGCCTCGTCATCGATGCAGACGTTTATAAAATCGCGCGCGTCTTCGCTGTCGAGAATGGAATAGTTTGAATCAAACCCAAGCGAGACCGCGTGACGCCGCAAAATTAGGTTTGCGATGCGGTGAAAAGTGCCACCCCAAACGCGATGGACATTCTGCGAGCCGGTCAAAGACTCGACACGACGGAGCATTTCGCGCGACGCTCGATTGGTAAACGTCGCAAGCAATATCCGCTGCGGCGAAATGCCTTGCTCGATCAGGTATGCGACACGATATGTGATCGCACGCGTCTTTCCCGTTCCCGCACCGGCGACAACCAGCGTCGCTTTCGGCTGCGCGGTCACGACCGCGAACTGCCCGTCGTTCAACTCGCTCTTGTAACGCGTAACGCGTTCGGGCAGTGAGCCTTTGTCACGTTTTAGGATGTAGCTTTTCATCTGTGAAACGACATCTTATCACAGATGAGGACATTTACACAGGCTTTTTGAAGATTTCCACCGTTAGGAAACAAATTTTCCCTTCAACGACGAGTAGATCAGGAACGGCAGCCCGAAAAAGATAATGAGCACGTTTATTGTCCATAGCCCGAGAAAAACGAGCGTGTAACGTAACGAAAGACAGAGTTTTTCTTTTTCAACAATTCGTTTATGTAGATCTGGCCAGCATAGACTACTCATATTTAATGCATTCGAATTTAATGCATTCGAAAAGTTTCGTCCGTTGGATGGGATGACAGACTTTTCGACCTCCTTGTGTTTTTCCCTCAATCTTGTATCAAAGACGCGATCAGTGTTTTACCAAGCCATTTTTCGTATTTGCCGGATGACCATCCGCGCTCTACGACCAACATCCGGTAAATTTCCCGTCCTGTCAGCGTCCACAAAATGTCTCTCGCGTCATCTTTTTTCAGACGAGTTTTCAGTTTTCCCTTTTCCGCCAAAAGCGTAATATTCTGTTCCTGAAGCTCGTAACGCCTGCATTCGAGTTCCCGCTCCAACTCGCCTATTTCCGGAACCACTTTAAGCAATGTATATTCGGCCGCTTCGGATTCATATATCTGGCGGGCGACTTTAGCAATAAGCTTCAAGCGTTCATTGGGTTCGGCCGAACTTACTATCTTTTTGACTATTTTTTCATAGGTAGAACCAAATCTCGCCAGCTGTATGATTTCGGCCAATATGCTCTGCTTGGAGCCAAATACCGCATAGACGGTTTGATTTGACACGCCGGCATTTGAGGCGATCGACTCGATCGTCGTCGCGGCATAGCCGTGGGCCAGGAAAAGTTTGCGAGCGGCCCCAACGATCCATCGCCGCGTTTCATCGGATTGTCTTTGTCGGGCCGGCGACAGATAAGCCCTTTTTTCCGTTTCCGCCATTCTGTCAATTTAAACATATTGACAGAGTTTTGTCTATTAGATATAGTTTACTCTAATAAATATATCACACTATAAACGGAGGATGTCATGAAAATTGCGATCATCGGGGCGACCGGCGGCACCGGCCAAAAAGCTATGGAACAGGCTCTCGCCGCAGGCCATCAGGTAATTGCCGTGGCTCGGAACCCAGGCAAGATCTCGCTTACGCATGACGATCTTGAGGTGCGGACAGGTGACGTTCTGGACGTCGGCTCGATCGAGACGGCGATCGCCGGTGCCGACGCGGTCATGTCGGCAATAGGAACAGAACGGCTCAAGGAACCGACGACATTTTACTCCGGCGGAACAGCCAACATTCTTCAGGCAATGAAGGCACGCGGTATAAGAAGGATCATTGCCATCGGCTCAAATGGTTATGTCGTCGAACCTCGGCAGTCGTTTTTCATTCATTTCGTCCTCACGCCGATCGTCGGGCGGCTTTTTCGGCACATCTGGGACGACCTGATGCGAATGGAAGATGTGCTTTCGGAAAGCACACTTGATTGGACGGTGGTTCGTCCGCCGCGTTTGACCAACGGCAAACGGACAAAAAAATACCGGATCAAAGCCGAGACTATAGTTGGCGGTGCCTCGATCTCTCGGGCGGATCTGGCCGACTATATGATCAGCCATTTGAATGATCCGAACACTTTTCAAAAGGCGGTCTGCGTCGCTTACTAATGGAAAAAGGAGGGAATTATGACACGTCAAACTATCTCAACTTTGGTCTTAATACTCGGGCTTCTATTGGCGGGAATCGTTGCGGGAATGGCTTTTTCTGAGGTATTCGTTGTTTACCCGACCATTAAATCATTGGAGGCTCGAGACGCGGTTCTTTTTTATCAATCGTGGTTTCCGTTTCTGGGGAGCGCTACTCGGATGTTTGTCCAATCCTCGGCGCTCGTGTGTCTCGTGGCAATTATCTTTTTCAGTTCGGGGCGAACAAGATGGCTGCTTATCGCCGCGATCGCGTGTTATGCCGTAATGCTCGGTCTGGTTTTTACCTTAGGAGCGCCGACCGGCCAGAGCATTTTGCAGTTAGATCCGCTTTCTCCACCACAGGAATGGAACGATCTGATCGGGCGAGCCTCGACGATCAGCGCTTTTCGCACGGCTTGCGCGGGCTTGGCGTTTTTGTTCCAGATAGTTGCGATTTGGGTTAGAAAACCCCCGGAACGCGCGAGATGAGTTAAGTCGTTACGGCGGACCTTTCCTCATCTTCCTTTTTTGTCCAAATCGCGATCAGCCGCTTCCTGCTTTCCATCTTGGCCTTGAAATCGGGCAGCGAGCGGACCAGGTTTTCGAGATGAACAAGATAGTCCGGTTCGCGAAATATCTCTCGCACTTCGGGCAGAAAATCAGCTATTTTCGCATAGACAAATACGTGTTCGGTGTTGGCGTCGAGAAAAAGTTTTTGGTCGATACCGCCGTTTAGAACAAGCGAAGCTGCGGTGTCCCAATATGAGGCGACCATCCGGAAATTTGCGCTGGCACGCTCGCCGCCGCGATATAGCGTGATGATGTCCATCGCCGACGCGGGTGCGAATTCCGAGAAATACCATTGTCGGGCTGCTCTCATCTGTTCGTCGCGGCGCAGTTCGTATAGTTTCAAAATGGCGAGAACATCTTCTTGTTTGCTCATATTTTATTTGATCGGTTCCGGATAAAATTAAGATCGGTTTGGGCAATTAGCTTTCCACGCCCAAGGCATTTTTCCAAGTTTAGAACAGCCTCATGTAGCGTGCCAACGGCGATGGCAGAACGGAAATGTTTTTTGGCTTCGGACATATTTCCGTTCATTGCGAACAGCACTCCGAGATTATTGTGCCCGACAGCCGGATCGATCGTGCCAAACCGAATAGCACTGGCAAACGCGGTTTGCGCGGGCTTGTATTCCTTTCGATTCAGATAGACAAACGCGAGATCAAACCACGCCTCACCGTTTCGTTTGTTGACCGCTAACGCATCAAGAAATGCTCGTTCGGCTCCGGTGGAATGACCAAGGTTGGTTAGCGTTAGGCCGAGCGAATACGATGCTTTTTCATATCGGCCATTTGCAAGATCAATGGCCTTTTTAAAATCGGCCGTGGCCTGACTGAGTCGATTTAGATGAAAGCGAGAAACGCCCAGATTGTAGTGAACCTTTGCGAGGAATTTGTTTTCGGCGTGTTCGTTCGTGGCTCGAATAAGAGTTTGTTCAAAGTCCTTCAAAGCCTTTTCATGCTCACCGGATTGTGATGCGGCAATGCCGTTTTGAAAGAATTCTAAAGTCTGAGGTGATTGACTGAAAGCACTAACCGCAGAAAGAAAAATTACGAAAAAAATAGTAATGCGCATTTTCTAAACCTCCGTGACAATTGATTGTCAGGTTAAATTCTAGAAAATGTGGCGGCGTGCGGTCTTTCGCAAGGTTGCGGATTTGTTTCTGAAATTGCTGTTATTCAAGCGAGTTTTGCGTCGCGCCAGCTTCGCGGGGTCAGATGCGTATATTTGCGGAAGAGCGTCGAGAAATGGCTCTGGTTTTTGAAACCGGAAAGCAGACCGACTTCGACAAGCGGTATTTCGGGAACGGCGAGCAGCTCTTTTGCACGCTCGAGCCGACGCTGCATTAGATATTGGATCGGCGACTGTCCGGACGTTTTTCTAAACGCACGCGAGAAATGCGACGGGCTGAGATCGGCGATGGCGGCGATCTCGTTCAAGCTGATCTCGTCATCCAAATGGGCTTCGAGATATTCGGTAACGCGTCTAAATTTATACCCCGAAAGCCCGCCGGTTTCCGTATGCTTTTCTGCCTTGGCTGTCGAGTAGTTTGCCAATAGGTGCAGCGTGAGCGAATTGATAAGCGAATCAGCATAGAGACGATCGACCGGCGAATCGGTGGCACTGCTATCAAGAAGCGAAAGACCGATGCTCTGGATCAGACGGTCGCTCTGGCTGTTGATCTCAACGAATTCAAAATTGGTCGAAAACCCGTTTTCGAGGGCCGCGTTTGCCGCAAAATCTTTATCCAACGACATACCGAGATTCTCGATCGGACGGTTCCAGTGTGCACTGATAGATTGGCCCGCAGGCGTGATGCAGAGATTATTTCGTGAGCTGTGGTTAAAGACACGACGGCCGGTTGCGGAGTGCCGCTCGGTCGTCAGCTTTCCGGCGAGCGAAATGTTTATCTCGTGAAACGAGTTTGCGTGTTCGAGCATTCGACCGGCCTTGACGTGTGCACGGCGAATCTGCAGACCCGGCCATTCGCCAAACTGCTTAAACAGAAAAGGCGAACCACTTTGCGACTTCCATTCGATCTCCATACGATAGTTGTAGCTATTGCGATGACAATTTGCAAGTAATAGTTTTGTCACGGCGCCCAACTGAGGGCGGCGGTCGCGGTTGCTTTTAGGTTGTCGATCATTTGCCGATACGGTCCCGGCCCGTAGCTGATCCTTGCAACACCCGATTGAGCCATTTCTTTGTTCGTCGGTGCGTCGGGCAAGACCATAATATTGACCGGCAGCGGCGAGCGGTCACATAGCGCGCGAATAAGTTCTGGGTCTCTTAGCCCAGGCGCGAAAAACCCGCTTGCCCCTGTGTTTGCGTAAGCTGTAGAACGGGCAATAGCCTCGTCCAGTTGCTCTTTGGTATGAACAGCCGGATAGGTTTTTAAAAAGATGTCGGTCCGGGCATTTATGAAGAGCGGGATTGACTCGCTTTCTGCCGTCTCGCGGACAGCGGCTATGCGTGCTGATTGTTCTTCGATGGAATACAAAACATCTCCGCCGACGATCTGATCTTCAAAATTAATTCCAATGACTCCGGCGTCGATGACTTGTTCGATGTTCGTTTTCAGTTTGTCAATTGATGCAGTATAGCCGCCCTCAAAATCGAGCGTCACCGGAAGAGTGACATTGGAGATTATCCTTTTAACGTTTTCCAGCGCCTGTTCGAGCGGCATTTCTTCGCCGTCGGCAAACCCGTTTGCTGCAGCGACCGACCAGCTTCCGGTGGCGATCGCTTTTGCTCCGGCCTCTTCGATCGCTCTCGCGCTACCCGCGTCCCAAATATTAAAGAGAACGAGCGGCTCGCCTTTGATATGAAGTTTATGAAAGCTATTTGCTTTGTCGTTTTGTGTCGTCATTTCTTTCTTGGTTTTTAAATTGCCCCCAGCTTTAGCTGGAGGTCGCCGAGGATAAAGTCGCGGCTTTAGCCGAAAATATAAACAGCATTTTCCGATCAGCTTTAGCTAAAGCTATTAAGGAAATTCATTATTTTCGTTTGGCTAAAGCCGTCTTTCAAAACACCCGAACCACTAGCTAAAGCTAGTGGCAATTCATGTTTACGCCGCCGCGGCTTCGTGTTTGGCGATCGCTTCTTTCGCGCAATCGTCGCAGCAGACAGTGATCTCTTTTCCAGCGACAGTTACTTTTACTCCGCCGTCCGTGATCTCCCAATCGCAGACGGGACATTTTGATGCAGCCATTTTCTTTTTCTCCTTGTTCTGAATTTATGAAGAAACGGTTTCGGTCGTTCTTCAAGTATGCAGAATATTAAATAGCGGATGCGTCAGGCTATCAGATTCTTGCTCATTTCGTGGACTGACTTTTTGGTCAGAGTTTTCCTGAACTCGGACGGCGTTTTATCGAACTCGCGGCGGAAAACGTCGGTGAAATGGCTGTGGCTTGAAAAGCCAAGATCGAGGGCGATCGAGGTGAGATCGGCGCCCGGTTCAGCAATGCGTTCGAGCGAAGCACGGAGCCGAAGCTGCGTTAGATATCGATGAACCGGCATTCCGGTTTGCTGCTGAAAGATACGTGCGAAGTTGAATGGCGACGCGAAAACAGCGGCGGCAACTTCGTCGAGCGTGACATTTTCGCCGAGACGAGCGGCCAGATACGTTTTTGCGGCCTCGGCTCGTGTAGCGTGATCGGCGTTTGTGGCGGCACGTTTTTTTGGCCTTGTTCCTGTATGCACGAATGCGCCCTCAAGCACATCGGCGGCCAGTTGCAGACCGGTCACGTCGGCCCAGAGCGGTTCGAGCGGTTCCTGGTCGATGCGTTCCAGCCGTAAGACATATTCGCGGTGCCGCCAAAAGATTGCCGGTTCGCACGGTGCGGCTGCGAACGGAAACGGCTGTTCGGGACGTTCGTCAACTGCCGGATCGAGTTCGCGGATGATATCGGTCAATATAGTTTCGGCAACGACTATCGATGTGCCGCGGTCGCCGCAATCGCCGGGATGGCTGACGCGATAGACCGAGTCTTTGGAAAAAAACGTCGCCTGGTTTACGTCGGCCGTTACAGTCTGCTTTCCAAAATGGCGTGAGAACGCGCCGTGCCGCATCAATGTAATACTGTTCGAGTCGGACTGTTCCTCAGGCGAATGGTCGTGTCCGGTGTGGTGGCAGATATAATCGCGCACGGCGATCATCGGGCTATCGTACAGCGTTCTAAATTGAAGCAGATCCGTTTCCGGCATTTAACTAATCCTACGCTCGCGATTTGTCAGTTAGCAAACGCTTTGGTCGAGGCAATTTGATTGCAAAGCCGTTTACTTGTAATAATTGTTTGAGACCGGAATGCTGACGAATCGTAAAAAACAAATATTTGTAACACTGCTTGCGGTGTTGTCGCTGTTTGTGTCGGCGGTTTCGGCATGTGCGTGTTCGCATCATACGGAAAATCAATCTGCCGAACTCGCGTCCGTTTCATGTCACGGTGTGGAACACGGCGAGGTTAAGGTCGAGTCGGAAAAACCGCCGATTCCGACCGGATCATTCGTTGGACAAGACTGTGCGTGCTTTGTTCGAACACCGGTTCAGGCCATTGCATCAAAGGCCGAACAGAAAAAATCCAAGGTTGCAGACACCTCCGACGATATTGTTTCTAACGAGATCGAACGGTTTGAGTTTGCTGTAATTTCCAGCGGCAATGCTCCGGTTTTCATCCGTACAATTTCCTATCATTCGAATCCGCACCTTCGTTCGGGTCCTGCCCGGGCACCCCCGCGCCTGTAATCTGATCGCACTTTGAACCTGCGGGTTCAAAGACACATTTTCAAAATAAAACATCGATTCGTTCGCACAAGCGTCCGGCGTTGCAGCGTTTTTTCAGCGTTACATTCGCCGACCTCATTGACGATCGGGTCAGGGTCAGATCACAGGAGACTAGAAGTGAAAAAGCTATTATTTTTATCGTTCATCGCGCTATTGTTTTCGGCGCCTGTACTTGCTCACGAGCCATTCACGCTTGTCAGCAGCGAGAAGAAAACTATCAAGGCGGGCGAACTTGCCGAGCTGGAAAAGACACGCAGCGAAGGCACAAAAAGCGGCACGAATCTTACATTCAATGAAAAGAATATTCGTCTTGTCGTAACGACCGGGCCTGAGGACGACATGTTGTCGTACCGGATTCAAGGAATGCGAAACCCGACGCTCGTGGTACCGGCGGACGCGAGTATTCGCATATTGTTCGTCAACACCGATTCGGATATGCGGCACGACGTTCGATTTGCGCACGTTGAAGGAGAATTTGTCCTCGCTCCGGCTCTCGATGCGACGGCCGGATCGAACCGCCTTTCCGCGCGTAGCGAAGACGACGTGTTACAGGCTGAAGAGGTTGTGATAAAGGCTAACTCGGTCGGGCAGTTCAAATATTTTTGTTCGATTCGCGGTCATGCAAAAGGCGGAATGTGGGGCAATATCGCGGTCGGCGTAACGCCGGGCTCGAATGTAAAACCACCCGAAAAAATGGAGCATGTGCATTCGGCGGACGAGGACCACGATGCAAAACCGGCCGCAACGCCAACACCGGCGCAAGCGCATCAAGACCACGCGACGCCAAAGCCACTCGCTACGCCGACTCCAGCGCATCAAGATCACGGGACACCAAAGCCACTCGCTACGCCGTCTCCAGCGCATCAAGATCACGGGACACCAAAGCCACTCGCTACGCCGTCTCCAGCGCATCAAGATCACGGAACGCCCAAACCGGCCACAACGCCAACGACGGAGCATCAAGATCACGGAGCAACTCAGGACGGCGGACATCAGATGAGTTCGTCGATCGACATTGGCGATCCGATGAACCGCGAGGGTTCGGGGACGTCGTGGCTGCCTGATTCGTCGCCGATGCACGCCTATTCAAAGATGTACAAAGACGGCGGAATGCTGATGTTGATGGGCACTGGATTTTTGCGTTACACGCAGATCGGGTCGGATCGCGACGTGTCGGTTGCCGGAAAGGGAAGCCGCAGTCGCGTCAGCGCTCCGACGATGTTTATGGCAATGTATTCGCGGCCGTTGACGGAAAGATCGCAGCTTGGGCTGCGTGTGATGGCGAGCCTTGATCCGATAATCGAACGCGGCTACGGCTATCCGCTCCTTTATCAATCCGGCGAGCTTTATCGGGGGCTTCCGATACATGACCGACAGCACCCGCACGATTTTATATCGGAGCTTGCTGCGTCGTATTCGTACAAAGTAAACGACAAACAATCGTTCTTTCTATACGGCGGCATCGTGGGTGAACCGGCTCTTGGGCCGCCGATGTTTCTGCATAGGCCATCGGGAATGAACAACCCCGACGCACCGATCGGCCATCATTGGCAGGACGCTTCGCACATCACTTGGGGCGTGGTGACTGCCGGTTACAATTTTGGCAAATTCAAAATCGAGGCGAGCGCATTCAACGGCACCGAGCCGGACGAAAATCGTTGGGCTTTTGATACTTTAAGACTTAATTCATTCAGCGGACGGTTTTCTTTTAATCCGACAAAAGACCTTTCGTTTCAGATCTCGCATGGATACCTGAAAAAGCCCGAACGCGCCGAACCGGAGCTTGACCATCTGCGCAGAACGACCGCGTCGGCGATCTATAATAAGGTCTTTGATGAGGATAAAAACTGGGCGAGTGTGTTCGTCTGGGGACAGAATTACAAAGAGGGAGAATACACCAATTCTTACCTGTTCGAGAGCGATTACACGTTCGGCAAAAATGCGATCTTTGGCCGCATCGAACGCGTCGAAAAGGATGGCCATGAACTTGTTATCCCGCACGAAGACCCGTTGAGCGATGGTGTTTATTGGGTCGGCTCGTATTCGCTTGGGTATGTTCGGGACGTTGTTAAGGACAAGGGGCTGGATGTCGGCATCGGCGGCAAAGCAACGTGGAATACAAATCCCGCAGCCTTAACGCCGATCTACGGCGGAACAAACCACGCAGGCTGGCAGCTATTCATCCGCTTTCGGCCAAGCAAAATGAAATGATGCTTACATTCTTCTTGTTCCTTTTGTTCCTCTTGTTCCTCTTGTTCCTCTTAGTCATCTTGCTCCGTGGTTTGTTTTTTACCACAGAACAAGAAGAACAGAGGAGCAAGATGAATAATAATATGCTGGACACTCTCAAGTTTCTTAATCCACAGCAAAACTTACGTTCACCACTGCGGTCACGTCCTTTTCAATCGATGAAGTATTGTTAACTCCGTAATCAGAAACCTCGGTTGATTCCGGTGCGGTGATTTGCATCACGCCCATACGGGCTGAGCGGATCGAACCAATGCTGCTGGCTGTGCTTTCGGCGATGCGGTCGGCACGGGTTTTTGCATCTTTCGCTGCCTCGCCAAGCATCTCGATTTTCAGATCGCCGAGCTTCGTATAGTAAAACGACGGCGCTTCCGAGTCGAGTAATATTCCCTGATCGATCAGTTCAGTCGCGTCGCGTGAAATCTGGGCGATTTTGTCCACGTCGGTAGATGTCACACTGATCTTTTGTCCGAGTGAATATCCGGCGATCTCGGATGTTTCCCGTCCGTGAATGTCGGTCGCCGTCAGGGTTTTGGTCGAGATCGACGACACTGTTATCTGGTCTGCGGGAACGCCTTTATCGATCAGATATTTTCTGATTCGTGGAATATTTTCGGAGATCTGTTTGTAGGCTGCTGATAACTGCGGAGCCTGTGTCGTGATACCCGCATTCCATACAACGAGATCAGATTTGATACGCTTTCGCGCTGAACCGGTCACGGTTATCGCGTCCTCGCTTTTCTTTGAGTTGGTGTACGACCAGCCGAGGATAAGCGACGACAGCACCATCCCAAGGGCCAGCGCCGTTCCGACATTAAAGAAGTTAAATTTATTTTCGCCATTCATAACTTGTGTCCTCTCCTTAAGGACGTGACGATGTTATGCCGAAGGCGGAAGGATTTCTATGATGCTAAGCACGTTCCACAGATGTGGTAAACCACAGCGCAACCTCAGTGAGTCAGAACCACCTGCGTAAGCGAATGGCAAGGCGCTGCTTATCGAGTACTTCGATTTCACCGATATTCGGCCGCCCGCTTACGCAGACGGTTCTGACATTCTTAGCCGGTTGCGATCAACTTTTAGATCGCCAAGATCGCCTATTGCGGCAAAGGCGATCTTTTCAGTTTTGAAGAATTCGTTTGCAACGGCCTGTACGTCGCCGATAGAGACCGCGTCGATCTTGGCGAGAGTTTCTTCGACCGGGATTTGTCGGCCGTGAACCATTTCGGACTGGGCAAGCGTGGCGGCGCGTGCGGCTGAATCTTCGAGCCCGAGCAGGATCGACGCTCGGGTTTGATCTTTCATAAGTTGTAGTTCTTGCGGTGTGATCCCATCGCGCAAGACGGAGCGCAGTTCCTCCATGATGATATCGACCACTTCGCCCACCTGTTCTGGCGAAGTCGCGGCGAAGACTGAAAAAATGCCGCAATCGTTGAACATCCCAGCCGAGGCTCCGACGCTGTATGCAAGCCCGCGTTCCTCGCGAACCTTCTGCCAGAGCCGGCTTGATGTTCCACCGCCAATTACGTTTGAAAGCAGGTCAGCCGCATAACGACGCTCGTCACGGGCATCTACAAACGGTATCGCGACGATCATGTGAGCCTGTTCGAGATCGGCCTTTTGCTCGATAACGATCGGAGCCGCTGGGACTGGATTGCGGACTGCGGATTGCGGATTGCGGATTTTTCCGTTCGAGAAATGAGCGTTTGTGTTAACCAGATCTACCAAACTTTCATGATCGACGTTCCCGGCAGCGGCAATTATCAGATTCGAGGGATTGAAATTTTGTTCGTGATATTTTTGTGTTCGTTCGCGGTCGAAACTTCTGACGGTTTCGGGTGTTCCGGCGATTGACATCCCGAGCGGATGGCCGGGGAAAAATTCACGGTAAAATACTTCGCCGAGAAATTCCTCGGGCGAGTCGTCGGTCATTTTCATCTCTTCGATGATGACCCGCTGCTCGCTTTCCAGATCGGGCGTGTCAAACCGCGGATCGGTTAACATATCGGCGATCAGGTTAAACGCCGCTGGCAATTGGTCGTCGATCACCTTTATCGCAAAGCCAGTTTCCTCGTGAGTCGTGAACGCGTCCAGATTCCCGCCCAAGCGGTCCTGCTCGATAGCGATCTCAAGCGAGGTACGGAGCGATGTGCCCTTAAACACCGTGTGCTCAATAAAATGAGAGATGCCGTTCATCTCGTCCGGCTCATTCCGCGAACCGACGCGAAAAAAGAATCCGAGCGTTGCAGAACGAACACCGTGCATCCGATCTGTGAGAATTGTTAGGCCGTTTGGGAGGCGGGTTTCGAGTATTTCTTCCTTCATCGTGCGAAAGAAAGAGACTAGCACGATGAACGCGATGATTAAAGCAGAGTATTAAAGCAGAGTATTAAAGCCTTCCTGTGTGCAATGGTTGTGACGATGCGACGCAAACCGCCTTCTGCGAAATTTCTTCTCGTTCCGTCCTGTTCATCTTTGTCTGTGGTTAAGAAAAACTAACCACAGATAAAGAAGATCAAGAAGAACGAATCTGAACAAGACCTCTTAGTCAGTCGCAGTCAGGAAGGCGGGCTTGCCCCCGCAATTGATTACTGACTCGGCGGTTTCGGCTGATCTTTTGTCGGTGTGACGCTCTTTTCACCTGAGCCATCATTCTGATCGCCTCCAAGCTGGGCGAGGATCTCAGGCCAGTTGATGCCGAGTGCCTGTAGCTGTTGGAGCAGCGAAAAGATAACGGTCGGGCCGGTTTGGGCGAAGCGGTTTATGCCACTGGTGTGTCCGTCGCCGTTTCCGCCTTGGTCGATCATTACGATCTTGTCGATCTTGCCGAGCGGCTCGGCGACGGCTTGGAAAACAGGAGCCGACGATTCGATGATCGCGGGAAGTTTTTCAAGGATCGTCTGAAGCCGGGCGGCGTCGTTGAATTCGCGCCACGCTGCGGCTTTTTCCATTATGGCTTTCGCTTCGGCGAGGCCCTGAGCCTCGATGGCTTTGGCTTCGGCAAGTCCTTTTGCCTCAAGTTTTGCGGCTTCGGCGAGACCGACGGCGCGTATTTTTTCGGCTTCGGCACGACCCTCGGCTTCGACGGCGGCGGCTCGGCCCTGGCCTTCGCGTTCGAGCGTTTGTGCATCCGCTTCAGCAATAGCTATCTGGGCCTGCTTACGGCCTTCTGCTTCGAGAATGGCTGATTCCTGCAAACCCTGTGCGCGAAGAACGGCGGCTTTGCGGTCGGCCTCGGCCTGTTTAACGACAGTGGCTTCGAGTTCTTTTTCCTTACGCAGAACTTCCTGTTCCTGAACGGCGATCTGTTCCTGTGTGCGGACGCGTTCGACGCGGACCTCCTCGACTGTTACTTGTTGCTGGGCTTTCGCATCGGCGAGCGGCCCGGCCTGAAGCGATTTTGCGCGCTCCGATTCGATCTCGGCCTGAACCTGCGCCTTTTGAATTTCTGTTTCGCGTGTAGATTGAGCAATTAGAGCTTCGGTTTCGAGCCGAACTTTTTCTCCCTCTTGAAGCGCGAGCGAGGCTTTGATCTTAGAATCGCGATTTGCTTCGGCCTGGCCGATCTCGGCGTCGCGTTTTACTTCAGCCGTCCGGCGTTTACCGAGAGCGTCGAGATAGCCTTCGTCATCCGAGATTTCCTGAATGGTCAGAGCGTCAAGCCCGATACCCATCTTCTCAAGATCGCCCGCCGCTTCCGTGGTTAATTTCTGAGCAAAGCTCTGGCGGTCGTTATTAATTTCCTCAACCGTGAGCGTTCCGAGAATCGCGCGAAGATGGCCTTCCAATGTTTGGAAAACAAGCTGGTGAAACTGCTGCTGGGGCATGCCGAGAAAGCGTTCGGACGCCGAGCGGAGCGACGTGTCATCGCCCTTTATCTTTACGTTTGCAACAGCCTTGACCGAAACCGGAACGCCCTGAACCGTATATGCTCGCTGCGTGGCGAGCGGCACAGTTATCACGTTGAGATCGAGATATTCGACCTTTTCGAGAAACGGAAAAACCAGCGTCGCACCGCCGCGAACAAGCCGGTAACCGGCGACCGAACCGTCAGCCAATTTACGTCGGCGGCCGGAAATGACGGCGGCCTGATTGGGCGAAACCTTAATATAGTTTCGACCGATCAGCATTATCGCGATCAGTGCGGCGATAACGATCACCAATACAACGACGGGAATTAATAGTCCCCAATAGTCAGATAAAATATCCACGTTTAACCTCTCTCGATCTCAACAATTACCGAGTCGCCTGCGATCGCGGCGACCCTTACAATAGAACCGGTTTTGATCTCCTCGCCTCTGCTCGTGCGGGCGAGTTTTTCGACACGTTCGTCACCAATGCGGGCTGTGATCTGTCCGAGTTCGCCGGGTTTGATCGTAACTGTCACCTGAGCAGTTCGTCCGATAAGGTCGTCGTCAGTAACGGTCGTCGAAGACTGCTGTCCAATTAGAAATCGCCCAAACGCCGAAACGATCCCGCCAAAAATAACTCCGCCGACCAGGCCGAGCAACGAACTGCCGACCGCCCCAAAACCCGACCACGCTCCGATCAATCCAAATCCGCCAAACGCCGTGATAAAAACCGCGATAACACGGCTGTCGAAAAGCCCAAAATCATGGCCGTCACCGCCAATGTCCGCGTCCGCCCCGAACATCTCGAAAATGTCGCCGAGTATCAACGACGCGAGCAAAAATACAAACCCAACGCCGCCGATGATGGCAAATAGAACGATAAGATTCATACTTGTGAATAGTTCCATGTGTGCGTTTTGCTCCGAGTGTGCGAATAGGCGATTGCGGACATTCTACAATGAAAGGAAATTTTTCGCTATCTATGGCCTTATTTGGTTTCGGCCCGCTCGGCAAGTTCGGCCCAACGGGCCATGTCGGTTTCGAGTCGGGCTTCGACAGTTTGTTGCTCGGTAAATAGTTGATTGACCTTTCCGGCGTCGCTTGCGGTTTGGACGAGTTCTTTCTCGATCGCGGGAAGCCGTGCTTCGGCGGCGGCGATGCTTTTTTCGAGATCTTCGAGTTCGCGGGTTTCCTTGAACGTCAATTTCTTGGACTTCGGCTTTTCGGTTTCTGCTGCTTGATTTTTTGTAGGTTTCGAAACCCGGTCGCTATCCCGACTAGTCGGGATTCTGACAAGAGCTTCTTCGCGTTCGTTTGCTTCCAAATATGCGGTGTAGTCACCGGCGAATTCGCGGACGTGGCCGCCGGGTTCGAAACGGAAAATGTTCTCGATCGTGCGGTCGAGGAAATAACGGTCGTGGCTGACGACTATGAGAGCACCGGCGAACTCGTCGAGGTATTCTTCGAGGGCGATCAGCGTCGGGATGTCGAGATCGTTGGTCGGCTCGTCCAGTAGAAGCACGTTTGGAGAGCCCATCAATATCCGCAACAGGTAAAGACGCCTTCGTTCGCCGCCCGACAGATTGCCGATCACGGCATATTGTTGCGCAGGTGTGAAGAGAAATCGCTCAAGCATCTTACCCGCCGTTATCTGCACGCCTTCGTTTGTGGTGACGTATTCGGCAATGTCGCGGATGTAGTCGATGACACGCTGTTCGTCATTAAGCTCACGGCTTTCCTGGTCGTAATAACCGATGTGAACGGTCTGGCCGATGTCGATCTCGCCGCTGTCGGGTGCGATGCGAGCGGTGATCATGTCGAGAAGCGTTGTCTTGCCCGAACCATTCGCACCGATTATGCCGATGCGGTCGTCGCGTTTTAGCAGATAGGAAAAATCGTCGATCAGCGTGTTCGTGCCGTACGATTTGGAAACTCCGCTTATCTCAATTACTTTGCTGCCGAGCCGTTTTGAGCCGATGGCGATATCGACGTTTTCTTTCGCCGCCTCTTTTGGCGCGGCCATCAGCGTGTGAGCGGCCTCGATGCGGTGTTTCGATTTGCGTGTTCGTGCCTTTGCTCCACGGCGGAGCCATGCGAGCTCTTTTTTTATAAGCTGTTCGCGTTTGTGGCCTTCGACGGAACGAAGCTCATCTTGCTCGGCTTTCTTTTCGACGTAGTAGGCGTAGTTGCCGCTGAAATTTTGCACGGTGCCGCGATCGACCTCAAAAATGCGACTCGTCACGCGGTCGAGAAAATAGCGGTCGTGCGTTACCAGCAAAAGCATGCCGGTGTATCGGGCGAGATACGCTTCGAGCCACTCGATCGTGTCAGCGTCGAGATGGTTGGTTGGCTCGTCGAGGATCAGAATGTCGGGTTTGAAGATAAGCTCGTGGGCGAGAGCGACACGTTTTCGCTGGCCGCCGGAGAGCGTGCCCATCTTTGCGGAAGTGTCCGTAATGTCTAGCTTGGTCAGCACGGCACGGGCGTTTGCCTCGATCTCCCAGCCGCCGTTTATCTCAAGATCATGCTGCAACTCCGCCATCCGGTTCAACAGGGCCGCATCGTGCATTCCGGCGGCAAGGTCGTGACATGCGGCCTCGTAATCGCGGATGGTCTGCATCACTCCGCTGCTCGAAGCAAAGATCGTCTCGATCACGGTCAGGTTCTGGTCGTATGGCGGATTTTGTGAAAGATAGGCGAGCGTCTGCCCCTTAGCACGGACGACACGGCCGGTGTCAGGTTCTTCCACGCCCGCGAGGATACGCAGAAACGTCGTCTTTCCCGAACCGTTCGCACCGATGATACCGACCTTGTCGCGGTTCTCAAGCCCAAGTGTTACATTCTCAAAAAGCGGTTTGAAGCCGTAGTTCTTTGAGACATTTTCCAGCGAAACAATATTCATGCGAGCGTTTAAAAATTAATTCCCGATCGCATTGAACAGCAGCGGAAATGTTGCGAGGCTTTGTCCGCGATATTGCGGACGAAAGCCGAAAAGAACGATCTTGCCTTTGCCGATCGTGAACTCGACCAATGCGGCTTTCCCCGCGATCTTTTCCGCACCGAGTGCCCAGCCGGAAAGCAATATCTGTTTCGGGTCGGACGGGTAACGGGCGATGACGCGAATGTTTGGAGTTCCGCCTTTAGGCGGCTCTTCCGAGGCGGAAGAGGGCAAGCTAAAGCTTGAACTCCCAACTACTTCGAACGCAGGCGATTGCTCAAACCACGCGATCGATTGCTGGGGCATTCCTTTGGCGATCGGGTGGGTTAGGTCGAGTTCCGTGCGGAGGATCGAACCGGGAATGTAAAAGTCTTTTCGGTTGAGTCCACGCGTTACGTCTTTGACCGGCAGGTTGAACTGCTCGATAGCAAACTGCGACGAGCGGTTCAGAAAGACAAGCGTGCCGCCCGCCTCGACAAACTTCTTCAGATTCTCAACGCCTTCTTTACCGACGCCGCCCGTATATTCATCCGGCATCGAGCCTTTCGCATAGCCGTTGAGGATCTGGTTGGCGGATTGGTCCGGGAAGACGATGGTCCGGTCGTTTTCAAGGCTGCCCTTTCGGATCTCGTCATCCAGGATCGTTCTGTAGTTGACCCCCCTGAACAACTTATCCTTCCAAAGAGCCTCAGGGACGAGGAATACGGCCGCGCCGCCATCATCGAAGATCCACCTTGTCCATCCTTCATCCATTGACGCCTGGTGGGATCTGTAGAGGCGCAGCTTCGCCTTCGGGGGATCGGGCCGCGTTATGGAAATTGTGCCGCCACCTTCTCCCTCCGGCTTGACGACCGGCAACAACTCGGGCATCCGGAAAGGAGCCGTGATCTTGACGGCCGGGGTATTTGTGAGCAGAGCTAGGCTATGAGCCGTTACGTCATATGGCTGTATGGGTTGACCGTCGGCTGTTCGCAGATCCGGGTAAAGCTGCGTTTCGAGCATCGCCTTAGCGAAGGCCCCGTATGGCTGATCGAGACGGATCAGGGGTGTGCCCATCGGATAGGTTTTCCCGTTCAAAGTAAACTCTTTCGTGTGCGAAACCTCGACGCCGGCGGCTTCAAGCGCGTTCTGAAGGAAAAAGTTGAAGTTACCTCGGTAATCTAAAAGATATGCCGCCACCTCGCCTTCTTTTCTCGGCCTCACCGCTTCCTTTCCGATTTCATAAAACCTCGACAACCATTTTTCGCGATTATCCGCGGCATTATCCAATAAACTAAACGCGGTGGCGGTCATGTAGTCGGTGATGTTTCGGAGCTTCCACTCGCCGCCTTTCCAGACGGGGCCGAAGTTTGGTGAAGCGACTTTGGCGTCGAGTCCGCCGGATGAGCCGCGGAGGTCTTCGAATTTTACTGTAATTGGTGTGGCGAGCTTTGCCGAGGCGGTTTCGCTTAAAATTCGCACGCCGCCGTGGTAGTGCGAATAGGCTCGGGCGGGCGTCCATGCGTCGTAGGTGGTGTTGGTGGTAATGCCTTCGAGGCCTTTTTTGCGGAGGTCGGCGGCCATTGCATTGCCGAGTTCCGTATAGCCTTCGACGATCTGTTTGGGCACGTTCGGCTCGACGGGCTGCATATACGGCGGCAAGAAAAGGCGGGAGCCGTTCGTGCCCTGCTGGTGGATGTCGTGGACGATCTGCGGGTGCCAGACGTTGTGGATCTTATCGACCGTCATCTGCGTTTCGACCTGCGTAAAGGCGTACCAGTCGCGGTTGTTGTCGTGGCCGACGTATTTGTGATAAAGCTCGGGCGGCGAGGTGCCTTCGTATGGCGTGCCGAGGGTTTTGTCGTACCAGTTCTTGACGATATCGACGCCGTCGGGATTCAAGGACGGGACAAGCAGGATGATCGTGTTGTCGAGGATCTTCTTTATCTCAGGGTCGTCGGAACTCGCGAGCCGGTGTGCGATCAGCGTACTCGAAAGCGTCGAGCCGACCTCGGTCGAATGAATGCCGCAGGTGATGAGGACGATCGTTTTGCCTTCAGAGATGTATCGCTTTACACGACTCTGCGGCATCGAACTGGACGTGAACTCCCATCGCGGATCGGCGAGTTTGGCATTAATGTCCCTATATTTGGCGAGATTCTTTAAGTTTTCAGGCGAACTGATCGTCGCGTAAACAAACGGGGCACCCATCGTTGTCTTGCCGATCTCCTCAAAGATCATCCGGTCGCTGGCCGCGTCAAGCTTTTTGAAATAATCGACGATGCTTGCCCAACTCGCGAGTTTCCGGTCATCGCCCGGCGTGAAACCCAGCGTGTCTTTCGGCGCCGGGATCTGTGCCGAGGCGAAGAATGCGAGAAAAAGAATTGAACCGCAGAGACGCAGAGACGCAGAGATATATTTCATAGTCGTTTTCAAGAGCCAGTCGCTAGATTTGAGAAGATTCTAAAATATATAATACTTCAAAAGCGATAAGCAGGTCAGGGACGGTAAGAGTTTGTAAGACGCTCAACAAAACTCCCCTCCTGTGTTTAGGAGGGGTGGCGGCGTTTCGCCGACGGGGTGGTAGTTCTGAAAGAATCAGATTCCAACAACACAACCAAACCCAAAGAACGGCTACATAATCTGCCGTATCTCAAAACCTTTCGAACAAACCTGCGCAAAAGAATGACCCCAGCCGAGGCCGCGTTGTGGAACTCTCTTAAAAATTCACAGATAGACGGCCGAAAGTTTCGCCGACAGCATAGCGTCGGGAATTATATTCTTGATTTCTTCTGCATTTCTGAGCAGCTTGCGATCGAGCTTGATGGTGAGGTTCACCGGAACGAGAACGCCGAGCTTTACGATCTGGAGCGAAAGCTCTTTCTGAAGCATTTCGGTATCAAGGTGATTAGATTTGAGAACTTTCTGGTCTTCCAAGAGCGCGAATATGTTTTGGGTATAATTCGGAGCTTCTTTGGTTGGCGTGAACGTGAGCGACTTTCTACCACCCCGTCAGCCGAAGCGGCTGCCACCCCTCCTAATCAAGGAGGGGAGTTTTGAGAGGTCAACCACGCCGTTAGTTATGCGTTCGGCTTTGCTCCCGAAGCCTTCGGCTTTGCTCCCGAAGCTTTCGGGCGTGCTCCCGAAGCTTTCGGGCGTGCTCCCGAAGCTCTCGGCTGTGCCGCCGAAGGTCTTGGCTGGGCAGCCGAAGGTTCTGGCTGGATCGCCGAAGGTTCTATCCGCTTGGACAACGCTTCTATCCGTGCGGACGAAGGTTCTGTCCGTGCGGACAAAGGTTCTATCCGTTTGGACGAAGGTTCTATCCGTATGGACGGAGGTTCTCCGGTTGGATAGCTCTTCTATCCGTGCGGACGAAGGTTCTATCCGTATGGACGATGGTTCTGGCCGTATGGACGACGTCTTCGGACGGTGAAATGTTTCTAAACGTTTTGCATTTTTGAGCATTTAGGCGTACATTTCCACAAACTCTCCTACTAAAGCGTATGAAAAACCCATTTCTTGAGAATTTTCGCCCGTATATTCCTGCGAGCGTGACCAATTTGCGTGAGCTTTCCGTTGTTCCACTGATCGTCGGAACGCTGTTAGGCATCATTTTCGGTGCGTCGTCGTTGTATCTGGTGTTAAAGACAGGTTTGACCGTCTCGGCGTCGATACCGGTTGCGGTCATAGCTATCACTCTGTTTCGTCTGCTTTCAAAATTCGGGGCGCGCGACGCGACGATCCTTGAATCCAATGTAATGCAGACGGCCGGTTCGGCGGGTGAATCGATAGCGTTTGGCGTCGGCGTGACAATGCCGGCGATCCTTATTCTCGGATTCGACCTGGATATTTGGCGGGTTACGCTGGTAGCGGTTCTCGGCGGACTGCTCGGAATATTGATGATGATCCCGCTGCGACGGGCGCTGATCCGCGACCAGCACGGGTTCCTCAAGTATCCTGAGGGCACGGCGTGTGCCCAGGTGCTGATCGCCGGTGCGTCAAAGGAATCGCGCGAGGCCTCGCATGAGGGCGATAAGTCGGTCGGCAGCGATATGGCACTGCACGGCGGAAAGATCATAAGCATCGGGTTCCTTATCGGATTTGTGTACAAATCTTTGGTTGATGTGTTTAGCTTTTTCAAGGGCGAGCCGACCAAAGAGATGCCGGAAAACCTGTTAAAAGGCGGTTCCATCGCGATCGAAAACAACCCGGCGCTTCTCGGCGTCGGCTATATCATCGGGCCTTACATCGGAGCGATCATGTTCGGCGGCGGCATTTTGGCATATCTCGTGCTGATACCGATGATCAAATATTTTGGCGACGGATTGACAGTCCCGCTACCGCCGGGCCTTGCCGATGACCCTAAAAAACTAATCAGCGCGATGAGCATCGGCGAGATTCGTAATGCTTATATTTTGTACATCGGAGCGGGAGCCGTGGTTGCAGGCGGTTTGATCAGCCTGGCCCGCTCGATACCGACTATCTGGCACGGCCTGAAATCAGGCTTGGCCGATTTTCGCGGCAGTTCTAGCAGCGCAAATACAAACGTAGAGCGTACCGACCAGGACATCTCGATGAAATGGGTCGTGTCCGGTATCTTGGCGTTGATCGTTGTGATCTCGTTCATACCGGCACTCAAGGTCGGATTTTTCGGCGCTCTGCTGATCGTCGTTTTCGGATTTTTGTTCGTGACTGTGTCATCAAGGCTGACGGGTGAGGTCGGGTCTTCGTCCAATCCTATTTCCGGGATGACCGTGGCGACGCTGCTTTTTACTTGCTTGATCTTCCTTGCGATAGGTTGGACCGCGCCGGACCCGTATTTCGTTACGGCGCTTTCGGTCGGCGGTATTGTCTGTATTGCGGCGTCGAACGGCGGTACAACATCTCAGGACCTGAAGACGGGCTTTCTCGTCGGCGCGACTCCGCGTCGGCAGCAGTACGCCATTTTGGTTGGAGCTCTTGCCTCCGCCCTGATCCTGGGGCCGCTGCTGTTATGGCTTAACGACGCCAAGAGTTACTACAAGAAAGTGGAGCCTACGGCCTTTTCGACCGAGTTTCGTGCCACCGAAGATCGCCTGTCGAAAAGCGGAAGCGAGTTTCGTTCGGAAAAAGCCGGCGGAAAGTTTGCAGCGACCGATTCGGCCAACTATCGTGTTTTTCACAATACCGATCCGATGGTCGGGCCTGTGGGCAAATTCCTGGTCGATACGCAGGGACGCCCGGCCTATTTTGTCGATCCGGGCATCGGCGGAACCATTACAAAAGACGAAGAAGGCAACAAACTCGAACCGTATCCGGCCCCAAAACCTATCTTGATGAGTTATATCATCAAAGGTATTTTGAGTCAGGAACTGCCGTGGGGGCTGGTTCTGATAGGCGTAATGATCGCGATCATATTGGAGCTTACGGGCATTCCTTCGCTGGCGTTTGCGGTCGGCGTTTATTTGCCGATCTCAACATCGGCACCGATCTTTGTTGGCGGCGCCGTGCGTTGGGCGGTCGATCTATATCTCAAGCGTAAGCTGGCACGACAAAATCTGTCGGAAGAGCAGATAATAGCCGAGACGGATAAATCGAACGGCGTACTGATGGCTTCAGGTTATATTGCGGGTGCGTCCGTGGCCGGGATATTGGTCGCGATCTTTGCGTTTTCCGCCACTCTAAAGGGCGTGCAGGAAAGCTTTGGTTCGTGGGCGAACGCAAGCAATCCATTCTTTGCCGGGAATAACTCGGACTGGATGGGACTGATCCCTTTTTGGATACTGGCCCTGATTCTTTACTACGTTGGCCGCGAGATTTTGCTAAAGGGTAAGAAATCTGAATAATTTGCCTATTTGGTAAAAATATTGTTTTCTTTTTTCCACAGGACACGCTATACTACGGTTTGCGTGTCTTGTCCTTTTTGCTCCCGGCACGCTTTTTGTGGGGGCAAGCTATTTCATTCAAAGGGTTTGGTCGAATTTCGGCCTTCTAAACAACAACTCGTTTTTCGGGACTCATGCGATCCTTATCGTTCATCGGTCGATCCATCTTTACCGTTCTCACACTTGCGGCGGCCGTTTTCGGCATGGGCTGTACGGCCACCGAGACCAAAACGTCTGCCGAAACCGCAGCCACAACAACCGAGCTTGCAAAGCCGAACGACTCCGGCCCTAAAGTAGCAACCATCGAAATAACTCCGAACGGCCCGGCCGATACTGTGCGGGCGTTTTACGCAAAGCTGCGTGAGAAACGTATTCGCGAGGCGATCTATCTGACCAACCTAAGACCGGCGATCGAAGGATTGACGGACGACGAGTTAAAGGAATTTTCAGTGGATTTCGAGGCGGTTGCGAAAAAAGTGCCTGCCGAGCTGCAAATAAACGGCGAGATTATCACCGGCGACGAGGCAACCGTCACTGCCAGCCTGCCGAATGAAGACGACAAGTTTGAGGTCCAGCAGATAAAGCTAAAAAAGACCGGTGAATTCTGGATCATTCTGACCGTTGACCAAGCCGCCGAGGCCAAGATCAAACAGGAAGGCAAGAATTATCTTCGTTCGCTAAAGATCGAAACCCACCAGGAAGACGCCAAGACGATGCTTGAGCGGATCGCGAAAGCCCAGATGGTGCATTCGGCACAAAATCAGGGCAAATTCGGTGACATCGCAAAACTCGTCGAGATGGGAATATTGCCCGAAGACGTAAAAAACTCGGAATCGACCGGATACAGCTACGCTTTAACTCTGGCTACGGACGGCTCAACCTATTGGGCGACCGCTACTCCCGCCGAGTACAGGAAAACCGGTATAAACTCCTACATTCTGATGCCGCAGGAAAAGGGTTTGCCGGTCGTAACCGGCCGCGATATTGGCGGCAAACAGATGAAGAAATGAACTTTATGTTATAGACTGCGTAGAAGTTATTGAAATCAAAGCGCAAAATCGTTTATTAGAGTTACGGCCCACAGAGCCATATAAACCGGGAAACGATCAATGATCAGAGAGCTTATTAACAGACTGAGAGGGACGCTTGTCGAACGATCCCACTCCGCGCGAAAAAAACACAATCTGCCGATCAAGATAACATTCGATTCGCAGTTTTCCACCGGCCGCTTAAACTCACCAAACGATAAGCTGTATATTTCAGGCGAGACCGCCGACATCAGCTCGACCGGTGTCGGATTTATCGTTTCGGCGATCCGCGTTCGCGAAAATTATCTGGTCGGCCAGGACAGAACGCTCAATGCCGAGATCGATCTGCCGGGCGGCAAAGTAAGTATGAAATTGATCGGCCGACGGTATGAAAAAGTCGGGATTCATATATCGACCGAGCGGTTTTTGATCGGCGCAGAGATAACGGATATGTCCGCAAGCGACCGTGAACGTTACGAGTATTTTTTGCGACACGGCGGCAAACGCAGCGGTGCGACGGCACCGAGCTTTGAAATGGGTGTGGATTAACGTACAACAGGCTGTTAGCCTGTTGTGAGCGAGAAACTATTAGATTATTGGGAGCGACAGGCTGACAGCCTGTCGTACGTAGCGTCGGGATTTTTGCCCGGCGTTTTTGTTTTTTGGCGGCGGTTGTTTATAACAAATGTATGAGCGATAAAGCTGGGATCGGAATAATCGGGACCGGATTTGCACGCAAAGTGCAGATACCGGCATTTCGCGCGTGTGAAAATGCCGCGGTCGTGTCGGTCGCAAGCGGTTCGGCGGAAAACGCACGAACGACGGCTGCTGAATTCGGTATCGGACATTTTACAAGTGACTGGCGGGAAACAGTGTCGCACCCTGATGTTGACCTCGTGTGTATCACAACGCCGCCAAACCTGCACAGGGAAATGGCCCTTTTCGCCATCGAGCATGGCAAGCATATTCTATGCGAAAAGCCGATGGCGATGAACGTGGCCGAGGCAGAAGAGATGTCGGCTGCGGCAGAAAAGGCAGGTGTGCTTGCCTTGATCGACCACGAGCTTCGTTTTCAGCCGGGACGACAAAAGGCGTTCGATATGATCCGTTCGGGCGAGATCGGGAAAATCCGTCACGCAAAATATAATTTTCGTGCTCCGCATCGGGGCGACGCGAGCCTGCCGTGGAACTGGTGGTCTGACATTGACGCGGGCGGCGGAGCGTTAGCCGCGATCAATTCGCATATTATAGATTCGTTTTACTGGTTTTTAGGAGCAGACATATCGAGCGTAATTTGTCAGCTGCAGACACACGTAAAACAAAGGCCGTTTGACGGCGGATTTCGCGATGTAACAACCGATGACGAGGCAAATATGCTGCTTCGGTTTGACGATAGCAAGTTCACTGACGATGCGACCGGGTTGGTTTCCGTGTCGATGGTCGAGCAGCCGGAGTATGTAAACGTTATCGAGATATTCGGCAGCGAAGGAGCGACCCGCATCGGCCACAGGGGTGATGTTCAGTTCGCTAAGAATAGCGAGGACGCTTGGATGGAGATCGACGTTGATTTCGGTCTGGCTATCGACGGAGTTCCCGACACGGGATTTTCACGCGGGTTTATGGAGTTTGCACCGAGGATAATCGACGCGATCTTGTCCGATTCGAATGAGATCAAACATGCCGCGACGTTCTCAGATGGCGTGACGGTTCAGCGAGTTTTGGATGCAGCCCGCGAATCTGATGCGACGGGTCGGCTCGTAAGAATGGAACGCGGATAAAGCGGATTTAACTGGTTTACGCCGATAGAAAATAGAATTTCAGATCCGCGAAAATCCACACGATCCGCTTTATCCGCGTTCTATCTCCTATTTCATATATTTATCAAGAAAATCGGCGACGAGCGGGTACAGCTCGAGCCGGTTTTTTAGTTTTGAGATGCCGTGGCCCTCGTCCGTATAGAGTTTGTATTCGACGATGGCTCCGCGTTTCTTTAACGCCTCGACGACCTGTTCGGCCTCGGTGTATGGAACACGCGGGTCGTTTTTGCCGTGGATGACAAAGAGCGGTGCTTTGATCTTATCGATCTTTTTCATCGGCGAGATCGCACGCAGATAATCGATATTTTTATCGAGCATTCCGTATTCGACCTCACGCTGTCGGCGGCGATAGCCGGACGTGTTTTGCAGAAAAGTTTCCCAGTTTACAATCCCAACCGTGTTCACCGCCGCTGCCCACAGATCAGGATAAAGCGTGACCGCCGCCATCGTCATATAACCGCCATAGCTGCCGCCCATAACCGCAATGCGCTTTGGGTCGGCTCCGCCACTCTTAAAGAGCCATTCGTGTGCGGCAGCAAGATCTTTTACAGAATCTTCGCGTTTTTCAACGTCGTCAAGATGTGTGTAGGTCTTGCCATAACCGGTCGAGCCGCGGACGTTCGGGTCGAGTACCGCATAACCGCGCGACAGGTAATATTGAAACAGCGGATTGAATCCCGGACGTGACTGGCCTTCAGGCCCGCCATGGACCGAGACGATAACCGGAAGCCTCGGTTTACGTGTAATCGTCAGCTTTGCCGAATCCACGGTTTCAGACGAAGCGACGGATATATCGTCCGAACCCTTTGGCTTGTAATACCATGCCGGAATTTCACGTCCGTCGAATGTTTTGAATTTTACCAATTCCGGTGCGATGAACGATTCCGGCGAAATTCCAGCCTTGTCGCTTTTGGTCACCTGCGTCGGCGTTTTCGTTTTCAGATCGTAAAGCCAAATATCGCCGTTATGTTTGGATGACGAAAAATTGAAAGTCATTTTTGAGCCGTCTTTTGAGAACGTCATTCCTCCGGCGATGCCCTGTGCGGGTAGTTTTACCTGTTCGGCTTTTGCGGCGACGGTCGAGATTAGAGGCTTGCCGCCGGTTTCGATCTGACGTAGATAGAGTTCCGTAAAACCGTCGCGGTTGACGGTGTATACCATCATCGAGGCATTGTCGTTTAGCGTGATGCCGCCGACGTCCCATTGCTGATCGTCAATGATCTTGACTTCGCGGTTCGCTTCCGACCAGTCGTCGCCCGACGCGTTCTTTTTCCGCATTTGCGCGAGGCCTTCGAATTCGCGTTTGTCGTTGGTCGTGTAAACTATGCTGTCGGCAAGAAAATCAACGCTGCCAAATTCCGATGCGTCGGTGTGCGGCGTCAGGTGTGTCTCTTTCTTGGTCGCGACATCGACCATATAGAGATCGTTATCGAGGCTCTTTTCAATGCCGCTGCGTGAAAGGACAAACTTGGTTCCGGCGTCGTTAACGGCGGCGATGTTTATATTGCCGTCGTATTGGTAAAGCAGCGTTTCCTTGGCGGTCGCGATCTCCATTGAGTAAACGTCAAAGAACGTCCGGTTCCGCTTGTTCGAGGCGTAATAAATTTTCTTGCCGTCTTTGGACACGCCGGCAAAGTTGTGCCGCACCTTCGGGTCGTTCGTCAGCTCTTTCACGCCCGTGCCATCCGGTTTCATCCAGAAAAACTGCGTGTTCTCGTCACCGCCGCGAGCTTTTCCGAAAACAACTCCGCTTCCGTCAGGCAGCCAGCGCACAAAGCCGATATTGTCTTCGTAGTTCGTGATCTGCTTTGGCGTGCCCGCTGACAGATCGACGATCCATATCTGCGACGTGCCGGAAACATTTGTCGTGTAAGCCATCTGTTTCGCATCCGGCGAAAGGCTCGCACCGCCGGCGGATTTGATATTCAGATATTGCTGGATCGTGTAGGGTTGAGCTGCTACATCGACAATCAAAAATGCAGATACGATACACGCGGATAGAATTAGCTTTTTCATCGGAACCTCGTTAGTTTGTATTTTAGAGACATTGTAATATAACCCGTTCGAATTGAGTGAATGGAAAATGAATTGATGAAAGCATTCGGTTTTGATGCCGAAGAGCTTGAGCTTAATAGTCAGGGCCAAATTTCCGTGCGTCAGCGCGCGATGCTCGATATTTATCTTCGCAACTTCGGATGCGGAACTGCTGCGGCGGTTGCTGCATTCGCAGTAACGGCTGCGGCTTTTATTTCAATACCATTTGTTATCGGCGAAACCTTTTCACATGACGCCCGATTAGCGCTGTGGAGTGTCGCTCTGTTGATAGTATGTGTCGCAGCCGTTTTTATCGGCTTGGGATTTTACCGGATAGGTGATCTTAAGAAGGGTCGTGTAACCATGACGACGGGAAACGTCGTTTGCTCGACAAAAAAATTCAGGCACGGACGATACACAGCCTATTATGTAAAGTTTGGCGACGTAAAAATCCAACTTGATACGGCAGCAAAATATCAGGCGTTCGAAAACGGGAAAAAATATCGATGTTTCTACGTCAAGTACCCGCCAGTTCATATAATTATGTCCGCCGAGCCGATATACGGCTGCATAACCGCTATTCCGGGATCACCTTAAGATGTATGGTCGTGGACGATACGCCAGTCACCTTTTATCTTGCGGAACAGAAGCGTGAATTTTCCTTTCGGATTGTCCTTTTCGCGTGCGAGCGACCAGCTTCCGAGAACGCTCGCAGCGTCCTTTGAGAACACGGTTATTTCAAGGTCGGAAAATGTCAGCGTGCCCATCTTTGCTCGCGAATCGTAGCTCTTTTTGTAATTGTCGAGCGTTGCCTGCCAGCCGCGCGTAATCTTGTCTCCCGAAACAAAAACAAGCTGGTCCGAGTTCCAATAGCCGCGCATAAAGCCTTCGAGATTTCCGGCGTTCCAAGCGGCGGATTGGTTTGTCATAACCTCAAGGATCGACTGCTCGATCACCATCGACTCTTTTTCAGACTGAGCGGAAAGCGGTGTGACGGTGCAAACGAGAACAAAAGCGAAAGTCAATAAAGAGCGCATAAAAACCATCTACCAATACTACTTTATGTTACCGAGATTAGCTTTGCGGTCTTTGCGCCTTTACGAGAGAAAGATTTCACGCAAAGTCGCCAAGACCGCAAAGTGAAAAAAAGAAGCAATTGAACAAATCACGCTGCTAACAGGCAATCTATTTATTGGCTTCGGCTACAGCAGCGGCGGCATTTGCTTTTTGTTTGTCGGTCAACGCGATGCCCATTTTTTCGAGCGTTATCTGGTTAAGCGTGCCGGTTACTTTTAAACCGTTGGCTTCCTGAAATTTCTTTAGGCCTTCGCGGGTCGCGTCGTCGAGTTTTCCGATCTCTTCGCCGGCGTACATATTGGCGGCTTTGAGCTTTTGCTGTGCTTCGTTTATTTGTTCTTTTGTGGCTCGAAAGACCGGGCCGCGTTTTGGTTTGTCTGTGGTTGTAGATGCTTCCGTTGCGGCGGGTTTTTCGTCTGCCTTTTCAGTTTTCGGTTTGGTATAGGAGCTTGCAGGAATCGGGATGCCCTTTTGCTCGTCGGTCAGCGCGATGCCCATTTTTTCAAGCGTTGCACGGTTCAGCGAGCCTGATCTTCTCAGGCCGTTCGATCCCTGATATGTTTTGACCGCTGCGCGAAAATCGTCGTTCGCCGTTCCTGTTGTCTCGCCCGAATATGTCCCGGCAGTTTTGAGCTTTGTCTGTGCTTCGGTGATCTGCTCTTTTGTAGGGCGGTGTGAAACACTTTTCGGTTTTTCGACAGAAGCTGATTTATCAGTCGCTGTTTCGGACGCCTGAGCGGAAATGCTCACCGCGACGAGCAAAATTGAAAATACTGAGACTAATAGCCTGTGAATTTGTTTGTTCATAAATGTCTTATGTACGGAATTTCCGCAGTAAATACGGGAATTCGCGAAGTCCTGTTTTTGATGTACTGAAATCTTGGGTTTTTTGGAACAAGGAAGTATCAACTAAATGCGGCGTGTCTGTCAACGAAAATTAGCATAAATTCAACTTTAACTTGCTGAATGAATGTTCATTCAGTTATAATTTCGACACACTATGAACATTGCAAAAGCAGCTGTATTGGGTGCGGGAACAATGGGTGCGGGCATTGCCGCACATTTGGCGAATGCGGGAATACCGACGCTTCTTTTGGATATTGCTCCGACTGAGTTGACGGCTGACGAAGAGAAAAAGGGCTTTAAGCTCGAATCGCCGCAGGTAAAAAACCGTATCGTCAATTCGCTTTTTGAGGCGGCAAAGAAATTAAAGCCTGCTCCGTTTATGCTTGGCGACAACGCAAAGCTGATAAAGACCGGCAACTTCACCGACGACATGGCTCTGCTCAAAGACTGCGATCTGGTGATCGAGGCCGTCGTCGAAAATCTTGACATCAAGCATAAGATATTTGCCGAGGTTGATAAGCATCGTAAGCCCGGCGCGGTCATCGCGTCGAACACAAGCGGCATTCCGATCGACTCGATCGCCGAGCCGTTTTCGGATGATTTCAAACAACACTTTCTCGGCGTGCATTTCTTCAATCCGCCGCGGTATATGAAGCTGGTGGAGATCATTCCCAGCACAAAAACGAGCGGTGAGGTCGCGTGCAAGATCGCCGGTTTTCTCGATCAGCGTTTGGGCAAAGGCGTTGTGCCGGCAAAGGACAGGCCGAATTTTATCGCCAACCGAATCGGGACGTTCGGTATGATGGCGACCGTTCACGAAATGCTCGCGATGGGTTTCACGCCGACCGAAGTCGATCAAATGACGGGAAAGGCTATCGGTCATGCGTCATCGGCGACGTTCAGAACTTCGGATTTGGTTGGCCTCGACGTGCTTGCACACGTCAACAATAATCTTTACCCGGCGATTCCGACGGATGAAGACCGCGAGGTTTTCCAGATACCTGAAGTTATCACCCAGATAATTGAGAAGAAATATTTGGGCGACAAAACCAAAGGCGGTTTTTATAAAAAGACCAAAAATGCCGAAGGGGAAACCGAGATACTTGAGCTTGATCTAAGCACGCTCGAATACAAACCGCAGGCGAAATCGAAATTCTCGTCGCTCGACGCGGCAAAAGGAATCGAGGATCAGTCAAAGCGCATTAATGCACTAGTTTGGGGCGACGATAAAGTAGCAGAGTTTTTGTGGAAGACGATGTCGCGGACGTTCCGCTATTCGGCGAACCGTATACCTGAGATCGCCGACACGATCGTCGAGATCGATAACGCGATCAAATGGGGTTTTGGCTGGACGGTCGGCGTTTTTGAGAGCTGGGACGCGGTTGGCGTTCGCAAATCCGTCGAGCGGATGAAAGCCGAGGGGCAAGCCGTGCCCGCAAACATTGAGAAAATGCTCGCGTCGGGTGCGGAGACATTTTATAAGAACGAGAGCGGTGTTCAGTCCTATTTCGATCTCGTCTCGGGCGATTACAAACAGACGCCGGAAAGGCCGGGCGTGACGATTCTGAAATCGGTCAAAGAGCGAACCGGCGTTATCAAATCTAATCCGGGAGCCTCGCTGATCGACCTTGGCGATGGCGTTGCGTGTCTAGAATTTCATTCCAAGATGAACTCGATCGGCGGCGACACGGTTCCGATGATGAACTTCGCGATTGACGAAGTCGGGCGAAATTTCAAGGGATTGGTCGTCGGAAATCAGGGCGGGAATTTCTCGGCCGGTGCGAACATAATGATGCTCCTGCTCGCCGCGCAAGAGGAAGAGTGGGACGACATCAATATGATGGTCCACGCATTGCAGCAGTCGATAATGCGGCTGCGATATTCGGCGAAACCGGTCGTTACGGCGCCGTATGGATTGACGCTTGGCGGAGGCTGCGAAATCGCTATCCACGGGGACCGCGTGCGTGCGGCGGGCGAAACTTATATCGGTTTGGTCGAGGTCGGCGTCGGCGTAATTCCCGCAGGCGGCGGTACAAAGGAAATGACGATGCGTGCGATGGACGCAGCGAAAGCCGCTCCTGATGCCGATCCGCTGACGTTTTTGAAAAAGGCGTTCGAGATGATCGGGATGGGCAAGGTCGCGACATCCGCGCAGGAAGGAAGGGCATGGGGATTTTTCCGCGACGTCGATTCGATCTCAATGAACGGTGACAGGCTGATCGCAGATGCGAAACAGGAAGTGTTGAATCTGGATGCGTCGGGCTATGTTCAGCCGGTGCAGCGTGAAGATATTTTCGTAATGGGCGAAGCCGGGCAAGCCGCGATGAAGCTGGCTTTGCACATGATGAAGCAAGGCGGATTTATTTCCGACCACGACCAGCTCATCGGCAAAAAGCTTGCAAACGTAATGAGTGGTGGCGATATGAATCACTCGGCGTATGTTTCCGAGCAATATCTGCTCGACCTTGAGCGCGAGGCGTTTGTCTCGCTCTGCGGAGAGCGAAAGACACAGGATCGCATCGCCGCGATGCTGAAAACGGGCAAGCCGCTGCGTAACTAAGTACGACAGGCTGTCAGCCTGTCGCCGCAACGGGTAACAGCCTGTTGTACGTTAAAAATATGGACGAAAGAATCGAATACGTAACTTCAGAATTGCAGAAAATTGCAGCCGACAGCCGGGCGTCATTTGGCAGCCTGTCCGTAGAACAATTGAATTGGAAACCTGCGGAAACGAGTTGGAGCGTCGGGCAGTGCCTCGAGCATTTGATAACGACCCACAGCCTGTATTTTCCCTTATTCGAGCGATTGGAAAAAGGCTATGTCAGGCCGTCGTTTTGGGAAAAGTATTCGCTGTTGAGCGGTTTTTTCGGGCGGTTCTTGATCAAATCCATGAGGCCGGAGAACCTGAAAAAAATGAAAACAACCGCAAAAGCTCAACCGTCTGCGAGCGAGATCGACGCCGGAATAATCGAGCGTTTTAACGAACACCAGTACCAAATGGCCGCACACTTAAAGAAGTTCCCGACAGATATTGATCCGGCGAAAACTATTATCACTTCGCCTCTTTTGGGGCTTGTTACATACAGCCTCGAAGATACCTTTACGATTTTAGTCGTTCATTGTCAGAGGCATTTTGGACAGGCGAAACGCGTGATGGAAACGGAAGGATTTCCAGTTTAGAGTCACGACTTTTAAGCGGCTCAGCGGACGTTTGCCGCCTAAGTCGGGACTCGGAACTATGCCAGAGAATTTTAAGAGCCGTGTGTTTCGCTGGGGATTTAATTTCTTTCCGGCATATCGCGGAACGGGCGGCCGGCTGATATTTGTTTCGGACGATTTTCACGAGATTCGCATAAAATTGCCGCTAAATTGGCGGACGCGAAATTATGTCGGGACGATATACGGCGGCAGTATTTATGCTTCGATCGATCCGATCTATATGCTGATGTTGATCAGGATTCTCGGGCCTGAATACATTGTTTGGGATAAGGCCGCGAAGATCAGATTTAGAAAGTCGGGCAAGACGACGCTTTACGCGGATTTCAATCTTTCGCATGATGAGATCGAAGAGATCAAGCGACTTGCCGAAACATCAAAGTCGGTAGATAGAATTTACGAAGTCGAATTAAAAGATAAGGAAGGACTCGTCCACGCTCAGATAGAAAAGACTTTGTACATAGCGAAAAAGAGATGAAACGCTGCAATTGGGCATCAAACGATCTGAATATTCCTTATCACGACACCGAATGGGGCGTGCCCCTGCACGACGACTGCGGGTTGTTTGAGTTTCTGGTATTGGAAGGAGCTCAGGCCGGTTTGTCGTGGGACACGATTCTGCGAAAGCGTTATAACTATCGCAAGGCGTTCGATAATTTCGATGCCGCAAAGGTCGCAAGATACAGCGACGCAAAATGTGCGAAATTGCTGCTTGACGAAGGCATTATCCGCAACCGTTTGAAGATCGCATCGGCGGTATCGAATGCAAAGGCGTTCTTGAAAGTCCAGAAAGAGTTCGGTTCGTTCGACAAATACATCTGGGCATTTGTCGGTGGCAAGCCGACAAACGGAAAACGGAAAATGTTCGGCGATGTTCCGGCCAAAACTGAGATGTCGGATGCCCTTTCAAAAGATCTGAAAAAGCGCGGATTCAATTTCGTGGGCTCGACAATCATGTACGCATTCATGCAGGCGACCGGCATGGTGAACGATCATTTGGTTTCGTGTTTTAGGTATAAGAAATGTTAATAGGCAAGTTTCTGCCCGAGCACGATTTGTCGAAACGCAGGACGTTATCATGGTATGGCAAATCTGATCGATGAATTTGTAGGCTTTACCCAAAAGCTAAATCAAAAGGGTGTTGATTATGCGGTCTGCGGTGGTTGGGCGATCGCTGAGGAGCACGAATATGACGTCGAAGGATTGCCGCTTCATTTTGCGGATGGAGCAATTGAGATTCGCAGAATTTCCAAGATAGATAAGGCCACAAAGAAACTTTTTACTTTGGACTTTTTGCTGGTCACGAAAGCTTTGGAAGAGGTTTGGGAAAAGCGGGAATTGATTGCGTGGGAAGATGGAGAAACTTGGGTTGTCTCAAGACAAGGATTGATCACAATGAAATCGATCAGCGGCCGCGAACAGGACTTACTCGACATAAAGAAACTCAGCGAGGTGGAAGATGAAAGTTGATATGTCGCCGGAAGCAGTGACGCAAAGATTGAGGACGATGGATGATCTCTGGCTTTTGAGCGTTAAGTTGATGAACGCGAAAAAGGTGAAAACCACTAAGAAGATGCGAATCTCAGATGGCGAGGCCTCAAACACGCTGGGAGCGAAAAAAAGTCAGAACCGGGAGCGGTAGCGACCGGGTTCTTCCAGACGCGGCTTGAGTGACGCTTACTAACGTCGGGCTTCTGCATCTGACGACCGCGCAAACGTCGAGGCTTACAAAATGGCTGATGACAACGTTGGAAAATGTTCGATTTGTCCGAGAGAGTTTCATTACACTCTGTTTCACAATGGCTTCAACGAATCAGCCTACGCATATTGTGATAAATGTGGGAAAACTGCGGTTTTGAGTGGATGGTTCGATGGAGTTCCAGCCGCTGCGAGTCTCAAACTTCATCAGAAGATTTCGCCAGAAATAGAGATTTATTTGAAGCCTTGTGAATGTGGCGGGCAATTTAAACATGACGCTAGCCCACGGTGTCCGGAATGCTTGTCGGAACTCTCTGCAGTCGAAGCGGCTGATTACATTGAAAGAAATGCGCCGGGAACTGAAAAAGGTTGGAGATGGCAACAAAATTGGGACGGAATCTATTGTATTGCGATCGAGGATAGCGTTGTAAATGACAACTGGAGATAGTGGATTATGAAAGAAGCAGTAATAGTATCGGCCGTGCGGACGGCTGTGGGGAAGGCGCCGAAGGGGACGTTGAGGAATACGCGTTCGGATGAGATGGGTGCGGTCGCGATCAAAGAGGCGGTGACGCGTGCTGGTGTGGATGCGTCGCTGATCGACGACGTGATCATGGGTTGTGCTTTTCCTGAAGCGAGTCAGGGAATGAACGTCGCTCGGACATCGGCTATTCTCGCGGGGCTGCCGGTCGAAACGTCGGCGATGACTGTGAATCGATATTGTTCGTCGGGTTTGCAGACGATCGCACTTGCGGCCGAACGCATTCAAACGGGTGGAGCGGACGCGATCGTTGCTGGCGGGCTTGAATCGATGACGGCAATACCGATGGGCGGAAACACGTTTCGACCAAATCCGAATCTTGCCGACACATACCCTGACTACTATCTGAACATGGGTCTGACCGCAGAAAATCTCGCGAAGAAATACGAGATAACGCGTGAACAGGCTGATGAGTTTTCATACGGCTCGCACCAGAAAGCCATCGTCGCGATCAAGGACGGCAGGTTCAAGGACGAGATCGTTCCAATGAATATTTTCGTCGATGAATTTGACGAAAAAGGCCGTATTCGCCGAAAAGAAGTTATTTTTGAAACGGACGAAGGCCCGCGGCTCGATACTTCGATTGATGGCTTGGCAAAGCTGCGGCCGGTATTTCACGTTAAGGGAACTGTCACTGCGGGTAATGCATCGCAGATGTCGGACGGCGCCGCTGCTGCGGTAGTGATGTCTTTGGACAAGGCAAACGAACTTGGCCTGAAACCGATTGCGAGATTTGTATCGTTTGCAACTGCCGGATGTCTGCCTGAAGAAATGGGAATCGGACCGGTTTATGCGATTCCAAAGGCATTGAAACTTGCCGGGCTGACGCTTGATCAGATCGACGTTATCGAACTGAACGAAGCATTTGCGGCGCAAGGTCTTTCGGTGATGAAAGTTCTCGAAATGGATCCATCAAAAGTAAACGTCAACGGCGGTGCAGTCGCACTCGGCCATCCGCTCGGATGTACTGGTGCAAAGCTGACGGCGACATTGTTGCAAGAGATGAAACGCCGCAATGCTCGATACGGAATGGTCACAATGTGCGTCGGCGGTGGCATGGGCGCGGCTGGAATATTCGAACGATTGGATTAGGAATTTTCACCACAGAGGACACAGAGAGCACAGAGAATTTTAGAAAAGGAGTAACTGCGGATCAACGGGATGACATGGAATTGAATACTTTTTTCAGCCTCTGTGTCCTCTGTGTTCTCTGTGGTAAATAAAGCCTTATGGAAGCACAAATGGAAGCACAAATGGAAAAAGAATATATGAAGGGCGGCGAGTTTTTGATCGCGGATCAGGCGATTGGCGATGTTTTCACGCCGGAGGATTTTACCGACGAGCATCGGATGATCGGTGAAACGTGTCGTGAGTATATCGACAACGAGGTGGTTCCGAATCTTCCTGCGCTTGAAAAGCATGCGTGGGAAGTCGCTCGGGATCTGTTGAAAAAGGCCGGCGATCTTGGGCTTCTTGGTGCGAACATTCCCGAAGCTTACGGCGGAATGGAACTCGACCAGACGACCGGTGCGATCATTGCAGAAATGGTCGGACGCGGCAGCGGTTTTGGTTCGACGTATGGAGCGCAGACCTCGATCGGCTTGCTTCCGATTCTTTATTGGGGTAGCGAAGAGATCAAGAAACAGTGGATTCCGGGGATTATTTCCGGCGAAATCGTTTCGGCCTATTGCCTGACCGAATCGAGTTCCGGCTCGGACGCCCTTGGTGCAAAATGCGTGGCGAAATTGACCGAAGACGGACAGCATTACGTGCTGAACGGCGAGAAGATGTGGATAACCAACGGCGGTTTTGCCGATGTGTATCTAGTCTTCGCAAAAGTTGACGGCGAGAAGGAAAAATTCTCTTGCTTCCTCGTGCCGCGTTCGGAGAATTGCCGTCCAGGTGCGGAAGAGCACAAGCTTGGTATCAAGTCTTCATCGACTACTGCGGTCATTTTATCCGACGCAAAGATTCCGGTCGGCAACCTGATCGGCAATGTCGGTGACGGTGCAAAGATCGCGTTTAATGTATTAAATGTCGGCCGTTTCAAACTTGGTGCGTCGGTTACGGGCGGTGCAAAACTCGCTATTCATGAAGCGGTTCGTTACGCTAACGAGCGTCACCAATTTAACAAACCGATCTCGTCATTCGGCGCGATCAAGCACAAGTTGGCCGAGATGGCGATCCGCACTTGGGTTGCGGAATCGATCACGTATCGCACGGTCGGGATGATCGACGCATTGATCGGCGATGGCGCCGATAACGCTAAGAAACTACAGTCAATCGAGGAGTACGCGGTCGAATCTTCGATCAACAAAGTGGCGTGTTCCGAGTCGCTCGATTACGTCGTCGATGAGATGGTGCAGATCTACGGCGGATATGGATATTCTGCCGATTACCCAGCGGAAAAGGCATACCGCGATTCGCGGATTAATCGCATTTTCGAGGGCACGAACGAGATCAATCGTATGCTTATTCCCGGCCAGTTGATGAAGCGCGCGATGAAAGGCAAGCTAGGTTTACTGCAAGCCGCAAAGGCGTTGCAGGACGAGATCCTGAATCCGCAGATGTCGTTTGACGAGGACACCGGATTGCTCGCGGCGGAAACAAAGCTTGCACAGAATGCCAAGAAAGTCGCGTTGATGGTGCTCGGCACTGCGGCCCAGAAATATATGATGGCACTGTCCGAGCAGCAGGAAGTTTTGATCAACTGTGCCGACATAATCATGGATGCATACCAGATGGAAACGGCGATATTGCGTGCAAAGAAATTTGCCGAAAAAAATGGCGAGGAATCGGCCGGACGACAGATCGATATGGCGAGTGTCTATTGCAACGACGCGATCCAGCGTATCGAAATGAAGGCCCGCAACACCATTGCCGCGATTGCCGAGGGCGATGAGGGCCGGATGATGCTGGTCGCTCTGAAACGATTTACAAAGAACAATTCGCCGGTGAACACGATCGCCGCTCGTCAGCGTATTGCCGACGTGCTTATCGGTGCAAACACTTACGTCTTTTAAGCCCTCCTTTTTATGAGACGAATCGGGCCGGGCGGAATTTTCTGTCTGGCCTTTTTTTATTTGATACGCAAATACTTTTACTCGTTCGCGTCACCTAAAGTAATATTTGCTTATGGCATTCGATTATCGCGTTGAGCGCTGGAAACAACCTTATCCGCCGAACCCGGCGATGCTGCGGCTTGAGCTGACACACGAGGGTTACGACGTTTTTCAATGGGCCGACCGGCCAAATACAAGTTACGGTTCGCACAAAAATCCACAGGCACAATCGCGCTGGATAGTCAGCGGTAACCTCGAGATCGTCGTCGAACGCATCGGCAGATATGTTCTCGGCCCCGGTGACCGCGACTTTATGCCGGCTGATACATATCACACGGCACGAGTGCTCGGGAACGAGCCGGTCGTTTACCTAGTCGGTGAACTGAACAAGCCAATCGCGGCAGCCGAACCGGCTAAACCCAAACGCGGCCGCAAGCCGAAAGCGATTGATCCAAACAAAAACCCTCGAAAAAAGCGTTTGACAAAAGCTGAAAAGGCTGCGGCCGACATAGAGTTTGAATCATTGAAACGTATGTTCGACAGTTTCTGAACCACGAATCGAAAAGCAACGACGAGTCTTTCGACCTGCCGCTGCGCTTTTCTTCCCGGTTCGTACACTAACTGTTAGTAATTTCTAACGCGATAGTTTTGATTGTTTCGATTGTTATAGACGCGCTCGTACCGTTTGTTCTTCGGGTTGAGTTTGTAGGTGTAGAGTGCCGAGCCACCAGCACCGATCGCTCCGCCGATCAACGCACCTTTCTTGCCGCCTACCAAAGCTCCGATCAACGCGCCTGCGCCTGTGCCGATACCGATGTTAATCAGGTTACGATGCCGTTTGTAAACACCCGGCTTTTTGTAGCGTTCGTTGTAACGCTGCTGGCTTCGATACCGCGTTGTCTGTGCCGTCGCGTCCATCGCGAACATCGGAATCATTAATGCCATCAAACCCGTCATCAAGAATGTAGTTATAATTTTTTTCATTGCTTTTCCCTTTTTTCAGTTTCAAAAGGGCAATTGCCCTTGTCGCCATGATAGATGGCAACGGTCGTGCCACAAACAATAAGCTAAATAGATACAACTACTTACAGAGTAAAGGGTCGGTTTTCGCTCCTAAAGATAACACGAAATCGGTTGTACTCTCTCGGTTTCGTGCAATCCGTCGCACGCACAGATGTGTCGGCAACTCTGTGGGTTTACGTTGGCATCTAATACGGCGATCCCACTCTTCGTGCCCAGTGATAAAATTTACACATCGGGGAGGATTGTATGAAAAAATCTATATTGGGAATGGGATTGGTTTTAGCGCTTTCGGGCGCTGTTTTGGCGCAGACGACAAGTACAGCGGCCAGCGGCTCGGCGAAAAATGATACGTCAATCAAGAAGGACGGATCGGCTGTTTCTATTGCTTCGGGAACGCAGATCGCGGCAGATCTGCAGAAATCACTAAATGTAGAAAAAGCAAAGGTTGGCGACGAGGTCGTGCTGAAAACTACCAAGGCGATCAAGCAAAACGGCCAGACGGTCGTTGCAAAAGGCTCGAAGCTGATCGGCCGCGTGACCGAGGTTCAGCAGCGTGCCAAGGGCGAGGCCGGATCAAAGATCGGCGTATTATTCGACACGCTGCAACAGGGCGGCATGTCAACACCGATAACGGCGTCGATAATGTCAATTACGAGCGTTGCAGCACGCGCCGGAGTAAATGATTCGGTATATGCCGATTCCTCTGCGTCTTCAACAACATCGGCGCGGCAGACGTCGAGTCAAACGTCGGGCGGCGGTCTGCTTGGCGGAGTTACAAACACTGTCGGAGGTGTGACGAACACAGCGACATCGACGGTCGGAGGCGTTGCGGGTGCGGCGACCGACACAGTTGGCGGCGTGACAAACACGGCCGGTGAAACGGTCGGCGCGACCACCGGCGCGGTCGGCGGAACCATCCGCGGCCTGACAATTTCCCAGTCGGCCGATGCCTCCGCCAGCGGAAGCTCAACACTTTCGCTAACCGGCGGCAATCTAAAACTCGACAAAGGCACCACATTTAACCTTGCTGTCAGCGAATCGACAAGCGTCGGCTCAAGCGCGGCTACCAAACCGGGTAATTAGGAAATATTGGTAACTTTTCGAAAACGCGGGGCGTAACATAATAGGACGCTGATTAAACGGATGAAGCGGATTTGAACGGATTTTTCGTCCTTATCCGCTTCATCCGTTTAATGCGCGTTTAAATTAGTCCATGTGCGGGAATCTTCCCGAGTTTCAGACAATCTCTGTTTGATATGCTAAAATCTCGGCAAAATGCTGAAATACGATATTCACGATCCGGCCTGGTTTTTCGATCTGGAATGGGTGCCGGACGCGGGCGGCGCGATGCGGCTTTATGACCTGCCGCCGGAGACGACCGAGCTTGAGGCGATGGAGCGGCTTTGGCAGGACGCTAAGGGATATGACCCGGAAACCTGTCCTCGGCCGTTTGTAAAATATCTGTTTTCGCGTGTGGTTTCGATCTCGTTTTTGTCGCGGCGCATTTCGTTTATTGATAGCGTGCGGCACGTCGAATTTGCGTTGAACTCGCTTCCGAAATTGCCGCTTGAGGAAAGCACGGTTGATGAGGCCGAGATCATCGGAAAGTTTCTGCATTATGTCGGAGTTCGCAACCCACAGCTTGTCGGGTACAATTCGTCGGAATCGGACCTACAGGTTTTGATCCAACGCAGCCTTGTGAACGAGGTGCGGGCCAAAGCATTTAATGAGCGGCCGCCACGCCCGTGGGAAGGCCGAGACTATTTCGATTCGCGGAACAGCGAGGCCCATCTCGACCTGTTGCAAAAACTATCGCGCGGCGCAATGAAGCCCGGTTTGAACGAAATGGCACGTCTCTGCGGTTTTCCCGGCAAGATCGACATTGCGGGCGATCAGGTCGCAGATATGTGGCTGGCCGGCGAACTCGCAAAGATCGTCGAATACAATCAGATCGACACGCTCAACACCTATCTTATCTGGCTGCGGATGGTGAACTTCGCCGGAAAGATCTCGGAAGAAGAGTATTTCACCGAGCAGGAAGACTTCCGCACCTTCCTCGAAACCGAAGCTACGAAAGAGCAAAACGACCACCTGAGGCGCTTTCTCGCAAAGTGGGAACCCATCTAACTTCATTTTTCGTGTTATTTCGTTTTGTAGATAAATTCCTGAATGTTATCCACGAATCACACTAAACAGATTCAAACAAGCCAAGAAAACAAGAAACCGTCAGGTCGCGAGTCTGTTATCAGAAATACGCACCGCGATGGCCCAGATAACAACATTTGCATCTCCAGATACGCGTTTTTACCTTCCAGATAACACATTTTTTTACCTCAGATAACAACCGCCGACCGAAAAACGATCGCGCCTACCGCGTCACGTTCGGAACAAAGGGCACCTCGCAGTAATGCGCCTATCAGTGTCGCGACCACATCGCCAATCACATCCTTAGATTCAAGTACTTGAATCGAGGCTTGCCTTCGCGCCTGGGTTGCAACCGCGCGCAATTCGTGAAAAACTATTGACGGTGAAGGTCACTAAGGTCAATCCAGAAACTACAGCGGCTCCCGAGGGCGGATATTCGCACGGTGTTTTGGTCGAGGGAACCTATCGGCAGTTGTTTATCAGCGGCCAAATACCTGAGACGGCGGACGGCGAGATTCCCGTTGGTTTTGAGCCGCAGTGTCTTGCCGTTTGGAGCAATATCGGGGAAGTTCTGGCGGAGGCCGGTATGACGTTTGAGAATGTCGTAAAGGTGACGACCTATTTAACGAGCCCTGATCTCGCCGAGACGAATGGCCGGATACGACGGCAAATTCTTGGAGACCTAAGACCGGCATTGACTGTGGTGGTTGCCCAAACGCTCGATTCGCAATGGCTTTTAGAGATCGAGGTAATTGCTGTCGCACCGGCGTAAATGAAGATGAGAATCGCAACCATAGTCGGTTCAAATTCACACGTGATGTACGTCGCGCGTGTTCTGGACAAGCGCGATGGCGACGAAGTGCCGGACGCGAAGACGTTTGGATTTGGGACGTTTGTTTCGATGGACCTCGGGGACGAAACGATCGTTGGCGTTATCTGCGATTCGCGGCTGGTCAATCCTGAGTACACGTCTTCGTCACCGCAAACTGACGGCGTAAACGCTCTCGGCGATCTGCGGCGGGATTTGATTCGCGAGCAGAAAGCTCTTGTCGGCATATTGCTGCTCGGGCGGATCGCGGAGGGAAAGGCTGTTCATGAAGTACCGCGTCGCGTTGTTCCGGCTTCGACGGACGTTGAGACGATGAGCAGTGAAATGATCCAGGCATTTCACCAACAGGATGAAGCAGGCGTTCAACTCAAATATCTGCCAAACCTGATCGCTCAGACCGGTTCGCTCGGAATACCGCTTGCAAAATATATTATCGGCGAACTTTCGCTCAATTGTTCCGAACCTGACAGGACGCGTCTAAACGTAATGGCCGAGACGCTGGCCTGGAAACACGCCTTTGGCGACGCAAGATTCTAACAAACAAAAACAATGTCTACATAGTTTTTTGAATCATACCTAACCGACACGCACCTTATTGTCAACAACCCGCCAGTATTGAACATAGCCCGAAATCGATCGAGATCTTACATCCCTGATAACATTTTCTCAAATGAGATTGAGTGCTAAAGTGGAATTCGAGAATTTCACATGGACAAAGGTAACGCCGAAAAAGGCGACAAACATGAGAGACTTTTTAGTAACTCACTCAAGAATCTGCCAGAGCTTATAGCTATATTAATTGACTATTTTGGCTATACCGGCGTACTCGCTAAATCGTACCCAACAGGGCCTGCTGGAGGAAAAGCAGATGTTATAATCAGCTTTACGGATGGCAATCATCTTACAGCGAACATTAAGTCATTCGGAAAGGTCGGCGTAAATCAAGCCGCTCGAGGTACCGTCCAGTCTTTTGTTGATAACTGCAATTTGGAAGCTATAAACCAAATCCTTGTTGAAGGCGTAGTTCGTAAGGCAAAGAAAGGAAGGTTGGTTTTGGAAGAGGATGAACCAGTTGTTCACGACGCTGTATCTGCAAGTGCCCAAAAACTGGTTCAGTTTGCTTTAGGCAGATTAGAAAGGCCTAAACTTTTGGTACTTTACGATAATGTTCGAGAAGTCATGCATTTGTATGACCTAGAAAAGTTACTAAAAGAAATGTCTTACGAAGTTACATTTTCGGATCGAGGGAATATTATGATCGGTGAATCCATATTGCTCCATCGAAAAGGTGGAGACGGAAATGTAAAGCGTTTTGAGAAAATAGACCCACGACATCCTGGTAACAATTTAGCTGTGAAGTTGCTTTGTAAAAAATTCATTGGGTCATATGAGCCAATCGTGACCTACGAACCATTGAAGCGCAAATGATTCTTTGTTGATTTGGATAATTAGCACTTGGCTTCGCGCCATTGATGAAATATAATTGCACATACGACGTTATGGAGCTTGAACGAACTTACAACGAGAACTGCATAGAAACGCTAAGGGAAATGCCAGACAATTTCGTCGATATGACGATCACCAGCCCACCTTACGACGACCTTCGTGATTACAATGGCTATCATTTTCCTGTCGAGGAGATTGCAGCGGGATTGTTTCGAAAGACAAAACAGGGCGGCGTAGTTATCTGGGTTGTTGGTGACAGAACCGTAAATGGTGACGAAACGCTTTCAAGCTTTAAGCATGCTTTTGCCTTTAAGGAAGCTGGATTTCGTGTTCACGATACAATGCTCTATGCCAAAAACAATCCGATCCCAAGTGATTGCGGGAAACGATACCGTCAGTGTTTTGAATACATGTTTTGTTTTTCCAAAGGTCAGCCGAAAACTTTTAACCCGCTTACACAGCCGATAAAGCAGGAAAAGGCGTTCAAATCGTTTCGTATAACAAAGGTTGGGCGCAACGATCTTGCCCACGACCATATAGCACCCAAAGAGCGTAAGGTCAATAATATCTTCTTTTACAATGTCGGCACATCAAGTTCGAAAGACAAGATCGCATTTGAACATCCAGCGATCTTTCCAGAGCAGTTGGTTGAAGATCAAATAAGAACTTGGACTGATGAGGGCGATATTGTTTATGATTGTTTTATGGGTAGTGGAACGACCGCGAAGGTTGCTTATCAGATGAACCGACGTTGGATTGGCTCGGAAATTTCTGCCGAGTATGTCGAGATTTCCAAAGAGCGACTGCAACCATATCTCGATAAGCTGAAATTTTCCGCGACGTTCTGACAACCAAATTGAGGGGAATAGCGTCTATTTGCTGTACAATCCTTTTTGGTCGAGCTAAATAAGACAATTTGGGCCGCAAGGCAGGTATTACGCTATGAAGATCTTTATTTTGATGGTCGCATTTACGTTGGGTTTCGCGTCGACGGGCATGAGCCAGGTTAGGCCGGTCGGGAACGACACGAGAGTTAACGTGCCGGACGCGCCGCCGTCGTTTGAGGCGAAATACGAGGGCGGAATGTTTGGTTACAGCGAAAAACAGACCGGCACACTCAAGATCGACGACTTAAACGAGCGGATCGTGTTTTACGGCAAAGACGGCAAGGAAAAATTTGCGCTGCCATATACATCGATGCAGGTCGTTTATCCGCAGTCGAGATCCGTTACGTCGAACACCGGAAACGTAGTTCGCCACATTCCGCTGCCAGGCAGCTTTCTCGGCGGGCTGATAAAGGAAAAATGGCGTTATCTGATAATCAGTTTTGACGATCAGGATGTTGACGCCGTTGGCAATATTAATTTCAAGCTGTCGAGCAAGGAACTGCTCGAATCGGTGATCAAATCCATTGGTACAAAAGCGAAAATGACGCAGCGGGGCGACGCTTACTATCGGCCAAGAACGCCCAAGAACGAGATCTAATTCATATCGCCAAAGCGATGCTGGAGAATGGCCGTGATCGCGATCGCGGCCGTTTCCGCGCGTAGGATGCGGCCGCCGAATGTGATCACATTTGCACCGGAATTTCGGGCAAGTTCAAGTTCTTCATCCGTCCAACCACCTTTTGGGCCATAAACCGCAGTTAATTTTCCGTCCGTCTTTATCGAGTCGAAACTAACGCCATCGCGTTCGCTAAAGATGACGATCGGGCTGTCATTGTGGTTGAACACTTGTCTATATGCGGACACGCTGTCAACATCCATCAGTCTTGCACGGCCGCATTGTTTGGCCGCCTCGAACGCAATTCTTCGCCAACGCTCAATACGCTTTTCCGCGTCTTTCAATTTCACCTCGCATCTCGCTGTCGAAAGCGGAATGAAACGCCTGACGCCCAACTCAACAGACTTTTGAACTGCTAAATCGAACTTTTCGCCCGGCGTGATCGCGGCAGCGACGGTTAGATCAAGAGTTGATTCGGGCGCGGTTGGCGACCTTTCGCGGTTTATCGACAGATGTGTTTCATGTTTGCCGATTGTCTCGACCGAGCATTCAAACTCGCGGCCTGCGCCGTCGAAGACATGGACAATTTCGCCGACGCTAAGGCGAAGCACGTCGCGTAAGTGCCGTGTTTCGGTTTCGTTTAAAGAGACATTCGCCGAATCGAATTTCTCTGGTGGTGAGAAAAATCTATACATTATTATTTTTTGGCGGCCACAAAGCCCTTACTTACGTGCGGGCTACTGACACGCAACTAAGCCCTTACTTACGTGCGGGCTACTGACTTTGGCCGAACCATTCCTGAAATTCCGGTGAACGAAGCCTTAAGGTAACCCATGTGTCAAACATATCCGGCGTTCGCAGCCAGTTTGTCAGCCACTCGGCGATCTCGGCATTCATAAGTCTTTCGTGTTTATTCGCTCTGTCAGCGATCGACCGTTCGTGTGCCTGATCTTTGAAACGCACGGCCTTTTCGCGGAGCAGACGCTGACCTTCCTTGTCATCGTCTGCGACAAATTTTCGACGAAGATTTTCCATCCGGGCGATCGACGCATGTGTTTTTTCAAGATCGTCGATGTCGATAATATTCCTCAGTGCGGCATCGTACAGCGTTTCTTCGTTGCGATCGACGAAAAGCTGCATTATCTCGGAGTGACGAAGCTCGGCTCCTTCGTCCGCCAACATTCTTGCCAGGACCATCGGCGAATCAACCGCGGCCGCTCCGAACTGTTCGCGAACGGCCGTCTCTATCGCGACAAGCTCGGCGGCACCGATGCTCTCGCAGTCAAGACGTTCCCATACTTCGATGATAAGGTCTGTCTTGTTTCGCGATTCGAACATACGTAGAAAAGTAAAAAGGCAAAAGTAAAAAGTAAAAAATAGAAAGGAGAAAAGATAAAATACTCCGCCAGTCTTAGCCTTTTTACTTTTACCTTTTTACTTTTTTCCTATATTACTCTGTGGGGAAAATTCCTTCGAGACCGTCGCGATCAGATCCGTTGAGGAATGATCTTTTGGGTCGCCGACGATTGCGACTTCGCCGCCATAGGAGCGGACAATCTCGCGTTCGGGAACGGTTTCGGTGGTGTAATCGGTTCCTTTGGCGTGAATGTCGGGGCGGATCACCTGCAACAGTTCGGTTACGGTCGGCTCGTCAAAGATCGTGACTGCATCGACAAACCGCAGCGAGGCTGCTATTTCGGCGCGTTCGCGTTCCGGCATGTACGGCCTTTCAACGCCCTTTAAAATACGTACCTGGCGGTCGGAATTGATTGCCGTAATAACAAATCCGCCGAGTTCTTTTGCACCGGCGAGATATCGAATATGCCCGACGTGAAACAGGTCGAAACAGCCGTTTGTCAGAATAATTTTACTGCCTTTTGCACGCTCAATCGCGACTCGCTCGATTAGCTCGGGTCGTTCAAGAATCGGTGCGAGGGCGATGTGCGACATATTTCTAATTGGCTTTTGCGGCTCCGGTCGGCGTCGTGTTGAGCGAGGCATTTAGCTCGTCTACTGTGACAGCGGCCGTACCCTTTTTCATCACGACGATGCCGCCTGCGTGGTTCGCAATTTGTGCGGCGTCAGCGAACGATAATCCTGATGCGAGGCCGAGTGCAAACGCCGCGATAACAGTGTCGCCCGCACCAGTCACATCGACCGCGGCAGACGAACCGATGGCTTTGATGAATTGCGGAGCGCGTCCGGATTCATAGAGTCGCATACCCTTGTTGCCGCAGGTGACAAGAAGAGCTTGCAAGCCCAGATCGGAGCGGATATTTTCACAGAGATCATTGGTCATCGGACAGCCCAGCATCTGCTCGACCTCTTCTTGATTCGGCGTTGCAGAAGTTGCGCCTTTAAACGACGTGAGGCGAAAACGGGAATCGATCAAAAGCGGAATACTGTGTTTGGCGGCGGCTTGGCGGGCCAACTCGAATATTTCAGGCGTCGCTACGCCATAATTGTAATCGGAGACAACGATCGCATCCGCCGATTCGGCCGCTACTGACAGATTATCGGCTAACTGCCTACGCACCTCTTTGCGAATCTCGGCCGAGTTTTCATGGTCGATTCTGATGACCTGATGACGCGGGGCATATTGCTGCCCGGCCAGGACGCGCGTTTTTGTTGTTGTACGAATGTTGTTATCGCGGATCAGCAGATCAGTATTAACGCCTCGATTTTCGAGTTCTGTTGCGAGCAGATCGCCGTCTGGGTCGGTTCCCAGCAGTCCGATCAGGTGCGGTGTTCCACCAAGCGACGCGACGTTTACGGCGGCATTTGCAGCGCCACCGGCCCGCGTCTCGGTTTCGTCATGCCGCATGATGAAAACCGGTGCTTCGCGGGAAACGCGTGTGATCGTTCCGCTGACGAACTGGTCGGCAACCGCATCGCCCAGTATTACAACGCGCTTGTTCTTGAATGCCTTTGTGATCGTCAAAGCCGTATCCATTTACTCATCTGCCGATTACCGTTCTCAGGATAATAAACAAAAAGGTTGAAGACAATCACAGTCTTCAACCTTTCGTAACAGTTGTGAGAATTGATCAGTGGGTGTCGTAACCGGCAACCGGGAAGTCATTCGAAAGTCCCCATTGCGTTGCCGTGAAATTACCGGTTGTGCTCTGGAACACCCAAAATACTCCGGTCGAATTGCGCCAGATGGCGATATCCGCCTTGTCGTCTCCGTCATAATCGTTTTGAGCAGTTATGTCGGTTCCGGTAACTCCGAACTGGGCAGCTGTCACGCCGCCATCCGTACTGCGAAGAATGTACCAAACAAGCGGATCGGTTGGGGTAGAGCCTTCGCGAACAACCGCAACATCGGTTTTGTCGTCACCATCGTAGTCGCCGGGAACGACAAGATCGGTGCCGAAACCAAAGTTAAAAATGCTCGAGCCCCCATCCTTACTGCGAAGGATGTAAAAGGTCGCTGCACTGGTTGCGGTCGCACCTGGCCGCTGAATAGCGAGATCGAATTTGCCGTCGCCGTCATAGTCGCCCGGTGCGATAAAGTCAGTGTTAGCGCCCCATTGAGCCACTGAGAATCCGCTGTCGCTGCTGCGCAGGTGATACCAGATCAAAGCGCCGCCCGTTTTGCGGACGACAGCGATGTCCGTTTTGCCGTCACCGTCAAAGTCGCGACAGGTCGGCTCGTCTCCTGTGATGCCAAAGCTAACCGCGCCAAAAGTGCTGGTCGAACTATCAATACGGTAATGGACACCGGTGGTGTCGCGCCAAACAGAGATGTCGCCTTTGCCGTCGCCGTCATAGTCGCCCGGTGTCATAAAGTCTTCGTTTGCGATACCGAAAGCCTGAATCGCGAACCCGCCGCTGCTTTTAGCCGTGTACCAGACACCGTTGCTTGGCCTGAACACCGTGAGATCGGCCTTGCCATCATTATCAACGTCCATCGCTTTGCGAAGTGAGAGCTGAGCGGGGACCGAGACTGCGAAAAGAGCGATCAACGCTGCGAATACAGAAACGCTGCGGTTTGCAGTGAATATTTTTCTCATCTTTTAATTCCTTAAACTAAATTGGCGGATGTGCCTGGCAGAGACTGCCTAAACTGCACGAACAATAAATATACTATTTGAAATACCGTTTATGCAACAATTTCTTCCCGAAAGTTTGCATTAGGGAAGCGACCCTTAATTTCGTACTGAATAATGCCTTAGACGCATCTATCCCTATAATAGTTGGAATAACCGCCAGGATTCTAAAAATTCTGCCCTCTGGTCTGATTTATTGTCACTGTCGAGCCGCCAAACCTGACGGTTCCTTGTCGTGAAATAGTTGAATTCAGCCGAACATAAAACGAAATCAAACCCGCTCCGCTCCGCGCTTTCGGGCCTTCGACACTGATCCAGTTACCCGACGTTTCGATCGCGTAATCACAATTCGTTGCTGCGGGAACGCTGACTGAGAAATATCCACCCTTAGTCCGGACGTTGATATTCGTCTGCGGTGGCGTGAAGCTGCACACGGTTTGGTTCTGCAACGCAGCAAAAGCATTCAGACGGCCGCCTGTTTTTACTATGCCGTTCCATTGGGTCAGCTGATCGACCGTATTCATCAGCGTCGCTTTTAGCGAAGCCGCGGACAAGTTCGGGTTGTGGGCCGCCAATAATGCCGCAACGCCTGACGCATGCGGCGCGGCCATTGACGTGCCGCTGCTGAGATTGTATGTGGAATTAGAGACGTTAGTCGTGCTTAGAATTCCTACGCCAGGCGCCGCAAGATCGACGGAAACCAGGCCAAAGTTGGAAAAGCCTGCTCTATTGTCAGCCGAGTTAGACGCCGCTACGTTCAAAATGCTCGGCGAGTCGTAGCTGCCGGGATAGAACGGCAAAACATCAGTATTTTGGCCGTTGTTGTTCCCGGCGGCGAAAACGTTTAGAACACCCGCGTTTCCCAGAGCGTCGATCGCATCTTTTGTAGCCTGATCGTATGAACACGCCTCGTTGCAGCCGCCGTATGAATTATTTGTGACGCGAATGTTAACACCGCGCTCACGCATCATTCGCACGTAATTATACGCATTGATCAGCATCGCCGAGGTTGTATCGGTTGCGGCGGCGCTGTAGATCTTTATGACCATGATGCGGACGTTCCAGTTTACGCCGGGAACGCCGAGCATATTATTTCCGGCGGCACCGATCGTCCCGCCTGTGTGCGTGCCATGGCCGTGTTGGTCGGACGGATCGCTGTCGTCGAAGCGAAAATCCCAGCCGTTTACGTCGTCGATGAAGCCGTTATTGTCGTCGTCGATTCCATTGCTTGGAATCTCGCCAGCGTTCGTCCAAATGTTAGCGGCAAGGTCCTCGTGCGTCATCCGCATTCCGGTGTCGATATTTGCAACAACAACATCGCTGCTGCCGGTCGTAATATCCCACGCCTGCGGAGCCGATATTTTGGGCAGCCCATACATTCCCGTCGTTCCCCATTGAGGATCGTTCGGTATTGCCTGAAGCGAATAATAAAAGTTTGGTTGAACCGCGACTGTTTGAGGAAGTTTCGTAAAAGAAGCGATTGCCTGCTCGACCGATTGGCCATTGGTGATTTTCACCAGCGTCCAGCCGCTGTTTCCGAGGTCTTTAACTGGTCGGGCTCCTTTCGATTCGAACTCACGCATAAAATTTTCTGTACGAGAGCCTCCGAACTTAACAAGCACCTCGTCTTTTACGTATTTTTCTGCCGAGCGCTGTGAAAACACCTCAATACTGAGAACCAAAAGAACTATGATACAAACGAATTTTTTCGTCATGTCTTGTGCGGGGACAATCTCGGCGAATCAAATCAAGTATAGGCTGTTTGCGGGACAAACGACAAGGAATATTTAGAAATGATGGGGCGGCTAGTGGGGCTCGAACCCACGACCTCCTGAACCACAATCAGGCGTTCTAACCAACTGAACTATAGCCGCCATGTCTCGATTTTGGGATTTTGGATTGCGGATTTAAGAAAGCCGGTCGCTACTGCTCCCGGTTCTGACAAATCCGCAATCCGAATTCCACAATCCGCATTAAAATAGTACCCCCGGCACGACTCGAACGTGCGACCCACAGCTTAGCTTACCTCACTTGGTTTCCCAAGCCCTGTTTTCCCCCAAATCATCGCAGGGAAAACAAGTTGAAAGTCTGGACTATATCTTAGACATTTCAGTCTGAGTGCGTATAGTCTCTACGGAACCCTTGTGAAATTCTCAGCCAAATTAATTCCTATCGACTGATTATTCTTTGGAGCTACTACCCTGATGTTAAAGTGTGAGCCAACATCTTGAGGCTTAAAGTAATAACACTTATCGGTGTCAGGACAATAAACACAAAAGACATCAACCTGGTCTTTATCAATCATTTGGCCATGCGATCCGTTTTTGTCGGCCCACCAGTTTTTTAATCTGACCTGAACCGAACCATTTACGGCCTTGCGATATTTAACTTGCAGCCTGACGAATTTTTGTCCGTCGTACGCAACCAAGTCAAACGGCGCGTGCTCGGTCGTTGGGAACAAAACTACAAATCCCTTTTCGACCAAATCGCAATGTGCTTTAGCAACCCCTAAGTCACCTTTATTCTTCGTATGATGAATTTTCATTCGAAAAAAGAAAACGACCCCTTGGTTTCCTCGGTATTGTCATAGGAACGCCAAGCGTTCCCTTAGAGATCCACCGATACAGCACTCTCCACTGTGCAGGTTTCTATTCCCTGCACAGGCTCCTATTTTGAAGGCTGTTGCTCTATCCAACTGAGCTACGGGAGCATATCAAAAAGCAACTTTTGATGTTAGCGATTGCGGGCGGGTTAGTCAAATTATTGCGATAAGTGTCCTGATCTTAGGATGGGAAGAATCGGCCACGAATGCACTAATTTTTTGTGCAAGTCACGGAACCAATTAGTGCATTCGTGGCTTAATTTCTTATCACCACCAGCCGATAAACGATTCCAAAGATCAGGCCGATCAACACGGGCACGAACGAGATCGCTGCGATCAGATACGCTTCACGTTTGAAACTGAAATTAGGCAGCCGCACCTTTTCTTTCACGCACTTTGGCGAGCATTAGTTCGAAAACTTCGGTCAGGTCGAGTTCGCTGGTGTCGATGACGACGGCGTCTTCGGCGATCTTTAACGGTGAATCGTCGCGGGAAACGTCACGTTCGTCGCGTTCGTTTATCTCGGCGAGTGTTTGATTGTAGGTCGTAACGCGGCCTTTGGACTTGTCTTCTTCGTAACGGCGTCGGGCTCGTGCCTCGGGTTTTGCGGTCAGGAAAAACTTTATGTCGGCGTTCGGGAAAACCACGCTGCCGATGTCGCGGCCTTCGAGAACACAGCCTTGCGGGGCATTTTCACCGATCTCACGCTGAAGCTCGACCATTCTGCGACGGACATCCGAAACAGTCGAAACGATCGACGCAGCCTGTGCGACCTCAAGGGTCCTAATCTCGGCGGAAACGTCATCGCCGTTAAGCATTACTTTCAATGAATCAGGTTCACCGGCAAGCTCGATCTTCGACGCACGCACGATCTTCGTGAGTTCGGCTGCGTCATCAAGCGGAATGTCAGCCCGAATTGCTGCAACCGCACCTGCCCTGTACATAGCACCGGTGTCGATATAGAGCAGGCCAAGGCTTTTCCCGAGCATTTTGCCGAGCGTTGATTTACCGGCACCCGAAGGCCCGTCGATAGCGATTATCATCGAGATAATTCTACCGAAATTCGAGCGAATGTCATTGCCCGCAGATTATTTCCGAAAAACTTTCACGGCGCGGTCGGGGTAATCGGTGATAACTCCGTCAAGATCGAATGTTTTCATCCGCTCAAGATCGGCGACCTCATTGATCGTCCACGGCACGACCTTCAGGCCTTTTTCGCGGCAGAATTTTACGAGAGCCTCGTTCACGAGCGAGAAATGCGGGCTGTATGTGTCGGGAATAAATCCAAGTTTCGCGAGATTCTTCTCCGCACCTTCCGGATTACCGACGAGCAATGCAAGCGGCAGTTTAGGGTGCGACTTTCTTATCTCCTGCAAGGGACGCACGTCAAACGACTGAACGATGACATGATCCTGCAGTTTGAATTTTGCGATATCGTCCATGACGAGACTAACGACTTCCGCCGGTGCCGGATGAAACGCGCCGTCGCCTTCGGGTGAGGACTTGATCTCTATGTTGTAACGAACACGAGCTATCTTTTTTGACTTTGTGTATTTCTCAATCTCCCTGAAAACCTCGGTCAACAGAGGCTTGTTAACCTTGATTGGCTTTTGCTCAGGGAAACCGGCGTTGCCGATGCTGCCGACATCGTATTTTTTTGTCTCAGCAAAGGTCATTTTGTAGATGTTGTGTTCGCGCTCTGATTCTTTGGCGATCTTCTTTCCCTGCGGATCAAGCGATATGACGGAAGAGAAATACGGCTCGTGCGAGACGATCACCTTTTTGTCTTTTGTGATAACGACATCAAGCTCGATGGTGTCCGAACCCTGATCGATAGCGAGCTTGAATGAAGGGATCGTATTTTCAGGCAAATAACCGCGTGCCCCGCGATGGCCCTCGATGCTGACAAAGCGGGCGGTTTGCGGAATGACGTTTATCGTAAATGAAAGAATGAGGAACAGTAAGATTGTCGATTTCATATTTCTTAGTATTACAGATCCATCTTTCTTAATAACGTATAGCTGAGAACGGATAACTGATAGTGTTTGCATTCTTTACTATCAGTTATCCGCTTTAAGTTTTACGTTATCAAGGAAACAGAAGCACGCTAAACAATTTTCTTTAGAATGAGAATTTCAATGCCAACTGGACCTGTCGAGCCGGAAACGCGCTCGATATTCTTCCAAAAGCGGCGCTGGTAATATCGGAATTTGCAGCGCGGAAATTGGTCTTGTTGAACAGATTGAAAAACTCGGCCCGAAACTGCAATCGAGTCTCTTCTGTGATCGGAATTCTGAAACTCTTCTGCAGTGAAAAGTCGAAGTTAAAGTACTTGTCGCTTCTCGCAATGTTTCTTGCAGCATTGCCAAACGGAGCCCAGACCGGCGGTCGCGAAAGGCATGAAGCGTTGAAATAGCCCACCGTCGGGTCGGGCCTATCGCCGGTGTTCACCGGATCGCAAGTAACATTTGGCCGCAACGCGACGCCGCCAAGGAACGACGGTAAGTTGTTCGTCACCGGTGACGGGCCGTAACGAAAATTGATCGGCTGGCCGCTTGTCATTGTGTTAACACCATTTACTTGCCATCCGCCGATAACTGCATCCAGAATCGGGTGCAGGTCGTCGCCCAGCCATCTGCCGCGGCCGACTGGCAAATCCCAGACAAACGCGGTCGTATTATTGAAGGGCTGATCGTAAGCTCCGATGCCTTTGTCGCCCGCAAAATTATTAACGTCCTGCGGCGTTCCGGTGTTGCCGTTCGGTTCCTCAAGAACTTGTGAACCGTTGTCTATCGCCTTAGACCAGGTGAACGAATTCAGCAAATATAATCCGCTGCTGAACCTTCGCTCGACCTTAATCTGTAAAGCGTTGTAGGTAGAAAAGCCTTCGGGAAGCACGGCCGAGATCGAGCCGAATCCCTGTATCGGACGCCTTGCCTGAAGCGTCGGCTGCTGTGCTCCGGGCAATGCGGCCTCGGCCTGTGTAAGCGGTCGTGCCTGATTTAGATCAGCTAGCAGCACGGTGTCACTTGCGCGGTTACCGACATACGCTACATCCAACACCAGTTTTTTGAGAATCTCACGCTGTACCGAAAGCTGCCAGTTTTGGACACTCGCCGTCGGCCGGTCGCGTGGAACGTAAAGCACCACATTATTCGGCAGGCCGCTTGTCGGGTAGCCTTGTTGCGTTGTACGGAAACAGGTTGAACTAAAGGTATTGCCCACGCACAGCGGATTCAGCACCGCGTCCGGTGCCCGTTGAGCAACTGCCGCACGAGTGATGATCGGGAAGTTTGTGCCAAGAATATCCGCACTGCCGAGGCGGTTTAGATAGACATAACCGAGGCCGTAGCCGCCGCGAAGAACGGTCTTGTCGAAGATGTTGTAAGCAAACCCGATCCGTGGGCCGAAGTTGTTGTAATCAGGATCGACGAGTCCGCGATCGTAATATGAACCATCGCTTGCGGATATTATCGAGTTGCTGACTGGATCGTAATTCGATAGCCGATTGTTCTCTTCCCAATACGGCGAGCCAAACTCGTATCGCAGGCCGAGATTGAGTGTTAGTTTCGACGTTACCTTGAAATCGTCCTGAATGTAGGCGAAATGGAAACGCTGCCTCATTTCGGCGATCGTCAGATTTGCCAATTCATACTGGCTCCGCGCTCCGAACATGAAATCTGCAAGGTTGTACAAATTGTTACCAGGAAGCGGCGGATTCGGCGGATTTGGAGGTTCCACCGGCGGCGGTAGAGGTTTGCTGAACTGCCCCGAATACGTGTCGATGCCCATCAGCGGGTTCGTGTCCTGAACGTCGGTGTTTACAGCAAGATATTCATAGCCGACCTTGATATTGTGGCGGTTAATGCTGAACGTGTAGCTCGGACGAATGTTGATATTCGTCGGGTTTTGAAACTGCGGATTCGTCGCCTGTCTGCCAAGTTGTGCAAATCCACCGATAGTCTGCGTGGTCAAGCCACCGGTAACGAGCAGATCGTCCGGTAGTCCCGTGATGCCGTAAAGCTCAAACATGCCCGGCCCACCGGTGAGCGGCGGACGCTTGCCCGCATCGATCTTTGACCACGAGAACCGCAGGTCGAAAACCGAGGCGTTTGCCAATGCATAGGTTCCGCCGAGCGTGAACTGTTTGTTCTTTATATCGACAAAACCGTTTTGGTTGCTGCCCGACGGGCCGGGAATATTCGGAGCTTCGAACGCCTCGGAATTGCGATAGCTCCAACGGCCAAAGATGTTCAGCGAGTCGCTCAAAGCGTGGTCGATGCGGATATTGTATTTGTCGTTGAACTGCTTATTTTGGACCAATTCAGAATAATTATTACCCTGAAGACCGTGGAGACTCGACGCTCCGGGAACATTTGGAGTCGGTAATTCACTCAAAACCCGACGAGCAAACGGAGTCATGTCTGCAAGAGGAACGATCCCGTTCGCGTAAAGCACGCCCGTGATCGGATTTCTTACCGGCACCGGAACAACTTGTCCATCAACTATTCTTTCGAAAATACCTTGCCTTTGATCCATAGAAGGAAGAGCCGAAAAAGCTAGATCCTTCTGAATCTGACGGAAACCTTCGTAATCGCCAAAAAAGAATGTCCGGTCTTTGATGATCGGGCCGCCGAATGTGAATCCGAACTGGTTACGGATAAGCGGCGGTTTTACGCCACCCGTGGGCTTGAAAAAACCGGTCGCATTTAGGACCGTGTTGCGGTGGAATTCCCACGCCGAGCCGTGAAAGCCGTTTGTTCCGCTGCGGTAAGTTGCATTGATAACGGCGCCGCCTGAGCGGCCGAACTCGGCGCTGTAAGCGTTTGTCTGGACTTTGAATTCTGCAATTGCGTCGGGCGAAACTTGCACGACCTGGCTCGAAAAACTCTGGTTGCTGGTTCCGTAAGCATTATTGTCGATGCCGTCGAGCAGAAAATTATTGAACGTCGCACGAAGGCCGTTTACGTTAAATGCGGCCTCACGTCCGCCGCCCCCGATCGAGCTGTTGGTGCTTGATTCGCGAACGCCCGGTGCGAGCAGCGCAAGGTTTGCGTAGGAACGGCCATTTAGCGGCAGAGCCGTGATCTGTTCACGCTGGACGACTTGCCCGCGTTCGCTCGAATCGGCTTCGAGCATCTCGGCGGCTCCGACGACCGTTACGGTCTCGACCGTGGACGCAACCTGAACTGTTAGATCGACACGCTGGCGGGCGTTGATCGAAAGATTAATATTGTCGGCAACCGTGCGGTCGAAGCCGCTCGCCTCGATCGTTATCTGGTAGTTTCCGATGCGTGTGTTGCTAAAAATATAATCGCCGTTGGTGTCTGTAGTTGTCGTCGCCGAAATGCTGGTGCCGATATTTTTAAGCGTAACGGTCGCCCCGGTAACGCCTCCGCCATTGGCGTCGCGAATAGTACCCAAAACAGTGGCCGTTTCGGATTGCGCAACCGCTGGCAACGGAAGAAGAAAGATCAAGCCGATCAGCAAATAGCGGATGCTGTAAGAATTTGTCTTTGAATTCATGGTCTCCTCTTTTTTGGTGTTTCAAAAATGAATCACGTTTTAAACAAATTGACCGCTGTATTCTTGTATCCAACGGGCAAGGTGTTTCGGGGTTCATCCAACGTTTTTTTGGATTACCTTGTGTTTATTTCAAAATGAATAATTGAGGAGTTTAGGCGCGGCGAGTGAACTCGAAATTACGGGAGCATTGCGTTTGGGTTAAATTATTGTTGCGAGGATATTGCCGGACGGGATTCGGGGTTACTTGAGGCTGTCGCGTGTTTTTTTCGGGAGCTTTTCCAACACCATCAAATACGATTTTGTGATCAATTCCTCGAGTTCGTCATCGTCGATCACGGCCGCTTTTTGCACCGCGACCCAGTGGCAACATAAGGAGCGGGAATTATGCCGTCGATCTCGACAAGTTCGGCAAATTTTTCGGGCGTACATTTGAATGAAAACTGCCAGGTATCCGACGGCTCAAGCCCGCCGACACAGAACATCTTTTCACCAACGAGAAAGCATAGGCCCTTTTCCCATTTGACGTCTTCGGTCGCGTGAGGAAACGAGAGACAAAATTCGCGAAGCTGTTCGATATTCATTTTGATCTTTAGATAGTATGGCTTACCTAAGTTGTTCAAACTTGACCGTCAAGTTCCCAAGTTGACGATACTTGCGCAAGTTTTTCGATTCGGTGTAACGAACCAGAAGTTCCATATCGTTTAGCCACTCAATATCAAAATTCTCTCTCATTATTCTATCTTCTGCATTCCCCGTTCCTGATACTTCTTTGTAAATATTTTCCGCGAGGAGAACATTACCGGTATCGCTACTTTTGAGGCTTTCGCCATTTGGCACAATCGAGATCGCGGTAATGAAACCAACAGTGGCACCACAGCCTCGGTCAAATATTACGGCTTTCTTTAGTCCGTTAGGAGAAATGACCTCTTTCTCGACCGTATTCTCGCAAAGGGAGGGCAAGAATGAACAGCCCGAAAGGAGTGCAGCCAAAATGCATGTTCCGATAGTTTTTATCGACAATGTTCACAACTTCAGCTTTGCGTCCAGAATCTCGACCGTTTTTTCCATATCCGATTTCGAGACATCACAATGCGTAACCATCCTGATATTATCGCCAAAGGGTATCGCAAGTATATTTTTTTCTTTTAATGCCGCACAAATTTCGGCTGACGTTTTGCCTGTGCCGGTGATGTCAAAGATAACGATATTTGTAACGACCTTTTCAATGTCGATTCTGGCGCCCGGGATTGTGGCAATGCCTACTGCCAATCGACGCGCGTTTTCGTGGTCTTCATGCAGACGCTTCGGTGATTCTTCGAGCGCGATCAATCCGGCAGCAGCCAAAATCCCGACCTGCCGCATTCCGCCGCCGAGACGCTTTCGCCAGCTTCGAGCTTCTTTGATAAAATCTTTGCTGCCAACAAGCATCGACCCGACAGGTGCGCCGAGGCCTTTCGATAAACAAAATTGGACCGAATCGCAATCTCTCGTAAGATCCGCCAGCGGTGTTCCAAGGGCAGCCGACGCATTAAAAATACGAGCGCCGTCCATGTGAACCGGCAAGCCGAGCGAATGTGCCTGCTCGCATATGTTTGCGCAATGTTCAGCCGCCATCACGCTACCGCCGGCAAAATTATGCGTGTTTTCGAGACAGATCAAACCGGTCGGGCATGAGTAATACGGCTGATCGATGTGCAGAGCCGAGGCGATCTCGTCCCAAGTCAGATGGCCGCTGCCGTCCCGGCTCTTGACCGGACGCATCATTACACCCGAGACGACAGCGGGTGTTCCCATCTCGTAATTAAATATGTGGCCGCGTTCTTCGATGATGACTTCCTGGCCGGGCCGCGTGTGCAGTTTTACGGCGATCTGGTTGCCCATCGAGCCTGTCGGGACAAACAAGGCGGCCTCTTTTTCAAAAATCTCGGCGGCGCGTTCCTGTAGGCGGTTAACCGTCGGGTCCTCGCCGTAAACATCGTCGCCAACCTCCGCTGCTGCCATTGCCGCACGCATCGAGTCGGTCGGTTTTGTAACTGTGTCGCTTCGCAGATCTATCACTTCTTTATCGAATCCCAAAACTGCTGCGTCTGTTCGATGTAATTGGCGTTCTTCGCCTCAGTCGCCCAGGCATTCGCGTCAGCAATTACCTTCAGAGCTTCGTCCGTCTTGCCCGCCTTCGCAAGAATTTTGGCTCTGAGCAATCCGTAACGAGAGTTCTTTGCGCTCTTTTCCATTGCTGTGACAATCCAGCTATCGGCCTTTGCGAGATCTTTGTTGTTGTGCAGGTTATATTCCGCAGCTAGAAAATAGTTTTGATGGCTCATTCCTGTGGGCGAGCTTGTTAACGAGGAGATCTGTTCGTTGATGCGTGAGTCCACGTCGAATTCGATCAAGAACTTCACCTCGGTGTTCTCCCAGGCTGCGGCCAGCATTAGCGAGTTTGTAGTGATGTCGCTAAATCCGATGGTAAACGTCTCAACGAAATTCGACGTTTTGCCTGGCGTTACCTTAAAACGAAACGCGTCCTCGGCGGGTTTATAAACGTCACCGGCGATCGATCTATGTTTCGTGTTGGTGTGAATTATCATTGTCCATTCCTTTTCACCCGGAATGGAATAAAGGGCATAGGTTCCGGCCTTAAGGCTGTTGCCTTCTATCTTTACATCCTCCGTAAAAGTCAGTTTGGTGGAAGCATTCGCACCCGTCCGCCACACTTCGTTGAATGGAACGAGCTCGCCAAAAATCTTTCTGCCCTTCGCACTCGGTCGCGCATAGCTGAGCTTCACCTGGGTCAAACCGACTTCCTGTGATATCTCGGTCGCCGGACTAAGGATCGGCACTTTCAAACTCGGCTCCTGTTGCCCTTGGGTAAAGCCAATGGAAAATGCGAAAAGCGTAAAACTTATGATTAGCAAAATTCTCATATTGTCCTCCTCGATCTTAGATGGCTGCCAAACTCACTTGGAGCAGAGTTCGATAGCTCTCCGAAAAACTAGATAAAACTCCTTTGATGTATTTTCCTCGTCGAAAGTAAACCTTAGCGTTTCACCCCACAATGAATTATAAAACTGATCGTCCTGATGCGATCTTATGCCAATTAGGACGCTCTGGCCGTGACGAAATTCACCACGCAACATCTGAAAGAACGATGGGCGACTCACCCGAAACATCATTCGCCATGTGCCCAACATCTTTGCTTTTTCAGGTTTTCTAGTGTGTCGAAACGGCTTTCTGCCTTTCTTGAGGCTGAGATCAGAAAGCTGGATCACCAGTTCCCCGTAAAATGTCTTTTTCGAATCAGGATCAACGAGCACATCTTTCAAACGAACCAGTTCCATGTTGTAGTTTCCGGTCCATAATTCAAGAAGCCGCAAGTCTTCATTTCTTAGCGTTAACTTACAAGCATCCAGCGACTGGAGCCGGAACCCTTGTGACAATGTCACTTCCTCGGACAAGGCAGTGTTGTAGACCTGTGTTGCATCGATTTGGTCTTCGGATACTTCCGTCTCAACCCCGATCCAGACCTTCGGAAAAGCATTTTCATCGAGCCACTGGATAAGTTCTTCGACGCTTGAATTCTGAGTCAATCCTTTAGGTAATGCGGATTTTTGGGCCGACACAACAATTCTGCCGTTTAAGCCCGGTGCCTGTCCCTGTCCGATTACCAATTGGGAAAGCAAAAACAAAATTGCAATCGACAATGCAAATTTCATAAACCTCCAAATACTCAAGATGATCTTTTCGACTATTTTACATTTACCGGCCAAGATAAACGAGTCCGATCATCAATAACACCGCCGAGCCTAACGATGCGGCCGTCCGAATGTGGTTCCAAAATGTCCAATCACTCAAATATCTTTTCCAAACATCGACCGAGGCAGGATCGGTCGCCGAGACCGCGGCAAGCTCGTTATTGAGAGGCACGTTGAAAACAATCGTCAACCCGAGACTGGCAACTATATAAACAAGAGCACCCGCGATCAGCCACGGCGACGCGGCGTTCCAATCAAATACCGGCGCCGCGATCAATAGAACTCCGCCGATAGCGGTCCCGAGAAAAACGCCTAAGAATGCGGGATTTAAGATAACGAGATTTATCGATTGCATCGCCGCCATGCCTTGCTCGGAGGGCAGTTTTTCGAGGGCTCGCATAATTGCAACCGAAAAGGCGAAATACAGACCGCCCAGCAGTGAGCTGCCGAGAGCGGCCATTATCGTCACAAAAATTATTAAATTTGTGAATGTGAACATCGTAACCTCCTCAATAAGAAAGACCGGGTGTCTTGTGCAGATACGTATTGTCGGTCAATTGACTGATCAGAAAATCGGCGACATCCGCACGCGATATCTTTAGTGTCAGCGATTCCGCATTGGCAGAAAATCCGTGTTGATAAACGCCGGTTCGCGGGCCGTCGGTAAACGCGGCCGGCCGGATGATCGTCCAGTCCAAACCGCTTTTCATCACGTACTCTTCCTGCTGAACATGGTCTGCGTATGCTGCGCGCAGCAGCAGGCCGAACATTATGTACTTCCACAGGAAGTTTAGATTCCCACGGCTGTCGCCGACGCCGAGCGACGATTGACAGATCAGGCGTTTGACGCCGGATTTCTGCATCGCCTCTATTATCATCTTTGTCCCTTTCGATCGAATAGTCCCTTTTCTGCCTGCGCCTAGAATACAGAGCACTGCGTCCTGACCCTGCACCGCCTGTTCCACCGCTACCGAGTTCAGCACATCGCCTTTGATCAAACTAAGGTTCTTGTGATGCGTTTCGACCTTTTCCGGATCGCGTACCAATGCTCTCACTGTGTGTCCCTGTTCCAATGCCTGTTTGACCGCCAGTCGGCCGACGCTTCCGGTTGCTCCAAAAATTGCTATTTTCATAATACACTCCTTTGTGCTTTACATTATGTCAAGTTGACAGCGTGTAAAGAATATGACATACTTTACGTCATGTCAAGCATTTTTTCCGGCACAAGAGAAAAAGTTATCGAAACCGCTGCAAATCTGTTATTGGAAAGCAATGGGAAAGGCGTCAGGATGGCGGATATTGCTCAAGCAACCGGCGTGTCGCGGCAAGCTGTTTACTTACACTTTCCGTCACGCGGGGAATTGATGATCGCGGCTGTTCGTCATCTGGACGATGTTTATGGGCTTGATGAAGAAGTAAAGCGGTTTCGCGAAGCCCAGACGGGCATTGAGGTTCTCGAAACATTTATTGAATTCTGGGGAAATTACATTCCCAAGATCTACGGCGTCGCCAAAGCTCTGATGGCCGTCCGCGAAACCGACGAGGCCGCCGCAGCCGCGTGGCGCGACCGAATGGAATCCGTCCGCAGCGGTTGTCGCCGAACGATCGAAACTGTCGAGTACGAAGGCCTGCTCTCACCCAACTGGACCGTGGACGAAGCCGTCGATCTGATGTGGACGATGCTGTCGATAGAGAACTGGGAAAAGTTAACGGTCGAATGCGGATGGACACAGCAAAGCTATATTAGCCGAATGAAAACCGCGCTCGGGAAACTTTTGCTCAGCGAATAAGAATTAAACCGCTTTCATCAAGAATTGTTCAGTGTCCCATCCCGCCCGTTTTGCACCGGCCTGATAAGCTGATTCTAGAAATTCTAAAACCATGTCGTTTGGATTATCGGTCTTCCGCACGTCTTCGTACATCAATATTGCCAAGTGCGCGCCGTTTGATTCGACCCATTGAGCTGTTGCGGGTGTGAGTGGTTCGTCGGCGAGGCCTGCGGGTTCGGGCGCGACGTAGGCGTAGAAAGCAGGTGCGGGAACTTTGTCGTCGCCGAACCAGAATCCGAAGCTTATGACCTCATGCGAATATGCCTCGCGTTCGACCATTCCGGCGCCTTCACGCGGCGGAACTTTCATTCCCGAAAAACGCGTGAGTGCCAGATCAAAGCTGTGCCAGAACATATGCACCGGCGTCGATTTGCCAACGAATCGGCCGCGAAATTCATTCAAGATGCGATCGACCGTGACGAGCGTTTGGTGAAACCGCCCGACGTACTCTTTATCGTAAGATTTGTTTTCTGTGTCGTCGGGAAATGGGGTGGTTGACGGAGCTTCGTATGGTATCGGCTTGATCGTCGGCTCGATTCCGAGCTTTGCGAGATTGGCAAAAACGCTGCTGTAAAAATCCGCGACCGTCAGGCCGTCGTAAAGAGCAAAATCTTCTTCTCTGCCGGTATTGGTTCTTATTACTAACCGGTGAGTGCAGAAATCAAATTCGATCTCAAAATTTCCGCCGGCGAAAGGAATAGTCCGCGTCGAAAGCCCAAACGGTGTTACGTACATTGTGACGTGCCACCAGTGATTGATCCGCGGATGCATCGCAAGCCGGATCTTGCCGACGATCTGGCAATAAAGGTGAAACGTGTTTTTGGTCGGCCGCCAGGCTTCGAGAGGGATTTCGTGGAAAGAAATGTTGGTCATAATATTTTTGTCCGTAAAATACGCGAAAAAGCAATGATGTTTTTGCCCGCGAATTACGCGAATTTATACGAATAAGAAGGACAGGGAATACGACATATGTTTCTGGTCTAAAAAATCATTCGCGACAATTAGCGTAATTTGCGGGCTCTTTAATACGTCGCCACCTGCTTACGCAGGCGGTACTGACCTGGTCAGCCAGCGAGCGGCGTTTGCCACGTATTGTTTTATGTCGTCGAGCCGTTCCGGCATTCGTTTGTATTCATCGCCCGGTGGTTCCTCGAGAAACGGCGGGCAGCCGGAATCTATGTTCCAGTTATAATCCACAAGATGATGAAAGCTTGATTCGGCGATTGCACGACCGCAGTTGTTACCGTGCTGATCCGTGGAACTTTCGAACGCAACGACCAGGTTGAAATCGCGGCCGGTCGTTTTGCTTGTTCCGATTGCTACGACCGACGCCGATGCATCGGGAGCACCGATGCCGCCTTCGTGCGGATGAGCCGGGAAATATTCGATCAGCGAGCCATCGGCGCGTTTCATCAGCGGATGTTCCGCGGCTTCGATCTTTTGAAAATCTCCGTTCGCCCCGGAATGGTAATTTGGCCAGTCGATGTTGAGCGTTGCGTTGTCGTCGCGTTGGTTGCGCGTGTCGTCAGGGTCTTGTTGTTTCGAATGAAAATAGTGTGCGGCGCCGATCCCGCCGAGGGTGCAGAGTGACGATCCCATATCATTGTGGTCGCGAGCGGACAAGATGCCTCCGCCGCGTTGGCGGAAACGTGTAATTCCCGCACAATCGATTTTCGATAAACCGTCTCCGAGATCGAGAGCAAAAAGCCAAAGTTGATCGAAATCAGATTCGTCGAGCGTGCTTATCAGCGGGTCGCTGCCGCTCTCGTCAGACTCGCGGTTTCGTATCGCAACGTCATACAGGGCATTTCCCTCAGCATTTTTTAGTGAGCGTAAATGCTCGGTCACCATCGAAAAACGCCCGATATGCCAATCGTTTTCATCGAAAGGAATCGTCGTTTGCAGCAAGATTCGGGTCGGGTTACTCATATCGCCTAACTAACTTTTGGAAGCGCCTCAAAAAACATATCGTCCGGGTAGCAGTATCCCCAATCCTCTCCGGGCTCGAACGATTTTACGATTGCGTGTGTCGTCGCCTGGTAATGTTTCGTCGCGTGCCGGTTTGGTGAATTGTCACAGCAGCCGACGTGTCCGCAAAACTCGCACAAACGCAGATGAACCCAGCGGCCGCCGATCTTAAGACAATCTTCACAGCCTTCGGCGCTTGGTTTTACGGCGGCGATATCTTTTACGTGTTCGCAATATTCCATATATTCTTCGTGTAGAGAAATCTTACGCCTGTCGATTCGCCAATTCAAACCAGCCGAAAAATGGTTGACTTTTGCGGCCATCGGGAATAGATTTTATGCAATTCGTAACAAGGAGATATTAGAAATGGCAAATGAAGTTAATCCGATACCAAAGGGATATGAGGGCGTAACGCCATATTTGATCTGCAAGAACGCTGAATCGGCGATCGAGTTTTACACACGGGCGTTCGGCGCCGTCGAGCTATTTCGAATAGGCGAGCCGGGAATGGTCGGCCACGCGGAAATGAAGATCAGGGAAGCGATATTTATGATGGCTGACGAGCATCCCGAACTTGGCATTTTCAGCCCGACGACTGTTGGCGGAACGCCGGTCCATTTTATGGTGTATGTTCCCGACGTCGATACTTTTGCGGAAAAGGCTGTGGCAGAGGGTTTGGAAGTTTTGCGCCCGATAGAAGATCAGTTCTACGGTGATAGAACGGGACAGTTCAAAGACCCGTTCGGCCACATATGGTCGTTTGCGACGCATATCGAGGACGTTACGCCGGAAGAGATGAACGAGCGGGCTGCCGCGGCATACGGAGGATAGAGTTTAGGTTGGAGAAAGGGAATTCGCCCAGCTTGTTGTGTTGCGCTAATATACTCAAATTATGCTTGCACGCGAAACCGTCGATTTCCTAAAAAAGCTCGATAAAAACAACGACCGCGAATGGTTCAATGCGAATAAAGACAAATTCATCGCGGCGAACGACAACATCATTGCAGTCACCGGTGACCTTATTGGCAGAATCGCAAAATTCGATCCTGAGGTCGCGAGTATCGATCCGAAGTCGTGCGTCTTTCGCATCTATCGCGACGTGCGTTTTTCAGCGGACAAAAGCCCGTACAAAACTAACCTCGGAGCGTTCGTTGCTCCCGGCGGAAAAAAGGCAATGTCCCCGGGCTATTATTTTCACATCCAGCCGAAGATGTTTTTCTCAGCGGCCGGAAAGCACATGCCGGATGCGTCAGAGTTGTTAAAGATCCGCAACGCGATCACCGAAAACACGAAAGATTTTCTCAAGATCGTCGAGGCCAGGAAATTCCGCGACCGTTTCGGCGACCTTCATGGTGACCGCCTTTCGCGTCCGCCAAAGGGATTCGCCGCCGATCATCCGGCAATCGAATATCTCAAACTCAAGTCCTTCACAGTCGGCGAAGAGTTTTCCGAAACGGAAGCTTTAAGTAAAGACTATCCAAAGATTCTCGCCGAAAGTTTCAAAGCCGCTTATCCGCTGGTAGTCTTCCTGCGGGTTGCTCTCCGTTGATTACTGCTTACCGTATTAACTTGTAACTTCAAACTAGAAACTTTGAACTGTTAGAAAAATATCTCTAACAGTTACAAGTTCTTAGTTTGAAGTTACAAGTTACAGAGCGTTTTCAATGACACCGTGTGTGCGATTCCTTCATTGCAGCGACTATCATGCCATCCAATTGCTTAGCATCTGTCAACACAAACATATGCGAGATGCGTGGCATCGGGCCTGATAGCTTTGCCTTTTCGATCTTTTCATCAAAAGGCCGGTCGCCGAGATCGAGGCCGACGCGCAACTCTTTTGACTTGATATTCACTGCCGCAAACTCGCGGTTCTCCAAAATAGATACATAAGTCTTCTTCGGCAGAACGCTCGATCCCGGGAAATTCTTTGCAACAAATTCTGTGAATGCTTCGAACAACGGCCGCATATCGGCGGCCTTTGCGAACTGCAAATCAAGCAGGTCGTCGGTGCTGGCATAAACCGGCTTGCCGCCGTTAGCGTGTATTCCGGCGAGCAGCGATGCGTTCATGTGGCCGAATCCGTGTTCTGTTTTTAACCACGCAATAACCTTGTTGCGCTTCTTGCTGCCAAAACCGTCGATGGTTTTCATCCACGTTTTCAGGTCGTTGCCCGTTGCTTTCGCAAGACTGTCCATGAACTCTTTTTCAAATTCGCCCGATGTTTTTTGTGCCATATTTCCTCGTACGACAGGCTGTTAGCCTGTCGCTGTATGAACAGGCTAACAGCCTGTTCTGCTACCGCCATATTCCTAGAATAAATCCGATCACCGCAAAATAGACTACGACGTATCCGCAGTTTATCGCCATGTATTTCCACGAACGCTGTTCGAACAAAGCGATGACTATAAACATCGCAACGACCCAGCCAACGCCCGTGAGCAATCCGGCGATAACGCCCCAAGCCCAAGTTGTTCCGGGAGCGCCCAGAAAGAACGCCAGATTGTAAGACATTATCCATGCGAGCAGGAACGACAGGCCGAATGTCTTTGCCGGATTTGCTTTCGCAAGCTGCTCGTCGGAAAGGCCCGTCTCTTTCTGCCACGGTTTTGCAAAAAGCAACGGTGACCACCAAACCGCTCCGATGACAAGACTCATCACGGCACAGACAAAAACAGCGATGTGATTGATGTAAAAATTTTCCATAACGCTGCAAGATTATCCGATTGCTATTCGCGTGTATTGGAAAAAATTTACCTAACCGACGGGGATATAGTTCTGATAATTAGTGTGAATCTTGGAATATTGCTCCGGCGTGAAACCTGAGAAATGCTTGAAATCATTGATAAAATGAGCTTGATCGTAAAATCCGCAGTCCTGTGCAATTCCGCCCCAATCGATCTGCACCGCCGCGTCGATGGTTTTAATCGCTTTCTGAAACCGCATTATTTTTAGGTAAGATTTTGGCGTCACACCGATCTGTTTGCGAAACATCTCGGTAAAATGCTTCTGCGAATAACCGATCTTTTCATTCATCCGGGTGATGCTGATACGGTCCGGCCGCTCGGTCATTTCACCGATGGCAAATGCGACGCATGGATTCAGATTCAGCTTTGACCGAAATTTTGTAAGCAGAAAATCTTCGACCATCATGAACCTCTGAGCTATATCTTTCGTTTCGAGCATTCGTTCACGAAGATCGCCAAAATCGCTGCCCCAAACCAGATCGGCATCGACCACGCTGTCTCGTATCTCAGCCATCGGGAACGGAAAGAAAGGAGCTGCCATGCCTTTTTTGAACGAGACAACCATCATCGCGGCGCCGTTGCCCGACGGGATCGTGATCGGCTCGGTCCTTAGGCCCGAAGCCCAGACGTGATGGCACGCCTGAATTTCCTTTAGCGTATTGTTGTCGTAGATGAACTGTGGCGTGTCGTGAAAATCGATCAATATCTCGGTGTCGCCGTTCGGCAAAAACCGATCAACCGTGTGGGTGTGCTCGACCCGTTCGAAATAGATGAACACATCGATGAACTGATTCAGAGGAAACGTCGGGATGTGGACCTGATAGATCATTTTCTTGATCGTTTAGCTTTTTGAGTTTTCGATCTCCGATATTTTATCTACGCGGCGTCCGTGACGGCCGCCTTCGAAATCGGTTTCGAAAAACGCTTTTACGACTTTTGCCGATTCTTCTTCTGAGATAAACCTTGCGGGAAGCGAAAGCACGTTTGCGTCGTTGTGTTCACGAGCCAAACGGGCGATATCTTCGCTCCAGGCGACGGCGGCTCGCACGCCTTTGAATTTGTTAGCCGCTATTGCCATTCCGGTGCCGGAACCGCAGACGAGCAAGCCTTGTTCGTATTCGCCGCTTGAGACGCCCTCGGCGACCTTGCGGGCAAAATCGGGATAATCGACGGATTCTCCGGAATCAGTGCCAAGGTCATCGAACGCAATTCCCAATTCATCGAGCGTTTTCTTGACCTTTTCTTTTTCCTCAAATCCAGCGTGGTCGGCGGCGAGTGCAATTCGTTTTGACATTATAGGAACTTTATAGCACCAACGGGCCGTGTCGGGCAATGCAACCACAATGCAACCAAAAGTTAACGCAAGTTCTCAAACCAAAAGCGTTCATTAACTAGTAACGGAGGAATGCCCAAAATGTTTTCAAAAAATGCCGTCCGAATTCTGGTGTTTGTTCTTGTTTCTGCGGCGACCGCGTTTGCAAGTACTGCCGTTGAGGAACTTGCACGCACCGCCGTCGGCTCAGATGCCGAATCTGCAAAGACTGCGATAGCTGAACTCCGGGCAATGGGGCCAAAGGGACTTGATGCATTGATGGTGCAGCACTCTGTACAAATCGCCCGATTTAAGGAAAAAGGTGAATCGACCGACGAATGGCGGCGTATTTCGAGCGCAATCGATGCGGTCGCAATGCAAAAAGACGCTTATGCGTCCGGGCTTTTCTGGGAAACTGATCTCGACGCGGCGGTAAAGATTGCAAAAGACAGCGACAAACCCATCCTCTCGCTCCGTCTGCTCGGCAATCTGAACGAAGAATTTTCCTGTGCAAACAGCCGCCTGTTTCGGTCGATACTTTATACCGATCCGGCGATCTCGAAGTATCTTCGCGAAAACTACGTCTTGCATTGGCGATCCGTTCGTCCGGCCCCGAAAGTCACAATTGATTTCGGCGACGGCCGCAAGATCGAGCGAACGCTGACCGGCAATTCGATTCATTATATTTTGGACGAAAACGGAGCGATCGTTGACGGTTTGCCCGGACTGTACAGCCCGAAAGCATTTAAGATCTATCTCGAACAGGGCAAATTGCTCAATGCGTCGCTCGAAGGATTCACGAAAGAGACAAAGAATATCGCGATGATGCGTTATCGCAAGCTGAGCTTTGACCGCATTCGCGAACGCCGTGAAAACGCGGTAAATCTGGCTAAGGTCACACTAACCGAACCGACAGCGGGAACCGATGCCATACTTGCGGCGCCGCGTGCGATGGCAAAAATGGCGGTTACGGACGAGATCTCCATTCTCAGGGTTTATGACGATTTTGCACGGTTCGAGCCGAAAATAGATTTTTCCGATTGGAAAAAGCTCTCTGGACTTTATTCGCCAAATACCGCGATCGATCCCGCGAGCATTGCTTTCATCAGACGGCAGAATCGCAACACCGGCCGCAGCGAGGCGGAGTTTGATGCGATGCTAGCAAAGCTAAACGAATTCATCGCTCTGGATACCACGCGGAACGATTTTCTTTATCATTTGAAGATTTACGAGTGGCTCAATCGCGGAAACGCAAGCACCCTGAATCTTGAGACTTTCAACGAACGCATCTATTCCGAGATTTTTCAAACGCCTAGCTCGGACCGTTGGCTGGGGCTTTATTCTTCGGACGTTTACACCGCGCTCGACGGCAACGGAGTGATCCAATAGAAAGAAAATTTGTTTGCAAGCGGCGAAACGCTTATAATCGCGGGTGATCGTTAGATTGTCCGCGATGATTTTTTCTGCCGCAAAATGCTTGATTTTAGTTGCCCTTGTGGCAGCGTTTACCGCGCCCGTGATCGGTCAGGACTACCTGCCTGAACTTGTCAGGCGCATCAAGCCGTCGGCGGTTGCTATCGAGACGTTTGACGCACGCGGCAATTCCGTTTCGCGCGGCAGCGGTTTTTTTATCGCGATGGACCGCGTGGTTACGAATCGCCATGTTATCGAGCGATCAAGTCGTGTTGAGGTTCATCTGCTCGACGGCAAGAAATTCCCTGTAAAAGGCGTTTTGGCTGTTGACGGCGAGGGCGATCTGGCGTTGCTAAAGGTCGATATTCCGTCGCAGCTTGTCCGTCCGTTGCAGATCACCCGTACAGTTCCGCAAGAGGGCGAATCGATCGTCGTTGTCGGCAATCCGTTCGGGCTTGAGGGCAGTGTTTCCAATGGTATCGTGTCGGCGGTTCGCGAGATTTCAGGCTACGGCCGCATTATTCAAATAACCGCGCCGATCTCGCCAGGCTCTTCGGGTTCGCCGGTTGTAAATATGTACGGCCAAGTGATCGGCGTTGCCACACTGCAAGCGGCCGAGGGCCAGAGCCTGAATTTTGCCGTGCCCGCCGAACGAATTTTGCAGCTAAAGGTAAACGACGTTCAGTCGATCTCGTCGCTTACGGCGGAAACTCAAAAGAACAAACGAGCTACAGCCGAGCGGTATTATTCCCAAGGCGTCGCTCAGCTTTCGCGGGACGACTATGCTCGGGCATTGCCTTTATTTGAAAAAGCGGCCGACATGGACCCGAACTATACCGAGGCGTGGTATCAAGCGGGATTTTGTTTCGGCATTCTCGGCCGTCACAACGACGCGCTAAAGGCTTCGCGTAATGCTGCTAAACTGCGGCCCGATTGGGCTGAAACGCATGTTAATATCGGTGCCTCCAGCTACGCACTCGGGCAATACACGGAAGCCGCCGAAGCATATAAAAACGCTATCAGGCTTGACGACGACAATGCGGAAACACAATACGCCTACGGGCTGACGCTGAATAAACTCGGACGTACCGACGAGGAAATTCTTTCTTATAAGCGGGCGATAGCGATACGGCCCGATCATGCAAATGCGATAGAAAAGTTAGGGCAGGCTTATTTCAAGCAAAAACGCTGGGCAGATGCGGCCGTTGCTTTGGAGCAACTGAAAACATATCGTCCCGACGCAAAAACCTATAACGCTCTCGGCGAAAGCTATCTCGAACTCGACCGTGCCGACGATGCTCTAACCGCTTTTAACAACGCGCTCGGTTACGACCCCAATCTCGACCAGGCCCGCTACAACGTCGGCCGCACATACCTAAAAACCGGCAACCGCGAAATGGCGCAGGTGCAATACGAAATTCTAAAAAACTCCCGCTCCGACTGGGCCGACCGCCTGCTTGTTTTATTGAATCCCTAAAAAATTATTCGTTACAAGGCGGGTCGTTTTCGTCGGCAGGGGCGCCTTGCCTGTCTGCTCCGCGAAGTATTCCGTCGGTTCCTATAAAGAATGACCTGATGCCGGTTACGCCATAAGTTTGCGGCACGGCCGAAATTCTAAAAGTCGCAGGATTTTGCTGCGTTCTGTTTACAATCGTAACCGTGTATAGATAGCCGCGCGTCATCCCGGTCGAAAGTCTCTGCGAAATCAGATTATAGGCGTGAAGCTCGGCCAATGTGCCGAAATTGCCGTTGCCAACCGATGCAGAAAATGTAAACTGCGAGCTGCTAAGAACGCGCATATCTTCCAATGTGCAGCTTTCGTTAACTGCGATGCCGCCGTTTGCGCAGAGATCAACATCTATAATCGGATCGCTCGATGTTGCAACTCTTCCGCCCAAGTCACCGCCGCGATAGTCCCCACTAATATCGACGTAAAACGACCGAAGACCTGTCTTTCGGTAAACTCGCGGCGTCGCGGTCATGTAGAAACTCGACGGCGTCTGCGGAGTTCCGGTTGTTATCGAAACGGCAAACAGATATCCGTATTTTTCGCCCGTACCCAAAGCTGCGTCGATAAATTCCCTCTGTCGAAGCTGTTCAAGAGTTGCGTACTGCCCGTTTCCATATACCACCGAATATGTAACTTGCGCGCTTTGCAATTGCCTCATCGCACGCAGAACGAATGCCTCCTGAAATCTTCGCGGAGACGTCTGGGCGTTTGCAAAAGTGGAGGCAGAAAATCCGAGCAGAATCGTGAGCAAAACTCTGGCTTTTAGGGATTTGGAATTCATATTGGTATTTTTGGCAGTGCGGAAAAATGAATGCGGTTCGATCAGGTTAATGGCGTGATTCGAGAAACACGTCCTTACTATTTAAACATTACCAATGGCGCTCCGAATTTAGCAATCATTTTTTTTGAGACTTCAGGTCTGTACTGCCCGCGTGGGCGGGTGATGAGGTCTTTGGTGAATCGGGCACTATTGAGTGCTAGGCCCTTACTTACGTGCGGACTACTGACACATGCGGGCTACTGATACTTGCGGTTTATCAGGCTGGCGGTGAATCCGGCGCCGAAGCCGTTGTCGATGTTGACGACGGTGACGTTTGACGAGCAGGAGTTTAGCATGCCGAGCAGTGCGGCGATGCCGCCGAATGACGCGCCGTAGCCGATGCTGGTCGGGACGCCGATGACGGGAACCGAGACAAGCCCGCCGACGACCGACGGCAGAGCGCCTTCCATGCCGGCGACGACGATGACTACGCGTGAGTTTTGCAGCCGCTCGCGTTCGGCCAAGATTCTGTGAACACCTGCGACACCGGCGTCCCAAATTCGCTGGACTCGATTTCCCATCGTTTCGGCGGTGAGCGCGGCTTCTTCGGCGACGGGAATGTCGCTTGTCCCGGCGGTTGCAACCGTTATTTCGCCAACGCCCGTTTCGGTCTTGTCGCGGAACACTCGGATAAGCCGAGCCGATTCGTGCCATTCGGCGTCGGTGTAGATGTTGCGAATATCGCCGTAAACGTCTTTGTTAGTTCGGGTTATCAACACGTTTGGCGAGCGGTCGATCAGTTTTTCAAAGATGCCGCATATCTGGGCCGAAGTCTTGCCCATCCCGAATATTACTTCGGGAAAACCCTGCCGAGCCGCTCGTGCGTGATCGACGCGGGCATAACCGATATCTTCGAACGAAAGATTCTTGAGCTGTTGTGCCGCGTCGGTTTCTGAAACACTGCCGTCGCGTAGGGCTTTCAAAATCGATTCGATATCCGCGATATTCATAACATTTTCTTTCCTCAATAACGTATAGCGAAGAGTGTATAACGGACAACAGCCGTTTTACGTTTTACGCTTCTTTGTCAGTACCGCCTGCGTTAGCAGGCGGTACTGACCTGACGAATACAACTTTCTAATTCCGCAAACAACGGGTAAAATCTGCCTACACGAACTATGGAATTAACTGTTGCCATAACGGGTGCTTCGGGTACGATATACGCATATCGGACGCTGCAATTGCTTGTTGCGAGCGGGGCGGTCGAGACGATCAATCTGATAATGTCGGGCACGGCCGTGACAGTTGCACAGGTCGAACTCGGCGTTAATCTCAAAGACCCGAACACCGACAAAATTAACGAATGGCTCGGACTCGAAAAAGACTCAAAACTGATAAGATTTTGGCGGCTTGATAATCTCGCGGCAAAGCCTTCATCGGGTTCGAATAAACAAGCCGGAATGATAATCGTGCCTTGCTCGATGGCAACCATCGGTGCGATAGCCTCCGGTGCGGGCACAAATCTAATCCACCGAGCCGCCGATGTTTGCCTGAAAGAAGGCCGCAAACTGGTTGTGATACCACGCGAAACGCCGTATAACGCAATTCATCTTGAAAATATGCTCAAGCTCTCGCGGGCCGGTGCACAGATTCTTCCCGCAAGTCCGGGCTTTTATCACCGTCCTAATACTATCGAGGAACTTGTCGAGCATCTCTGTTTTCGCATTTTGGACCAGTTCGATATTCCCCACTCGAAAAAAACGCAATGGACGGGCGACGAGGTGGCTGAGCGATAAAGTACGACAGGCTGTTAGCCTGTCGATAATCATTATGAATACAGTCGAACGCTTTTCAAACCGCGTTGCCAATTACGTCAAATACCGGCCAGGCTATCCGACGGAGATTTTAAGATTTTTCAAAGAGCATTTGGGACTGACGCCTGATTCTGCAATTGCCGACATCGGTTCCGGCACAGGGCTTTCGGCGAAGATCTTTCTTGAAAACGGCAACACGGTTTACGGCGTCGAGCCAAATGCGGCGATGCGTGACGCAGCGGAGGAATACCTGAAAGGCTCTCCGAATTTTACGAGCATCGACGGAAATTCGGATGCAACGAGATTGCCTGATGCGTCCATCGATCTTGTGATCGCCGCACAGGCTTTTCATTGGTTTGAGCCTGAGGGCACGCGGCGTGAATTCAAACGCATTTTGAAACCGGACGGCTATGTTTCGCTTGTCTGGAACGAACGTCAGATCGACACGACGCTGTTTCTAAGTGAGTACGAGCAGTTACTGCTCAAATACGGTAAGGATTACACCGAAGTCCGTCATGAAAAAATAAATTCGGAAGTGCTGTCGGCTTTTTTTCTTGTTCCGTTTGAGCATATCGCTTTTCCGAATGAGCAAGTGTTCGATTTCGACGGCCTGAAAGGCAGATTACTAAGCTCGTCATATATGCCGTCTGAGACCGACGAGGTCTTTCAGCCGATGATAAAAGAACTCGAATTGCTTTTTGCCAAACACGCCGAAAGCGGTAAAATAAAAGTTTTGTACGACACCAATATTTATTACTGTCAGCTTTAATAATATGACACCGACACTCGATGTATCCCCCGAAGTTAGAACGATCACCGTCGCGCATTCGCCCGATTCCGACGACGCGTTTATGTTTTACGGCCTGGCGACGAACAAGCTCGAGACCGACGGTCTTAAGTTTGAGCACACGCTGAAAGACATCCAAACGCTCAACGAAGACGCCAAGAACGGTGTTTTTGACGTGACCGCAATTTCGTTTCACGCTTACGCATACGTTTCTGATAAGTATGCTCTGCTGCCGCATGGTGCGAGCATCGGCGACAAATATGGCCCGATCCTTGTTTCAAAAGAACCCCGAAGTGCGGACGAGATCGGGCAGATGAAGATCGCAATTCCCGGCGAACTCACAAGCGCGTTTCTTGCTCTGCGGCTGTTTAACGCGGATTTCGAGTACATTATTGTACCGTTCGACAAGATCATTGATGCCGTCCAAAAAGGCGATGTCGATGCCGGTTTGCTGATCCACGAAGGCCAGCTTTTCTACAAGCAAATGGGGCTTGATAAGGTGCTCGATCTCGGCGAGTGGTGGCATGAAAAAACCGGCCTGCCGCTGCCGATGGGCGGTAATGTGATACGCCGCGATCTCGGGCCTGACTTAATGAAGCAAGTCTCGAAACATTTGCACCGCAGCATTATGTACTCGATGGAAAACCGCGAGGACGCGCTTTCCTATGCGATGCAGTTTGCACGCGATATGGCCCCGGAACTTGCCGACCGCTTTGTCGCAATGTGGGTCAACGACTTGACGCTCGACTACGGTGAGCGCGGCCGCGAAAGCGTCCGCCGTTTGCTCCGCGAAGGCGTCGATGCCGGAATCATACCGCACGAGGTCGATATCGAGTTCGTGGACTAGAAAGTAAGTCCCGAGTCCAAAGTCCCATGTCCCATGTCCAAAGTCTAAGGCCCCGGTCGCTACGGCTGACCTGCTTGTTTCGTTTCTGAGCGGGGGTATCTGTCTTGTCCTAAATATGTGTCGTCCTAAAAAAAGTTGACACATTTTCGGCCGACGGTGTTCCATTTCGTGATGTTTGTTCAATTCCGCTCGAGCGCGAGTTGAACAGCCTTGAACAAAAATGGGCGTTTTTGACGTTTTTCCTTCTCAGATCACCTAAAGTGACTCATTTTGAGACGTTTTTCCTCATTTTGCGCCGCGCCGTTTGTGGTGGAGCGCCTGGCGCGGGGTGTCGCAAACATCGGCCCTTTTTGGCCTTTTTATGCAGATATCAAAGATCTTGCCCGGAAAATACTTCAGGCCCGAGGGAAGTATCTAATAAATGCGACGCGTCGGGCAATAGCAAATGGCGCGATTTGCGCGATATGTGAAGAATGGCATGATTTGCGCGATTTGATAGGTTTGGAATGTTTGGAAAGGTCAGAACCGCCCGCGTGAGCGGGTGGCAAAAGCGCGAATTGTGAGGTCAAGCCACCCGCTTACGCAGGTGGTTCTGACTTGCCCACCTACTGACGTAGCGGTACTTACAATATATAATCCTATTTGAAAAGAAATGAGCCGATATGAAGTTGGCTCGCCTAAAACCATAAAGGCAAATATTCGATCATCGAGATGACGGTGTAGAATGACCGTTGTGCCGATGAACTGTTGAGCGGGTCAATATCACTGGAGGTCAGGTGAAAAATGAGCGAGACGAAAACAAAAAACGCTGAGAAAGCCCTGAATCTGGCAGATGTTTTGGCAAGTGAACTGCGCCATATAAAGGGAAAAGAGTGTCCGGATGGGGCAGATCTTGAGACAATTTTCAGAGAGTTTCACAAACAAGATCTCAAGGCGCTGTGTTTTTCGGGCGGAGGCATTCGCAGTGCGACGTTCGGGCTTGGCATTGTGCAGGGTTTGGCAAAGCATGATCTGCTTGAAAAATTTGATTATCTATCGACGGTTTCGGGCGGCGGCTATCTCGGCTCTTGGCTTTCCGCGTGGATATTGCGCGAGCGCCTGACTGCCGTAAGCGGAATTAAACCTAAACCGGAAAACGATAATTCTCAGGATCGCGGGCTGGGAAGCGCCGATCTGATAGAGAGCACATCAAAGCTTGCGGAAAAAAGAAAGTTTGACATAAACGATACTTCGTTCGACCTGGGTGTAAAAAAAGTGCAGAAAAAGATCAACTGCACGCCGATCGAGGGCACCGAGAAACCGACGCCCGAACCCCAACAGCTCAGACACCTCAGAGAATACAGCAATTACATGAGCCCAAAAGTGGGGCTGCTTTCAGCCGACACATGGTCGCTGATCGGCATTTATCTTCGCAATTTGTTTTTGAATCTTACGATCTTTGTTCCGCTGATACTTACGGTTCTGCTGGCGCCGAGACTTTTTTATTCGGTAATTCGATGGAATCAGATCACTGGGCTTGTCAGGTTGATCGTGATCGTCACCTCATTAGTGCTGGGCGGGCTCGCGCTTTCTTTCGTGCTTAGCAAATTGCCGAGCAGGAATGATCGGAGGCTCGGCACAAAAAACAACACGGATGGATGGGTTGTTGCTGTCGGCGTGCTTCCGATGTTGTTTATGGCGATGGCCCTTTCCGCGGTTTGGGCTGCTATGTTAGCCACATCCGACATGCAGATACCTTATCTCGGCTTCGTGGATAGGATCGATCTCATTCCAGTGGAAATTGATAAGATGCTAAGCCGATTTATATTAGGATCGACCGCAGTCTGCGTGCTTGGTTATTTAATATTCGCCGTAAAAAGGCGATTTTCGGGTGTCAGCCTCGATCTGCACACGTTTTTTGCGACCGTTGTTTCGATGGTTGTTTGGGCTGTTCTGCTATGGCTTGCCCTGCCGCGGATTTTTGATCCTGAGAGGCTTGCATCGTCCATAAAGGGCCCCGAGAACCCATATTATTATCTGCTTTACGTCTGTTTTTCCGTGCCGATCTTTCTCGTCATTTTCTTGATTACGGCAACGGTGTTTGTAGGGCTTTCCAGCGGAAAGGCGACTGACGAGGACCGTGAATGGCTGGCCCGCTACGGCGCATGGATACTTATCGTGTGCGGAATTTGGATAATACTAAATTCGCTCGTCTTGCTTGGCCCGATCGGGTTGGAAGCACTCGCGTCGCTGCCGTGGAATTTTCAGGAGGGCTGGAAGCCGTTGATAGTTTCGGTGGTGGGAATAGTGTCGGGAATCGTTTCGCTGTTTGGCGGGTTTTCGTCGAAAGGCCTGGTCAGAAACGAGCCGATCAAAACGAAGGCTTCGAAGATCCTTGCCGTTGCCCCCAAGATCGCCGCCGTAGTGTTTCTCGGATTTATCTTTGTCGGCCTGGCATACGCAACTGCGTTTCTTTTTAGATCCTCAGCGTCGATATTTAGTAACAATGGTTTTCCTGGTTTGCTTCCATTGCCGGAAGGCTCAATGACTCAACTCAACGTTCTGGCTGCGACCTCAGTTTCATTTTTGCTTTTTTGGGCCGCACTGTTGTCGCTGATCGGGGTCGTTATGGCGTGTTTTATAAACGTAAACAAATTTTCACTGCATGGGGCATATCGCGACCGGCTGGTTCGCGCGTATCTTGGCGCGTCGAATAGTTTTCGTAAATCAAATACTTTCACAGGGTTTGACGACGCCGATAATTTTCAGCTTCACCGGTTGAAAGGACAAAAACCATTTCACATTATTAATGCGACGCTTAATTTGATAAGCGGGAAAAACCTTGCGTGGCAGAATAGAAAAGCCGCGAGTTTTACAATGACGCCCTTGCACTGCGGCAACTGGACGCTCGGTTACAGGAACACAAACGAATATTGCCGCAACAAAAAACTGGGGCCGTGCAGCAGCTTAAACACATGCAACCGGCCTAGTAAAGACTGTTTGGACGCAACAGAAAAAGACTGTCAATTGCCGGGCAAGGCCATTCGGCTCGGCACGGCAATGGCGATCTCGGGCGCTGCCGCAAACCCGAATATGGGTTATTATTCGTCGGCCGTAGTTACGTTTCTGATGTCGATCTTTAACATCCGGCTCGGATGGTGGCTGGGAAACACGGGCGACATCGGCGGTCGCAAAGATTTTTGGCAAGACCAATATTTCAGCAAATCGAGCCCGTCGGTCGCAATACTGCCGCTGATAAACGAAACGCTCGGACGCACGGACGAAAACAAACGCTATATCAATGTTACCGACGGTGGCCATTTCGAGAATCTGGCACTTTACGAAATGATACTTCGTCGCTGTCGAATCATCCTTTTGAGCGACGGCGCGGCCGACGCAGATTTTAAGTTCGGCGAGATCTCAAATGCTATTCAAAAATGCAAGGTCGATCTGGGCGTCGATATAAAATTTCTGGGCGGAATAAATATTTACGGCCGAAATGCCCCGGAAGAAGGGATGCGGAAACGACTTCGTTTTTCGATAGCGGAGATCACTTATCCCGAAAGGGGAGAAGACAATGAACCGCTCAAGGGACACTTGCTTTACGTAAGGCCGGCCTATTACGGAACGGAAACCACCGATATTAAACACTATGCCGAGGCAAATCTCAGCTTTCCGCACCAATCAACGGGCGACCAGATGTACGACGAAAAGCAATTTGAGGTTTATCGAAGTCTCGGCTTTTTGACCGTCGATGAAGTGATCGCAACGGCCGAAGATATCGACCTTTCTCGAGTGATCGCCGAATTGCGCAAAACATCGCCGGTTTAAGGCACAGTGATCGTACCGTCGTCGGCGATCTTTGGGGCGGTTGGGCCAAAGTCGGTTTGCGACAGGGCGCGGATTTTTTTGATAGCTTCGCCGGTCGGGTCGAGAGCGGGAATGCCTCGGCCATCCTGTTTTCCGGAATGGAGTTTGCCGCTGACAAATTTCCCGTCTTTGGCCAGTTCGACTTCCAGGATCGCGGTCAGAGCGGTTTCGGCTTCGAGGCGGAACCAGCCGTAGGTCGCGAAATTTCCCAGGCTGTAAGCGATCAGGCGATCCTTATAAATTTCCATTCCGCGCAGAACATGCGGGCCGTGGCCGAGCACGAGATCGGCACCGGCGTCAATGACAGTTCGAGAAAAGAGCGGCAGGTTCCCTCGTTTTTCCTTAAAGAAAAGCTCGGTACGCTGTGGCACATTTTGATTTGCAATGCCCTCGGCGCCGCCGTGAAATGAGACGACCACGATGTCGGCTTTTTTATTTGCTTCGGCGACTAGACGGCGTGCAGTTATTAAATCGTTGACGTTCGGGACGACCGCGTTGTGTGCGAAACCGATAAAGGCGACCTTCAACCCAGGCACATCCAGATAGGCGGTCGAATATTGCACCTTGTTACTGCCTGCGTGTTTGATGCCGAGAGCGTCGAGCGTTCGCCGCGAGCTGGCGGTTCCCGCAAAGCCGAAATCGAGAGCGTGGTTGTTAGCCAGGCTCATTACATCAAATCCCGCATCTTTCAGATGTTTTGCATAACGTGTCGGCATTCGAAAAGCAAAACATCGAATCGGTTCCGGTTTCTTGTCCGGGTCGGGCGGCAAGTTAGGATCAGGCGGTTTCGGCGGTTTGCATTTTTCGGAAGTGCCGCCGTCGGTGATCGGCGCTTCCATATTTCCGAATGCGATGTCAGCAGCCGAAAGTATCGGCGTAACTGCTTTTAAAATATCCGCACCATCGTTCGGCGGCATCCGCGTGTCATTCGGATACGGCGACCCAAGCATAATGTCGCCAACGGCCGCGATGGTTACGTTTTCCTTGTTCTGCGGTGTCGGTGTCGGAGTTATCCTTACCTCAACATCAACCAACTTCGTCGGTGCGATCGTGCCCGCGGCCGGCCCGCAGCCGGTCGTCGAAAAGCAGACCGATGCGAGTAATGAAAGGAGAACAGACATTTTTACAACACGTAACATTGGGGGAAAACCAAGTCAAAAATTAGACGGCACGGGCGAGCCACCGGTTTATAAAATATTATAGCCGCGTTCGGCAATCCGCACACAAAAATTTCGGCGAACCGAGAATATATCACGATTCGCCGAAGATTCAACTAACTAAATACTCAAGCACCGGCGGGTGCGAGCTTTTCCGATACCTCGGGTTCGCTCGCGGCGGATATTTCGTCGGAATCTTCGATCAGCGATCGTTCGACGATCTCTTTTTGTTCGAGTTCGTGGATCGCATACGAGCCGGTCGCGGGTGATGCCGACGGTGTTCGGCCGATGTAGCGAAGCGTGATTCCTTCGGGCTCGATTTCACGAATTCGCGGTTCGACGAACGACCAGCCGCCCATGTTTTGCGGCTCTTCCTGCGTCCAGAAAATTTGGGTCGCGTTCGGGTAAGAAACAAAAATTTCCTTCAAACGCTCAGCCGGGAACGGATAGAATTGCTCGACCCTAACGATAGCAACACGGTCATCACTAGAATCAGTTCGTCCGGCGTCGAGGTCATAATAGACCTTGCCTGAGCAGAGCACAATGCGTTTTACCTTTGCTCGGTCGGTGATTCGCGTGTCGTCTATCACAGGCTGAAATCCGCCGGTTGCCAACTCGTCTATCATCGACGAAGCGGCGGGCAGGCGCAGCAAGCTTTTCGGTGTCATTACGATCAGCGGCCTGACCGTATCTTGTTTTACCTGACGGCGGAGCAAATGGAAATATTGTGCGGGCGTTGTTGGATTGCAGACCTGCAAATTGTTCTCGGCGCAAAGCTGTAGGAATCTTTCGAGGCGTGCGGACGAATGCTCAGGCCCTTGGCCCTCGAAGCCATGCGGCAGCAGCATTACGAGCCGACAGCGTTCCTGCCATTTGTCCTCGGAGGCGGCGATATATTGGTCGATGATGACCTGTGCTCCGTTCGCGAAATCGCCGAACTGGGCTTCCCACATTACCAGATCGCTTTGGCAGATCAGCGAATAACCGTACTCAAAACCGAGCACGCCGGATTCGGAAAGCGAACTGTCGTAAACATAAAATCTCGAACGCGGATCGTGCGCGTTTTTGAGTTCGGTCAGCGGCGACCAACGTGTCCCGGTCACCGTGTCGTACATCGAAGCGTGTCGGTGAGAGAAAGTTCCACGGCCCGAATCCTGTCCGCTCAGGCGAACAGGGAAGCCATCAAGCACAAGCGTGCCAATTGCCATCGCCTCGGCAAACCCCCAATCCATCGGCGTTTCGCCGCCGCCCATTTTCGCACGACGGGCAAGCTGTCCGACCATTTTTGGATTGATGTTGAAACCTTCGGGAACGATCGAGACTTTCTCGGACGCGGCTTTGAGCGAATCCATTGCAGCACCGGTTTCAAGGATCGTTGATCCATCTTCATCAACGGTTGCCGGAGCAAGCTCAGTCTTTTTCGGTTTTTCGGTTGCGATCTGTTTTGCGTTGGCGAGGATTCCCTCGTATTTATCGGAAACCTTTGCGGTCATCTCGGTCAGATTTTCTTCCGTTATAACGCCTTCGCGGATCAGGTGCTGCGCGTACAGATGCCGCGATCCCGGATGAGCTTTCACACGGGCGTACATAACCGGCTGAGTGTAGCTCGGTTCGTCACCCTCGTTGTGGCCGAGTCGGCGGAAACCGACGAGGTCGAGCACGACGTCTTTATTGAATACATGACGGTAATCGAGCGCGATCTGGATAACGCGGAACGCGGCCTCAGGCGCGTCGCCGTTTATGTGAAAGATCGGCGTTTGCGTGATCTGGGCCGCGTCAGTGGAATAGATCGAGCTGCGTGCGGAATCGACGCCGGTCGTGAAACCGATCTGGTTGTTGATGACCAGATGGATCGTTCCGCCGGTTCGATAGCCGGGCAGATTCGCCAGTTGCAGCGTTTCCATCACGATGCCCTGTCCGGCAAACGCGGCATCGCCGTGAAGCAGCACCGGCATTATCAGGTCGTAAACCTCTTCGCGCGGTTTTTGGCCGCCGTTGCGCAGGTCATCCTGACGGCCGCGTGTCATGCCCTCGACGACAGGATTTACAAATTCGAGATGGCTCGGGTTACACGAAAGCTGTATCCGCAGATCGCGGCCCGATTTTGTTTTGCGAACCCCGACCGCTCCCTGGTGATATTTGACGTCGCCCTCGTCGGCTGGAAAACTCGGGTGCGATGTTCCCTCAAAAACCGTGAAAATGCGTTCGGCCATGTCGCCGGTTTCGGGGTCACCGATGATATTTGACAGCACATTCAAACGGCCGCGATGGGACATGCCCATAAAGATCTCATCGACGCCGCGAGCCGCTGCACCCTCGACTAACTGGTCGAGCATCGGGATGACGGTCTCGCAGCCCTCAAGCGAAAAGCGTTTCTGGCCGAGATATTTCTTGTGCAGGAACTGCTCGAATTGCTCGGCTTCGATCAGCTTTTGCAGCAGGTCTTTGCGAATCTGCGCATCGAGAGGCTGTTGATCGACGAACTGTTCGCGGACCTGTCGGCGGATCCATTCCTTTTCTTCCTTGCTCTGAATGTGGCGATATTCGATGCCGACCTTTCCGCAGTATGCTTTTTGCAGAATGTCCAAAATGCGTCTGAGCGTCGCCGTTTTTTCACCGTGCAGGCCGCCGGTGATGAACTCGCGGTCGAGGTCCCAGATCGTCAAACCGAAATTCTCAAGCTCCAGCTCAGCCTCGTGATACGTGGTCATGTTCAGCGGATCGATGTCCGCAAGCATGTGGCCGCGTATGCGATAGGCGTTGATCATCTGCAGAACGTTCGCCTGTTTTTCGGTCTGCTCGGCAATCTGGTTGCTGCCGAACAGCGAAGGGTTATGGTCCTCGGCCCAACGCAATGGCGAAAGGTTTAGCTCAAGCGACGTAAAAATCTCGTCGTAAAAGCCATGCTGCCCGATCAGGAATTCGTGAATTTTTGCCAGGAACAAACCGCTCTCGGCGCCCTGGATCACCCGGTGATCGTACGTGCTGGTCAGCGTGATTATCTTGCTGATGCCGAGCTGCGACAAAGCTGCTCCGGTCATCGCCTGATACTCGGCCGGATACTCGATGGCACCGGTCGCGATGATCGCGCTTTGGCCGGACATCAAACGCGGGTTGGACGATACCGTGCCGATCGTTCCGGGATTTGTCAGCGAAATGGTCGTTCCACCGAAATCGGCGATCTCAAGTTTTCCGTCTCGTGCCTTTTTGACCGTCTCATTATAAGCGGCGAAGAACTGCGAGAATGTCATCTTTTCGCAGCCCTTAATATTCGGGACGAGCAGGTTTCGCGAACCGTCTTTCTTTTGAATATCTATCGCGATGCCGAGGTTGATGCTTTCGTTTTCGATCCGCGAGGGTTTTCCATCAACGACACCATAGCCGTTGTTCATCGCGGGATATTCCTTCGCGGCTTTTACAATCGCCCAGGCGATGATGTGCGTGAACGACGCTTTTCCGACTCCGCGTATCGCGAGATGCTGATTGATGATCTTGCGATTTTCATCCAGCAGCTTGACCGGCATCGTCCGCATGCTGGTCGCGGTCGGAACCGTCAGGCTCTGCTCCATGTTCTCAACGATCTTTTTGGCCGCACCGATGAGAGGTTTCGAGTTTTGAGTCCCGCCTTCAGGCGGCGTGCTGGCGGATTTCGTCGGTGTCGTAGGTGACACACTCCCTACCGGTCGTGTTTCCGCCTCTGATTCCGCGGGCACACTTGCAACCGCTGGTGCTTCCGTCCGTGCCTCCACAGGCTTTCCGTTTCCGGCGAGCATTTCGCTGAAAAATGTCTGCCACGATTCATCGACCGTAGCCGGATCGGCTTTGTAGCGGGCAAGCAGACCTTCGACATAACTGGCGTTAGCGCCGAAGTTTTCGTTGATATATTCCGAGATATTAATGGTGTTTTCGCTCACGATAAGTCCTCAAATGCGATACTTTGTTGCAAACGAGTATTTTATCGCAATCGAGGGGAAAAGGATAAGTATACGTGTAGCGATGCGGCTTCAATCAAATGATTTTTTTGTTTATACTAAGTGGGTCCGGTTCTGTATCGGCTCGCTGCTATTAGCTTAGTAGTCGTTTTGGGACGTTGGGAGCTTTGGTGGATCTGGACAAACCTGCACCGACGAACCAAATCCGGCCAATCGAGTCGGCATTTCGTGTCGGTGCAGTCTCACGAAAAAACTTTGCTTAAGGGCGATAAGGGGTTAGTATTTAGGTGTTACGGACGAGCAGACGTTTTGTGGCGGAGAGTTTAATGGTCCAAGTTTTGGATAACTTGATCGAGGTCGATAAACGGCATGTTGCATGGATCGCCGGCACACGGGTAAAGGTGCGTGAAATTGCCACTGACCGATGGGTGCACGGCTCAAGCCCTGAGGAACTTCACTTTCAATATCCTCATCTTTCTATGGCTCAGATTCACTCCGCGCTTTCTTATTATTTTCAACATCAGGACGAAATCGACGCCGAGATCGAAAAGTCGTTAAAAGAATCGGAGATTCTTGCAGCCAGAAATTCGGAATCACCTTTGCAAAAAAAACTTCGTGGATTGAGATCGGTTAATGGCGGTTAAACTGTTTATGGATGTACACGTTCGCCGGGCAGTTACAGTCGGTTTGCGCCTTCGCGGCGTAGATGCGCTGACGGCTCAGGAAGACAGCTCGGCGGAACTTGAAGACCGGGAACTACTTGCTAGAGCAACTTTTCTGGGGCGCGTGTTATTTTCGCAGGATACTGATTTTTTAGCGATCGCTCATTCGATGCAAATCAGCGGCGGGCCATTTGCAGGAGTGGTCTTTGCACATCAGTTAAAAGTTTCTGTGGGCAGGTGCGTCGAAGATCTTTCGGTTATTGCTTTGGCAACCGAGCCGGAGGAATGGCAAGGACAAATCGCATATCTTCCGCTTTAATCTCTATTATCTGGATTTGTGAAGCGGATTTGGGATGATGAGGGTGAAATCTATCGGAACGACACGTTTATGGTGAAAGCCGTATTTGCGGAATTTGCCGAAAACAAAAACGCGGCCGGTGACGGTCCATTCTTTTTTTGAATCGCGCATTTCGCGCCAGGCGGCTTGGACGATTCGGGTTGTCGGAAGAAACACCTTTGCCGGTACTGGTAATTGGAATATTTCGTCTTTCTTGAACTCAAATTTCGTCGTATATTCCGGAACATCGACTGGAATGCCGCCCACGCGAATATCGTAAAATGAAAGAAAATCGACCTTTCCGCTTTGGCCGACCGGGAGAAATTCGACAGGAAATTGCAGCTCAACGCCGCTGAGGGAAATCTCGTTGGCCTCGGGTTCGCCGATGGTTATGACTGCATTATGCTCGGCATTCTCGGCGGTTTGCGGGGATTGTTTTATCGAAATGGTTTCCTTGTGAACCTTATAGCCGCGGATCGAATCAGGAAGTTTTTGAGCGGAAACCGAGGCTGCGACGGCAAAAAGCAGTCCGGCGGCCAATGCTGTCCAACGAACCGAAAATCGTTTACGGAAAATCATCACGGAAAATAGATACAGCTAATTGGATGACGCCTGCGACGTTTTGGTTTCTGAAGTATCAGAGCTATCGTCAGTATCGACCGTCGAGCCTTCGAGATCGAGTTTGATCGCATCCAGAATTCCATTTATAAATTGGGTCGCTTCAAACGTAGAAAACCTGCGGGCTATTTCCAGAGCCTCATTTATAACTACCGTTTTGGGAGTGTCTTTGTAGAGAAATTCGTAAACTGCAAGGCGAAGCACGTTGCGGTCAACTATCGCCATTCGTTCGATGCGCCAGTGTTCGGCGCGTGTGCGGATGCGGTCGTCGATGACGGAAAGATTTGTAAGCGTGCCGTTTACGAGGTCGTTGGCAAATTCGCGGGTCTTGTCGTCAAACGCCTCATCGCCGAGCTGGTCCCAATACTCGACGGTGAGCTCGGGCTTTTCGGTCTTGGCGACGTCGGCGGCAAACATCATCTGGAGCGCGCTTTCGCGTGCTTTTCGGCGCGTGCCGGAACCCTTTTCTTTTTCAAACGACATGAGGAACTGCTATTTCTTTAACTTTCGACCCGCTTTCAATTTGTGCGTAAAGATCGACGATCTCTATCGCTGATACGGCGGCCTCGTACCCTTTGTTTCCGGCCTTGACGCCGGAGCGGTTGATCGCCTGTTCGAGCGTGTTTGCGGTTATGACGCCAAACACGACCGGAACGCCGGTTTTCAGACCAACCTGGGAAATACCTTTTGCCGCCTCGCCGGCGACGTAATCAAAATGCGGAGTTTCGCCGCGAATCACAACGCCGATCGCAATGACCGCATCGAAGTTTCCGCTTTCTGCTAATTTCTGTGCGGCAAGCGGAAGTTCAAACGCACCCGGAACTTTAAATATCTCGACGTTAGATTCCAACGCTCCGTGGCTTTCGAGCGCATCAAGTGCGCCGTCGGTCAGCTTGCTGGTCAGAAAATCGTTCCAGCGGCTAACGACGATAGCAAAACGCCTGCCTTCTGCGTTAACTCGCCCGCGATGTATTTTTGGCTGCACTTATAGTTTCCCTCGACACGGCGCGTTGCCGTAAAAACAAGTATAGAGAACCCTGTTTCAAAATGACAAGGCAAAAGTTCGATAAGCGAATAACGAATAGTGAATAATTATTTTCGCTAAGGTTCAACGGAAACCTCCTTTTCATTGAAAAACTGCGATTTTTGTTCCGTTGGTGAATCGCGCGAGCGGAACACTGCGGAACAAACATCGGCGTTTTTCGATATTTCTGATGTCGGCGTGCTAACGACCGGTTGGTCATGCAGGTATCGTGCAACAGTTGCGATGCCCACGCCGAGCTTTTCTGCTATCTCGCGAAAGGAGTCACCGGCGTTTGACAGTTCGACGGCCCTCGTCATTCGATCCTGACGGATCGCCTCGGTCAGAGCGGCACCGCGCAGGTAGCCTTCGAGGTGGCGGCTTTCGGGTTCGTTATCTACGAAGGTAAAACCGAGCATGCGTCCGTCTCTTGCGAGCCGAAAAACGGGGACGCACTTTTCGTCAAACCTGGCGGCGGCATTTCGCTGTTTGAGCGGCTTTAGATAGCGGAGATCATTCGAGTTGCTGCTTCTTCCCATTCCAATAATATTGTCGGCAAAGTTTGCGAGCATCTTTGAGCCATGCAGGTGGTTCAGTTCTATCGGCATACCGCGACGCATTTTCGGCGTGTGAGCGATCACCAGTATCGACAGGCCGAGCCTGTTCTTAAGATCGACGAGCGTTCGCATCAGGCGTTGTGCGGCCGCCGAATGCTCGGTGCTTGCCGACAGCCAGGTGATGTTATCGACGATCACCACGCGGGCGTTTGAAAACTCGATAGTGTCGGCGACCGAGTGGATCAGAAAGCTGTGGTGATCCTCAAACTCCTCGGGAACGAACGGGTTTTCGCGCGGTGGGCTGCGAATGAGATTTTGCGAAAACAGCAGATCCGTATCGGCATAGTACGCACCCTCGTCGGGGTCGGTGTAGCGGGCGGCGAACTGCTCGTCGGTCAGCTCGAAATCCAAATAGAGCACGCGCTGCGGGTCGGTAGTCACTCCAAAAGGCTCAAAGGGCATGCCGCCGGCAATGGCATCCGCTATCTGAACGGCAAGAGCGCTTTACCTAAACCTGTGTCGGCGAAAAGCAGCATCAGCTCGCCCTCAAGCCACAGGTCACCAAAAAGCTGGCGTCTCACGGGCCGCTTTAACGGCGTTTTCAGATAAGCATTGGCCGTCCGCGCCATGAACAGATTGTCGTACCGCATGAACGCCAGATCCGGCAGATGCTGGCACTCAGCGGCCGCGACTCTCGCTCATCATCATCCCGCTCCTCGCCGTAAAGCCACGGATACCGTTCCTGCGATTCCCCATCTTCCCATTCGTCATCCATCTCTTCATCGTCGAGATCGTCGTCTTCTATTTGTAGGTCGTCTGTCATAACACAACACTTGCTCTATAAGAATATACTAATGTATCATATAATGCAAGATGTATTATGGCTGCAACACGAGGAATTTAGATCACGCAGGCCGAAAGTTGTATTATGATGGCCGGTAGCGTCGCCCGGAACCCAACAAACATTACTCTCCTACCGGAGCTTTAAACCGAAAAGCCGCCTCGTAGAGGCGAAATGTTTGTAGGATCGAGCTGCCTAATGTAAATTGTAAGCTCCGTAGGAGCGACACGACGGTCATGCCGCTCCTACGGAGCTAAACGATCCTGGATGGCTTTGCGTTCTACAAACATTTCGTTCCAAACGGAACTAAAAACCGAAAAAAGCCTCAGAGAGGCGAAATGTTTGTAGAAACGAATTGCATAATAATTGATGTAGCTCCATAGGAGCGGAACGAAATGGCAAATACATATACACAAATTTATATTCATGTTGTCTTCGCCGTTCAAGAACGTGCATGTTCGATAAAACCTGAATGGAAAGAAGAATTATTCAAATACATCGCCGGCATACTAAAAAATCAAGGAATTAAATTGATAGCGATCGGCGGAGTTGAGGATCACATTCACATTTTAATCGGGTTAAGCCCAAAGATCGCCCTTTCAGATCTGGTCCGTGATATCAAAGCCAATTCGAGCAAATTCATTAACGAAAAAGGATTTGTCCGCGGCAATTCTATTGGCAAGAGGGTTTCGGTGCGTTTTCATATTCCCGTTCGCAAATCGATACGGTCGCAAAATATGTTTTGAACCAGGAAAAACATCATGCGAATAAATCGTTCAAAGGCGAATATATTGATCTTTTAGATCGTTTTAATGTCGATTACGACGAACGATATTTGTTCAACTGGATCGCATAAATGCCGCTCTTAAGGAGATTTGCGTAAGCGGCTTTTGGTTTTAGCTCCGTAGGAGCAGCATGTTTGTAGGAACCAGTTAAATAATCATATAAGCTCCATAGGAGCGGCACATTATTTATCCACCTTGTTCTATGTCGCCCCTAACGGGGCTTGGCTCTTTTCTGGGTATTGGTTCTACAAACATTTGGCTCCTACGGAGCCGATTAACAAGCTGTGTCGGGGCCTTGTCCGATTTTCCGTTAGCTCCGTAGGAGCGGCACGTTATTGATCCACCTTGTTCTATGTCGCTCCTAACGGAGCTTGGTTCTTTTTTTTTTCGTTTCTACAAACATTTGGCTCCTACGGAGCCGATTAACAACCTGTGTCGCCGCTCGGCGAGAAGAATAGCAACGTAGCCCCGCAGAGATGAGGCGGCTCGGTGATGAAGCAATCGAACAAATTGCAAGAGCGGGGTGGTTGACGGATAATTGTCGGCGGATGGCTGTGCAGATAATCGAGACTGAGGAAACGCTGATAATCGAGACGCCGGAGCGTGTGTCTTTGGCGTTTCCGCTTGCGTCGATCGGGAACCGTTTTTTGGCGGTGGCGATAGATCATGCGATCCAGTATGTTTTGTCGTGGCGGTGGTTTTTTTGATCGCGTCGTTAGTTATTTGATGAGGATCCGACGAGTCTTTGGGGTTTCGATTCGATGACGAATTGGACCATAGATTTCGTTTTCGTGACACATTATTGATTCCGTTTATCTATATGGAGGCAGTTTCTAACGGACTAATTGATAAAGATCAGTTGACTAGGGTGCTTGGAGCCGATATTGAGAGGGGCTATGGATTCCGCTATTCCATTTTCTTTGAAGTCTCTGTATACTCCAGATGGAGGGATAGATTATGGGCGCGTCAAAGAAATTGCCGACGGGATCGTATCTGGCACGAGCCGTATCGTCCGGCTTAATGAATGCGAAGAACGAGGACGCATTCTTGGCGGTCAACGAAATGTTGAAGCATCCCTTATCGCTGGAGCAAGTGAGGGAGCAGATAGCGAAGGGCTCGGAGAAGATAGTGCGTTACAGCGATCCGAAGAAGCGCTAGAGGCCTACGCAAAACATGAGGGGATCTGGTTCGATTTTCAGGATGACCTCAATGATAAGTTTCCATTAGTCGCAGAAGGCTTTGAAGCCTACGTTTACAAGCAATTGGACGAGCCTTACGTGATTAAAGCCGCTCGTTTTGCCGATTCCACACCTCTTGAGTCCCTTGACGATAGAATATCTCTCTTTAACTATCTCTTTCCTGAGACAGCCTACCAATTAGAGGGCTTCACACGCGACTCGGGCGGTAACTTCCGATTCGTGCTTCGTCAACCTTTTATTATTGGTTATTGGTGACATTGGGGAAAATGACCCTCAAGGATTAGCTACTAGAATGAGGGAAGCAGGTCTTTTCTCAACGCCTGATCCTGAAAAATTTACAAACACAAACTATTCAGTTAGGGATGTCCACAGTCTTAACTATGTTAAGTCTGTGGATCGAGTCTTTGTTATTGACGCGATTACCAGTCTTAATTCTCCCAGTATTGGTGGCAGACGGGAATATCAACCGTTTCGAGTAGAACTTGTCGGTGCTACCTAAATGAGAGCGTTGCCGATCTAGCTGTTTCCTCCACCGCGTATCAGCGGCCATCTTACAAATCGCAGATCGTCTACGGCGGCAACGCAGATGTTTTAGTTTTTATGACCAAATTGCAAGAGCGGGGTGGTTGACGGATAATTGTCGGCGGATGGCTGTGCAGATAATCGAGACTGAGGAAACGCTGATAATCGAGACGCCGGAGCGCGTGTCTTTGGCGTTTCCGCTTGCGTCGATCGGGAACCGTTTTCTGGCGGTGGCGATAGACCATGCGATCCAATACGTTTCGATAATTATTGTTCTGGTTGTTTTTCTGATCGCTTCGGGAATTAGCATTTTGGATGACGACCCGATGAGTGCGGGCGTTTTCGATTCGATGTCCAATTGGACAATTGCGCTGATGATCGTCGGACTGTTTTTATTGTTCGCCGGTTATTTTATCTTTTTTGAATGGCTGTGGAGCGGGCAGACGCCGGGTAAACGGCTGATGAAACTGCGCGTGATCCGCGAGGACGGCCGACCTATCACGATCTGGGAAGCGATAGCACGAAACCTGCTTCGCATTTTCGATGCGATCCCGGGTTTTGTGATTCCGATCTATTCGATAGGGTTGATCTCGATATTTCTCAACCGTCGCGACCAGCGCGTTGGTGATCTGTTTGCGGGAACTGTCGTCATCCGTGAGCGCACGGACGAGGCGCCGACCTTTGCCGAAACATTTTCTAATCCGGTTGCCGATGCGGCACTTCGGCGTGTGCAGCAACAGGTAAGTTTTTCAGCGGACGTTTCAAAGCTGTCTGACAGCGATATTGAGGTCGTCGAAAGCCTTCTGCGCCGACGCTGGGACCTTACCGAACGCCAACGCCAATGGATGGCCTGGCGCGTCGCTCTGCCGATAATGTACCGCCTAAAGCCCGACTACGACGCTGCGAATTTTACATACGAAGGCTTTCTCGAAGAACTGGTGCATAAGTATCAAGCCAAGCGGCGTTATTTGAACTGATTTATGGCGATTTCTTATACAATATCAAGGGAAGTATTTTCTTGGGCTTTGCCGATCTATTGCGGCTCTGCCGCCCGCCTCATTCAAGCGGTAACTATTAGTGTAAAGCGGTGGCGAAGCCGCAGGAAAGGTTTTATCCGACTGAAGTAGATTATTAACAACACCAGATCAAGTGACACAAAACGTACTCATTACCGGCGGGGCCGGATTTATTGGCTCGCATTTAGTGGATCGACTGCTTGCAGAAGGCGGTTGGCGGATCACGATTGTTGACGATCTGAACAATTTTTATTCGCCTGATGTTAAGCGTGCAAATCTTGCTCGGATAGCCGGTGAAGCTAGCGTCAATTTCGTCGAAGGTGACATCCGTGATGCTTCGGCGATGCGGGGCGTTTTCGCGGGAACTGCATTCGACACTATCGTCCATCTTGCGGCTCGTGCGGGTGTTCGTCCGTCGCTCGCGGAACCTGAGCTTTACGCCGAAACGAACATCAACGGCACGTTGAACCTGCTGCAGCTTGCGAGAGAGTTTGGCGTGAACCAGTTTGTATTCGGTTCGTCGAGTTCAGTATATGGGGCGAACGCTAAAGTGCCTTTTGCCGAGGAAGATCCGATCCGCAATCCGATCTCGCCATACGCGGCGACCAAAGCCGCGGGCGAATTGCTCTGTCACACTTACTCGCATCTCTATAATATTCGCACGGTTTGTCTCCGCTTTTTTACGGTTTACGGCGCTCGTCAGCGACCTGATCTGGCTATACATAAGTTCAGTAAATTGATCTCGGACGGCAAGCCGATACAAATGTTTGGCGACGGCACGACGCGGCGCGATTACACGTATATCGACGACATCATTCAGGGCGTGCGTGCCTCAATGGACTACGACGGAGCGATGTACGAGGTGTTTAACCTTGGCGAATCCGAAACGACGGAACTAAAACGCCTGATTGAATTGATCGAGACGAGCCTCGACAAAAAAGCCATCATCGCCCACCAACCAATGCAGCCCGGTGACGTTCCGGTGACGTTTGCCGACATCTCGAAAGCTCGCAAATTGCTAAACTATTCGCCGACAACCAAGATCGAGGATGGAATTCCGAGGTTTGTTGAGTGGTTTCGCGCTGCAAGAATGGAACGCGGATAAAGCGGATCAGGCGGATTTTCGCGGATCTGAGAATTTATGTTTTTGATCCGGTGTTTTTTCGTGTAACCCGTTCGATCTGCGTTTAAGAATGTTCTAGGCTTTTTTGATTTGTTTCGTGCGTTTCGTGGATAGAAAAATTTTATCCACGGAATACACGAAATAAGAAACAAGAGAAAAAACTAAGACCAACGAAAGACTTTCTTCATGACTGGGAGCAGGCGGTGGCCGGTGACGACCACGCGAAAGAATTCTTCGTGTTCGAGTTCGACGCGGGCCATGTCGAGCAAGTCACGCACGCAATCGTGCATTTCGAGTTGTTCTGCGAATGCGGCGGCCTCTTCGTACTCGGCGGAGTTTTGGCTTTCGAGCCGTCCGGCGAAATACATCGGCATGAACCAGCCTGAGACATAGCACGTCAACCCGAGCGAGCGGCCGATGGTCGAAAGGACTTTCTCGCGAGCTTTTCGTGGCGCCGCTCCGAGCTTTTCAAGCCATTCGCCGACACGCCGACGATGGTCCCACTCTTCCTCTTCGATCTGTCTGATGCGTTCCTTTTCCGTCGATTCCTTCAGCGATTTCCAATGCCCGCGATAGGCATAGGCCGCGGCAACCTCGCCGGAATAGGCGTTTTGGAGAATGCGAATCAGAGATTTTCGGGCGTCGTCGGCCATTGATCTATTTCCTGCGAGCGGTGAGCAGTTTCATCAATTCGATCGCGCCGACCTCGCCTTTTTTGCGAATGAAATCGCGCGGCGTGTTATCGCCGATCTCGAAAACGATGGCTTCCATTCCGTGTGCGTCGAAAAAATGGTTACGCGAAACGCGTGTCGGCAGCAGGCGTGCGTTTGCCTGAATGTTCGGTTTGTAATCTGGGATCGCGGTTTGAATATTTGTGATCCAGTCATCGACCAAGCCGGGCATATTTCCTTCGTAAATATTGCTGAACGGATAATAAATGTCGTTCCAGGTCGAGTGAAAATCGATGCCGAAATAGAACGTGCCGCCCGTCTTGGCCGATTTGCGTTTCAGGAAATCGCGAACAGCCTGTGTTTCGGGCTGGTTGAAATCAGACCAGTCGCGATTGAGGTCGATGCCGCCGTCGTTGTGCCGCCAGCCGCCTGCATCAACGCCGTCCGGGTTCATCAGCGGAACGATATATATGCCCCAATCCCTTCTAAATGCTCTCGATAATTCCGACTTGTCCGCAATCGTTTCGACAAATGCCTTCATCGCAAAATAACCCGTGACCTCGGGCGGATGCTGACGCGAAATTACGAGCAGCATATTTTTTGATGCAAGGTTGCCGATCTTGAGCATCCTGAGTGGCCGGCCTTCTTTGCTTTTTCCGATCTCTTCGGTTTGGAACTTGCCTTTTTTTGCGGTGCGGCCAATCCAGTCAAAGACGTGTTTTGAGGTTTGCAATTCCTGTGCGCTTATCCAGAGCGGCTTCTTTGAAACTTCGAGCCGCAGGGTCACGCTTTTCGGCCGAGAGCGCGGGCCAGAGGCGGCAGTGCCTTTTTCGATGTCGGTGATCCGCTCGCGCTCAAGCGGCGTCCATGTTTTTCCGTCACTGCTGATCTTGGGATCGTAACGATGAACGGCAAATTCGGGATAAACCAGCCGGACATTTATCTCTTTCTTCTTTTTCGACCAGACCTTAAACGCATACCACGGGCTCATGTTGATCGGCTCATTTTCCGGCAGGATCGAGATAATGTAACGTCCTTCCGCATCCTTCTCGATGAAATTCAGCCTGGCTCCGTCAAACTCGTTTGAAAAATATACGCCGTCCGCCTCGAATCCGATCGTCCGCTTTTCCTGTTTCCATACCGGCCGCGTCGTTGTGCTGACCTGCTGCCGCTCGGCATCTTGAGCTAAGAAACCCGAAACAAGAGTAATAGATAGAAAAAGGAGGGCGAATGTGACGTTGCGTGGTTTTAACATAATCAGGGAACTCTGACCAATCGTGCAGCTTATTTTAACCGTGGTCAAATTTCTCTTGACACATTTTAGAATTGGAATTATTCTAATCACAATCGAGCAGCAAGGCACGCCAATGAATGATATTCAAAGTTTAGGATTGACTAAGCAGCGTCAGGCCGTTCTTCGGGTAATCCGGGAGGCGGACGAGCATCTGACGGCGAATGAGGTGTTTGAGGACGCACGGCATCTTCTTCCCGGAATATCATTTGCGACCGTTTACAATTCACTGCGCTATCTGAAACAAGAAGGGCTGATCGGCGAGGTGAGCTTTGGGAACGACGCGACCCGTTATGATCGAAATCTAACGCGGCACGACCACGCGATTTGCCGAAAGTGCGGAAAGCTTGTCGATCTTGATCTTGATATTCCCGGCGGATTACTAAAGCAAGCGGCCAAGCTATCGAGATTCGAGGCCGAGTCTATTGAACTAACTTTGCGAGGATTATGTCCTGATTGCAGCGAACTAACTTAGACCGATTTTACAAATAAAATTAAGGGGAAGTGAGCAACTATGGGAGAAAACGGAATTAACGAGAACGGTGCAAGCAAATGCCCGTTTACGAGCGGAGCGATAAAGTTTACGACCGAAAGCAGCCGATCGAATCGTGATTGGTGGCCGAAGATGTTGAATCTGAACATCCTTCGTCAGCACACTGAGAAGTCCGATCCGATGGGTGAGGATTTCGATTACGCGAAAGAGTTTCTAACGCTCGATTATGCGGCTCTAAAGAAGGACCTTGCGGACCTGATGACCGACTCGCAGGATTGGTGGCCGGCTGATTTCGGCCATTACGGCGGACTTTTTATCCGGATGGCCTGGCACAGTGCCGGCACGTATCGCATCGGCGATGGCCGCGGCGGCGGTGGTCGCGGGCAGCAGCGTTTTGCACCGCTTAATAGCTGGCCGGACAATGTTAGTCTCGATAAAGCGCGACGGCTGTTGTGGCCGATCAAGCAGAAATACGGGCGGAAGATCTCGTGGGCCGATCTGATGATCCTCGCGGGCAATGTTGCGCTCGAGACGATGGACTTCAAAACATTTGGCTTCGGCGGCGGACGCGAGGATGTGTGGGAAGCGGATCAGGATGTTTACTGGGGCGCCGAAACGACTTGGCTGGCCGGTGACGTTCGCTACAAGCACGGCTCCGAAGGCGTCGAAGGTGGTGGCGTACTCGTGTCGGACGACGATGCCGATGGCGACATACACAGCCGCAAGCTTGAGAATCCGCTCGGCGCGGTGCAGATGGGCTTGATCTACGTCAATCCCGAGGGCCCGGACGGAAATCCCGATCCGGTTCTCGCGGCACACGACATCCGCGACACATTTGGCCGCATGGCGATGAATGACGAGGAAACCGTGGCCTTGATCGCGGGCGGGCATAGCTTCGGCAAGACGCACGGTGCAGCCGAATCGTCGCACGTGGGTGACGACCCGGAAGCGGCCGGCATCGCGGCGCAGGGCTTCGGTTGGCACAACAGCTTCGGCACGGGCAAGGGCGGCGACACGATCACGAGCGGCCTCGATGTGACCTGGACTAAGACGCCGACCAAGTGGAGCAACAACTTTTTCGAGAACCTGTTCGGCTTTGAATATGAACTCTCAAAAAGTCCTGCCGGGGCCAATCAATGGGTTGCCAAAGGGGCAGAAGCGACCATACCGGATGCATTCGATCCGTCGAAGAAACGTCTGCCGACCATGCTGACCACAGACTTGTCGCTGCGCCTTGATCCGGCATACGAAAAGATCTCGAGACGCTTTCTCGAAAATCCCGACGAGTTCGCGGATGCGTTCGCCCGGGCGTGGTACAAGTTGACGCATCGTGATATGGGCCCGCGTGGCCGTTATCTCGGCCCGGAAGTGCCCGACGAAGTATTGATCTGGCAGGACCCGATACCGGAAGGCGTATCGATTAGCGATAGCGACGTCGCCGCTCTCAAGGCGAAGATACTCGATTCGCGACTTTCCGTATCGCAACTCGTATCAACAGCGTGGGCGTCCGCATCGACATTTCGCGGCGGCGACAAACGCGGCGGCGCGAACGGCGCCCGCATTCGTCTGGAGCCGCAGAGGAATTGGGAAGTAAACAACCCGTTCCAACTCGGCACTGTTCTTGGCACGCTTGAGGGCATTCAGAAAGATTTCGGCAAGCCGGTTTCGCTCGCCGACCTGATCGTTCTCGGCGGATGTGCTGCCGTCGAAAAGGCAGCGAAAGATGCCGGTCACGACATTTCGGTTCCGTTCACGCCCGGCCGTGCTGATGCATCGCAGGAGCAAACCGAGGTCGATTCGTTCCGTTACCTCGAACCGCAGGCCGACGGATTCCGCAACTACAAAAAAGGCCATCACAGAACACCGGCTGAGGAAATGCTCGTCGATAAGGCGCAGCAATTGACTCTGACCGCACCCGAGATGACCGCACTCGTCGGCGGCCTTCGTGTCCTCGGCACAAACTATGACGGTGCAAAGCACGGCGTTTTCACCGACCAGCCCGGTACGCTGACAAACGATTTCTTCGTCAACCTGCTCGACATGAGCACCAAATGGGAAGCGTCAGGTGATGCGTTCGCGGGCACCGACCGCAAGACCGGCGAACCCAAATGGACAGCATCGCGCGTCGATCTCGTCTTCGGCTCAAACTCAGAGCTTCGTGCAATCGCCGAGGTCTATGCGTGTTCGGATTCTAAGGGAAAATTTGTCCAAGACTTCGTCGCAGCATGGAACAAGGTAATGAACCTCGACCGGTTCGACGTGGCGTAAGAGTGACGGCTTTAGCCGTTATCTTATTAATCAGAAGGCGGCCCGAAACGGCCGCCTTTTCTTTGTCCCCAAAGGGGACGAATAGTAAAGCCTAGGGTGCAGTGAGCGAAGCGAATGGAACCCTAGGAGCATCGGGCAAAATATTTGCAATCCCTGTAGGGGACGAACAATCGCGAGGCATTGTTGCTCCCTTTCAGGGAGCGAATGTTGTTGGTTCACGACCTAGGGTTCCGCTTCGCTGCACCCTAGGCTTTAATGTTTGTCGCCGTTGGCGACAGAGCCTAATCTCGAGTGCCACCGACAGAAAGCGCAAGTAACAGAAGCTTGAATGTTGCTTTTAAGGTCAATTGGTCGATCTCCTTTAGACGCGAAACCAAGATCATTTGCAGCTCAGTCGTCGATGGGCTCGAGGCCCGCGATAGCGTCCTTCATTGCCTGGATCTTCTCCGGGGAGTGTCCTTGCCAATCAAGGTGTTCGCTGACGACGCGCAGCGGGTCTTTGGAGCGGTAGGACTTCGTGGGATTGCCCGGAAACTTTTTGTCGGTCACGTTGGGGTCGTCCATGAACGGCCCCGTCGGTTCCACCACGTAGATCCGGCCCGGGCCTTCGCCCTTTGCCAGTTCCGCTCCCCAGGTAGCAGCGAACACGGTCTCGCTGAAGTAGATCCATGGCGATCTCCGCTCCGTGTAGTTAGACGAATACCCGCCTTGAAGCATGTCCCCGATCTTCAGCTCCGCCTTGGTGCCATGGTAGAACATTCGTCCGTCAATGTCGGAATGTGAATATGGTAATTCGGGATCGCTCATATCCGGCCTCTATGCGTCGTGCGAGGTATCCGGTCGGCGTTGCGCAACGTGCCAAAGCACACCGGATGGGTCGATTACGTAGGCGATCCGCAGGCCCCAGGGCTGGACCGCCGGTGGTTTTGGTTCAGGCACTCCGAATCTTGCGGGCAAATCGAGTGACAAAACATGCGTCCACCAAGAATCGAGATCATCCACCATGAGTTGCATCATGAAATTTTCTGCCCATTCCTTCTGGAAATATTTTTGGAGGATGAAGCCGCTTGTTCCAATTCGGAAGATCGCCACCTCGTCGCTATCCAGCACCATTGTGAATCCCAGTGCTTCATAAAATCGCTTGGACAAGTCGAAGTCTTTTGCCGGCAGGAAAGGCCGGGCAATCTCTGTGCCTACGGGGACTGATGCATTCATAGAAATCTCACTGATGTTGCAGCCTAACTACTTATTCGTCGCTACGCGACGGAATTTATATTATCACGCGGCCCGTGGGTTGAAACCCACGGCTACACTCAGTTCATCTCTACGCGATGTAAATCATCTATTGCTTTTGTGGCTTGGCATCGAGAAAATCGTTCACCATCGGGACGATAATGGACATGCGCTCCATCAGCGTGACGTGTGTTGTGTTGGGCAACACGGCCAATCTCGATGCCGAGCGCGGCCGCAGGTCGCCCATAATCTCGTCGCCTTTCAGGCGGAACATTTCCGAGATGTGATCGAGCCGTATGCCGTCGGCATCGCCGTGGATGAAAAACATCGGAGCTTTGGTGGCCTTGAGCTTGTCGGAGCCGAAGTCGTACGGTTTCAATTCGATCGCGACAACGCGCTTGACGAAATTCGGGAATTCGTTTGGCGTAGGGCTCAGTTTCTTGTATTCGGTTTCGATGGGCGAGCCTTTGAATGCTTCCGACGTGAGTTTCGGGAACGCGTCGAGTGCTTCCTTGACCATGCCATCGTGGCGGAACACGGCCGAGATGCTGACAACCTTACGCACTTTTTTTGGATGGCGGATCGCACACTGCATCGCGACGCCGCCCCCCATGCTGTAACCGATGAGGTCGGCGCTTGGGATCTTGAGGTGATCGAGCAGCGCCGCCACATCGTCAGCGAGGTCTTCATAGCTGAAATCGCGTTTGATGTCGGCCGTGCGCCCGTGGCCCTGCATTTCGATGGCAATCACTTTCCGCGTTTTGGAAAGTTCGCCGATCCACCCGGTCCAGTTGTTTGTAATAGTCATGAACGAACCGTGGAGCAAAACCACAGGATCGCCCTTCGCCTTCGTCGACTGAGCGGCGGTGCCCTGACAGGCGAATATAGCCAGAATTAAGAAGATGCTGGATTTGGAAAGAATGCTTTTTGTGTTACTTAACATGATCTGTCTCCTTTTACAAACTTCTCATTTCAAGCGAAGCCGCCCAACTAGGACTTAACGATCTCGTAGCACATTAGCACTGCACCATGCTCAAACTTTTGAGTGCTTAGCAGCTTAAGGTCTTTCTGGCCAATGATGTTTTCAAACAAGCGTTTGCGCCCGTCGTCACCGACTATAACTGGGTGGACGAGTATGCGGTACTCGTCAATCAAGTTAGCATTTGTAAGAGACTGCACGAGAGTAGGGCTGCCAAACGTAATGATGTCTCCGCCGTCCTGCTCTTTCAGTGCCCTGATCTGGTCTTCAATATCGCTGCCCGTTAGCAATCTAGGCGCTTCAAAGTCACCCCATTTTGGATCTTCGACTTTGCCCCTGCCGGAGATAATGACCTTTGGCAGTGAGTTAATTATGTCTCCCAGGCGTAGAGCAGTCTTGGTTACGTCTGGCCAGTCTTTTACGTTAGGCCATTTCCTGACCAAGTCTTCATATGTATTACGGCCAAGCATAATAGTGTCAACGGTGTCGAAGTTTTTCGAAAAATCTTCACTGGTATCTTCAATGCCGCCTTCCGCAATCCAAGTCATAAAGTTGGTTTTGTCGTCGGCTGGCCCAGTCACCACGCCGTTAAATGTACTGTGTATAGAAACGATTATTTTACGCATAAAGCTCCCCCATTGATTTGTCCTCACTTTTGTTGTTTGCATGGTCAATAATTTTCTGGTTTGTAACTCAAAACAGTTATGCCGCAAGAATAGAATTTTGATTCTAAGGCTGAAAATTTCTGTGTTCTGTCAAGTGATTTAAAAATAGTCATGCCGTTTCCGATTGCTACCGGATTTATAAAAAGATGATACTCGTCTATAAGGCCTTCTTTTATTAGTGATGA